>DASZOS010000019.1:0-52964 GCA_035550695.1 Burkholderiales bacterium | reverse complement strand
CATGTTCAGGTTGTCGGAGCAGTTGGCGCCGTCGGTGCCGATGCCGACGTTGACGCCGTGCTCGAGCATGCGCCGCATGTCGGCGAGCCCGCTGCCCAGGCGCATGTTGCTGCCCGGGTTGTGCGCCACCGATGCGCCGCGGCCGCCGAGGCGCTTCATGTCCTCGTCGTCGAGCCACACGCCGTGCGCCGCCGTGAAGTCCGGGCCGACGAGCCCGAGGGAATCCAGGTGCGCGGTCAGCGTCCTGCCGTACTTCTTCAGTCCGGCGATTGCCTGCACCTTCGATTCGGAGACGTGGGTATGCAGCCCGACACCGAACTCGCGCGCGAGGCGCGCGCAGCCGACCATGAACTCGTCGCTGCAATGCAACGGAATCGTCGGTGCGACCGCCGGCCGCACCATGTCCCGGTCGAACTTCCAGCCTGCGAGCGCCTTGCGCATGTGCTCGAGGCTCGTCTGCCAAGGCGCCAGCCGCAGACGCTCGACTTCCTTCTGCAGCGGGGCCGGAAGCGCATCCATGAGGCCGGGAATGGCGTCGAAGAGTGCGATGTCGGCCACCATCGGCGCGAGCACCGCGCGCATGCCGGCTTCGCGGTAGGCACGCCCGGCGGCCTCGAGACCCTCGACGCTGGGCGCCGGAAACTCCACCGTGAGGTCGTAGCAGGCGGTGCAGCCTTTCAGCAGCATCTCGGCCGCGCCGATGAGCGTGGTGAGGTACTTGTCCTCGGTGCTGCGGTTGCCGTTGATCCAGGGACCGGCAGTGAGCAGCAGCTCGAGCGTCCAGCGGTCGCCCATGCCCTTGCCGAGGTTGCCGTGCCCGTGCATGTGCGCGTTGACGAGCCCCGGGTGAAGGAGCTTCCCGCGCGCATCGATGGTCTGCGCGCCGGCGGGGACTTCCACGTGGCCGACCGCCGCGATGAGACCGTCCTGCACCAGGATATCCGCGGCACCCTCGAGCAGGCGAGCGCCGCGGATCACGAGCGTGCTCATTGGCTCATTCGGCGCGGATGTTCGCTGCCTTCGCCGCCTTGGCGTACTTCGCGTAGTCGGCGCGGATGGTCTCCATCATCTTCTTCGAGTCGAGCACGAACATGTCCATGCCCGCGTTTTCCAGCCGCTTGCGCAGCTCGGGCCGCGCGGCGATCTTCAGCACGTCGGCCTCGATCTTGCGCGCGATCGCCTGGGGCGTTCCCGGCGGCGCCATGAACCCGTAATAGCTCTCGAGCGAGAAGTCCCTGAGCTCGGGAATGCCCGACTCCCGCACGGTGGGGATGTCGGGCGCGGAAGACGAGCGTTGCTCGCTCAGGAGCGCGATCGGACGCAGCCTTCCCTGCTTGAAGAACGGCACTGCGGGCGGCAGGGTCGCGACGACGATGCCGATATGCCCGGCGACCGCGTCGGTGACGGCCGGACCGCAGCCCTTGTGCGGAATATGCAGCGCGTCGATGCCCAGGGCGTGCTTGAACATCTCCATGCCGAAGTGGTGCGGGCTCGCGACGTTGCAGCTCGCGTAGGAATGCTTGCCCGGCGCGCTCTTGAGCATCTGGATGAATTCCTTGAGGTTCGTGGCCGCGACCTTCGAGGGATTCACCGCGATGACCATCGGCCCGTTGGTCACGATCGCGATCGGCGTGAAGTCGTTGATGAAATTGAAGTTGAGCTTCGGGTACACCACGTGGTTGATGATGTGCGTGTTGGTGGCAAGCAGCAGCGTGTAGCCGTCGGGCGCCGACTTGTGCACTGCTTCGGCGCCGATCGAGCCGCCGGCGCCGGGACGGTTCTCGACGAACACCTGCTGCTTCCACAAGTCCGACAGGCGCTCGGCGAACACGCGGCCGGTGGTATCGGCGCCGCCGCCGGGGGTGTAGGTCACCACGAGCCTCACCGGCCGCGCGGGAAAGTCCTGAGCGAGGACAGGAGCGGCGAGCAGCGCCAGAGCAAGCAGCAGCAGGGCTTTCATCGTGAGTCTCCGTTTTTCAAGAAGTCCAGATAGTGGCGAGCGATTTCCTCGCCGGTCGCCTTCCACACGCCGTCGAACTGGTCGATGTAGCCGAGCGCGCGCTGGAGCGCGCCGATGCGGTGCGGCTGCCCCATGATGAAGGGATGCAGGCAGATCGCCATCACGCGCCCCGAGCGCGCACCCTCGCGCCAGAGCACGTCGAACTGATCGCGGATCATGCGCTCGAATTCTCCCGGCGTGTACTTCGAGCGTACGATCGCCGCCATGTCGTTCAGCTCGTAGGAGTACGGCACCGATACCAGCGTCTTGCCGGCGAGCTCGATCGCGTAGGGCTCGTCGTCGTTCACCCAGTCGGCGACGTAGATGCAGCCTTCGGCCGCCAGATGATCCAGCGTGTTCCAGGTCTCCTGCAGTCCCGATCCCAGCCAGCCCGCCGGGCGCTTGCCGGTGGCGCGCGCGATGCGCTCCAGCGATTCGCGGATCAGGGCGCGCTCCCCGGCGGCGGGCACCTCGTTCAGGCGCTCGGTGTTGGTGCGGTTGTGCCCCATCATTTCCCAGCCGAGCTTCATGCAGTCCTCGACGAGCTGGGGATGGTGGTCGCACACCGCGGAATTGAGCGCCACGCTGCTGCGGATGCCGTGCGCGCCGAGCAGCTCCATCAGCCGGAACACGCCCACGCGGTTGCCGTAGTCGCGCTGCGACCAGTGCCGCACCATCGGCGTATGGTCGGTGGGCCTGGGCCGCTCGTTCGAGTCCCCCGGCATCGGCTTGTCGAGCGCGAAGAACTCGACGTTCGTCACCACCCAGAGCGCGACGCGCGCACCGCCCGGCAGCTCGAGCCTCGGCCGCCGGTTGATCGGACTGTAGGGAAACGGCCCGTAGGGCGAGGGCTTCATAGCTGCGCGAGCAGCTCTTCGAGCGACATCACGTCGGCGTACTTGTGCGCCACGTCGAAGAGCGCCATCTTGTGCAAAAAGCCGGACTCGTCGCCGACCGTCTCCTCGGCGATGGCCACCTTGTACCCGTAGGACTTTCCTTCCACCGCGGTGGCGCGCAGCGCGCCGCTCGTCGGCGCGCCACATACCAGGAGCGAACGCGCGCCGCGCGTCTTGAGCCTGCGCTCGAGGTCCGAGGAGAAGAACGCGCTCTCGCACGGGCGCGCGCAGAGCTCTTCGTCCTTCGAATAGAGCGCCTCCACGGGAAGCGAGGCGGGTGAAACCGAGTGGATGACCGGCACGCGCCGGCGGCGCGCTTCGCCGAGCAGGCGCGCGGCCGCCGACTGCCAGGCCCCGTCGCGCACCGGTTCGCCCGGGTGCACGACGACGAGCGCCGGCCGCGCGCCGAGGCTGCGCTCGCGCACGTATGCCGAGTAGATGGCGCGCATCTCGTCGCTCGCGAGATCGCGCCAGCAGTAGTCTTCGAAGTCACGCATTGCGCATCAGCTCGCGGGCTTGCGCGAGCTCCACCACGGTAGCGTACTTGAGGTGCATGTCGAAGAGGCTCGCCTTGTGCGCGAGATCGGAGCGGTCGAAGACGCAGTCCGCCACCACCGCGACCGGGTAGCCGAGCGACCAGGCCTCCACCACGCTCGAGCGCACGCAGCCGCTCGTGCTCTCGCCCACGATCAGCAGGCAA
Organism: Burkholderiales bacterium; assembly: GCA_035550695.1. Lineage (GTDB taxonomy): Bacteria > Pseudomonadota > Gammaproteobacteria > Burkholderiales > SG8-39 > SCGC-AG-212-J23. The sequence continues at coordinate 49,369 of DASZOS010000019.1, read as the reverse complement.
TCGGCGCCGAGCTCGTTGAGAAAGGCCGCGAGCGGCGTGCCGAAGAACGCGCTCGCGCGCTTCTTGTACACGACGAGCTCGTCTTCGAGCGGCGAGAGCTCCTTCCTGATCCTGTAGAGCGACAGATCGGGCTGCCGGCGCTTGCGGTTGGTCGGGTGAATGCCGCTCGGGTCGGTTTCCTTGCGCGTGTCGTAGGTGACGTGCACGATCGGCACGTGGCTCGCGCGCGCGGCCATGTAGAGCTCGATGGTCGGCGGCAGGGCGCGCCAGGCGAACTCGCCGCACGACGCGGGATACTCGGCCATCAGCTCGCGCACCGGGCGCGGGCCGCCGTCGTACACGAGGTCGTAGAGATCGACCGGGACCAGCACCGGCCGCTTGCCGCCGAAGGGCGGGGGCCTGCGACGCGCGAGCAGTGCGCGCGTCGGCGCGTCGACTACGTCGTTCCACAAATGCTCGACCCGGTTTACCGGCATGCGAATTTCCAATATACCGTCTTATGCGCATCGTCCTGCGAAACGCGAGCTGGGTCCGCACCCCCGCCGGCCTGCTGGAAAACGCTCACGTCGCCCTCGTGGACGAGCGCATCGAATCGGTGCAGCCCACGCCGATCGCCGGCCCGGCCGACGAAACGATCGACCTCGAAGGCTGCCTGCTCATCCCCGGCCTCATCAGCCTGCATCACCATTTCTTCCAGCATGTCACGCGCGCCTGGCCCGGCGTGCACCGCGCGCCCCCGGAGGACTGGCTCGCGGTGCTCTATGCGGCGTGGGCGGAAATGGGCCCGCAGGACATTGCCGCGGCAGCGCGCAACGCTGCGGCCGAGCTGCTGCTCTGCGGCACGACGAGCGCCGTGGACCACGCGTTCCTCCTCGGCGACCGGGGCGACGAGCGGCTTGCTGCAGAGCTCGAAGCGGTATCCGGGCTGGGGCTTCGCCTGCATCTCGTGCGTTCGGGACTACCGAGCATCGGTGGGCGGATAGAAGCGCGTCTTGGATCCTCATTGGTCAATTCGCTTGTCGACGAAGAAAAGGCCTGGCTCGCGCAGTGCCGCGCCGACCTGCGCCGCTGGCACGATGCCTCGTCCGGCTCGCTCCTGCGCCTCGACCTCGGGCCGTCGAACGTCGCGTACGACAAGCCGGCGCTCATGCGCGCGCTCGCCGACATGGCCGCGGAGCACGGCTGCGGCCTGCATGCGCATTACCACCCGCGCCCGGCCGAGCGCGAGCTGTGCCGCAGGCTGAACGGCATCGATCCCATCGACTACCTCGACCGTGCCGGGTGGCTGCGCAGCCGCACCTGGTTCGCGCATTGCACGGAGCTCGATGACGAGGAGATCGAGCGCTTCGCCGCGCGGGGCGTCGGCATCGCGCATTGCCCGCGCACCGTGCTGCGCCTGGGCTATCGCCTGCCGCGGCTGCACGCCTGGCGCCGCTCCAAGGTAAAGGTCGGGATAGGCGCGGACGGCGCCGCGAGCAACGACGCCGGCGCCTTCATCTCGGACGTGCGCCTTGCCCTGCTCCTGCATCGCCCGGGCTGCACGGACGCGTCGCGCTGGCTTTCCCCCGAAGAGGCGCTCGACATGGCGACGGTCGACGCGGCGGCTATCCTCGGGCGGCCCGAGCTCGGGTCCCTCGCGCCCGGCATGCGGGCCGATCTCGCCGCCTTCGACCTGCGCGGGCTCGACGTCGCCGGCGGCCTCGCCGATCCGCTCGGCGGTTTTCTGCTTGCCGGGTCGCAAACCCGCGCCAGGCTCACCGTCGTGGATGGCCGCATCCGCGTGCGCGACGGGAAACTGGTGGGCGAGGACGAAGGCGCGATTGCCGCGCAGGCGAACGCCTGCAACCGCGCGCTCAGCGATCGCCTTCGGTGCCCGCCGAGCCGATCGACAGGTCGGCGAGCCCCGAGCGGATCATGAACCAGAAGAGGATCACGCCCGGAAGCGCGACTATGGTGGTCAGCACGTAGAAGTTCACGAAGCCGATACCGTCGATCAGCGCCCCCACCGTCGTTCCGGTGAGGAAGCGCCCGGCGATGCTGGCAAGCGCCGAGAGCAGCGCATATTGGCTCGCGGTAAACCGCAGGTTGCACAGCGCCGAAAGGTAGGCGACCACCGTCACCCCGCCGATGCCGCTCGCGAAATTCTCGAAACCCACCGCCGCGGCCATGCCGATATTGGTGTGGCCCACCGCGGCGAGCGCGGCGAAGCTGAAATTCGACACCGCCATTAGGATCAGGCTGACGAGAACCGAGCGTTTCATCCCCAGCCGGACGTAGAGAATGCCGCCGACGAAGACGCCGATCAGCAAAGCGACGAAGCCGATGCCGACGTCGTAGAAGGCGACCTCGTCGTTGGTGAAGCCGAGGTCCTGGAACAGGAGCCTCAGCGTAAGGTTGGCGAGCGTGTCGCCGATCTTGTGGATGAGCACGAAGGCGAGCACGACGAGCGCGCCCTGGCGCCTCAGAAACTCCGTGAGCGGGCTGAAATAGGCGACGATCGCTTCGGCTACGCCGTGCGCCTTGGCGGGCTCGCGGTGGCGCCTGGGCTCGCCCATCGCGAGGCCCACCGCCATCGCCGGCAGCGCGAAGGCAGCGCAAGCGAAATAGGCGGCGGCCCAGCCCACGCGCGCGGCGAGGACCAGGGCGAGCGCGCCCGCGGCCGCGGCGCCGATCCGCCAGCCGTATTGCGACATGCCGGAGCCGACACCGAGCTGGCGCGGCTCGAGCAGCTCGATGCGGTAGGCGTCGATGACGATGTCGAAGGTGGCGCCGGCCACGCCCACCGTGATCGCGGCGATCGCGACCGCGTAGAGCGCCGCCTGCGGATCGGCGATGCCGAGAAAGGCGACCGCGGCCATGACGAGGACGCCGACCAGCCACAGCCAGCTGCGCCGCTGCCCGAAGCGTCCGATCACCGGCAGCCGCACATTGTCGACGATGGGCGCCCAGAGGAACTTGAAGTTGTAGGCGAGAAACGTGAGCGCGAAAGCGGTGACCGCGCTCTTGGTGATGCCGTGCTGCGCAAGGCGCGTGGCGAGCGTCGCACCGATCATCGCGAAGGCGAAGCCCGAGGAGATGCCCAGGAACAGCGCCGCCAGCGGCGCGGGCTCGAAATAGGGACGGATGCCTTCCGGCAGTCGGCTGCGCCAGCTAGGCGAGGGGATAGTCATAGTCGATCGTCAACGGCGCGTGGTCGGAAAAGCGCCGCGTCTTGTAGATCGACTCCTTCACGGCCTTCGCTGCCATGCGGGGCGTGGCGATCTGGTAATCGATGCGCCAGCCGACGTTCTTCTTCCACGCCTGGCCGCGGTTCGACCACCAGGTGTACTGCTCGGGCCGCTCGTTCAGGCGGCGGAAGACGTCGACGTAGCCGAGCTCGTCGAATACCTTGGTGAGCCAGGCGCGCTCCTCGGGCAGGAAGCCCGAGTTCTTCTGGTTGGCGCGCCAGTTCCTCAGGTCGATCTCCTTGTGCGCGATATTCCAGTCGCCGCACATGATCACTTCGTCGCCGCGCTCCTTCAGCAGCTTCAGATGATTCAGGAACCGTTTCAGGAATCGAAACTTGGAAGCCTGGCGGTGCGCCCCCGCCGAGCCGGAAGGCAGATACACCGAGATCACCCAGAGTCTGCCGAAGCGCGCCTCGACATAGCGCCCCTCGGCGTCGAATTCGCGGCTGGCGAAGCCCTGCTTCACCTCGTCGGGCGGCCGGCGCGAAAGCAGCGCGACGCCGCTGTAGCCCTTCTTCTGCGCGAACGCATAGCAGGAGGAGAACGCCTTCAGGCCATGGAGCTTCGCGTCGAGGTCCGCCTCGTGGCATTTCAGCTCCTGCAGGCACACGACGTCGGCGCGCTGCGCCGCGAGCCAGCGGAACAGGCCCTTGCTTGCGGCCGAGCGCACGCCGTTGACGTTGAGCGTGATGACTCGCATGCCGAGCGCTCAGCTCTTCCGGATCCGGCCGATGTGCTCGCGAAGCTCGAGAACGATCTCCGCGAAGCGTTCGCTGTAAGTCACGTCGAGCTCGCGCGGACGCGGCAGATCGATGGCACGCCGGGCGAGAATGCGCCCCGGGCGCTTGCTCATGACGTACACCGTATCGGCGAGGAAGGTCGCCTCGCGCAGGTCGTGCGTGACCAGCACCACCGTGAACCGGTTGCGCGCCCACAGGTCCCTCAGCACGCACCACAGCTCCTCGCGCGTGAAGGCGTCAAGCGCGGCGAAGGGCTCGTCGAGAAGCAGGAGCTGGGGCTCGTGCACCAGCGCGCGGCAGATCGACACGCGCTGCTGCATTCCCCCGGAAAGCTCCCACGGGAACTTGCGCTCCTGGCCGTCGAGCCCGACCGTGCCGAGGAGAGCTCTCGCACGCTCGGCGTACTCGCCGCGCTTGTGCTTGAAGGACGATCGGTAAGGCTCGACGATCTCGAGCGGCAGCAGGATGTTGTCGAGGGTGGTGCGCCAGGGCAGCAGGGTGGGGTTCTGGAACGCCATGCCGACGATCTTCAGCGGCCCCGACACCGCGCGCCCGCCGACCCGGACATTGCCCCTGGTCGGCGCGCGCAGCCCCGAGCACAGCTTCATGAAGGTCGACTTGCCGCAGCCGCTCGGGCCCACCATCGCGATGAATTCGTGCTCGCGTATCGAGAGCGAGACGTCCTCGATGGCGTTTCCGCTCTCGGCGTCATAGGCGAGATCGACCCTTTCGACTTCGACAAAGCTCTCGGGCATCTGGACAAATGATGGCATATGCTTGCGTCTTTTTTATCGGAGATTCAATTTGCGGGTCGCGCTGGTCACCGGAGGTACGGCAGGGATCGGACTGCGCATCGCGCAGGTCTTGCGCGACGAGGGCTGCGCCGTCGCGGTCGCCGGGCGGCGCCGCAGCCGCGTCGAGGCGCTGATCGGCTCCGGGTTCAAGGGCTATGTCCTCGACGTCACCGATGCCGCGGCCCTGCGCAAGGTCGCGCAAGACCTGGGAGGCAGCCTCGATGTGCTGGTGAACGCCGCCGGAATCGTCCGCAGTGGCGCGCTGGAGGAGCTGACCGTCGAGGCGATACGCGAGGTGCTCGCCGCCAACCTCGAGGGTACGGTGCTCGCCACCCAGGCGATGCTGCCGCTGCTCAAGGCCGCGCGCGGCTGCGTCGTGAACTTCAGCACCGCGATCGTGCGGCGGCCGCTTTCCGGGACCGCGGTGTATGCGGCGGCGAAGGCGGGGATAGAAGGCTTCACCCGCGCCATGGCGCTCGAACTTGGCCCGGCCGGCGTGCGCGTCAACTGCGTCGCGCCCTCCCTGGTGCGCAGCGAGATATGGCTCAGTGCCGGCATGCCGCCGGCGCGCTACGAACAAATGCTCGCCGAACGGGCCGCCGAGTACCCGCTTGGCCGGGTGGGCGAGCCGCAGGACATTGCGAACCTCGTGTCCTTCATCGTTTCCGAGCGCGCCGACTGGATCACCGGCGCCGTGTTTCCGATCGACGGCGGCAGCTCGATCGGCGCCGTGAAGCGAAGCTAGCGCCGTGCGCCTGAGCGTCGAGCGGCTGCTGCGCGTGCCGGGCGCGCGCCGCGCCGAGCCGCACCGCAGCCTCGCTTTTTCTCATGCCCGCATCTCCGCAGTGGATGGCGCAAGTCCAGGTGAAGGCAGCGGACTTCTCGCCATGCCGGCGCCGGCAAACGCCCACGACCACGCGCGCGCGGTGAAGCCGGCCGCGCTCGGAGCGCTCGAGCTGCCGCTCGAGCTGTGGCTCGCGGCGATCAGCGGCGCGCCGCGCGTCGATCCGTACGTGATTGCGGCCGTCGCGCTGGCTCGCTCGGCGCTCGGCGGACAGGCGGCGGTGATGATGCATTACATGCGCCCGCAGGGCGGCATGTCGCTCGTGGACGAGGCGCGCGAGGTGGCGCGCGCCGCCAAGGACGTCGGGGTGCGCGTCGGCTTCGCGGTGGCGCTGCGCGACCGCAACTGGATTGCCTACGCTGACGACCAGCGCACGCTCGAGCTCATCGAGGAGGGCGACCGCGGGACGGTGCGCAAGCGCCTGATTCCGCCTTCGGCTCCCGCCCTGGAACAGGTCGCGCTCGTCGAGGAGATCGCCCGCGCGGTCGAGTCGGATCTCTTCACGGTGCAGTTCGGCCCCGCCGGCGTGCAGTGGTGCTCCGACGAGCTCCTCGAGGCGATCGCCGAGCGCTCGGCGGCGAGCGGCCGCCGGACGCACATGCACCTGCTCGAGACGCGCTACCAGCGGCAGTGGGCCGACAAGGCGCATCCCGGGGGTGTCGTAAAGCACCTCGACGCCATCGGGCTGCTCTCGCCGCGGCTCTCGGTGGCGCACGCGGTCTGGGCGCGGCCCGACGAGCTCGACCTCCTTGCCCGGCGGGGCGTGACGATCTGCCTGAACACGAGCTCGAACCTCGGGGTGCGCTCGGGGGTTGCGCCGGTGCGCGACATGCTGCGCGCCGGCGTGCCGCTCGCGATCGGGCTCGACGGCTTGGGCATCGACGACGATGACGACGCGCTGCGCGAGCTGCGCCTCGCCTGGTTCATGCACCAGGGCCTCGGTTTCGAGGAATGGCTGGACGCCGCCACGCTCGCGAGAGCGGCCTGCGACACCGGCCGCTTCGTGGTGACCGGAATCGCCGAGCCCGCGGCGCTCGAGCCGGGCCGGCTCGCCGACCTGCTGGTGCTCGATTACGCGGCGCTCGCCGGCGACGTCATCGCCGAGAGCGTGCCGGAGCTCTCGCTCGTGCTCGCGCGCGCGGCGAGCCGGCACATCAGGGCGCTTTATGTCGGCGGGCGGCAAGTGGCCGCCGAAGGCCGCGTGACCGGCGTCGACCTTCCCGCGCTCGAGACCGAGATGGTCGATCAGCTAAGGCGCGGCATGCAGGAGTTCAACGACTGGCAGCGCACCGTGCTGCGCATGCGGGCGGCGCTCACGCGGTTCTACGCCACCGGCATGCACTGCAGTTAGTATCCGGGTTATGTCCACTTCATTCAAAGGAGGAGCCGTGAACATGAGGGTCCTGAAGACAGTCGTAGCCGCGGGCGCTGCGCTGCTCGTCGCCACCGCCGCGCAGGCGCAGCCGAAGGCGAAGTTCATCCTCGATTGGGCGTTCCAGGGCCAGCAGTCGACCTGGACGCTCGCCCAGGACAAGGGCTATTTCAAGGCGGCCGGGGCCGACATCACGGTGGACCGCGGCTATGGCTCCGGGGACACGATCGCGAAAGTCGCCTCCGGCGCGTGGGACATCGGGCTCGCGGACCTGTACGTGCTGCTGCGCTTCCTGGGCGAGAACCCCGACCAGAAGCTGAAGGCGTTCTTTCTTCACTACGACCGTTCCGCGCTTTCCGTGGCGTCGCTCAAGGAAAGCGGCATCGTGAAACCCGCCGACCTCAAGGGCAAGACGATCGCCGCGCCACAGGGCGACGCGAGCTTCCAGGTGTTTCCGCTGTTCGCCAAGCGGAACGGGCTGGATCCCCAGTCCATCAACTGGAAGACGGTGACGCCCGACCTGCGCGAAACGATGCTCCTGCGCAAGCAGGCCGACGCCGTGACCGGCCATATCCTCACCGTGCGCCTCAACCTCATGAGCGCCAAGATCGACCTGTCGCAGGTCCACTTCATGCCGTACGCCGACTACGGTGTCGACCTCTATGGCCATGTCCTGGTGGCGAAGGCGGATTGGCTGGAGAAGAACCCGGCAATCGCGCGCGCGATGATCATCGGCACCGTGAAGGGCTTCAACGACATGATCGCCGACCCGGCGGCCGCGGTCGCGAGCGTGAGCAAGCGCGATCCGCTGATCAAGCCGGACATCGAGCGCGAGCGGCTGCTTTTCACCGTGAAGTCCGTGCATGACACGCCGGCGGTGCGCAAGGACGGCATCGGCGTGGTGAACAAGGAACGGCTGAGCCGCACGCTGGCGCAGGTGTCGGAAGCGTTCAACATGAAGCGCAGCGTCAGCGCCGACGAGATCTTCACCGACAAGTTCTATCCGCCGAAATCGGAGCTGAAGGTGAACATCAAGTAGCGATGAAGCGGGAGCGGCTCACCTTCCTGCTCGCGCCGGTGGTGGTCACGGTGGTGAGCCTGCTCCTCTGGGAGGCCTTCTGCGTGGTGTTCAAGATCGAGGCCTTCCTGCTGCCGCGCCCGAGCCTCATCGGCAAGACGCTCGTCACGTACTTCCAGCCGATCATGTACAACGCCGGGTTCACGCTTTTCACCACGCTCATCGGCTTCGCGCTGTCGGTGGTGGTCGGCATGGCGCTCGGCATCGCGATCGGCGCCTGGGTGCTCGCCTACGCGGGCCTGTATCCGCTGCTCGTCGCCTTCAACAGCGTGCCCAAGGTCGCCCTGGTGCCGATACTGGTGATCTGGTTCGGCACCGGCGCGATCCCCGCGGTGCTCACGGCCTTTTCGGCGGCGTTCCTGCCTATCGCGGTCAACGTGGCGACCGGACTGATCACCGTCGAGCCGGAGCTGAAGGACGTGCTGCGCGCCCTCGGGGCGAGCAACCTGCAGATCATCCGCAAGATCGGCGTGCCGCGTTCGCTGCCGTTCTTCTTCGCTTCGCTGAAGATCGCCATCGCCTTCGCCTTCGTCGGCGCCGTGGTGTCCGAGACCGTCGCCGCCGATCGCGGCATCGGCTACATGATGATCGCCGCAAGCTCGCGCTTCGACGTCCCGCTCGTCTTCGCGGGGCTGGTCGTGGTGGCGGCCATGGGGGTGGTCATGTACGCGATTTGCGTGCTGATCGAGCGCCGTTACATCGGCTGGGCGGTGCGCGGGCTGGAGCGCGTCACCTAGTCCCGGCCGCGGCCGCCTCGACCGCGTCCACGATGGCGTGGTAGCCGGTGCAGCGGCAGAGGTTGCCCGAGAGCGCATCCCGGATCTCGTCGCGGCTGGGCCGCGGATTGCGCTCGAGGAGCTCCGCCGCGACGAGCAGCATGCCGGGCGTGCAGAAGCCGCACTGCAGCGCGGCGCGCTGGTAGAACGCTTCCTGCAGCCGCGCGAGCCGCCCCGCCTCGGTCGCGCCTTCGATGGTCTCGACGCGCGCGCCGTCGGCCTGCACGGCGAGGGTGAGGCAGCCGCGCACCACGGCGCCGTCGAGCACCACCGAGCAGGCGCCGCACACTCCGTGCTCGCAGCCGACATGGCTGCCGGTAAGGCCCTGGTCCTCGCGCAACCAGTCGACGAGCGACTTGCGCACCGGAACGCGCGCGCGGACCTCGCGCCCGTTGACGATGAGGCGAATCTCCCGCTCTGTAAGGGACTCTTTCATTTCCCGATTGCGTCCAGCACGCGCTCGAGCAGCACCCGCATCAGGCGGCGGCGGTAATCCGGCGGATAGACGCTGCTGCCCGCGACTTCGATCGTCTCCATTCTTTCTCGCACTTCCTCGCGACTCGCTCCGGTGACGAGGACCGGCCGGTCGGCGACGCCGAAAAACGCGAGCCGCGCTGCGCGCAATGCGCCGCCCTCGACGCGCGCCGCGGCGGCGAGCCCAGCGATCGCGAAATCGCCGCGGCGGCGCGCCACTTCGTCGAAGCCGTAGCGCCGGCCGGCTTGCGCGCGCGGATAGTCGACGCGCACCAGGAGCTCGTCGGCGCCAAGCGCCGTCTCATAGAGCCCGCGAAAGAATTCCTGCGCAGCCACGCGCCGCTCGCCGCCGGGCCCGCGCAGCACGAAGCTCGCCTCGAGCGCGAGCGCGCAGGCCGGCAGCTCGGCGGAAGGATCGGCGAGCGCGCAGCTGCCGCCGTGGGTGCCGCGGTTTCTCACCGCGAGATGCGCGACATGCGGCAGCGCGAGCGCAAGCAACGGCGCCGCCCGTGCGACCTCTTCGGAATAAAGCACCGCGGCGTGCCGCGCCGTGGCACCAATTTGTATCCCCTGGGGATGCGCCGTTATTTCGCTCAAGCCGGGAATGCGGTTGATGTCGACGAGCACCGAAGGCGCGAGCAGCCGCAGGTTGAGCATCGGCATCAGGCTCTGCCCGCCTGCGAGCACCCTCGCCTCGGAGCCGTATTGAGCAAGCAAGGAGACCGCTTCATCCAGCGACTCGGGGCGCGCGTAGCGGAAAGCAGGCGCCTTCATTTGCGCAACGCCGCGAGCACCGCCGCGGGGCTGACAGGAAGCGACTCGAGCGCCGCTCCATGCGGCGCGAGCGCGTCGTTCACCGCATTGAGGATCGCGGCCGGCGCGGCCGCCGCGCCGGCTTCGCCGGCCCCCTTCGCTCCGAGCGAAGTGCCGGCGTAAGGCGTCTGCACGTGCGCCACCGCGATATCGGGCATCTCCGCCGCCATGGGCACCAGGTATTCCGCCAGCGTGCCGGTCTCCAGATGGCCATCCTCGCCGTAGCGCAGCTCCTCGTACAAGGCCTCGCCGATGCCCTGCACGATGCCGCCGCGCAGCTGCTCCTCGACGAGCAGCGGATTGATGACGCGGCCGCAGTCGCATACCGCCCAATGCCTGAGCGGGCGCACCAGGCCCGTGTCGAGGTCCACCTCGACCAGCGCCGCCTGTACGCCGTTGGCGGGAAGAAACAGGTCCTTCGGGCGGCGGTAATGGTGCATCACCGAGAGCTGCGGCTGGAAGCCCTCCGGGAATTCGTAGCCCTTGAAGGCGGCGATATGCGCGAGCTCCGAGAGCTCGAGCCGCGCTTCGCCCCGCTGCCCGACGATCTTTCCATCGCGCAGCTCGAGCGACTCTTCGTCCGCGCCGAGCAGCCGCGCTGCCGCGGCGAGAATGTTTTCGCGCAGCCGCCGCGCGCCGAGCCAGGCCGCTTCGGCGCCGATCGCCGCACCGCGCGAGGCCCAGGCGCCTCCGCCGTGCGGGACTTGCGCGGTATCGCCGGTGTGCACGATGACGCGCTCCACGGGCACGCCGACGCCGTCGGCGACCGCCTGCGCCACCGCTTGTGTCACGCCCTGGCCGATCTCCGTGACACTCGCCGCGCAGCGCACCGCGCCGGAGAGCTCTACGGACAGGCTTACGCTGTCGGCGGCCGACACCGGCACGCCGGCTCTGCCGTAGGCCTCCGCGCCGGTGGCGGTCATCTCCACGTAGCAGGCCACGCCGAAGCCGAGCGCGCGGCCCGCAGCGCGCGCGGCTTGCAGCGTCTCGCGCACGCGCGGCAGATCGGCAAGGCGCTCGAGCGCCTGCAGGCAGGCCTCGTGCGAGACGTCGAACAGGCGCTGTCCCGCGCCATTCACGTAAGGCGCATCCCCGGGAGGCGTGAAGTTGCGCCGGCGCAGCGCGAGCGAATCCTCGCCGCGCGCGCGCGCCGCAAGCTCCACCAGGCGCTCGGTGACGAGAACGGCGATCGGGTGGCCGACCGAGCGGTACTGGCCGGTCATCGCCTTGTTCTGCAGCGCGACGGTCAGCCGCCCGCGGAAATGCGCGAAGCGATACGGCGCGCCGACCAGGTGCAGCGCGGCCGAAGACTCCACCGGGCTGCCGCGCGGATATACCGAGTAGGCGCCGGCGCCATGCCGGTGATCCACGTCGAAGCCGAGGATCTGCCCCTCGCCGTCGAGCGCCATGCGCGCGCGCACCGCATGCTCGCGCGCGTGGATGTCCGAAGCGAGCGACTCCAGGCGATCGGCGATGAACTTCACCGGGCGCGCGAGCCTGACCGCGGCCGCGATCGCCGCGATCTCGTCCGGGTAGACGTGCATCTTCACGCCGAATCCGCCGCCGACGTCGGGGACGATGACCCGCACCCGGTCCGCCGCAAGCCCGAAGAACTCGGCGAGGTGCGCCTGCATCTGGTGCGGCATCTGGTGCGAGTAATGCACGGTCAGCAACTGCCCGGCGGGATCCCAGTCGGCCACCAGCCCGCGCGGCTCGAGCGTCACCCCAGTCAGGCGCGCGAACCGCACCTCGGTCTCGACGACGAGCGCCGCTGCGGCAAACATGCCGTCGGGATCGCCGCCCAGCGTTTCCTTCGACCAGGCGACGTTATGCGCGAGGCCCGGATGCACTGCAGGCGCCCGCGGCGCGAGCGCGCGCTCGAGGCCCACCGCGGCCGGCAATTCCTCCCAGTCGATTTCGGCGAGCTCCAGCGCGTCCTCGGCCGCCGCCCGCGTTTCGGCGAGCGCCATCACCACCGGCTCGCCTTGCCATGCGCAGCGCCCCGCGGCGAGCGGGGATTGCGGCGGCGAGGCGAGACCCGGAAAGGCGGCCGAGCGCGATTGCCACGGTTCGACCGTGCCTTTCAGATCGTTCCACTCGTACACGGCGAGAACGCCAGGTGCCGCGCGTGCGCGCGTAAGGTCGACGCGCGCGATACGGGCGTGGGCATACGGGCTGCGCAGGAAGGCCGCGTGAAGCATGCGCGGCAGCGCGATGTCGTCGACATACTTTCCGCGCCCGGCGAGGAGCCGCCTCGTCCCGGCTCGCGGCAGCGGCCGCCCCACCGCCTGGAAACTGGCGCGCGGCTGCATCACATCCCGGGAACCGTGTACAAGCCCATGGCGACCGGTACCACGTAGCTCAGCCAGGGGACGAGCGCGATGACCAGCGCCACCACCAGCATGGTCGCGATGTAGGGCAGCAGATGGCGGGTGATCTCCCGCATGCCGCATCCGGCGATGCCGAGCACGATGAACAATCCCACGCCGAAGGGCGGCAGGAAAAGCGCGACGCCCATGACCGTCGTCATGATGATGCCGTAGTGCAGGAGATCGATACCCAGCTGCTGCGCCGTCGGCACGATGACCGGCACGAGCATCAGCATGCCCGGCAGGCCGTCGAGCAGGGCGAAGAGCAGGAGAAAGACGACGATGCTCAGCGCGACGAACAGCGTCTTGCCGCCGCCGGCGGACTGGATCAGCGCCGCGAGCTTGTGCGGCACCTGCTCCACCGTCATCAGCCAAGCGAAGATGTTGGCGCCGCCGATCATGAGCATCACCACGCCGGAAACGAGGCCGGTGCGCACCAGCGCCCGGTAGAGGAAGGACCAGCTGATCTCGCGGTAGACCAGGCCGCCGACGAGCACCGCATATACCGCCGCGACCACCGCCGCTTCCGTCGGCGTGAACGCGCCGCCGCGGATGCCGCCGAAGATGATGACCGGCATCATCAGCGCGCCCGAAGCCGAGGCCAGGGCGCGAAGGCGCAGGCGCCAGGACACGCGCGGCTCAGGCTCGAGCCCGGCTCGCTTGCTGTCGATCATCTGGTGCACGGCTAGCGCGAGCGCCATGACGAGCGCCGGCAGCAGGCCGGCGGCGAAAAGCGCGCCGATTGACACGTTGGTGATGCTGCCGTAGACCACCATCGTCAGGCAGGGCGGAATCAGGATGCCCATGCCCGAGGCCGCGGCGACGATGGCCCCGGCGCGCGCCGCACTGTAGCCGTGGCGTTTCATCGACGGGATCATGAGCGAGCCGACCGCGGCGGCGTCCGCCTGCGTCGAGCCCGAGACCCCCGAAAACAGCACCATGCCGAAGATCACCACGTTGCCCAGGCCGCCGCGCATGTGCCCGACCCACGCGCGCGCCAGGTCCATGAGGCGCCGGGAGATGCCGCCCGTCTCCATGAGCTCGCCCGCGAGGATGAAAAACGGGATGGCGAGCAGCGTGAAGCTGTCGACGGCGCCGAAGACCCGGCTCGCGATAATCGCCAGCGGCGCGCCTTCCATGAGCGCGAGCCCGATCGCCGCGGCGCCGCCCAGGGCAAAGGCGATCGGCACGCCGAGGGCGACGAACGCGAGGAATGCGGCGAGCGACGCGGTCATTCGGTCTCTTGCTTGTGCTGGCCGTCGAGCGGATGCGCGCCGACCCCGGACGAAACCCACTGGGCGAGGAGGTGCCAGAGCGCCAGCGCCGCGCCGATCGGAATGCACAGGTAGGCCCAGTGCATGCGCACCTGAAGGGCGGGAGAGAGCTGCAGGGCTGCCTGGCGCGTCTCGGCAATGCCGGTGTAGAGCAGCAGCGCCAGGAACCCTGCCGTCACCAGCATGGTGGCAAGGCCGAGCGCCACGCGCAGCGGCGGCGCGAAGCGGCGCAGGATGTCCAGGCCGAAGTGCCCGCGCGTGCGCACCGCGGCCGCCCCGCCGATCAGCGTGATCCAGACGAAGAGGTAGCGCGCCACCTCCTCGGTCCAGATGAGCGGGTCTTCCAGCACGTAGCGCGTGAAGACCTGCGCGAAGGTCACCGCCGTGATCGTGGCGACCATCGCGGCAAGCAGCGCGGACTCGATCTGGCCCAGAGCCCGGTCGAGCCCGAGGATGAAGCGCCGCGGCTGCGTCACCTCCCTGGCGACTCCGCTACTTGCCGGCCGCGTCGGCGATCTTCTTGATCAGGTCCTTGCCGAGACGCGCCTCGGACTCGGTCCAGGTCTTGCGCCCCACTTCGACGAAGGGCTTGAGATCCGGCTTGGTGATGTTGACGCCGGCGGCGCGCAGATCGTCGAACACCTTTCCCTCGCGCGCGCGGCGCTCGTCGAGGCAGGCCTTGCGTCCCTCGAGCGAAGCCTTGCGCAGCACGCCGCGCAGGTTCTCCGGCAGGCGCTGCCACTGCTTCTCGCTGAAGAAGAGGGTGTTGATCAGCATCAGGTGGTTGGTGAGCGCGTAGTTCTTCGCCACCTCGAAATGCTTGGTCGAGTAGTAGGTCACCGCGTCGTTCTCCGCGCCGTCCACCACGCCCTGCTGCAGCGCGCTGTAGAGCTCGCCGAACGCCATCGGCGTGGGCGCCGCGCCCATGCCGCGGAAAAGCGCGATGAACGTCGGGTTCGGAATCACCCGGATCTTCTTGCCCTTGAGGTCGGCGATCGAGTTCACCGGCGCGCGCGTGTAGACGTTGCGGAACGTGACTTCCCAGTAATGCACCACGCGCAGGCCCGCCGCCGGCGCCTTGGCGGTCAGCTCCTTCTCCACCACCGCGCCGTCGAGCAGCTTGAACGCCTGCTCGGCGTTCTGCACCAGGTACGGCAGGTCGAGCACCGCGTACTGCGGCACGAAATTGGCCGCCGACGCGGTCGGATCGATGATGCCGCCGATGAGGCCGGCCTGGACGTTCTGCCACATCTCGCGCTGAGCGCCGAGCTGGCTCGAGGGGAAGATCTCGAGCTTGAGCTTGCCGCCCGATTCCTTCTCGGCGACTTGCGCCATGCGCACCATGCCGACCGAGACCGGATGCTTCGGGTCGAGCACGGTGCCGAGGTTGAACTTGAATTCCTGCGCCGACGCGGTCTGCGCCGCGAGGCCCGCGGTGAGACCCAATGCCATTGCGAAGCGAGCAAGCGATTTCATGCCTTTGCCTCCCAGTCGTAAGTGATCAGTGTAAACGAGAGCTCATGGGCCGCACGAAGCGTCCGCGCGGCATGCCGATGATCTTTCCTTCGCTCGAGACGGGCTCGCCGCGCAGCAGCGTCATGCGCGGCGTTGCCGGAACTTCCCAGCCGTCGAAGGGCGTGCGAGCCGCCTTGCTCGCCTGATCGGCGTTGCGGATGCGCATCGGCCGCGCCGGGTCGACGAGCACGATGTCCGCGTCCGATCCGGGGAGCAGCGCGCCTTTGTGCGGGTACAGCCCGAAGATGCGCGCCGGCATCTCGCAGGCAACTCTCAGCAGGTCGCCGTAGTTCAGGATCTTTTCCTCGACCAGCCTGAGCAGCAGCGGCAGCATCGTCTGCACCCCGGGAAAGCCGCCCGGCGCGCGCTCGAGCCCCTGATCCTTCTCCTGCGGCGTGTGCGGTGCGTGATCAGTGGCAACGATCGAGATTCTCCCGTCCTTCAACGCCTGTCTCACCGCCTGCACGTCGGACGCGGGGCGCAGCGGCGGGATCACCTTGGCGAGCGCGCCCAGGCGTTGCAACGCCTCGTGCGTAAGCCACAGGTTATGCGGCGTGACTTCGCTCGTCACTCCGGGCGCAAGCCGGGCGAGGCCGAGGGCGCTGCTCACCTGCCGAACATGCATCCGCCCGCCGGCGATGCGATGCGCAGCCGCGGCGCGCGCAACGCCGGCGGCCTCGACTTCCGGAGGCAGCGACGGCGCCTGCGCCGCGAGCTCGTCGTCGTAAGGCGTGACGCCGGCGACGCCGCCGGCCTCGCGCACCGCCCTGAGAGCGGCGATCAGCGTCTCGCCGTCGACGATCTTCTCGCCCTCCCCGAGCAGCCCCAGGAAGATCTCGAAGGACACCGCGCCCGCGCCTGCCAGCGCGCAGACCTGCGAAAGATCCGGCCCGAGCAGCGCCTGGAGCGCGAAATCGACGCGCGCGCGGCCCTCGGCGAGCGCTCTCTTTTCCTGGAACTGCTGCGCGGTCTGCGTCATCGGCTTGTCGGTGGGCATGACCATCACGGTGGTGACGCCGCCGAGCGCGGCGGCGCGGCTGCCGCTTTCGAAGTCCTCCTTGTGCGTGAGTCCCGGTTCGCGGAAGTGCACGTGCGCGTCGACCAGCCCCGGCAGCACGATGCACCCGGGAACCGACAAGGTTTGCTTTGCCGGCACTTTCCCCGGATCCAGAACCGCAGCGACCTTGCCGTCGCTTACTGCAAGCGTACGCGGCCGCAGTACCCCGCCTTCGACCATCGCCGCGCCCAGGATCACGAGATCGAACATTGCGCTCAGTCGTGGTCCCCGCCCAAATCAAGCACGTTCCCCAGGCCGCGATCGCGCGCGCGCCGCTCGATGTGCTGCGCGGTGACGAGGTCCTGGATCGGCACACCGCTCGACTTGTAGACGATGATCTCTTCGGCGCTGGTGCGGCCGGGTCGCGCGCCGGAGATCACCTCGGCGATTTCCGCCACGTCCTCGCGCCGCAGGATTCCGGCGTGCATCGGCATCACGAAATCCCCGGCGCGCTCGAGGCAGTCCTTGCGGCTGTCGATCACGTGGCGCGCCGCGCGCCGGATGGTGGCGTCGTCGAGCTCGCGGCTCGCCGCGGCGTAAGCGCCCACTGCGGCTACGAAGGTTCCGTGCTGCAGCCATTCGCCGCGTAGCACCGGCTCCGAGGAGGTGGTTGCGGCGACGACGATATCGGCCTCGCGCACCGCGGCCTCGGCGCTTTCCACGGCAGCGATGCGCAGCGTTTGCAGCAGCGGATTGCGGCGCAACTCCGCCACCAACGCTTCCGCCCGCGAGCGCGTGCGGCCGAAGATCCGTATCGATTCGAGCGCAAAAGAGGCGGCGAGCGCCTCGACCTGGTTGCGCGCCACCCGGCCGGCGCCGAGGACCGCGAGCGAGGCGCTTTTCCGCCGCGCGAGGTGGCGCGCCGCGAGCGCGGTGCCCGCACCGGTGCGCAGATCGGTCACGTAGCCGCCTTCCATGAGCGTGCGCGGCGCGCCGGTCTCGCCGTCGAAGAGCGCGATGAGCGCGCTCATGCGCGGGAGCTTGCGCGCGGCGTTGCCGTGGAAGTCGGACACCACCTTGATGCCGTAGCCCGCGCCGCCGCGCAGGAAGCAGGGGTTGAAGATCGCCATACCGGGCGGGTCCTCGGAGCTCACCACGGCGCGCAGCCCCTCGACGGCCCGGCCGGACGCAAGCAGGTGGAACGCCTCGGCCTGCACCTCGATGGCTTCGCGCATTCCGAGCAGCGCACGGCAATCCGACTCCGTCAGGATCCTGAGCTTCATGTGCGCTGCACGTACTGCATGAGCCGCGTCACCCCGGTGCGCAGGTCTTCGTCGCTCGCGGTGAAAGCGATACGCACGTAGCGGTCGCTCGCCGGCCCGAAGGTGATCCCCGGCACCGCCGCCACCGAGGTCTCCTCCAGAAGCCGCTTGCAGAACGTGAGCGAGTCGAGCCCGGTGCGCGCGATGTCGACCAGCGCGTAGAAGGCGCCCGCCGGCACGCAGGCAAGCAGGCCGCTCGCGCCGAGCAGCTCGACCACCATGTCGCGCCGGCGCCGGAAGCGCGCGCAGAACGCGCGCACGCATTCGTCGCCGCCGGCGAGCGCGGCCTCGCCCGCCTTCTGCGTGATCGTCGAGGCGCAGCTCGTCACCGGCTCCTGCAGCGCGGTCGCCACGGCGGCGAGCGGCTCCGGGCAAACCAGCCATCCGAGCCGCCAGCCGGTCATGGCGAAGGATTTCGACGCGCCCGAGACCACGAAGACGCGGTCGGCGGCATCGAGGCTCCCGGCCGAGACGTGCGCGCCTTCGAACACCATGTCCTCGTAGACCTCGTCGCTCACCACGTAAAGGCCGGTGGCGCGCGCATGCTCGATCAGCGCGCGCATTACCTCGCCGGGGAAGACCGCGCCAGTGGGGTTGGCGGGCGTGTTCAGGAGCAGCGCCTTGGTGCGCGGCGTCGTCAGCCGCCGGATCTCCGCCATGTCGGGAAGAAAGCCGCGCGCTGCGGCGAGGCCATAGCGCACGGGCCGGGCGCCCGCGAGGTGCGCGATCGCCTCGTAGTTCGGCCAGCCGGGGTCCGGAATCAGCACCTCGTCTGCCGGGTCGAGCACCGCCATGAGCGCCGAGTACAGCCCGCCGATCGCCCCGGTGGTGATCACCACCCGGCTCTCGGCGACCTGCGTCGCCCAGCGCCCGGACACGCGCCGGGCGACCGCCTGGCGCAGCGCGGGCAGGCCGGCGTTCGGCGCGTAGCCGGTCCAGCCCTCGCGCGCGGCCCGGGCGGCGCTCTCGATGATGTGCGGCGGAGTCGGTGCGTCGGGCTCGCCGACCTCCAGATGGATGACGTGCTGCTTCTTCGCCGCGAGACTCATGATCTCCCGGATCGCCGAGCGCGGCATGCTCGCCGCGCGGCGCGACGCGGCCCGCGGCGCTTCAGTTCGGCTCATCGAACAGTCTCCCCAGGTTGCCCCGCGGGCGCGCCGAGCCGAGCTCGCGCAACGCACGCCAGAGAATCGTCTGGTTGGAGGTGAGCACCGGAACGCCGTGCTGCGCCTCCAGCGCGGCGATCGAGCCGAAGGTCGGCAGGTCGGTCGCAAGCAGCACGAGCACGTCGCAGTGCGAAAGATCAAAATTGTCAATGAAAGCGGCAAGGCGCTCGGGGCCGATAGTCGGCACTTCGCGCATCGCCAGGATGTCGAGCGTCGCCTGAGCCTTCACTTCGAAATGGTTCCTGCGGAAAAAATCCGGCACCAGGGCATGGATCGCCGCCGGATAAGGCGTGCCGAGCGCAAGCCGCCGCGCGCCGAGCTTCGCGAGCGCATCGCGTAACGCCGTCCAGGCCGAGATGCACGCCACCCCGGTCGAGGCCGAGAAGCGCTGCATCGCCGCCTCGTTCCAGCCAGCTTCCATGATAAAGCTGGTCACCATGTCGCAGTACGCGATGACGTCGACGCCGGTGGCGGCGATCGCCGCCATGGCGCCATCCACGTCGCGCTCCATGCGGCGCACGGCTTCCGGGGTGAGCTCCCCGCGCGCCATGACCCGCGTGGCGTACGCGGCGCAGCCTTGCGGCATCGCCTGCCAGAGCTCCGGCTCGATCACGGAATTGTTCGCCGGCACGACGAGGCCGATGCGGCCCTTCGTGCCGTACACGGCCTTCACAGCGCCTCGACCGAGGCGGCGAGCACCCGGCAGCCCAGGACGATGTCGGCCTCGGCGGTGTCTTCCGCGATGTCGTGGCTGCGCCCGCCGATCGACGGGATGAAGAGCATCGCGCTCGGCAGCGCGCGGCACATGATCATGGCGTCGTGGCCGGCGCCGCTTGGCATGAAAAGCGGCTCCTCGCCGAGCCGGCGACCCGCCTCGGCGATGACGCGGCCGAGCGCGGCATCCATGGGCGCGGGCTCGATGCGCGCGGTTTCCTCCAGGTCGAGCTCGACCGCGCCGGCGCCCGCCTGCGTCGCGAGCTCGCGCAGCCGCGCGCCCATGCGCTCGAGAAGCGCCGGGTCCATGTCGCGGAATTCCACCAGCATCGAGGCGAGCGCCGGCACGACGTTCGCGGCGCCGGGCTGGACCTCGAGCACGCCGATATTCCACACGGTGTCGGCTGCCGCCATCGCCGTGAACGCATCGAGAATCTTCTTCGCCAGGCCGATCACCGCGGCGAGCGCGTCCTTGCGCATTGCCATCGGGGTGGTGCCAGCGTGGTCCGCCTGGCCGCGCGCCGTGATGCGCACGCGCCGGATACCGACGATGCCGGTGACCACGCCGAGCCTGCGGCCCGCGGCCTCGAGCTTGGGTCCCTGCTCGATGTGCGCCTCGAGGTAGGCGTAATGGCGCGCGGGATCGAGGCGGGCCGCAGTGCCGTCCAGCCGCCTAGCCGCAAGCGCTTGCGCCGCGGCCTGCTCGTCGAGCACGCCGCAGAACGACTTCACGCCGAGCAGCGCCAGGTAGCGGCCCTCCTCGTCCTGGAAGGAAATCGCGTCGACCGCCGCGCGGCTCTTCTGCTCGATGCACGCGCGCGCGATCTCCAGGCCGTAGATCACGCCGAGCGCGCCGTCGAGCCATCCGCCCTTCGGCACCGAATCCGTGTGCGAGCCGACGAGCACGGCGCGCGCTGCCGCCGGCGAGCGGCCGAAGACATTGCCGTAGCGGTCCACGCGCGCGTCGAGGCCGGCGTCGCGCATGCGCTGCTCCAGCCAGCGGCGCGCCGCGATGTCGGCATCGGAAAACGCCGGACGGTCGACGCCGGTGCCGAGCTTGCCGAAGGTGGCAAGCTGGCGCAGATCGGCGAGCAGGCGCCTCGGGTCGATCTCGATCACAGCTTCAGGCACAGCGCGATCGCATCTGCGTTCGCCAGGATATGAGTGCGCATCCTGCGCTCCGCGAGCTCGCCGTCATGGCTGCGCAGAGCGTCGATCAGGTGCTCGTGCTCGAAGCCGGGCTGCTCGAACGTGCGGCCCGATTGGAGATAGAGGCGCATGTACGAGCGCACCGCGAGCCGGTAGCGCCGGCATTCGGCCTCGAGCTGCATCCGGCCGCTGGTGCGGCAAAGATGGTCGTGAAACCCGTCGTGGCGCTCGAGCCAGCTCGCATGATCCGTGCTCACGCTGCGCAGGCGCTTGAGCTCCAGCTCGAGGTCGGCGAGGGCCTCGCCGCTTGCCGCCTGCGCCCCCAGGCGCAGCGCGGTGCCTTCCAGCGCCGCGCGGATCTCGAACAGCTCGATCACCTCGCTGCGCGTGCGCGAGGTCACCACCGCGCCGCGGTTCGGGCGGATCGTCACATAGCCTTCGGCGTCGAGCTGGCGGATAGCCTCGCGCACCGGCATGCGGCTCAAGCCGAGCTCGGCGGCGATCGCTTCGGGCAGAAGGCGCGCGCCGCCGGGCAGCGCGCCCGAGACGATGCGGTCCTGCAAATAGACATACGCCTGCTGCTGGCTGGAGCCGGCGTATCGCCAAAATCTTTGTTTCGTATTAATGCTTTACGACCTATTTGGATACATTTATCCTCGCAGCCATTCTAGCCATCAAGGAAAGCGGAGCGCAATGGCGTCGAAGATCCTGATCAAGGGCGCACGGGTTTATGACCACGACGGCGACACCGACCAGCCGCCTTACGCGGATCTTCTGATCGACGGCGAGCGCATCTCCGCGATCGGCAAGCCCGGCACGCTCGACGCCGGGCCGGGCGCACGCGTGATCGAGGCGCGCGAACGCATGGTGCTGCCCGGCTTCGTCAGCGCGCATTACCACTCGCACGACGTGCTGCACCGTGGCGTGTTCGAGCCCGAGCCGCTCGATTACTGGCTGATGACCGCGACGCCGCCGTCCTACCCGCCGCGCTCTCTGGAGGAGCTGCGCGTGCGCACGCTGCTCGGGGCGATCGATTGCCTGCGCGGCGGCATCACCACCATCCAGGACATGGCGACGATCTATCCGTACAGCGAGGACGCGGTGAAGACGGTGCTCGACGCCTACGCCGAGGTCGGCATCCGCTGCGTCTTCGCCATGCAGGTCGTCGACATCACCGGCCTCGACACCCTTCCCTTCTGGAAGGAATGCGTGCCCGCGGAGTTCCACAAGGGCGTGAAGGTGACCGTCGAGCCGTTCGACAACGTGGACCTGCCGAAGCTCCTCGAGGACGTGTACAAGGCGCACAAGGACCGCCACCCGCGCATTTCGTGGTCGCTCGGACCCTCGACGCCCGAGCGCTGCACGCACGGATTGCTCGAGGCGATGGCCGACCTCTCCCGGCGCCACGCATTGCCGATCTACACCCACATCTACGAGAACAAGGCGATGGCGCTCGCCTCGCGCTGGAAGTTGAAGCAGCACGGCGGCTCGCTCGTGAAGTATCTGGCCGCCACCGGCCTCGTCGGCCCGCGCGTGAGCGTTGCGCACTCGGTGTGGGTCCTCGAGCCCGAGATCGACGAGCTCGCGAAGAGCGGCACCAACGTGGTGCTGTGCCCCGCCTCCAACATGAAGAGCAAGAGCGGTATTGCGCCGGTGCGCGAGTTCGTCGATCGCGGCGTGCCCGTGGCGATCGGCACCGACAACTGCTCGTGCTCCGACACGGCCAACATGTTCCACTCGATGAAGCTTTTCTGCGGCCTCTCGGCGGTGAGCAAGCTCGAGCCCGGGCCGCCGTACGCGCGTGACGCGCTGCGCGCGGCGACGCTGGGCAGCGCGAGAACGGCCGGCAAGGAAAAGGAGATCGGCGCCCTCAAGGCCGGCATGAAGGCCGATCTTTTCCTCGTCGACCTCACCGATCCGAGCTATCTGCCGTTCAACAGCGCCGCACGCCAGACGGTGTTCGCCGAAAGCGGGCGTGCGGTGAAGCTCGTCATGGTCGACGGCCGCGTGGTGGTCGAAGACGGCCGCGTGACGACGATCGACGAAGCGGCGCTGCGCGAGTCGCTCGCGGCGGTCATGCCGCAGCTCGCGAAAGACCGCGCCCAGGTGATCGAGCGAGCCCGCGAGATCTACCCGTACATCCTGGAAGCCGATCGGCGGATATGGGCCGAGGACGTCGGCACGCACCGCTACCTCGGTCGTTCGCCGAACTCCTAGGGAAGCGCCTTCACCGCGGCCTGAAGCGCGCTGTTGCGCTCGCGAATGCCGGCGAGCATGCCGCGCGCCTCGGCGAGCAGCGCATCGACATCGACGCCCACCACGCGGCCCTTGTCTACGACTGCCCGCCCGGCGACGAGCACGGTATGCACCGAGTCGCCGTTCTCGGCAAACACCAGCTGCTGCGCGGGATCGTTGCACGGCGTCCAGCGCGCTTTCGCCAGGTCGTAGAGCACGAGGTCGGCGCTCTGCCCCGCGGCGATGCGCCCAAGCGAGCCGGCGCACTGCAGCGCCGCCGCGCCGGCGCCGGTCGCCATGTCGAGGACATCCTCGGCCCGTGTCCAGCGCGAACGCTCCTCGTTCGGACGGTGCAGTATCGCGGCGAGACGCATCGCCTCGTGGAGCACGAGGTTGTCGTTGGTGCTCGCGCCGTCGGTGCCGAGCGCCACGCGCAGCCCGTGGCGCCGCATCGCGGGCAGCGGCATGAAGCCGGCACCCACCTTCAGGTTGCTTTCGGGGTTGTGCACCACGGTGACGCCGCGCTCGGCAAGCAGCGCGATGTCGTCCTCGCCGATCCAGATGGTGTGCGCGCAGGAAAGGCGCGGCGAAAGCAGCCCGAGCCGCTCCATGTGCTTCACCATGGTGGTGCCGTAGCGGCTGCGGGCGATGTGCGTCTGCACCTCGGTCTCGAGGAGATGCGTGTGCACGCCGAGGTTGCGGCGGCGCGCGAGCTCCTCGCAGGCGAGGAGCAGCGCGTCGCTGCAGCGGCTGGGGTTGGAGGGCGCGGGAAAAACGCGCAGCAGGACGCCGTCGTGGCTCTTCACGGCTTCTTCGACCAGCGCCATCGTGTCGGCGAGCGGCGCGGCCGCGAGGGGATTGGGAAATCCCGCGGGCAGCCCGCCGGGCGGGGCGATGTCGTCGTAGGCCTCGTCGAACACGCGCAGGGCGATAGCGGCGCGCATGCCGAGCTCGCGGTAGGCGCGGGCCACCGCGTCGACGTGCTCGAGCGCGAATCCCTGCTCGGGGAAATGGTCGATCGCGGCGGTGGTGCCGGTCGCGAGCATCTCCACGCCGCCAAGGAGCGCGCTCACATAGACCTCGTGCGCGCTGCGGCCCGCGGTGTCGGCCTGGTTCTGCCACATGAATGCCGGATGGCTGAGGCCGTCAGCGGTGCCCCGCAGCAGCGATAGCGGCGAGTGGTAATGCGCGTTGACGAACCCGGGGACCGCAAGCAGCGAGCTTGCATCGATGACCTCGGCATCGGCATCGTTCAATCCCTCGCCGAGCGCGGCAATGCGTCCGTTCCTGATCAGAATGTCGGCGCGCCGCGCGCGCCAGTCGCCGCCGCCCGGCAGCACGAGGGCGCCGCGGATCAGCACTACGCGCGCGGGAACACGCCGATGCCGCCGTGCTCGAGCGACCAGCGCCCCGGGTCCCGGATGAAGCGCTGCACGTCCTCCACCTCGGCGCCCGGCAGGTAGCCGCTGCGCCCCGCCTCGGCGAGGATGTCGCGCCAGGTGGCGAGGTAGTGCAGGCTCACGGGCAGCGCGGCAAGCAGCGCGCGCGCTTCGGGAAACACGTCGTAGAAGAACATGACCAGCACGTGGTCGACGCGCGCATCCATGGCGCGCAGCGCGCGGCAGACTTCGAGCTTGCTGCGCCCGTCGGTGCTGATGTCGTCGACCAGCAGCACGCGCGCCCCGGGGCGCAGCGTTCCCTCGATCTGCGCCTCGCGGCCGAAGCCGCGCGGCCGGCGGTGCACGTACTGCAGCGGCAGCGCCAGGCGCTCGGCGATCCAGGCGCCGTAGGCGATGCCCGAGGATTCGATGCCGGCGACGGTGTCGAACTGCTCGAAGCCGACGTCGGCGAGGAGCGTTTCGCGCGCGAGGTCCATGAGGGCGGCGCGGATGCGCGGGAAAGAGATGAGCCGCTGCACGTCGATGTAGACCGGGCTCGCCCATCCGGAGGAGAGGAAGAAAGGCTGCTCGGCGCTGTACTTCACGGCGCCCGCCTCGAGGATCATGCGCGCCGTCATCGGCGCGACGCCGGGCAGGCTCATCGCAGCGTCTCCGGCTCGGCGGTGACCGCCTGGTACAGCACCTCGGTGCCCATCATGAAGTCCTCGAGCGCCATCTTCTCGTCCGGGTTGTGCGAGCCGTTGTCGTTGCGGATGAAGATCATGCCCGCGGGCACGCCGTGGTTGGCGAAGGTCGCGGCGTCGTGCCCGGCGCCGCTCGGGATGTCGATGTACGGGTACTGCAGCGCGCCGCAGATGCGGCGCAGGCGCGCCGCCCATTCGCGGTCGATGAGCCCCGGCTCCGACAGCACGCGCTCGCCGAAGTCGAACTTGACGCCGCGCGCCTTCTCGATGCCGGCCGATTCCACCAGCACCAGCTGGTAGAACGCCTCGAGGGTCTCGAGCGACTGGCTGCGGATCTCCAGGCTGAAGCCCACCTCTCCCGGGATGCGCGAGATCGAATGCTGGCGCGGATCGGTGCCGACGATGCCGCTCGTCACCACCAGATCCACGCCGCGGGAATTGAGCGCCTGCCAGTTCTCGTCGAGCCGCATCAGCAGCTCGGCGAGCGCGAAGACCGCGTCCTTGCGCAGCCAGCGCGGTACCGCGCCCGAGTGGCCGGCCGCGCCCCGGCACACCGCGGAAAGGTGACGCAGGTTGCCGCGGATTCCGGTGACGACCCCGACCGGCGCCTCGCGCGCCACCATGATCGGGCCCTGCTCGATGTGCAGCTCGAGCCATCCGGCGATGGAGCTGGCGTCGACCAGCGGATCGCCCGCCGCGATGCGGCGCATGTCGGCGCCGGCCTTTTCCATGTATTCGCCCAGCGGACGTCCGCTGTCCCGGTGCTTGCGCTCCAGGTCGCGCGGCGAAAGCTTGCCGAAGAGCGCATAGGAGCCGAGGTAGGGCTTGCCGAACCAGGCGCTTTCTTCGCCGCGCAGGCCGAGCACGGCGAGCGCTCGGCGAGGCGCCATGCCGCGGCGCTTCGCCTTCGCGAGGCACAGGAGACCGGCCACGACCCCGGCAAGGCCGTCGTAGTTGCCGCCCTCGGGCACCGAATCGAGATGCGAGCCCATCCAGTATGCCGGCGCGCGGGCGGGCTCGCCCGGCATCTCGATCACCAGGTTCGCCGCGGCGTCGCGTCGCGTCGCGAGCCCCGCATTCGCGGCGGCCTCGGCGATCACGTTCATCGCCGCCGTTTCGACCTCGCTGAACGACGCACGCGTCACGCCGACGCGCGCGGCGGAGATCTTCCGCACCGCCTCGAACAGCTCGCCTGCGTATTCTCGATCCGCTTTGTCGAACACCGGGCGCACCGGGTTGTCGGGGCCCATGGGCTAGCCGCTCTGCTGCGCGAGCCGCAGCCAGCGATCGGTCAGGCCGGCATCGATGCGCACCGCGCCGGTGAGCTCGGCGATGCGCGCGACGCCGTGGCGCTCGCAATAGGCCGCGAGCGCGTCGATGATGCCGATCATCGCCGCCGGCTCGAGGAAGGAAGCGGTGCCGACCTGCACCGCCTTGGCGCCGGCAAGCAGATGCTCCACCGCGTGCTCTGCGCTCATGATGCCGCCGCAGCCGATGACCGGGATGCGCACCGCTCGCGCGCACTGGAAAACCATGCGCACGATCACCGGGCGGATCGCCGGCCCCGAGAGGCCGCCCATCACGTTGCCGAGCTTGGGCTTCCTCGTCTCGGTATCGATCGCCATGCCGAGCAGAGTGTTCGCCACGACCAGGGCATCGGCCCCCGCGTCCTCGGCGGCGCGCGCAATCTCGGCGATATCGGCCACGTTGGGGGTGAGTTTCGCCCAGATCGGCACGCGCGCATAGCGCTTGATCTCGGCGATCGCGCGGTGCGTATCCTTGGCCGACATCGCGAAGGCGCGGCCGTCGGCCTCGATATTGGGGCACGAGATGTTCGCCTCGATCGCCGACACGCCTGGCACCGAGAGCGCCTGGCAGGCCGCCGCGAATTCCTCCGCGGTGTCGGCCGAGACGCTCGCCACGAGCGGCGCCGGCACGCCGGCGTAGTGCGGGAGGATCTTGTCCACGTAGTAGAGCAGCCCATTCGACGGGATGCCGATGGAGTTGAGCATGCCCGCATCGGTTTCCGCCACGCGCGGCACCGGATTGCCGATCCGGCGCTTGGGGGTGACGCTTTTCGTGACCAGCGCGCCCAGGCGCCCGAGGTCCATCGCCTGCGCATATTCGTGGGCGAAACAGCCCGAAGCCGGCATGACCGGGTTCTTCAGTTCGAGCGATCCTATGGTCACCCGCGTATCAACCAAACTGCACCTCCCCCGCCACGGCGCCGAGAGGGAAGACCGGTCCCTCGCAGCAGACGCGGCGGAACACCTTTTCGCCGTTCTCGTTGAACAGGCGCACGCAAGAAAGGCACACCCCCATCGCGCAGGCCATCTGCTGCTCGAGCGCGACCTCGCCCTGGGCGCCGAGCTTCTGCAACAGGGCAAGAAGGCGATTCGAGCCGCAGGTGTACACCATGTCGGGCCGCTCGGCATCCAGAAGGTTCCTGATGAGCGGCTCGACGCGGTCCACAGCGGAGCTGCCGTCCGAATCGAACACGGCGTGCACGCTCGCCGTCGCGCCGCGCAGGAACTCCTGCGCCATGAGGTCTGCCGGCGAGCGCGCTGACAGTACAGCGGTGATCGCGACGCCGGCGCGCGCGGCGAGCGGGACAAGCGGTGCCATGGTGGCGAGGCCGACGCCGCGCGCAACCAGAAGCACGCGCTGCCAGTCGGGCGAGAAAGCGAACCCCGCGCCGAGCGGCCCGGTGAGCGTGAGCGCCTCGCCCACGCGCAGGCGCTCGAGCGCGCGCGTCCCGAGCCCCTTCACGTGGTACAGGAACTCGATCCGCTCCTCCTCGGGACCGATGCCGTAGACGCTCATCGGCCGGCGCAGGAACGGCGCCTGCGCGTCGCTCACCGGGCAGGCGAGCTGGAAGAACTGTCCCGCCGCCGTGTGGCGCGCGAGCGGGGCCGGACAGGCGAGGCGCAGGTACTTGTAGCGCGCGTTCACCCAGCGGTGCTCGACGACGCTGCAGGCGAGCGTGGCCACCTTCATAGCAGCAGCTTCGGCAGGGCGGTGGAGATCGCCGGCACGTACGTGATGAGCGCGAGCACCGCGATGTTGACCAGCACGAAGCGCCAGATGCCGCCGATCACCGTTTCGACCGGGCGGTTGAGGGTGCTGGCGGCGACGAAGAGATCCAGCCCGAAGGGCGGCGTGATCATGCCGATGCAGATGTTGAGCGTGACCAGCAGGCCGAAATGCACCGGATCGATGCCCAGGGCGGTGGCGACCGGGTACAGCGTCGGCACGAACAGCAGCAGGATCGAGTTCGGGTCGATGAACATGCCGGCGGCAAACAGCAGCACGTTCACGAACAGCAGGAACATGACCCAGTTCATGTTCAGCTCGCGCACGAAATCGAGCACGATGCGCGGCAGGTCGGCGAGCACCACGAAGTGCGACAGCAGCGCGCCCATGGCGAGCAGCACGAAAATCGCCGACACCGTGACCGCGCTCGACTCGGCGATGCGCACGAGCTCGCGCACGCCGATCGCCCGGTAGACCACCATCTCGACGAGCACCGCGTACACCACGGCCACCGCTGCCGCTTCGGTGGCGGTGAATATTCCGGAATAGATCCCGCCGAGGATCACCAGCGGCAGGCCGAGCGCCCACGCGCCCGCCTGCACCGCGGCGAGCCGCTCGCCCGGCCCGGGCTTGTCGCCGCGGCGCGCCGCCACGCGCCACGTCTCCCATTGCACCAGCCCCATGAACGCCACGCCGAGCACGACGCCCACCATCAGCCCGCCGGCAAACAGCGCCGCGATCGAGGTGCCGGTGATCCAGCCGTAGATGATCATGGTGATCGACGGCGGAATCAGGAGCGCGCATTCGGCCGAAGACGCAATCAGGCCCAGGCTGAACTTCTCCGAGTAGCCGGCGCGGGCGAGCTCCGGATGGCAAAGCCGCCCGAGCGCCGCGACGGTGGCCGGCGCCGAGCCGCACACCGCGCCGAAGGCCATGCACGAGGCCACCGTGGTATGCCCTATCCCGCCCGGCGTGTGGCCCACCAGCGCGCGCACCATCGCCGTGAGCCGCTTGGCGATCACGCCGTGCGCCATCAGCTCGGCGGCGAAAATGAAGAACGGAATGGCGAGCAGCGTGCCGACGTTGACGCCGCTCATGATTTTCTGGGGAATGATCACGTCCGGCATGCCCGGCTGGAACGCCGCCTTGGCGAGCACCGCCGGCAGGCCCATCACCAGCAGCATCTCGAAGCCGAGCGCAAGCATCGCGAAGGCGAGAACGCACAGGAGCACGACGAGCACGCGCGCCGCCCTAGTGCTCGAGGCGCGCGGCGCGCGCGGCGAGCCGGCCCCGGGCGGCGGGCAGCTCGAGGACGTAGCGCAACGCGAGGAGCACGAAGCCCGCCGGCATCGCGGCGTAGAGCCATCCCATGGAGGCGTCGAGCGTCGGGCTCAGCTGGCCGCTGCGCACCACGAACAGCGTGATGTCGAGGCCGAGCTTCGCGATGTAGAGGCTGAGGAGCACTCCGGCGAGATCGACCGCCAGCTTCACCGCGCGGCGCAGCCGCGGCGCGAAGCGCTCGAGCAGGCTGGTCATCGCGATGTGGCGGCCGCGCTCGAGCGCGAGGCCAAGGCCCAGGAACACCACCCAGGCGAGGGCAAACAGGCAGGCCTCCTCGATCCAGGCGAAGCTCGAGGCGTGCGCCGGGGCGAGCTCGCGCACCACGACGTTGAACGCGTACGCGAGCGCCATCGCGATCATCAGCGCGGCGACCGCGCCGCGCTCGATCCACCGCAACGCGGCGAGCAGCGCGCCCAGTTTACTTGCCGAGCTTCTTGCGCTCCTGCTCGTAGAGCGCGATCAGCTTCTGGCCCTCGGCGCCGGCGCGCTCGAGGTAGGCTGCGCGCGAGCGCGGGTACATGGCATCGCGCAGGCGTGCCCGCTCCTTCTCGTCGGCGACGCGCACGTTGGTCTTGCCCGAGGCGCGGATCTGCTCGAGCGCCGCGGTCTGCGCCGCGTCCTTGTTCTTCTCGAACGCGGGGCGCACCTCGTCGAACGCCTTGACGATCGCCGCGCGGTGCGCCGCGGGCAGCTTCTGCCACCAGCCCGGATTGAACAGCACTACGTCCTCCATCGCGCCGTGCTCGGTGACCACCAGGTTCTTCTGCACCTCGTGGAATTTCATGGTCGAGATGGTGTCGAGCGGATTTTCCTGGCCGTCGATCACGCCGGTCTGCAGCGCGGTGTAGAGCTCGCCGAACTGGATCGCCACGGCGGAGGCGTTCACCGCCGCGAACTGCTCGATCAGGATCTTGGAATCCATGACGCGGAATTTCTGCCCCTTCATCGCCGCGATCGAGTCGAGCGGCTTGTTCGAGGTGAGCGACTTGCGTCCGTTCGGCCACAGCGCGATGGCGACGAAGCCGCGCGAAGAGAAGGAGTCGAGCAGCGCTTTTCCGAACGGCCCGGCGCGCAGCCGCTGCGCGGCGGCACGGTCCGACGGGAAGATGTACGGGATGTCGAGGATCGAGATCGCGGGATTGAAGCCGCCGAGGAAGGCCGCCGGCATCACCGTGCCTTCGCTCGTGCCGAGCTGCGTGCCCTCGATCATCTGGCGCGCGTTGCCGAGCTGCGAGGACGGGAACAGCTGGAACTCGACCTCGCCGTTGGTGCGGCTCTTGACCAGCTCGGCGACCTTGATGAGCCCCTGGTGACGCGGCTGCGTCGGCGCCTCGAGGTGGCCGATCTTCGCGCCGTACTTGGCCTTGGGTTGCGCGAAGGCGGCGCCGGCCGACAGCGCAAGGGCTGCGACGGCTGCGATAACGGTTTTCAGCATGGCAGGCTCTCCCTTTGGGTCAGTTTTCGGGGAACGCGGAAACTCCGCCGTGCTCGGCCGACCACTTCGCCGGCGCGTGCAGGAAGCGCTCCACTTCATCGATCACCGGCGGCGCGAAATAGCCGCCCTGCTTCACGACGCGCAGCACGTCCCACCAGGTGGCGAGGTGGTGCAGGCGCACGTCGATGTCGTTGAGGATGCGCTTCGATTCCGGAAAGATGTCGTAGTAGAAGGTGACGAAGACGTGGTCGACGATCGCGCCCGCGTCGCGCAGCGCCTTGCAGAAATTGATCTTGCTGCGCCCGTCGGTGGTGAGGTCCTCGACCAGCAGCGTGCGCGCGCCTTCCTCGATGTGGCCCTCGATCTGCGCGCCGCGGCCGAAGCCCTTCGGCTTCTTGCGCACGTACTGCATCGGCAGCGAGAGACGGTCGGCGATCCACGCGGCGTAGGGGATGCCGGCGGTCTCGCCGCCGGCAACGGTGTCGAATTGCTCGAAGCCCACGTCGCGCACGATAGTCGCGGTGGCGAAGTCGATCAGCGTCGAGCGCACGCGCGGGTAGGAAATCAGCTTCCTGCAGTCGATATACACCGGGCTCGCCCAGCCGGAGGTGAACACGAAAGGCTTGCCCTCCGAGAAGTGGACCGCCTTCACCTCGAGCATCATCTTCGCCGTCATGTCGGCGATGAAGGGCTTGTCCGCGAACAGCATGCAGGAATTTTATCTTAGAATGCCTCTGTCGCCGCCCTTGGGGGGGAATGGCAATGACACGCAAGATCCTGATCGCCGCAGCCGCGCTTCTGATCGCCGCACCGCTCCTCGCGCAGGCGCAGTCCTTCCGCTGCGTCGGCTCGGACGGCAGGACGTACTACGGCTCCACCATCCCGCGCGAATGCCTCGGCCGGCTGATCGAGCAGCTGAACGCGCAGGGCATGGTGATCAAGCGCATCGACCCGGAGGGCGCCGAGAGGGAGCGCGTCGAGAAGGCGGCCGAGGCGGCCAGGAAGCGCGAGGCGGAGGCGGCGGCGAAAGAGCAGTTGCGGCGCAACCGCGCGCTGCTCGCGACCTATTCGAGCGAGGGCGACATCGAGGCGGCGCGCAGCCGCGCCCTCGCCGACAACAGCAAGGCGGTCCAGGAAGTGGAGTTGCGCATCGCGGCAATCCGCAAGCGCCAGGCCGGCTACGAGAAGGAGCTCGAGTTCTACAAGGGCAAGAACAAGCCCCCCGTCAAGCTCGCCGAAGACATGCAGAGCGCCGAGCTGGAGCTGAAGCTGCAGCAGGAGATGCTCGAGACGAAGAAGCGCGACGTCGACAGCATCAACGCGAAGTACGACGCCGACAAGAAGCGCTACCTGGAGCTCACGCGCGGCGACCGCGCGTCACGCCGATAGCTTGCGCTTGAGGATTTCGTTGACCTGGGCCGGGTTGGCCTTTCCCTTGGTGGCCTTCATCACCTGCCCGACCAGCGAGTTGAACGCCTTTTCCTTTCCGCCGCGGTAGTCCTGCACCTGCCTGGCGTTCGCCGCGAGCACCTCGTCGACCAGCTTCTCGATCTCGCCCGCGTCGCTGATCTGCCTGAACCCCTGCGCCTCGATGTAGGCATCAAGCGCCGGAAGCGTTGCTTTGCCCAGCGCGACGTTCTTGCCCTCCCACAGGTCCGGGAATACCTTGTCCTTCGCGATCTTTCCGGAGATCGTTCCGTCCTTGATGCGCTCTATCATCCAAGCGAGGACATCCGGAGATACGGGCGACGATTCGACGGGGACGTTGCGCCCGTTCAGATAACTCGATAACTCGCCGGTTATCCAGTTTGCCGCGAGCTTTGCATCTGCTTTCTTCGCGACCGCCTCGAAGTATGTCGCCAGCGCCCGGCTGGCGGTAAGAAGCTGCGCGTCGTATGCCGAGAGACCGTACTGCGTTCTGAAACGCTCGCGCCTCGCCTCCGGCAGTTCCGGAAGCTCGCCGCGCAGCTTTTCGATCAGCTTCTCCTCGACCACCAGCGGCAGCAGGTCCGGATCCGGAAAGTAGCGGTAATCGTGCGCCTCTTCCTTGCTGCGCATGGAGCGCGTCTCGTCGCGCTCGGGGTCGTAGAGCCGCGTCTCCTGCTCCACGCTGCCGCCGTCCTCCAGCAGCTCGATCTGGCGGCGCGCCTCGAACTCGATCGCGCGCTCCATGAAGCGGAAGGAATTCAGGTTCTTGAGCTCGCAGCGCGTGCCCAGGCGCGGGTCGTCCGTTTTCTTCACGGAGACGTTCGCGTCGCAGCGGAACGAGCCTTCCTGCATGTTGCCGTCGCAAATGCCGATCCACATGACGAGCGCGTGCAGCGCGCGCGCATAGGCGACGGCCTCCTTTGCGCCGCGCAGCTCGGGCTCCGACACAATCTCGAGCAGCGGCGTGCCCGCGCGATTCAGATCGATGCCGCTCATGCCGTGGAAGTCCTCGTGCAGGGACTTCCCCGCATCCTCCTCGAGGTGCGCGCGCGTCAGGCGGATCACCTTCTCCACGCCATCGACGAGGATCTTCAGCTCGCCGCCCTGGACGATGGGAGCCTCGTACTGGCTGATCTGGTAGCCCTTCGGCAGGTCGGGGTAGAAGTAGTTCTTGCGCGCGAAGACCGAGCGCCGGTTGATCGCGCCCCCGACGGCGAGGCCGAAGCGGATGGCGTGCTCGATCGCGGCGCGATTGGGCACCGGCAGCACGCCCGGAAGCGCAATGTCCACCGCCGAAGCGTTGCGGTTGGGCGGCGCGCCGAAGGCGGTGGAGGCGCCGGAGAACATCTTGCTGCGCGTGGCGAGCTGCGCATGCGTCTCGATGCCGACGACGATCTCCCAGGTCATGGCTAGCGCGCCTGCGTCCGCAGGAGCCGGCAGCTGCCGCGCCGCTCGACCATGAGCGGCTCGGGCGCGGCCTGGCCGCGGCATTGCGCCTGGCAGCCTTCGGCGGCCACCTTGACCAGCTCGCCGACTTCGCGCAGCGTCACCGTGCACCCGCCCGAGGCGAGGCGCATGCCCCCCCTCGCAGCGGCTTGCTGCCGCAGGCCGGCAAGCGTGCAGGCGCCCGAGCGCCATTCGAAACTCTTCAGCCGGCCCTGCTCGGCGACGTAGGCGAGCGTCGATTCGCCTGCCTGGCAGCGCACCGCCGCGCTGTAGCCGTGCATCGGCGGGAATTCCTCGCTGAACTCGAAGTGCTCGCGCTCCTGGCCGCCGGCGGCGTAGCGCGTGCCCTTGAAGCTGCCGTCGCGCCAGATGCCGCGCAGCTCGCCGATGGGATCGTGGCCGTAAAGAATCGGCGTGCTGCCTTCCTTGAGCGTCGTGACCCCCAGCTCCGGGCCGCGCTCGCCCTGCAGGAAGCGGCGCGTCTGCGTGGGAAAAAGGATGTATTCGCCGGTGAGCCGCCAGCCGCCATCCGGGCCCTGCGTCGCGTTCAGCACCAGGAGCGCGGCGCGGCTGCCGAGGTGGCCGACGAGCTCGCTGGTCTGCGCCTTTTCCTCGGACCAGGCCGCCGCAGGGATGCACAGCGCGATGATCAGCAATGCCTTCACAACGGCGTCTCCGAGGGCACGCGCAGGTGCCAATCGGTCGCCTGCTGGTAGCGGTGCGCCACGCCGAGCAGCACGGCCTCCGAAAAATGCTTGCCCATGAGCTGCAGCCCGACCGGCAGGCCCGCTTCATCGAAGCCGCAGGGCACCGAGGCCGCGGGCAGGCCGGCGAGCGGCGCCGGAATGGTGAAGATGTCGTTGAGGTACATCTTGACCGGGTCGTCGGTCTTCGCGCCGAGCGCGAACGCAGTGCTCGGCGCGGTCGGCCCGAGTATCACGTCGCAGCGCTCGAAGGCCGCGGCAAAATCGCGCGCGATCAGCCGGCGCACCTTCTGCGCCTGCAGGTAGTAGGCGTCGTAGTAGCCGTGCGACAGGACATAGGTGCCGGTGAGAATACGGCGCTTCACCTCCGCGCCGAAGCCTTCGGCACGGCTGCGCGCATACAGGTCGGCGAGGTCGGAGTGGCCCTGCGCGCGGTGGCCGTAGCGCACGCCGTCGAAGCGCGACAGGTTGGACGACGCCTCGGCCGGCGCGATGACGTAATAGACCGGCACGCCGAGTCTTGCGTTGGGCAGCTCTATCGGTACGGTCTTCGCGCCCTGCAGGGCGAACCAGCGCACCGCTTCTTCCACCGCCTTGAGAACTCCCGGCTCTATGCCCTCGCCGAAATATTCCTTCGGCAAGCCTATCCTCAAGCCGGCAAGCTCGCGCTCGAGGTCTCTCGCATAGTCCTCCTTCGGCCGCTCCAGGCTGGTCGAGTCGCGGGCGTCGAAGCCGGCCATCAGGTTCAGCATGAGCGCCATGTCGGCGGCGCTTTTCGCCATCGGCCCCGCCTGATCGAGCGAGGAGGCGAAGGCCACCATGCCGTAGCGCGAGACAACGCCATAGGTCGGCTTGAGGCCGCAGACCCCGGTGAGCGCCGCCGGCTGGCGGATCGAGCCGCCGGTGTCGGTTCCGGTCGCCGCCGGCGCCATGCGCGCCGCCACGGCCGCCGCCGAGCCGCCGGAGGAGCCGCCCGGCACCAGCCGCCTGTCCCAGGGGTTGCGCACCGGCCCGAAGTACGAGGTCTCGTTCGATGAGCCCATGGCGAACTCGTCCATGTTGCACTTGCCAAGCAGCACCGCCCCGGCGCGCTCGAACTGCTCGACCACGTGCGCGTCGTAGGGGCTCTTGTAGTTCTCGAGCATCCTCGAGCCGCAGGTCGTGCGCAGCTCGCGCGTGCAGAAGATGTCTTTGTGTGCGACCGGAATGCCGGTGAGCGGGCCCGCCTCGCCTTTCGCCCTGCGCTCGTCGGCGCGCTTGGCGCTCGCCAGGCTGTGCGCCTCGTCCACCGTGATGAAGGCGTTGAGCTCCCCGTTCAGCCTGCGGATGCGCTCGAGGAAAGTGCGGGTAAGCTCGACCGAAGAAACCCGCTTCGCGACGAGGGCGGCCGAGAGCTCCGTGAGCGGCGCGTTGAGCACGCTACTCAATCACTTTGGGAACCAGGTAAAGACCCCCCTCGACCGCCGGGGCCACCGCCTGGTAGGCCTGCCGCCGGTCGGGCTCGGTGACCTCGTCCGGGCGCAGCCGTTGCACCATGTCGAGCGCATGCGACATCGGCTCGATGCCCGCGGTGTCGACCGCCCGCATCTGGTCGATCAGCTCGAGGACGCGGTTCAGGCGCTCTCCTACCGCGGCCAATTCTTCGGGCTGAACGGCGAGGCGGGCGAGCCGCGCGATGCGGCGGATCTGGTCGTCGGAAAGCGACATTGGGATGCAGCGCTTCGCTACCGGTTTACGCCTGTAAATTTGGGACTTTTCCCCGGGATACCAAGGCGTCCTTGGCGTATTATATCGGCCACTTGCGCCGGCCTTGCGGCGCACAAGAAGACAGGAGAAAGCCTCCGCTTGCCCATGTTCGGATTCCTGCGCAGCTACTTCTCGAACGATCTGGCGATCGATCTCGGGACCGCCAATACCCTGATCTACGTCCGCGGCAAGGGGATCGTGCTCGACGAGCCCTC
This sequence comes from Burkholderiales bacterium, assembly GCA_035550695.1. Classification (GTDB taxonomy): domain Bacteria; phylum Pseudomonadota; class Gammaproteobacteria; order Burkholderiales; family SG8-39; genus SCGC-AG-212-J23. The sequence continues at coordinate 13,079 of DASZOS010000019.1, read as the reverse complement.
GGTAGTGGCGATCCGCCAGGAGGCTGGACCGAACGGCAAGAAGACCATCCAAGCGGTCGGCAAGGAAGCGAAGCAGATGCTCGGCAAGACGCCTGGCAACATCATCGCCATCCGCCCGATGAAGGACGGCGTCATCGCCGACTTCACCGTCACCGAGCAGATGCTCAAGCAGTTCATCAAGAAGGTGCACGACAACAAGCTGTTCTCGCCCAGCCCGCGCATCATCATCTGCGTACCCTGTGGCTCGACGCAGGTCGAGCGCCGCGCGATCCGCGAGAGCGCGATCGGCGCCGGCGCCGGCCAGGTTTATCTCATCGAGGAGCCGATGGCCGCAGCGATCGGCGCCGACCTGCCGGTCGCGGACGCCACCGGCTCGATGGTGGTCGACATCGGCGGCGGCACCACCGAGGTGGGCGTGATTTCGCTCGGCGGCATGGTCTATTCGGGCTCGGTGCGCGTCGGCGGCGACAAGTTCGACGAGGCGATCATCAACTACATCCGCCGCAACTACGGCATGCTGATCGGCGAGACCACCGCGGAGATGATCAAGAAGGAGATCGGTTCCGCGTTTCCGGGCAGCGAGGTGCGCGAGATGGAAGTGAAGGGGCGCAACCTCGCCGAAGGCATCCCGCGCAGCTTCACCATCTCCTCGAACGAGATCCTCGAGGCGCTCACCGAACCGCTCAACCAGATCGTCTCCGCGGTCAAGTCCGCGCTCGAGCAGACCCCGCCCGAGCTCGGTGCCGACATCGCGGAGAAGGGGATGGTCCTCACCGGCGGCGGCGCGCTGCTGCGCGACCTGGACCGGCTCCTGATGGAGGAGACCGGATTGCCGGTCATCGTGGCCGACGATCCGCTCACCTGCGTGGTGCGCGGCTCGGGCAAGGCGCTGGAAAAGATGGAGCATTTCGGCCCGATCTTCACCAACGACTAGCGCCGCCGGATGGAAATCAGCCCCCCGCCTTTCTTCAAGCGGGGCCCGGCGCCGCTCGTCCGGTTGTTCTTCTTCGCTTCGCTCTCGCTCGCGCTTCTCGTGCTCGACGCGCGCTTCCGCTATGCCGAAGGCCTGAGGAGCGCGCTCGCCATCGTCGCCTATCCGCTGCAGCGCGCGGCGACGGCGCCGATCGACTTTCTGGGCGCGGTGGGCGCCTACCTTTCCACCCAGGTGCAGCTTGTCGAAGACAACGCGGCACTGCGCGCCAAGGCGCTCGCGCTCGCCCAGGATGCGCAGCGCTACCGCGCCGCCGAGGCTGAAGCCGCGCAGTTGCGGCGCCTGATCGGCGCCGCGGAGCGCCTCGAGGTCAGGACCACGCCGGCCGAAATCCTGTACGCCGGGCGCGACCCGTACTCGCGGAAGGTGTTCATCGACCGCGGCAGCCAGCATGGCGTCAAGCCGGGCAGCCCGGTCGCCGATGAGGCCGGCGTGGTCGGGCAGGTGACGCGCGTGCACGCCCTCGCCTCCGAGGTGACCCTGCTCACCGACCCGGACCAGGCGATCCCGGTGCAGGTGGTGCGCAGCGGCCTTCGGGCGGTCGCCTTCGGCGGCGGGACCTCGGGCATGCTCGAGCTGCGCTTCATGTCCGCGAACGCCGAGATCCAGGACGGCGACCGCCTCGTGACCTCCGGGATCGACGGGACCTACCCCCCCGGCCTGCCGGTCGCCACGGTGGTGCGCATCGAGCGCGACGCCGAGCTCAGCTTCGCGCGCGTGGTATGCCGGCCGGCCGCCCAGGTCGACCGCGGCCGCTACGTGCTAGTCCTTTCGGACGAGACCGCGCGGCCGCCGCGCCCGGCGGAAACCGAGGCGAACAAGGACCGCCGGCAGGACAAGTCGCGCCGGCCGCGGTCCAAGAGCAAGGACGATGGCGCAAAGTAGATCCGAGCAGCTGCTGCGGCCGGCGCGGGTGAGAACCATTGCGGCGTCGTTCGCCGTCGCCCTGTTCCTCGACTTCCTGCCCTGGCCCGACCTGCGCGTGGTTCCCGACTTCGTCGCCCTGGTGCTCGCTTTCTGGTGCGTGCGCCAGCCGCGCCTGGTCGGCCTGGGCGTCGCCTGGGCGCTCGGCCTGGTGGTCGACGCCGGCAACGGGGTGCTTCTCGGCCAGCACGCGCTCGCGTACTCGATGCTCGCCTTCCTGTCGATCTGGTGGTCGCGCCGCATCCTGTGGTTCGGGCCGCTGCTGCAGGCGGTCCATGTGGCGGTCATGCTGGTCATTGCACAGACGCTGGTGCTGCTCGTGCGCCTCGCGGCCGGCGACTCCTTCCCGGGCTGGGCGCTCTACGTGGGTCCGCTCGCCGCCGCCGTGCTGTGGCCGATGGTCACGTGGCTGCTGCTGCTGCCGCAGCGCCGCCTCGAGCGCGAGCAGACGATCTAGGCGCGCGACGTGGGCAGCGCAGAACTCAGAAACTACGAGCGCGAGCTGCACCAGTTCCATTTGCGCATCGGCATCGCCGGCGTCGTCGTGCTCGTCGCCTTTGGCCTGCTTGCGGCGCGCTTTTTCTTCCTGCAGGTGGTGCAGCACGAGCACTACGCCGCCAGGGCGGAAGACAACCGCATCTCGATCGTGCCGCTCGCGCCCAACCGCGGCCTGATCGTCGACCGCAACGGCATCGTGCTGGCGCGCAACTATTCCGGCTACACGCTCGAAATCTTCCCGCGCAAGGTGGCGAGCATCGAGCGCACCATCGACGAGGTCGCCGAGCTGATCGAAATCCAGCCGCGCGACCGCGTGCGCTTCCGCAAGCTGCTCGCGGAGTCGCGCAACGCCGAAAGCCTGCCGATCCGCACCCGCCTCAACGACGAGGAAGTCGCGAAGTTCGCCGCCAACCGCTACCGCTTCGGCGGCGCGGTGGAGATCAAGGCGCGGCTGTTTCGCCAGTACCCGTTCGACGAGATCGCCTCGCACGTGGTCGGCTACATGGGCAGGATCAACCAGGAGGACCAGGAGCGGCTCGAAGAAGAGGGCGTCGGCGCCAATTACCGGGGCACCGACTTCATCGGCAAAAGCGGCATCGAGGCGAGCTACCAGCAGGAGCTGCACGGGATCACCGGCTTCGAGCAGGTGGAGATCGACGCCGCCGGCCGCGGCATCCGCACGTTGTCGCGCACCCCTTCGCAGCCGGGCAACAACATCGGGCTGACCCTCGACCTGCGGCTGCAGCAGGTGGCCGAGAGAGCCTTCGGCGAGCGCCGCGGCGCCGCGGTGGCGCTCGAGCCCTCGAGCGGCGCGGTGCTTGCCTTCCTCTCCAAGCCCGGCTTCGACCCGAATCAGTTCGTCGACGGCATCGACCCGCACTACTGGTCCGAGCTCAACAATTCGCCCGACCGCCCCCTTTACAACCGCGCGATCGCCGGCGTGTACCCGCCGGGGTCTACCTTCAAGCCCTACATGGCGCTCGCCGCGCTCCAGGCCGGCAAGCGCCGCTACGGCAGCACGATCCACGATCCGGGCTATTTCGAGTTCGGCGGGCGGCGCTTCCGCGACTCCAAGCCGGGCGGGCACGGCATAGTCGACCTGTTCAAGTCGATCGTGGTGTCCTCCGACACCTACTACTACATGGTCGCCAACGACATGGGCATCGACGCCATCGCCGGCTTCATGAAGCACTTCGGATTCGGCGCGCGCACCGGCATCGATCTGCAGGGCGAGGTGACCGGCGTGCTGCCCTCGCCGGAGTGGAAGATGAAGCGCTTCCGCCGCCCTGAGCAGCAGAAGTGGTACCCCGGCGAAACCATTTCGATCGGCATCGGCCAGGGCTACAACTCGTACACGCCGATCCAGCTCGCGCAGGCGATGGCGGCACTCGCCAACGGCGGCACGGTGTACCGGCCGCGGCTCACCGCCTATGTCGACAACCCGCGCACGGGCGAGCGGCGCTACTTCGAGCCCGAAATGACGCACAGGGTTCCGGTGCGCGCGGAATACATCGAGTTCGTCAAGCGCGCGATGGCGGGCGTGAACAAGGAAGGCACCGGCGCCCGCGCTTTTGCCGGCGCCCAGTACACGAGCGGCGGCAAGACCGGCACGGCGCAGGTGATCGGCATCAAGCAGGGTGAGAAATACGTCGAGTCGAAGGTCGAGGAGCGGCTGCGCGACCATTCGCTGTTCATCGCCTTCGCGCCGGTGGACGGCCCGCGCATCGCCCTCGCGGTGATCGTCGAGAACGGCGGCTTCGGCGCGCGCGCCGCCGCGCCGATCGCCCGCACCATGCTCGACTACTACCTGCTCGGCAAGCTGCCGGAGGGCATGTCCTTCCCCACGCCGGTGGACGAGGTCGAGGAAGAAAGGGAAAGCGACTGATGGAGCTCGCGCGCATGCCGCTGCGCCGCATCGCCTGGCGCCTGGTCGAGGGCATCGATTCGACGCTGCTGCTGATCATCCTGTCGCTGTCGATGCTGGGGCTTGCGGCGCTGTTCTCCGCGAGCTACGACAATCCCGCGCGCGTGGTCAACCAGGTCGCAAACCTCGCGGTCGCGCTCACCGCCATGTGGATCGTCGCGCAGGTGCCGCCGCAGACCATGATGCGCTTCGCGCTTCCGGCCTACGCGATCGGGCTCGCGCTGCTCATCGCCGTGGCGCTCGCGGGCGACGTGGTGAACGGCGCGCGGCGCTGGCTGCATGTCGGTGTCACCCGGTTTCAGCCCTCGGAGATGATGAAGCTCGCCCTGCCTCTCATGCTCGCGTGGTACTTCCACCGCAATGAATCCTCGCTGCGGCTCGGAAACTTCGTCGTGGCCGGCCTGCTGCTCGCGGTGCCGACCGCGCTCATCCTGCGCCAACCCGACCTGGGCACCGCCGCCCTCGTGGGCGCGACCGGCTTCTTCGTCATCTTTTTCGCCGGCATCAGCTGGAAGGTGATCGGCGCGCTCGCCGCGCTCGGCGCTGCGGCCATGCCTTTCGTATGGGGCTTCATGCATAACTACCAGCGAAAGCGAGTGCTCACGCTCCTCGACCCGACGCAGGATCCCCTCGGATCGGGCTACCACATCATCCAGTCGACCATCGCCGTGGGCTCGGGCGGCATTTCGGGCAAAGGCTGGCTGAACGGCACCCAGGCGCACCTCGAGTTCATTCCCGAGCGCCACACCGACTTCATTTTCGCGGTCTTCTCGGAAGAGTTCGGGCTCATCGGGAACGGGGTGCTGCTCACGCTGTACACGCTGCTTGTCGCCCGCGGCCTCATGATCGCGGCCAATGCGCCGACCATCTTCGCGCGCTTGCTGGCCGCCTCGGTCGCGCTGATGTTTTTCACCTATGCATTCGTCAACATGGGGATGGTGTCCGGCGTCCTGCCGGTGGTCGGCGTGCCGCTGCCCTTCCTTTCCTACGGCGGCACGGCGCTGCTGACGCTGTTCATCGGTGCCGGCATCCTCATGAGCGTCCAGCGCCACCGCCAGCTCGTCCAGTCCTGATACCAGGCTGCTGCAAAGCAACACAATTTGAAAAGGCCTACCGTATAGTGAAATAGAGGTGGGCTAAGTTCATGTAAACGCTTGTTTTGTTGCCTTTCGTATAGGCTGTATGGCTTGTTGCTGCGCGCCAACCAAGCCTGCACAATTTAGTCAACCATTACCTACCGGAGGCAACCCGTGCATCAGCGCAAGCAGGAAGTGCAGAGCCTGGAGCAGGATTGGGCCCATAACCCGAGGTGGAAAGGCGTCAAGCGCGGCTACGGCGCGGCAGAGGTGGTGCGGCTGCGCGGCAGCCTGCGCATCGAGCACACGCTCGCGAAGCGCGGCGCGGAAAAGCTCTGGCAGATGATGCAGGAGCGGTCCTTCGTCAACTCCCTGGGCGCGCTCACCGGAAACCAGGCGGTCCAGCAGGTGAAGGCCGGAGTGCCGGCCATCTATCTCTCCGGCTGGCAGGTCGCGGCGGATGCCAACGACTCGCTGCAGATGTATCCCGACCAATCGCTCTACGCTGTTTCCTCGGTGCCGACGGTGGTCAAGCGCATCAACAACGCGCTCGCCCGGGCCGACCAGATCCAGTGGATGGAAGGCGGCGACGAGCTCGACTACTTCGCGCCGATCGTCGCGGATGCCGAGGCCGGCTTCGGCGGCGTGCTGAATGCCTACGAGCTGATGCGTGCCATGATCGAGGCAGGCGCGGCCGGCGTGCACTTCGAGGACCAGCTCGCTTCGGTGAAGAAATGCGGGCACATGGGCGGCAAGGTGCTGGTACCGACCCAGGAAGCCGTGCAAAAGCTCATCGCCGCGCGGCTCGCGGCCGACGTCGCGGGAGTGCCCACGGTGCTGCTCGCGCGCACCGACGCCGAAGCGGCGGGCCTGGTGACCTCCGACATCGATGAAAACGACAAGCCGTTCCTCACCGGGGAACGCACCGCCGAAGGCTTCTACCGGGTGAGAAACGGCATCGAGCAGGCGATCGCGCGCGGCCTCGCGTACGCCGAATACGCCGACATGGTCTGGTGCGAGACCGGCACCCCCGATCTTGCCTTCGCCAAAGCCTTTGCGGAAGCCATTCGCAAGCGCTATCCGGACAAGCTGCTCGCGTACAACTGCTCGCCGTCGTTCAACTGGAAGCGCAACCTCGACGACGCGACCATCGGCAAGTTCCAGAACGAGCTCGGTGCCATGGGCTACAAGTTCCAGTTCATCACCCTGGCGGGCTTCCATGCGCTCAACTACTCGATGTTCGAGCTCGCCTACGGCTACGCACGCAAGAACATGACCGCGTTCGTCGAGCTACAGCAGAAGGAGTTCGCGGCCGCCGAGAAGGGCTTCACCGCGGTGAAGCATCAGCGCGAAGTGGGCACCAGCTACTTCGACGAGATCACGCAGGCGGTGACCGGCGGCAAGTCCTCCACCACCGCGCTGCACGGGTCGACCGAAGACGAACAGTTCTTTGACGAGAAGAAGCCATCGAAGCTGGCCGTCGCGTAGCCGCTGTCCATGTCATCGGCGAGCGGCGCTCCAGCCTGCCGCTGGAGGTCGCTCGCGCCATCCTGGAAGGCTTCGACCGGCACTACCGCCTGTTCCGCCAGGCGGCGCTCGAGGCGAAGAGCCTCTTCGAGCGCGCCGCCTGGGCCGAGATGCGGGCGCTCGCGCGCGAGCGCATCCAGATGTACGACCAGCGCGTGCAGGAGGCGGTCGACGCCCTGCTCGAGCGCTTTCCGGAGGTGCCGCGCGACGAGTCCCTGTGGCCTGCGATCAAGGCTGCCTACATCGGCCTGCTGCAGGACCACAGGCAGCCCGAGTGCGCCGAGACCTTCTACAACTCGGTCGCCTGCCAGGTCCTGCACCGGCGCTACTACCACAACGAGTTCATCTTCTGGCGCCCGGCGGTGGCGACCGAGCATCTCGAGGGCGAGGCGCCGACCTATCGCTGCTACTACCCCCTCAAGGAAGGCCTGCGCGCGACGCTGAGGGAGATCGCGGCGAGCTTCGAGCTGGCGAATCCGTGGGAAGACCTGGCGCGCGACCTGCGCAACGTCGTGCGCGCGCTGCGGCGCCACTTCCCCCGCCCGATGCGCGCCCGGCCGAGCCTGCAGATCCAGGTGCACGGGTCGCTCTTCTTCCGCAACAAGGGCGCCTATGTCGTCGGCCGGGTGATCAACGCGCATCGCGAGCTGCCGTTCGCCGTGCCGATCCTGCAGAACGAGCACGGCGAGCTGTATCTCGACGCGCTGCTCCTGGGCGAAAGCCAGCTTCTCGTGCTGTTCTCGTTCGCGCGCGCCTACTTCTTCGTCGACATGGAGGTGCCGGCGGCGAGCGTCTCGTTCCTGCGACAGCTCATGCCGAGGAAGGCGCGTGCCGAGATGTACATGTCGGTGGGGCTAGCCAAGCAGGGAAAGACGCTTTTCTACCGCGACCTGCACTACCACCTGCGCCACTCGAGCGACCAGTTCGTGGTGGCGCCCGGCATCAAGGGCATGGTGATGCTGGTCTTCACGCTGCCCTCGTTCCCGTACGTGTTCAAGCTGATGCGCGACCGCTTCGCGCCGCCCAAGGACATCGACCACCAGGCGGTGAAGGACAAGTACCTGATGGTGAAGCTCCACGATCGCGTCGGGCGCATGGCCGACACGCTGGAGTATTCGCAGGTGGCGCTGCCGCTCGCGCGCTTCGATCCCGCGCTCGTGGAGGAGCTCAAGCGCGAGTGCGCCTCGATCATCGAGTTCGACGGCGAGGCGATCGTCATCGGGCACGTGTACATCGAGCGGCGCATGCAGCCGCTCAACATCCATGTCGAGGAGCTGCGCCGCGACGGCGACGAGGCGCGGCTGCGCGCGGTGCTGCGCGAGTACGGCAACGCCATCAAGGAGCTCGCCGGCGCGGGCATCTTCCCGGGCGACATGCTGCTCAAGAACTTCGGCGTCACGCGCCACGAGCGCGTGGTGTTCTACGACTACGACGAGATCCAGCCGATGACCGACATGACGTTCCGGCGCATCCCGCCGGCAAGGTCGTACGAGGAGGAGCTCGCCGCCGAGCCGTACTGGTCGATCGGGCCGAGCGACGTCTTTCCCGAGCAGTTCGAGCGCTTTCTCGTCGCCGACCCGCGGGCGCGAGAGAGCTTCCTCGAGTACCACCGCGAGCTTCTCGACCCCGGGTTCTGGAACGACAAGCAGGAGCGGCTGCGCGCCGGAATCCAGGAGGACGTCTTCCCCTATCCCGAGGAAGCGCGCTTTCCTAGGCCGGCTCGATAACGACGCGCTTTCGCCTCGACTTCAGGCCCGAGGCGATGCGCACGTTGCGCTTGGGCACGTTGTAGTACTCGGCAAGGAACTCGATGAGCGCTTCGTTGGCCCGGCCGTCGATCGCGCGCGCGGCGAGGCGCAGCTTTATGCGATCACCGTGCCGGCCCGCGAATTCGGTGCGGGAGGCGCCCGGCTGTACGTGCAGCTCGAGGATCAAAGCGCGACGGTCACCGGGCGCAGGTGCCCGATGACGATCAGCACGACCTGCAGCACGATCACGAGAACGAGCGGGGTCAGGTCGATATTGCCGATCGGCGGCACGAAGCGGCGTAACGGCCGCAGGAAAGGCCGGGTGATCGCCTCGAGCAGCGGCGCCACCGGCGTGTACGGGTTCATCCAGGAAAACACCACCTGGATGATCACCGCGCCCATGAGCAGGTACAGGCTGTAGCGCAGCAGGTCCATCGCCGCGGCGACGAGGAGCGCCGCCGCCGCCGGCTCGGCTCCGCGGATCCAGTGCTGCAGCCAAAGCCCGAGCGCCTGCGCGCCCCAGGCGAGGAGCAGCGTCGGCAGGTCGAGGCCGCGCAGGCCGGGTACCACGCGCCGCGCCGGCATCACCACCCAGCTCGTCGTCGCGAGCACGAACTCGCCGAAGGGATTGCGGAACGGCACCCGCAGCCACTGGAAATGAAAGCGCAACAGCAGCAGGAACACGAAGAAGGTTCCCACCGTGTGGATGAGGAAGCTCGCGATCTGGCCGAGCACGTCAGTCCTTGTCCAGCGCGGCGCCGAGCTCGGCGCCGCGGCGGCTCGCCGCCTCGAGAGCGCGCGCGAAGCGCTCGGCGAGCTTTTCCTGGTCGAACACCTGGAGCGCGGCCTCGGTCGTGCCGCCTTTCGAGGTCACCTGCTGCCGCAATTCGACGGGGCTCTTGTCGGATGCGGCTGCGAGCTTTGCCGCCCCGAGCACCGTGTGCAGCGCGAGCTTGCGCGAGACGTCTTTCGGGAGCCCGAGCTTCTCGGCCGAAGCGGCGAGCTGCTCGATGAACCAGAAGACGTAGGCCGGGCCGCTGCCGGAGACCGCGGTCACCGGGTCGAGCAGGCGTTCGTCGTCCACCCAGACGGTCTCGCCCACCGCGCCCAAAATCGCCTGCGCGGTCGATCTTTCGCCCGCACTCACTTCGGGCAGCGCGTGCAGCGCGGTGATGCCCGCCCCCACGAGCGCCGGCATGTTCGGTATGCAGCGCACCAGCCTGCGGTGCCCGTCGAGCCAGCGCGACAGCGCCTCGAGCCGCACGCCGGCGGCGATGCTGATCACCAGCTTTCCGCGCAGGCTGCCCGCGACGGAGGCAAGCGCGGCTTTCATGTCCTGCGGCTTCACCGCGAGCACCAGGGTTTCGGCTTCCAGCGCGCCGGCGTCGGGTGCGGGGACCGCGCGCACGCCGTGCTGCGCGGCAAGCCGCTCGCGCGCCGCGGGGCTCACCTCGATCACCGAGATCGAGCGCCGCTCGTAGCCACGGGCGAGGAGCCCGCCGATGAGCGCGTTCGCCATGTTGCCGCCGCCGAGAAAAGCGATGCTCATGCGACGCTTTCCTGCTTCTCGCGTGCCCCGAAGATCGCCGTGCCTACGCGCACCATGGTCGAGCCCTCGGCGATCGCCGCCTCAAAATCGTCGGTCATGCCCATCGACAGCGTGTCCAAGGCGAAAGCGCCCTTCAGCTCGTCGAAGAGAATTCTCAGTTTTCTCAGCTCGTCGAGCGCGCCGGATCGTGGAATCGCCATCAGTCCGCGCAGGCGCAGCCGCGGCAGCGCAGCGACTGCCTTTGCGAGCGCGGCCACCTCTGCCGGCGCGACACCGCTTTTCGTCGCCTCGGCCGATATGTTGACCTGGAGCAGCACGTTCAGCACCGGCCGGTCGGCGGGCCTATTCTCCGACAGGCGGGCTGCAATTCTTACCCGGTCCACGGTCTGCACCCAGTCGAAGCGTTGCGCCGCGATGCGCGCCTTGTTGCTCTGCAGGGGGCCGATCAGGTGCCATTCGAGCCCGGGCAGCGCGTCGATCTTCGGCAACGCGTCCTGCACGTAGTTCTCGCCGAAGGCGCGCTGGCCGGCGGCCTGCGCCTGCGCGATGCGCGCGACCGAGTGCGTCTTCGACACTGCCAACAAAGTCACGGCCGAAGGATCGCGTCCCGCGGCCTGCGCGGCGCGCGCAATGCGAGCTCTCACGGCTTGCAGGTTGTCGGCAATTGTTGCCATAATGCCCTGAACCAGCGAAGAAAAACACTGCGCAGTACCCTGGGAGGCATTGTAATGGATCTCACCGAGCTGCTCGCGTTCGTCGTGAAGAACAAGGCGTCGGACCTGCACCTTTCATCCGGCCTGCCGCCGATGATCCGCGTGCACGGCGACGTGCGGCGCATCAACGTGCCGGCGATGGAGCACAAGGAAGTCCACGCCATGATCTACGACATCATGAACGACGGGCAGCGCAAGTTCTACGAGGAAAACCTCGAGTGCGACTTCTCGTTCGCGGTGCCGAACCTCGCGCGCTTCCGGGTCAACGCCTTCGTGCAGCAGCGCGGCGCCGCGGCGGTGATGCGCACGATCCCCTCGAAGATCATGTCGCTCGAGGACCTGAAGTGCCCGAAGATCTTCACCGAGATCGCCGACCAGCCGCGCGGCATCGTGCTGGTCACCGGACCCACGGGCTCGGGCAAGTCGACCACGCTCGCCGCGATGGTGAACCACATCAACGAGAACGAGCACGGCCACATCCTCACCATCGAGGACCCGATCGAGTTCGTGCACGAGTCGAAGAAGTGCCTGATCAACCAGCGCGAGGTCGGCCCGCACACGCTGTCGTTCTCCAACGCGCTGAGAAGCGCGCTGCGCGAAGACCCGGACGTGATCCTGGTGGGCGAGATGCGCGACCTGGAGACCATCCGCCTCGCGCTTTCGGGCGCGGAGACCGGCCACCTGGTGTTCGGCACGCTGCACACCTCCTCGGCCGCCAAGACCATCGACCGCATCGTCGACGTGTTTCCGGCGGCGGAGAAGGAAATGGTGCGGGCGATGCTTTCCGAATCGATCCGCGCGGTGATCTCGCAGACGCTGCTCAAGACCAAGGACGGCTCGGGGCGCGTCGCGGCGCACGAGATCATGATCGGCACGCCGGCGATCCGCAACCTCATCCGCGAGAACAAGATCGCCCAGATGTACTCGGCGATCCAGACCGGTCGCCAGACCGGCATGCAGACGCTCGACCAGAACCTGCAGGAGCTGGTGCAGCGCAACCTCATCTCCATGGCCGAAGCCCGCAGCAAGGCGGCCAACAAAGAAAACTTCGCGGGGTAAAACTCTATGGAACGCGAACAGGCAACCAAATTCATCTACGACCTGCTGCGGGCGCTGATCGCCCGCAAGGGCTCCGACCTCTTCATCACCTCCGGCTTCCCTCCGGCGATGAAGATCGACAGCAAGATGACGCCGGTGTCGCAGCAGGCGCTCACGCCGCAGCACACGGCGCTGCTGGTGCGCGCGATCATGAACGACCGGCAGGCGGCGGAATTCGAGGCGAGCAAGGAGTGCAACTTCGCGATCAGCCCGGCAGGCATCGGGCGCTTCCGCGTCAACTGCTTCGTGCAGCAAGGCAACGTGGGCGCGGTGCTGCGCGTGATCACCACCACGATCCCGACCTTCGAGGAGCTGAGGCTGCCCCCGGTGCTCAAGGACATCGCGATGACCAAGCGCGGCCTGGTGCTCTTCGTCGGCGGCACCGGCTCGGGCAAGTCCACCTCGCTCGCGGCGATGATCGGCTACCGCAACGAGAACTCGCACGGGCACATCATCACCATCGAGGACCCGGTGGAGTTCGTCCACCCGCACAAGAAATGCATGATCACGCAGCGCGAGGTGGGCGTCGACACCGATTCCTGGGAGGCGGCGCTGAAGAACACGCTGCGCCAGGCGCCCGACGTGATCCTGATCGGCGAGATCCGCGACCGCGAGGTCATGGAGCACGCCATCGCCTTCTCGGAGACCGGCCACCTCGCCCTGGGCACGCTGCACGCCAACAACTCCAACCAGGCGATGGACCGCATCATCAATTTCTTCCCCGAGGAGCGCCGCCAGCAGCTCTTGATGGACCTGTCGCTCAACCTGAAGGCGGTGGTCTCGCAGCGCCTGATCCCCTCGAAGGAGGGCAAGGGGCGCACCGCGGCGGTGGAAATCATGCTCAACTCGCCGCTCATCTCGGATCTCATCTTCAAGGGCGAGATCCACGAGATCAAGGAGATCATGAAGAAGTCGCGCGAGCTCGGCATGCAGACCTTCGACCAGGCGCTATTCGACCTCTACGAGGCCGGGCGCATCAGCTACGAGGACGCGCTGCGCTTCGCCGACTCCACCAACGAGGTGCGCCTGCA
>DASZOS010000018.1:0-12460 GCA_035550695.1 Burkholderiales bacterium | reverse complement strand
CTGGACCTTCTACGGCAGCGTCGGCCGCGCCGCGGAGAACGGGGTCGGCTTCCTGCCGATCTACATCGGGCCGACGCTGATGATCGCGCTGTGGTGGATCGTGATGCGCAAGATCCTGCGCATCAGCAAGCAGAACCGCATCACCTCGCTCGCCGACTTCATCGCCTCGCGCTACGGCAAGAGCGCGCTGCTCGGCGGCGTGGTGACGGTGATCGCGGTGATCGGCATCCTGCCCTACATCTCGCTGCAGCTGAAGGCGGTGTCGGCGAGCTTCACCACGGTGGCGGGCGCGGTGCCGCTGCTCGGCGACACGGCGCTGTGGGTGGCGCTGATCCTGGCCGCGTTCACCATCGCCTTCGGCACGCGCCACCTCGACGCCGCCGAGCACCACGAGGGCATGGTGGCGGCGATCGCCTTCGAGTCGCTGGTGAAGCTCGTCGCCTTCCTCGCGGTCGGCGCCTGGGTGAGCTGGGTGCTCTACGACGGCTTCGGCGACATCTTCGCGCGCGCCGCGAGCGACCCGCAGCTCAGCCCGATGCTCGCGCCCTTCGGCGGCGTCGGCGGCGACTACTCGAGCTGGATCTGGCTCACCATCCTCTCCATGCTCGCGATCATGTTCCTGCCGCGGCAGTTCCAGGTGACGGTGGTCGAGAACAAGGACGAAAGCCACCTGAAGAAGGCGATCTGGCTGTTTCCGCTGTACATGCTGGCGATCAACGTCTTCGTGCTGCCGATCGCCTTCGGCGGGCTGCTGCATTTTCCGGGAGGCGACGTGGACGCGGACACCTTCGTGCTCACGCTGCCGATGGCGGAGAAGCAGGAGCTGCTCGCGCTGCTGGTCTTCATCGGCGGGCTGTCGGCCGCCACCGGCATGGTGATCGTCGAGACCATCGCGCTGTCCACCATGGTGTGCAACGACCTGGTCATGCCGGTGCTGCTGCGCCTGCGCGCGCTGCGGCTGAACGAGCGCCCGGATCTCACCGGGCTGCTCCTTGCCATCCGGCGCGGCGCGATCGTGCTCATCGTGCTGCTCGGCTACCTTTACTTCAAGCTGGCCGGCGAAGCGTATGCGCTGGTGGCGATCGGCCTCATCTCCTTCGCCGCCGTCGCGCAGTTCGCCCCGGTCGCGCTCGGCGGCATTTTCTGGAAGGGCGGCACCCGCCGCGGCGCCATCGCCGGGCTCGCCACCGGGTTCGCCGTGTGGTTCTACACCCTCGTGCTTCCTGCCCTGGCGCGCTCGGGGTGGCTGCCGATCGGCCTGCTCGAGCAAGGGCCCTGGGGCGTCGAGCTTCTCAAGCCGCTCGAGCTCTTCGGCCTCGACGGGCTCGACCAGATCACGCACGCGATGATCTGGAGCATGGTCGCGAACATCGGCGCCTACGTCGGGGTGTCGCTGTCGGCCTCGCCGAGCGCCGACGAGCACCGGCAGGCAAGCCTGTTCGTCGACGTCTTCCGCCAGGGCGCGGAGGCGGGCGGGGCGCGGTTCTGGCGCGGCACCGCTTCGGCACCGGATCTGTACAACCTGCTCGCCAGGTTTCTGGGCGCCGCGGCGGCCGACGACACCTTCCGCGCCTATGCGCATAGCAAGGGGCTCGCCTGGCCGCACGCGCGGCTCGAGGCCGATGCCGAGCTGGTCCACCAGGTCGAAGTCCAGCTTGCCGGCGCGATCGGCGCGGCGTCGGCTCGCGTGATGACCGCTTCCGTCGTCAAGGAAGAGGCGCTCACCGTGGAGGAGGTACGCGAGATCCTGGACGAGGCCTCGCAGGTCGTGGTCTACAGCCACCGCCTGGAGCAGAAATCGCGCGAGCTAGAGGCCGCGACCGCCGAGCTGCGCGAGGCGAACGAGCGGCTCACCGAGCTCGACCGCCTGAAGGACGATTTCGTCTCCACCATCACGCACGAGCTGCGCACGCCGCTCACCTCGATCCGCGCCTTTACGCAGATCCTGCTGGAGAACCCCGACGTCGCGCGCGAGCAGCGCACCAAGTTTCTCGGCATCATCACCAAGGAAACCGAAAGGCTCACGCGCCTGATCAACCAGGTGCTGGACCTTTCGAAGATCGAGTCCGGAAGCGCCGAGTGGCACGAGTCGAGCGTCGACCTGCGCGAGGTCGTCGCCGACACGGTGACCGGCATGAGCCAGGTGTTCGAGGAGCGCAAGATCCAGGTCGAGACCAGGCTTCCCGAGGGGGCAAGCAAGGTCAAGGCCGACGTCGACCGCATGATCCAGGTGATGCTGAACCTGCTCTCCAACGCCGCGAAGTTCTGCGATCCTGCCCGGGGGCGCATCGAGATCGCGCTTTCCGAGCAGGCCGGGGCGCTGCGCATCGACGTGCGCGACAACGGACCGGGCATAGAACCGGCGGACCAGAAGCTGATCTTCGACAAGTTCCGCCAGGTGGGCGATACGCTGACCGGCAAGCCGCACGGCAGCGGCCTCGGCCTGCACATCAGCCGGCAGATCGTCGAGCATTTCGGCGGGCGCATGTGGGTCGAGAGCTCGCCGGGGCAGGGGGCGTGCTTTTCATTCACGCTTCCGACATGAAAATCCTCATCGCCGACGATGAACCCAACATCGTCACCGCGCTCGAGTTCCTGCTGCAGAAGAGCGGCTACGAGGTCGACGTGGCGCGCAATGGGGACGAGGTGCTGGAGCGTATCGGCGGCAGTCCCCCGGACCTGGTGCTCCTCGACGTGATGATGCCGCGGCGCAGCGGCTACGAGGTTTGCAGGGCGATCCGCGGCCGTCCCGGCGGCGGGCGCATCAAGATTCTCCTGCTTTCGGCAAAGGGGGGCGAAGCCGAGGCGCGCAAGGGCCTGGAAGCCGGGGCCGACCTGTATGTCACCAAGCCCTTTTCCACCCGGGAGCTGGTGGACAAGATCAAAGGGCTGCTGGCAAGTTAGAATCGCGCCTCGCCGGAGAGATGGCCGAGCGGCTTAAGGCGCACGCTTGGAAAGCGTGTATACGTTAATAGCGTATCGTGGGTTCGAATCCCACTCTCTCCGCCAGTAAATGCCTGTGCGGCCCTGACCTATGTGTCGGGCCGCTCACCCGTCACCTATGTGTCGGGCCGCTCACGGGAATGTTGATCTCCCCGCGATCGTTTCGGCCCACGTCGGCTGCAAACAACGCGCCGCTCGCGCGGTCGAACGAAAACCGCCAGGGATTGCGCAGGCCGCAGGCCCTTCTCGGTGGTTTGTGCGCTGCGACAGGGTGGCTCTGATTGCGAAACCGTAAGTATGTTGTAAGCATGCCACCCAACAATTGCGGCTAGATTGCCGCGTTGGTTCCGATTCCTGAGAGGAGGCTCGATTGGAACTTACCGAAAAGCACCGCGAGTACTGGCGCAAGAACCTCGTCATTACCGCAATCCTTCTGTTCATCTGGTTCGTCGTTACCTTCGTCGAGGGCTGGTACGCGAGGGAGCTGAACGAGATCAGTTTCTTCGGCTTCCCGCTGGGCTTCTACATGTCCGCGCAGGGCTCGCTGATCGTCTACGTGGTGATCATCGGCATCTACGCCTGGTACATGAACAACCTTGACCGGCGCTACGGCGTGCACGAGGGAGAAGACGAATGAGCCAGGCGAGCGTTTCCAGCCACAAGAGCTTCAACCAGCAGCTCAAGAAGTATTACGGGATCTACACCGGCGGTTTCATCGCCTTCGTGATCGCGCTGGCGATCGCCGAGCAGGTCGGCATGTCGCGGCAGTGGATCGGCTACTGGTTCCTGTTCGCCACCATCGCCCTGTACGCCACGATCGGCATCATCAGCCGCACCATGGATGCCGCGGAGTACTACGTCGCGGGGCGGCGCGTGCCGGCGTTCTTCAACGGCATGGCGACCGGCGCCGACTGGATGAGCGCGGCGTCGTTCATCGGCATGGCCGGCACCTTGTATCTCTCGGGCTACGACGGCCTGTCTTTCGTGATGGGCTGGACCGGCGGCTACGTGCTGGTGGCGCTGTTCCTCGCGCCCTACCTGCGCAAGTTCGGCCAGTTCACGATTCCCGACTTCCTTGGGGCGCGCTACGGCGGCAACATCGTGCGCAGTATCGGCATCTTTGCCGCGATCCTGTGCTCCTTCACCTACGTGGTGGCGCAGATCTACGGCGTGGGCATCATCACCAGCAAGTTCACCGGGCTCGAATTCGGCATCGGGGTATTCGTCGGCCTCGCCGGCATCCTGGTGTGCTCCTTCCTCGGCGGCATGCGGGCGGTCACATGGACCCAGGTGGCGCAGTACATCATCCTGATCATCGCCTACCTCACCCCGGTGGTCTGGCTCGGCGTCAAGCACACCGGCTTCCCGATTCCCCAGTTCGCCTACGGCATCACGCTGCAAAAGATTGGCGACCTCGAGAAGAAGATCACTACCGATCCCAAGGAGCAGCAGGCGCGCGCGCTTGCCAAGCAGGCCGCGAGCGAAGCGGCTGCCGCCGCAAAGGACCTGCCGAAGGCGACCGCCGCACGCAAGTCCGTGCTGGAAGCGGAGCTTGCGAAGGCCAAGACCAGCAATGCCCCGGATTACGTGGTGAAGTCCATCGACAACGCACTCGCTAATTGGCCGACCGACCCGGAGAAGGCGAAGGTGCTGTTTGCGGCGCGCACCAATCTCGCCGCCAACGCGAATCCGCCGCGGCCGCACGCCGAGCCGTTCCCCGGCAAGGACGAGAAGACGCGCGACATCGCGCGGCGCAACTTCCTCGGCATCGTGTTCTGCATGATGTTCGGCACCGCCGCGCTGCCGCATATCTTGATGCGCTATTACACGACGCCGAGCGTGCGCCAGGCGCGCGTGTCGGTGTTCTGGTCGCTGTTTTTCATCTTCATGCTGTATTTCACCGCCCCGACGCTCGCCGTGCTTGCGAAGTACGACGTGTATTCCAGCCTCGTGGGCAGCCACTACTCGGACCTGCCGGCATGGGCGGCGGCCTGGCGGATCGTGGATCCGGCGCTGCTGACCATCACCGACCTCAACTTCGACGGCATCGTGCAGCTCGCCGAGATCGCGATCGGCGGCGACATCATCGTGCTGGCAACGCCGGAGATCGCCGGTCTGCCGTATGTGGTGTCGGGGCTCGTGGCCGCCGGAGGCCTGGCGGCGGCGCTCTCGACCGCCGACGGGCTGCTCCTCACCATCGCCAATGCGTTGTCGCACGACCTGTACTACAAGATGATCGACCCGCATGCCAGCACCGCGCGCCGCGTCACGGTGTCGAAGGTGCTGCTGCTCGTGGTCGCGGTCATCGCGGCCTGGGTCACGTCGTACAAGCCTGGGAACATCCTGTTCCTGGTCGGCGCGGCGTTCTCGCTCGCGGCTTCGGCGTTCTTCCCGGCGCTGGTGCTGGGCATCTTCTGGAAGCGCGCCAACAAGTGGGGCGCGATCATCGGCATGGTGGCGGGGCTGGGCGTGTGCATGTACTA
Source organism: Burkholderiales bacterium (assembly GCA_035550695.1). Taxonomy (GTDB): domain Bacteria; phylum Pseudomonadota; class Gammaproteobacteria; order Burkholderiales; family SG8-39; genus SCGC-AG-212-J23. The sequence continues at coordinate 7,034 of DASZOS010000018.1, read as the reverse complement.
CATGAGCGTGACCTACCCGTTCCTGCGCGATCTGTTCGGCGTGACGGCGCCGATCGCCTCCTACCAGTGGTTTGGCATGAACCCGATCTCGGCGGGGGTGTTCGGCGTGCCTGTCGGCATAGTGACGATTCTCGTGGTCAGCCTGCTGACGCCGGCCCCGCAGAGGGAAGTGCAGGAGCTCGTCGAGCACGTGCGCTACCCCAACCTCGTCGGCGACATCGACACGCGGGGCACCTGACCTCTTGCGTGCCCGGATAAAGCCCGCGCCGCGCGGGCTTTGTTTTTTATGCCGATCGAATTGCTGCTGGTCGTGATCGCCAAGGCCCTGGCCGAGCTCGCGGGAATGTTCCTGCTGGGGCGCGGCCTGCTTTACGTGCTCGCTGGCAGGAAGCGCGGCGGAAACCTTTTCTACCAGATCTTCTGCATCGTGACCGACCCGCTGCTGCGCGCGACGCGCTGGATCACGCCGCGCATGATCGTCGACGCGCACATCCCGTTCGTCGCGCTCGCGCTGGTGGCCTGGATCTGGCTCGCGATCGTGATCTGGGCGCTGCCGGAGATGTGCGGCTCGGGCAGCTACGACTGCTCGGCGCTGCTGGAGCGCAAAAGGGGCTAGTCCGGGTCCTTCGGCACGCCGAAGTCGACGCGGATGTGCTCGGCGACGGTCGGATCGAAGGCCTTTACCTTGCGGTATTCAGAGCGCACGTTGTCATGCTCGCCGAGCTTGAACCAGGCGGCAGCGAGCTGGTAGCGCGCGAAGGGACTCAACGGCTGCAGGCGGGCCGCCTCGTTCAGCTTCCCGATCGCCTCGTGGTAGCGGCCACGCTGCACGAGTGAAACCCCCATTCCGTACCACGCGCGATCGATCGATGGGTCGAGGTCGATCGCCTGCTGGAAGCGCGCGATGGCCTCGTCGTGCCGGCCGGCGCGCTGCAGGGTGAAAGCGAAATTGAATACGGTGGCCGCGTCCCTGGGGTCGAGCCCGACGGCGCGCTCGAACGCCGGGATGGCCTCGTCGAGCCGCCCCTGCTCCGTGTACAGGAAGCCCGAGATGCTCCACGCGCGCTGGTGGGCGGGAAATTCCTTGAGCAGCTGCTGGAGGGCTCCGAGCGCGCGCCGGTGCTGCTTGATGAAGAGATATAGCTGTGCGCGAAAAAACAGCAGGGATTCACGCGCGACGAGCATAGGGCGCGAGAGCTTACAGGAATGCTTTAGCGGGCGGTTTCGACGGATGAATGACATACAATTGCAGGTGGCGGGCCTCCCCGCATTGCAGTCTGGTGAACCTGGTCAGGTCCGGAAGGAAGCAGCCACAGCCGGTCCCTGCAAGTGCCGGGGGTCAGGCTCGCCTTGAATCGAGTAAACGATGAGCTATCAAGTACTTGCCCGCAAATGGCGGCCGCGGGATTTTGGCAGCCTGGTGGGGCAGGAGCACGTCGTTCGCGCGCTGCGGCACGCGCTGGAGCAAAAGCGGCTGCACCACGCCTATCTCTTCACCGGGACGCGCGGTGTCGGCAAGACCACGCTCGCGCGCATCCTCGCGAAGTGCCTGAACTGCGAGACCGGCATCACGCCGCAGCCCTGCGGCCAGTGCGCGGCCTGTCTCGAGATCGACGGCGGCCGATTCGTCGATCTGCTCGAGGTCGACGCGGCGACGAATACCAAGGTCGACGAGATGCGCCAGCTCCTTGAAACCGCCCAGTACGCGCCTGCGCGCGGCCGCTTCAAGGTCTACGTGATCGACGAAGTCCACATGCTGTCGACTTCGGCGTTCAACGCGATGCTGAAAACCCTCGAGGAGCCGCCCGAGCACATGAAATTCATCCTGGCGACCACCGATCCCCAGAAGATTCCCGTCACGGTGCTCAGCCGCTGCCTGCAGTTCAACCTCAAGCAGATGCCGCCGGCCGCGATCAGCGCGCACCTCGCGCGCATCCTGGACCAGGAAAAAACCGCCTTCGAGCCCGAGGCGCTGCCCGTGATCGCGCGCGCCGCAGGCGGCAGCATGCGCGACGCGCTTTCGCTGCTCGATCAGGCCATCGCGCACGGCGGAGGCAAGCTCGAGGCCCGCGGCGTGAGCGAGATGCTTGGCGCGATCGACCAGGGCTATCTGCTGCGCCTGCTCGAATGCATCGCCGACGAAGACGCGGCCGGCGCGACGGCGTTAGCCGACGAAATGCAGGCGCGCAGCCTTTCGTTCGACGCGGCGCTAGCGGACCTCGGGGGCCTGCTCCTGAGGATGGCGCTGGCGCAATCCGTGCCGGAAGCCATCGCCGAGCATCCGCAGCGGGAGCGCATCGAGGCGCTCGCCGGGCGCGTGGACCCGGAGACGGTCCAGCTCTACTACCAGATCGCCCTCCAGGGCAGGGAAGATCTGCCGCTCGCCCCCGACGAGCATGCCGGGTTCGCGATGACGGTGCTGCGCATGCTGGCTTTTGCCCCCGAGCGTGCCGGGAGCGAGCTGCCGCATTCCCGGCCAAAGGCGCGAGCGGCGGACGCGCCGAAAGCCAAAAGCGCTGCGGGCGCCTCCGACTGGCCCCAGCTCGCGCGGCAGTTGCCCGTCGCCGGGGCGGCCCGCGAGCTCGCACGCAATGCCGAGCTGCAACGCCGCGAGAACGGTGTATTCGACTTCGTGGTACCGCGGTCCAAGGCCTACCTCGCCGAGCGCAACTACGTGGACAAGCTGAAGGCCGCGCTCGATCAGCACCTCGGAGCGCCGGTCCGGGTCAACGTGTCGATCGGTGAAGTAGCCGGCGTCACCGCGGCTGCGCTCGAGGCGGACGAGCGCGAGGCGCGCCGCGCCGAAGCGATGAAAGCGGTCCAGGGCGACGGCTTCGTCCAGGATCTCGTCAACCTGTTCGACGCAAAGGTCGTCGACTCCACGATCCGGGAAAAAGGCAAATGAAAGGCAATATCGGCCAGCTGATGAAGCAGGCGCAGCAGATGCAGGAGAACATGCGTCGGATGCAGGAGAGCCTCGGCACGCTGGAAGTCGAGGGGCAGTCGGGCGCCGGCATGGTCAAGGTGCAGATGACCTGCAAGCACGAGGTGAAGCGCGTAACGATCGATCCCTCGCTGCTGGGCGATGACCGCGAGATGCTCGAGGACCTGGTCGCCGCGGCCTTCAACGACGCCGCCCACCGCGTCGAGGCCACGATCGCGGAAAAGATGAGCGGCATGACGGCCGGCCTCGGCCTGCCACCGGGCTTCAAGCTGCCGTTTTGAGCGGAAAGGAACCGGTCCCGACGGCGCGGGGCCTCGACCAGCTGGTCCAGGCCTTGCGCGTGCTGCCCGGCGTCGGCCCGCGCTCGGCGCAGCGCATGGCCTATCATCTGCTGCAGCACGACCGCCCCGGGGCCGAGCAGCTCGCGCAGGCGCTTTCCGGGGCGCTTGCCAGCGTGCGCCGCTGCGCCAAGTGCAACAACTTCACCGAAGAAGAGATCTGCGCGCTTTGCCGCTCGCCGCGCCGCGAAGCGTCGCTGCTCTGCGTGGTCGAGACGCCAGCCGATCTCGCGATGGTGGAGCAGACGCTCAGCTATTCGGGGATGTACTTCGTGCTGATGGGCCGGCTCTCGCCGCTCGACGGCATCGGCCCGCGCGACATCGGGCTCGACAAGCTGCTCGAGCGCGCGGCCGACGGCGCGGTGCAGGAGGTCATCCTCGCGACCAATTTCACCAACGAAGGCGAGGCTACCGCCCACTACATTGCCGAGATGCTGCGCTCGCGCGGTGTCAAGGTGAGCCGCATCGCCCGCGGGGTGCCGCTCGGGGGAGAGCTCGAGTACGTGGACGCCGGGACCATCTCGCAGGCGCTGCTCGAGCGGCGCGCGATTTAGTACATTTTTCGAAAAGGAGGCTTCCATGCGTCTTATAGCGATCGTTGCAGCACTGCTGGTCGGCGCCAGCGCTCACGCCCAGCAACTCGAGAAGCGCGATGTCCACATCGCCGTCGGCGGCAAGTCCGCCCTGTATTACCTGCCGCTGGTCATTACGGAGCGGCTGAACTACTTCAAGGACGAGGGGCTCAACGTCCGCATCAGCGACTTTGCGGGCGGCACGCGCTCGCTGGAGGCCGTGGTCGGCGGCAGCGCCGACGTGGTGTCGGGTGCCTACGAGCACACCATCAACATGCAGTCACGCAAGCAGAACTTCCAGGCCTTCGTCCTCATGGGGGCGGCGCCGCAGATCAGCGTCGCCATCTCGAGCAAGCTCGCGTCGAACTACAGGTCGCCCAAGGACTTGAAGGGCCTCAAGGTCGGCATCAGCGCGCCCGGCTCCAGCACCAACATGGTGATCAACTACGTGCTGGCGCAGGGCGGGCTGAAACCCACCGATGTCGCCATCATCGGCGTGGGCGCGGGCGCGAGCGTAATCGCCGCGGTCGACCAGGGCAGGGTCGACGTGATCTCGCAAACGGACCCGGCGGTCACCATGCTGGAAAAGGCGGGCAAGGTAAAGGTCATCGCCGAGACCCGTACGCCCGAAGGCACGCAGAAGCTCTTCGGCGGGCCGATGCCTGCGGCGAGCCTGTATGCGCCGATCGAGTTCGTGAAGAAAAATCCGAACACCGCACAGGCGTTGACCAACGCGACCGTGCGCGCGCTAATGTGGATGCAGGACGCCTCGCCGCAGCAGATCCTCAACACGGTGCCGGAGGAGTACCTGCTCGGCAACAAGGCGATGTATCTGTTCGCCTACAACAACGTGAAGACGGCGTACTCGAAGGACGGCTATTTCAGCGAAGCCGGCGCCAAGACCACGCTGAAGGCGCTCGCCTCGTTCAACCCCAACGTCAAGCTGCAAGCGATCAATCTGGCGCAGACCTACACCAACGAGTTCGTGAAGAAGGCGCACGCGAAACTCGACCGGAAGAAGTAGCGGCCGATGCCGGGGGAGGTTCCGGCCCTCGCGCTGGAGGACATCCGGGTGACGTTCGTGTCGCAGGACGGCGCGCGCTATACCGCCATCCGCGACACGACGCTGCGCATCGCGCCCGGCGAATTCGTCGCCGTGGTCGGACCCACCGGCTGCGGCAAATCGACCCTACTCAACGTGGCCGTCGGTCTGCTGCAACCTTCGAGCGGCAGCATCCGCGTCTTCGGCGAGCCGCTTTCCGGGCTGAACCGCAAGGCCGGATACCTTTTCCAGAGCGAGGCGTTGATGCCGTGGCGCACCGCGCTCGCCAACGTCACGGCAGGGCTGGAGTTCCGCGGCGTCGAGGCGCACGAAGCGAAGCGCCAAGGCGAAAGCTGGCTGCGGCGCGTCGGCCTCGCCGGCTTCGGCGAGCGCTACCCGCATCAGCTCTCCGGCGGCATGCGAAAGCGTGTAGCGCTTGCGCAGACGCTGATCCTCGACCCGCAGCTCATCCTGATGGACGAGCCGTTCTCCGCGCTCGACATCCAGACGCGCCATCTCATGGAGAACGAGCTGCTCGAGATCTGGTCGGCGAACCGCAAGTCGGTCGTCTTCATCACCCATGACCTGGAGGAAGCCATCTCGCTCTCGGACCGCGTCGTGATCCTGTCGGCAGGCCCCGAGGCGCACCCGATCGGCGAGTTCGAGATCGACCTGTCGCGCCCGCGCGACGTCGCCGAGGTGAGGCTCATGCCGCGCTTCATCGAGCTGCACACGCGGATCTGGCACACCATGAAGGCGGAAGTGCTGAAGAGCTATGCCCAGCACAAGCAATAAGGGGATGCGCCTGCGGCAGCTGGCGCTGTTCGTCGCCCTGATGCTCATCTGGTATGCCGCGACGAGTCCCACGCTGCTGCCGCCGATCTACTTCGACAATCCGGACAAGGCCGCCTTTTTTTTCGGCGAGCCGTTCAAGGTGCTGGAGCGGATTTGGATCTGGTTTTCCTCCGGAGCGATCTATCCGCACCTGTGGGTGACCCTGGTGGAGACGGCGCTCGCGTTCGTGGTCGGCACCGTGCTCGGGCTGATCGTGGGCCTGTGGCTTGCACTGAGCCCGACCGCCTCGGCGCTGCTCGATCCCTATATCAAGGCGCTGAACTCCATGCCGCGCGTCATCCTCGCGCCGATCTTCGGCGTCTGGTTCGGCCTGGATATCGCCTCCAAGGTGGCGCTGGGCGTGACCCTGGTGTTCTTCATCGTGTTCTTCAACGTCTACCAGGGGGTGCGTGAAGTGAGCTACACGGTGCTCGCCAACGCACGCATCCTGGGCGCCAGCGAGCGGCAGCTGCTGCGCCACGTTTACGTGCCGAGCGCCATGAGCTGGGTGTTCGCGAGCCTGCACAATTCCGTGGGCCTGGCATTCGTCGGCGCCGTGGTCGGCGAGTATCTCGGCTCATCGCGCGGCGTCGGCTACCTCATCCTGCAGGCCGAGGGCACGTTCGACATCAATTCGGTCTTTGCCGGCATTCTGGTGCTGACCGCCTTCGCGCTGCTGCTCGACTGGATAGTGACGCTGGCGGAACGCCGCTTGCTGGTGTGGCAGCCGCGCGGCGGGGAAACCGAGAAAATTTAGCCGCGGGAACCTCCGCGCGCCCGCGAGATCGAACGCTGTCCGCCGCGCGGCGCGAAAATAAGGCTGCAGCCGACTGATTTTGGGGTCGTAAATCGTTGACACCCCCTCCGGCGGGCCACTATAATCTTCGTCTCTTCGGGCGCGGGGTGGAGCAGTCTGGCAGCTCGTCGGGCTCATAACCCGAAGGTCAGAGGTTCAAATCCTCTCCCCGCAACCAACGCTCTTTAAAAATTCGCAGCCGATAAGTGTGGGCGCTTGAGTTGATGGCGCCACGAAGCGGGGATTTGCCAGCGCCTCCGGGCGTTGAGTCTGCAAGTGGCAAAGCATCTAGCAAGTGCTCACGGAGAAGTAAACCTCGTTTACTTTGAGTGAAAGCACAGCAGCACAGCAGCAATTCAGGAATCAAATTTAATTGAAGAGTTTGATCCTGGCTCAGATTGAACGCTGGCGGCATGCCTTACACATGCAAGTCGAGCGGCAGCGCGGGGGCAACCCTGGCGGCGAGCGGCGAACGGGTGAGTAATGCATCGGAACGTGTCCTCTTGTG
>DASZOS010000017.1:0-44101 GCA_035550695.1 Burkholderiales bacterium | reverse complement strand
GAGCCGATCGCCCCGCCCCCGTACCGAAGATTGCGCGCGTTCGCGTTCGATCCCAGCCTGTCGCTGCAGCTCGAGACGGCATCGATCAACCATACGGTGCTCAACACGCCGTGGGAGGGCGACCTCGCCCCCGGGCCGCGCGGCGAGTACCTGGAGGTGGTCGACTACGACCCGGCGAGCGGGTGCTGGTACGACCCGGTCGACTTGAATGCGGTGGAGCTCGTCGCGCAGGACGGCCTTGCCCCCTCGGAAGGAAATCCGCAGTTCCACCAGCAGATGGCCTACGCGGTGGCGATGAGCACCATCGGCCACTTCGAGCATGCGCTGGGCCGGCCGGTCTTCTGGGCCTGGAACTACGACGAGAAGCGGCCGGCCGGGGAGCGCGACGTCTACGTCCAGCGCCTGCGCATCTATCCGCACGCCACGCGCACGGCCAATGCCTACTACAGCCCGGCGAAAAAGGCGCTGCTCTTCGGCTATTTTCCGGGCCCCTCGGGGATGGTGTTCTCCTGCCTGTCGCACGACATCGTCGCGCACGAGACGACGCACGCGCTGCTCGACGGCATGAACCGGCGCTTCATCGAGGACAACAATCCCGACACGCTCGCGTTCCACGAGGCGTTCGCCGACCTCGTCGCGCTCTTCCAGCACTTCACTCTGCCCGAGGTGATGCGCCACCAGATCGGCAAGACACGCGGCGATCTCGAGAGGCAGTCGCTGCTCGGCGAGCTGGCGCGGCAGTTCGGCGAGGCGACCGGCCGCTACGGCGCGCTGCGCAACGCGATCGGCGACTGGGGGCCCGACAAGGTGTGGCGGCCGATCGAGCCCGATCCGCGCAAGCTCAAGGAAGCGGTCGAGCCCCACACGCGCGGCGCGATCCTGGTCGCCGCGGTCTTCGGCGCCTTCCTCGCTGCGTACCGCGCCCGGTCTGCGGATCTCGTGCGGCTGGCGACCGCCGGGACGGGCGTGCTTCCGCAAGGCGAGATCCACCCGGACCTGCGCAACCGGCTGGCCGGCGAGGCGTCGAACGCCGCGAGCGACTTTCTCAACATCTGCATCCGCGCGCTCGATTACCTTCCGCCGGTGGACGTAACCTTCGGCGACTATCTGCGTGCGCTGGTTACCGCCGACTTCGACCTCGTGCCGAACGACAAGCACGGCTACCGGGTGGCGCTGATCGAGTCGTTCCGCCGCTGGGGGATCATGCCGACCGGGCTGCGGGCTCTCTCCGAGGAGCAGTTGCGCTGGCCGTTCGCGAGGCTGCGGCAGCACAAGGGCTGGGCGGCGCTCACGGCGGTGGCCGAGGAGATTCGCAACGGCATCAGCAGCACGCTCTATATCCGCGACCGCAAGAAGCTGTTCGACGTCCTGACCCGGATACGCAAGACGACGCACGAGTACATCCAGCGCACCATGTCCGACAAATCGGATGCGCCGCACAAGCCCGAGTTCATGCGCGTCACGGGCCTGAACATCTCCGAGAGCAACCCGCCCTCAGGGATCACGATGAGCGAGTCGATGCCCGGCCAGGCGTCCTTCGAGGTGCACGCCGTGCGCCCTGCGCTGCGGGTGAGCCCCAACGGCGTGATCGTCAAGCAGCTCATCATGATCATCACCCAGCGACGCATCCTGCCGGTCTTCCCGGACGACCCGGAGTCGGAGACCTTCGACTTTCGCGGCGGTTCCACGCTCATCTTCGACCTCGAGGGCGAGCCCAGCCTGCGCTACGCCATCACCAAGCCGATCGACGACGAGGAGCGGCTCGCCCAGATCCGGGAGTATCGCCGGGCGAAGACGCAGGAGCACCTTTCCCTCAGGGACACCTACTTCGGCCGGGCTTCGGCGGCGCTGCGCGGCGCCGAGGAAGTCTTTTGCATGCTGCACAGCTGAGCGCGGAGGATCGCCATGCCCACGAACCGCAAGCCCCGAGCCGTCGTACGCATGTACCGGCGGGGACTCGGCGACTGCTTCCTCGTCCAGTTCGCGAAGGACCGCGGCGGCGTCTTCAGCGTCCTCATCGACTGCGGCCTGATCGCGGTCGCCACCGATCCCAAGAAGAAGATGGAGGAAGTCGTCGCCGACATCGAAGCCCGCTGCGAGGGCCACATCGACGTGGTCATCATGACCCATGAGCACTGGGACCACGCCTCCGGATTCTCCGAGCAGCAGGCGCAGCGCGCCTTCGACAAGATCAGCATCGGCGAAGCCTGGTATGCCTGGACCGAGCAACCCGAGAACGAGCTCGGCAACAAGCTGCGCAAGGAGCGCGCCGCCAAGCTCAAGGCCGCGAAGAAGGCCGCCCGGGCGCTGCTCGCGCAAGGCGACAATCCCCTGGCCCTCGAGCGCGGCGCAGGGGTTGCGCGGATCCTGCAGTTCTTCGGCATCGACGACATAGACGAGGACGACGAGAAGCTTGGCAAGGGCCTCGAGGCGTTCTGGTACCTGCGCAACAAGCGCCCCGACGTCAAGACCCGCTACTGCTTCCCGGAGCGCGCACCGCTGGCGCTTCCCGGCGTAGGCGGCGTGCGCGCGTTCTTCCTCGGCCCGCCGCAGGACGAGGGCTTGATCAAGCGGGGCCAGCGAAAGAGCGACGATGTCTACGCCTTCGCGGCGGACCTCGCCGCGGACGAGAACCTGCTCGCCGCCTTCGAGCGCCTCGAGGATCCGCGGTCGCACAGGGACGGGGTCGACTGCCCCTTTGACCCGGCGCTGTCCCGGTTTCCCGCCGACAACGAGGACGCCGTGGGCCAGCCGCTCAGCGACCTGATCCGGGAAACCTGGAACGCGCAAGGCGAGGACTGGAGAAAGATCGAGAACGACTGGACCGCCGCGGCCGACGCGCTGGCGCTCAACCTCGACAGTCACACGAACAACACCTGCCTCGTCGTCGCCTTCGAGCTTTCGCCCGGCGGAAAGGTGCTCCTGTTCGCCGCCGACGCGCAGATCGGCAACTGGATCTCATGGCAGCAGCGCTCCTGGAGGCTCAGGGAGGCGGACGGCGTGCGCAAGGTGACGGCGCAGGACCTCCTGCAGCGCACCGTCTTCTATAAGGTCGGCCACCACGGCAGCCACAACGCCACAATGCGCGCGGGCGGGCTCGAGCAGATGACCAGCGACGACCTGGTCGCTTTCGTGCCGGTGTTCAGGAAGGAAGCGGAGAAGAACCGTTGGTTCGGGATGCCCTTCGGGCCGCTGGTGAAGCGGCTCAACGAAAAGACCCGCAACCGCGTCGTGTACTCGGACGACGCCGAGCCGAAGCCCGACATTGCCGGCCTGCGCGAAGGAAAGAACGGCCTGTACTACGAGTACAGCTTCGAGAAGTGAATCGGGGAGGCCGCCATGAAACGGATCGTGCTCGCCGCGGGTAGCCGGTCAGCGGATACGAGTCTTCGCGAGGCTCCCGGACGGCGCGAAGAGAAGCACGAGCTCGGTCGGCGGCGGCGGCGCTTTTTCCCGAAGTCTCTCGCGGTAAACCCAGACTTCGTAGCCGCTAGCGAAGTCGATGACCAGCGCTTCGCCGAGCGAGGTGCGGACCTCCGCCTTCGTGCTTTTGCCGACCGAGACCGCGTCCCTGGCGGCTTGTGCGGAGAGGATCTCGCCGGGGCGAAGTTGCGCAGCTTCCCTGGTCTCCAAGGGCGAGAGTGCGCAGCCGGCGACGCAGACGCAAGCGATGAAAGCGAGGCGCCTCACGCGCCGCCGTCCATGTATTCGAACTCGACCAGGGTGTCGTCGGGCCAGCTCGGGTCGCCGAGCGGCATGAAGTAGGTGCGGTCGAGAAGGACTTCGCAGTCGCAATAGGGCAGGTCGGATTTCCAGTCCGGATCGCGGCTCGCGCCTCCGTACAGGCTGTCGACCGAAAGCACCTGCCTGCGCAAGCCGGAGACGAGAGCGACGCTGAAGATGGGGCGATCGGCAAAGAAGAGGTACCACGGCTCGGCGCGGCGGCAATAGCCGGGCCCTTGGCCGATGAAGTCGACGATCCGTCCGAAGAGAGAGGGCCGGGTGTTCGAGATGAGCTCCGCTTCCATGCCGACCTCGCACTCCAGGCGCAGGTCGCCGAGCCGGCGCGTGTTCGGCGGCAGCCCGGGCGTGCGGATCTCGGCGCGCCAGGTCATGGTGCCCGCCTTTCGGTTCGGCCGCACCGAAGCTTTCTCCTTCAGCGCGGCCGGGCGGCGCTCGAGGGTGAACGTGTGGTCCGGCGCCACCGCTACCGGCTCCGCGAAGCTGTCGCCGACGATTTCCAGCTCGATGCCCTGCATGTTGGTGGCGCGATTGCGGGGCAGGAGCTTGAAGCGGAGCTGCGCGGCGGGCGCGAGGTGGCGCCTTTTCTCGAAGAGCTCCATCCCGGCGAGCATCCGGGGATAGGACTTGTCGACCGGGTTGCGCAGCGCCGTGATGCTGACCGCGTCGCTGCCGGCGGCCTTACCCTGCGCGCAGGCGACGCCGCAGGACGCGAGCAGGGCGACGAGAAGAGCCTTGGTGGCGAAGAAGCGTTTGTGGAGCCGGGGCGAGCAGCGCATCCTTCTCGACCAGATCGACGCGCAATTGCGCACGAAGAAATAGCGATTGCTCAAGCCTTCAAGGCGCGGTAGAGGAACGGCAGGCTGACGTCCATCCGGTAGTCGATGTCGGAGTGGTTGTCGTCGAACTCCTCGTAGGTGTGCTTGATGCCGGCGGCACCGAGGCGTGCGGAGAGCAAGCGCGTGCCGTAGTGGATGTGGTACTGGTCGCGCCAGCCGCAGTCGATGTAGATGCCGCGCAGCGACCTGAGATTGCGCTTGTACCGTGAAACCAGGTTGATCGGGTCGTGCTTGCGCCACTGGCGCCAGCGCTCTTCGAGCGGCTCGCCGGACTCCATGTTGAAGGGCACGCGGAAGCCGTTGGGCGCGCGCGGATCGGGGTCGTAGGTCGCGGCCATGCAGAGGTTCATGATCGCGTGGGCTTCGGCGGTGGAGAGCTTTTCCTTTTTCCACGCTGCATCCAGGAAGCGCTTTATGCGGCCGTCGTCCCTGCCGTCGGCGAGGCCCTTGCGGCGCGCTTCGCGCAAGGCGTCGTAGCGGCCGGGCCGGCGCTTGGGCTGGCGGTGCCTGGCGAGCTCGTTCAGGGTGTTGGGCCAGTCGTGCCAGTAGACGAAGTCGAAGTAGGCGTCGCCGGAGTGGTCGGCGATCGCGCCCCAGTACTTCGCGTACTTCATGCCGTGGATGATGGCGCCGTAGCCGCCGGAGGACTTGCCGAAGCAGCCGCGGTGCTCGCGGCCGGCGAGCGTGCGGAACTCGCCGTCCACGAAGGGGATGATTTCCTGGATGAGGTAGTCGGCGTAGTTGCCGATCGCCGAGGAGTTGACGTATTGGTTGCCGCCGAGCGCGGTGAAGCAGTCGGGGAAGACGATGATCGCCGGGCCCATCTTCTCTTCGCGGATGAGCCGCGCGGCGCGCTCGGGGACGTTGTCGCCGAAGGGCTTCCAGCCGACGTGCGAGAGTCCCGAGCCGGTGAAGCCGACGAGGTCGTAGAGCACCGGGAAGCGCATCCGTCCCCGCCAGCCGTCGTATTGCGGCGGCAGCCATACCGCGAGCTTGCGCACGTGCGGATCGCCGAGCGGGTTGCCTTTCAGGACTTCCGAGGCGTGCTCGAGGACGACGACCTTGCCGGGATCGCCTTTCGGGCGCTTGAGGGCCATGCCCGATGATACGAAAAATGGTGACTGTCACCATTTTCCGGCGCGCTGGCTCAGCGCAGCTCGAGCTGCTTGCCGTTCAGCTTGCCGTGGTATTGCTTGCCGCCCGCGGTGAAGGTGATGTCCTCGCCGCGCACTTTGCCCTCGAGGGCGAGGGTCTTGCCGCCGGTGCGCAGGGTGCCGGTCAGGTTCTGGAACTGCTGCTTGAAGGTTACCTCGCCCTGCGGGGTCTTCCACTTGCCGCCGACGCGGACGGGAACGATCCAGAGGAGCGCGGTGCACCAGGAGGCGTCGCAGCCGTTGGCTGCGTCGAGCGTGGCGGTTTCGTCGGCATTCCACTCGCCCATGGTGAAGGTGTTCGAGACGATGCGCGTACCGGGCTTGAGCATGAGGATCTTCGGGCGCAGCTTCAGGTTGATGTCCGGCAGCAGGAACATCGTGATCACGGTCGCCTCGGAGAAGTCGGACGCGAAGAGGTCGGCCTTCATGAATTTCGCGCGGTCGGCCACGCCTTCCTTCTGGGCGTTGCGCTTCGAAAGCTCGACCATGTCGGGGTTGTACTCGATGCCGAGCGCGCGCACCCCGCGCTTGGCGGCGGTGATGACGGTGCGCCCGTCGCCCGAGCCGAGGTCGATGACGAAGTCCTTCGGCGTCACCTTGGCCATGTCGAGCATCTTGTCGACCAGGACCTGCGGCGTGGGCACCCAGACGACGTCCTTGCCGGCCTGGCCGACCGAGGGCTCGTAGGCGGCAGGGGCCTTCTGCGCCTGCGCAAGGGCGAGGGCGCTGAAGAGCGCCAGAACGAGGGAAAAGGCGGTACGGCGAATCAAGGCGGCTGCGGGCATGTGCTGAGTCTCCTGTGTCGGGAACCGGATTATGCCTGCAGCCTGAAGCAAGAAAGACGCCCTAGCGCATTCCTTGGTCTCGGCGAAGGGGCCGTCGGTGAACAGCGCGGTTCAGTTTCTCAGCTCGGCGAGCCGCCGCGCGAGGAAGCGCCTCTCGGGCTCCTGTCGGGCGAGGGCGAGAGCCTGCCCGTAGGAAGCCAGGGCCTGCTCTTTCTTCCCCAGGCGCCGGCAAAGGTCGGCGCGCGCGGCGTGGGCGAGGTGGTATTGCTGCAAATCGCCCTTCTTCAACAGCTCTTCAATGAGCGCAAGACCCGCCGCCGGGCCGTCGCACATCGCCACCGCCACGGCGCGGTTCAGCTCGACCACCGGCGAAGGATCCATGCGCTGCAGCACGTCGTAGAGCGCCACGATCTGCGCCCAGTCGGTCGCCGTCGCGCTCGGCGCTTCCGCGTGCACGGCGCTGATCGCCGCCTGCAGGCTGTAGGGCCCGAAGCGCTTCGAGCCGAGCGCCCGCTCCACGAGCGCGATGCCTTCGGCGATGAGGCCGCGGTCCCAGAGGGCGCGGTCCTGCTCCTCGAGCACGACGAGATCGCCCGAGGCAGCCGTGCGCGCCGGGCGCCGCGATTCATGCAGCAGCATGAGCGCAAGCAGCCCCATCGCCTCGGGCTCCGGCAGCAGCTCGACGAGGAGCCGCGCGAGCCGCAGCGCCTCGCCCGAGAGGTCGGCGCGCGTCACCGACGCTCCGGAAGAAGCCGAGTAGCCCTCGTTGAACACGAGATAGATCACGCGCAGCACCGCGTCCAGGCGCTCCGGCAGCTCGGCCGCGCCGGGCACCTCGTACGGGATGCGCGCGTCGCGGATCTTGCTCTTGGCGCGCACGATGCGCTGCGCGAGCGTCGGCGCCGGCGTCAGGAAAGCGTGCGCAATCTCCTCGGTCTTCAGGTCGCACACCTCGCGCAGGGTGAGGGCGACCTGCGCGTCGGGCGAAAGTGCAGGGTGACAGCAGGTGAAGATAAGACGCAACCGGTCGTCTTCAATTGCTTCTCTTTCGAAAGTAGCCTCTGCAGAAAGGGTTTCCGCGTGCTCCTCTTCCAGCGGGTCGAAGCGCGCGCGGCGGCGGATGGCGTCTATCGCCTTGAAGCGCCCTGCCGAAACCAGCCACGCCCGCGGGTTGCCCGGGACGCCTTCCTGCGGCCATTGCTCGAGCGCGGCGCGGAACGCCTCCGACAGCGCTTCCTCGGCGAGGTCCAGGTCGCCGAGCAGGCGCACGAGCGTCGCGAACACGCGGCGCGACTCCGCGCGGTAGATGCGCTCGACCGTCTCCCGCACTTGTCCGGAATTCGGGGTCAGAGTCTTGATTATTTCAGCTACGCGTCGCCAACAATTAAGGCTCTGACGCCGAATTCCTAGGTGGCTTCCTCGAGCTGGTACGTCCTGGCCCGCGAGAGGATGTCCTGGAAGTGCTCGGGGAGCGCGTCGCGCACCCAGAAGAGAAGCGCCTGCGATGAGGGCAGGTCGCAGGCGAGCCCTTTCCACGACAGCAGCGACTGCAGCAAGGGGCCCTTGATGTCGCCTACGACTTCGGCGATGGCGCGGTTCACCGCCAGGCGATGGCGCACGTAATCCTCGGCCGGTATCACGTGGCTGTGCTTGCCGCAGACGTGCCGCAGCATCCCGTCATAGCTGCGCGGATCGAAGCGGTCGAAAAGATAGGAGCAGAAGACCGTGACGCCGCGGCTCTTGGCGGCGGCGTCGGCGAGGTCCTCGGCGCGCAGGGCGTCCTCGTCGTTGCCTCTCTGGTGAAGGACGTTGCTCATTTCGCCCCACCAGCGCACGCCCGAGAATCGCGGGTCGGCGCAGGCCCTTGCGAGCGCATCGTCGACGCGCGCCTGGAAACGCTCGGCATCGAGCGCGCCCTCCACGAGGACCGCCCGCACGGCCTCGTCGACGTCCGAAAGCGACAGCTGCCCGCGGCTCTTCGCGGCTTCGGCGTCGATGCCGCCGGCGGCAAGCGCCTGCTCCACGCCGCGCAGGTGCGCCTGCGTTCCCGTGAGGATCACCGCCTCGCCGCGGCGCAGCCCTTCAGCCGCGAACGCCGCCACGCCGCCAACCACAAAATTCTCGCTGTCGTAGATCTGAACGATGTGCGAGGTAGGTGGAGGCGATGCGAGCAGTTCCCGCCACGAAGCGTGGCGCATTTTGCTTTCTTGCATCCCGGGGGAATGCTAGCAAAGCGAACATGTTCAGTATGTAGGGCAAACAATGATTTCTAGCGCCCTTTCCACACCGGCTTGCGCTTGTTGAGAAAGGCTTCCATCCCTTCGCGGAAGTCCTCGCTCATGTAGCACATGAGCACGAGGTCGTTGCCTTCGCCGTGCTTGACCTGGGGCTGCAGGCGCAGCACCGCCTGCTTGGTCGCCTGCAGCGTGAGCGGCGCATGGCTTGCCACCTGGCGCGCGATTTCCTCGGCGCGCGCCATCAACGAGTTTTGATCTTCGAGCAATTCGGAAACCAGACCTCTGGCGAGAGCCTCTTCCGCCTCGATCAGGCGCGCGCGGAAGACGATGTCCTTCACGAGAGATGGGCCGACGAGGTAGACCAGGCGCGCGTAGCTCGCGAGCGAAAGGCAGTTCCCCAGCGTGCGCGCCACGGGGAAGCCGAACTTCATCGAGCCCGAGGCGATGCGCAGGTCGCAGCAGGCGGCGATGCTCGCGCCGCCGCCGGTGCAGGCGCCGTGGATCGCGGCGATGGTCGGCACGCGGCAGCGCTCGACCGCGGTCATCACCCGGTCGATGCGCGCCTCGTAGTCGAGCGCGTCCTGCTCGCTTTCAAAGGTGCGGAACTGCGAGATGTCGGTGCCCGCGGCGAAGGCCTTGTCGCCCGCGCCGGTGATGAGAATCGCCCTGATCGATCGGTCCTCGCCCGCGCGGTCGCAGATCTCGGCGAGGCGCTCGTACATCGCAAAGGTGAGCGCGTTGCGCGCCTGCGGGCGGTTGAAGGTCACGTACGCGACCCCGTCGCGCACTTCGTGGAGCAGTTCGGTAGTCATGACGGCAATTATCGGCGAAATGGGGACAGACCCCATTTCGCCTCAAATGGGGTCTGTCCCCATTTCAGGAGCTAGACTCGCGTCATGGCACGGAAACTCGAAAACCGGACGGCGCTCATCACCGGCGCCAACCGCGGCATCGGCCTGGCGATCGCCAGGGCGTATGCGAAGGAAGGGGCGAAGGTGCTGCTCGCGGGACGCAACGACGCGGCGCTCAAGCGCGTGCAGGCCGAAATCGCGGCGGCGGGCGGCACGGCATTGCCGTTCGCGGTGGATCTCGAGGACGCCGACTCGGTGCGTGCGCTCGCCGAGGCGATCAAGCGCCAGTTCTCGTCGCTCGACATCTTCGTCGCCAATGCCGCGTCGCTCGGCGCGCGGGTGCCGCTGGTGCGCTATCCGCTCGAGACCTGGATCCAGACGTTCAAGGTCAACGTCAACGCCAACCTGATCCTCCTCGGTGCGCTGGATCCGCTTCTCAAGGCCTCGGATTCGGCGCGCATCATCGTGCTCTCGGCGAACGTCGCGACGCAGGGGAAGGCGACGACCGGCTCGTACGCGGTCAGCAAGGCGGCGCTCGAGGCGATGGTGCGCATCTACCTCGTCGAGTCGAAGGCGACGCCGATCCGCGTCAACATCGTCAGCCCCGGGCCGACGCGCACCGAGATGCGCGCGCGGGCGGCGCCCGAGGAAGACCCGATGACGCTGAAGACGCCCGAGGACATCGCGCCGCTTTTCGTCGAGCTCGCGACGCGCGAGTGCCAGCGGCAGGGCGAGTGGATCAACGCCGACGACTGGCTCGCCGGCAAGGGCGCGGCGAGGCGCGCCTAGCCCGCTTCGCGCGTCACGCGGTTGGCGAGGACGCCGATCGCGTCGTTCACCACTTCCACCAGATCGCCTGGCTGGAGCGGCGGAACGGTGTGGCCGTCGCAGCCCATCCAGATGACGTCCCCCGGATGGAGGGTGAGATAGCGCGTCATCCGGGCGATGTAGTGCGCCAGGCTGAAGATCATGTTGGCGGTGCTGTACTCGGACACGGTCCTGCCGTTGATCCGCACGCCGATCGTCTGCGCCATGGGGTCGATGCCGTCGACGACGAACGGCCCCATCGGCTTGAAGGTGTCGATGTTCTTCGCGCGCCACAGCGTGCGGTCGGTCTTCTGGAAGGAGCGCTCGCTCAGGTCGTTGCCGAGCGTGTAGCCGGCGATGATGCCGAGCGCCTCTTCCTCGCGGACATGCTTCGCCTTCCTGCCGACCACGGCGACGAGCTCGCCTTCGTACTCCACCGGCCCGGGCGCGTCCCTCGGGATGACGATGTCGGCGCCGCTGCCGACGAGCGCGTTCGGCGAGCGGTAGCCGATGTCGGCCTGCGCCGGGACTTTGAGCGTCATGCCGTGGTGCTTGTTCGCCCATTCGATGTGGGCGCGGTAGTTGATGCCGGCGGCGTAGAAGTTCATCGGCACGACCGGCGGCAGGAGCCGCGCCGCGGCGAGCGGCACGCGCGTCCCGGTGCGCGCGTGCCGCTCGAACGGCGCGGCGTCGAGGAGCGCGATCTCGTCGCCTTCGACCACGCCGAAGGCCGGGCCGCCGTCAAGGAGCACGCGGCACCATTTCATCGCTATTCCACCTTGATGTTGCCCTTGCGGATCACGCCGCCGACGCGCTCGGACATGGCGCGCACGTAGGCCGCGAACTCCTCCGGGGTGTTGCCGCCCGGGTCGAGGAGGAGATCGTCCAGGCGCTTGCGAAACTCGGGCGAGCCGATCGCGGCGGCGAATTCGCGGTAGAGCCTCTGCACGAGCTCGGGCGGCGTGCCGGCGGGCACGAAGGCGCCGAGCCAGCCGGTCACCTCGAAGCCGGGCAGCGCTTCGGCGACCGCCGGGACCTCCGGCATCTTCGGATTGCGCTTCGCGCTGACGACGGCGAGCGGGCGCAGCTTCCCGGTGTTCTTCACCACGAGCAGCGGCGACTCGAAGATCATGTCCACCTGGCCCGACATCACGTCGGGCAGCGGCGAGCTCTTGTACGGGATGTGCAGCAGGTCGATGCCCGCCGCCTGCTTGAACATCTCGCCGAGGATGTGCGAGACATGGCCCGCGCCGTAGGAGGCATAGGTGAACTTGCCCGGCTGGCGGCGCGCCGCCTCGATCAGGTCTTTCAGCGTCGCTTCCTTCACCTTGGGGCTCACCACCAGCACCGGCGCGCCGCTGTAGAGGAGGGTGACCGGCGTGAAATCCTTCTGCGGATCGAAGTTGAGCTTGTAGAGGTAGGGGTTCGCCGTGACGATGCCGCTCGCCGCGATCAGCACCGTGTACCCGTCGGCGGGCGATTTCGCCACCTGCTCGGCGCCGATGTTGCCGCCGGCGCCCGGCCGGTTGTCGACGATGACGCTCTGCTTCATGCTCGCGGTGAGCTTCTCCGCGAGCATGCGCGCCATGAGGTCGCCGGCGTTCCCGGTCGGGAAGGGCACGACGAAGCGGATCGGCTTGGACGGGTAGCTGTCGGCGAGGCCGGCGGCGGGAGCCGCAGCGAGCAGGCAGGCGGCGGCGAAAGCGGCGATTCTCAGCATGATGGTTCCTCCCTTGCGCTCACTTCAGTGACTTCAGCCAGGCCTCGGCGTCGATCCACTGCGCCTGGCGCGTGCAGCCCGGGGAGCCGAGCTCCACGAAAAGCGGCGCGATGTCCTCGGGCGTCTTCAGCGTCATCGGGTCTTCCTTGGGCGCCACCTGGGCGCGCATGGCGGTGCGCGTCGGGCCCGGGTTCACCATGTTGATCCGGATCGGCGTGCCCGTCACTTCCTGCGCGTAGACCGCGGCCATCATTTCGAGCGCCGCCTTGGTGACCGCGTAGGAGCCGCCGCCCGGCCGCGCGGTGCGCGCCGCGCCGGTCGTCACCACGACCACGCGCCCGGCGTCGGAGTTGCGAAGCGGCGCATCCAGGCCCTGCAGAAGCAGCAGATTGGCGTGCACGTTGGTCTGGAAAGCCTGCAACCAGACATCGAACGGATAGTCCTTCAAAGGTACGCGCGCCCCGAGAACCGCCGCGTTGGCGACCAGGATATCCAGCTTGGCGATCGAGCGCGCCGCGGCGCGGATCGCCTCGGGCTTTTCGAGGTCGAGCGGCAGCACGGCTGCGTTGCCGAGCGCGCGTGCCGCGGACTCGAGCGCGGCGACGTTGCGGCCGGCGAGGATGCAGCGCGCACCCTCGGCCGCATAGGCCTTCGCCACCGCGAGACCGATGCCGCGGTTCGCGCCGGTGATCAGCGCGATGCGGTCTTCCAGCTGTCTTCCCATACCCCGATCTCACTTTCCCGGCGGAGCGGGAAACACGACGACCGGCGTCGACACCTTGCCTCCGGGCGGAACGTACGCCGGGGCGTCGCTGCCCGCCGGCCGGAGGTGGCGGATGTAGCGGTACATGGCGCGCAGGTCGGCGCTGGTCATCGCGCGCAGGTTGAACCACGGCATCGGCGGGCGCGTCTCGAGCGTCTTCGCCCTTTTGACCCATTGGGCTTCGCTCATGCCCTGCATGTAGCGGCGCAGGTTGAGGGGATAGGTCGTGCCCCAGGGCCCCTGCCAGCCGAGCGCGTCACCGGTGAGCCATTGGGACTCGGGCACCTTGCCGCCGCTCATGGCATAGCCCGGCGTGTGGCAGTCGTTGCAGCCGGCGATCTCGACGAGATAGCGGCCGCGCGCGACCTGCGGGTCGGCCTTCTGCTGGGCGAAGGACGGTGCGCAGACGAGCAGGGCGGAAAGGACAAGCAAAGAGAGCTTCGTTGCATGCTTCATGTAACAACTCCTCAGTTTTGTCGGTTCGGGTGCGGCGCGCAAATTAGCATGCAGCTAGACACTTTGGACGTGTCCTGAATGCCGTGCAGTGAAACGCCCCCTGATTTCGGTCCCTGATTTCGCTAGCCGCGCGGCCGCGTCCAGGTCTCCGACCACGCCAGGCAGCAGCTCGAGGAGGGCTTGCCGAAGCGCTCCTGCGGGAACACCTTGGCGGCGGCGAAGGCGCCGTTCACCGCAAGCTGCGCGCCGCGCGCCGGGATGAAGGTGCTGTAGACGCCGAGCGGGCGGTTCATCGCGCCCGGCGGCATGGTGAGCACGAAGGGGGTCATCAGGTCCCACCACGACAGGATGATTTCGTCCTCGCTCGAGACGATGCGCTCCTCGACCGTGCTGAGCGGGTTGCCGCTGCGCCGGAACTCGGCGTCGATGACCGGCAGCGACGGGTCCGCGAACTCCTTGTAGAGCAGCGGCTCGATGGTGCGCTGCAGGTAGCGCGCGACGCCCGCGTTGTCGGCGTAGATTCTCCGCCCTTTGCCGATGAGCGGCGTCTCGATGAAGAGGGCATGCCCCTGGCCGGCGGGCGACCACAGCACGCGCCAGTGGCTCACGCGGTCGACGAGCGTGCTGCCGCCGTCGTTCGACAGGCGGATGAACGAGTTTTCTCCGGTCATCACTACGTCATGAGGATCCACCATCTGCGCTTCGGCCATTGTCTTTCTCCTGTGCTAGCCTTGACCCGTGAGTCAAAAAATTGCCTGGGACGCGAAAAGCAGCCTCGACGAGCGCCGCGACGAGATCCTGCGCAGCCTCGCCGCCGTGCTGCGCGAGCGGCGGCTCTCCTCGCTCAAGATGCAGGACATCGCCGACCGCCTCGGGCTCGTCAAGGGCAACCTCTATTATTACTTCAACAGCAAGCAGGAGATCCTCTACCACTGCCACGTCAAATGCATGCAGGCGAGCCTCGCCGCGCTCGAGGACGCCGAGCGCGCGCACGGCAGCGCGGCGAGCCGGCTGCGCCAGCTCCTGGTGCGGCACATCCACGCCATCGCCGAGGACCCGTACGGCGGGGTGCTGCTCGCCGACCTCGACGCCCTGACGGCCGCGCAGCGCCGGCGCTACGTCACCATGCGCGACCAGTTCGAGCGCGGCGTGCGCCGCCTCATCGAGGCGGGCATGCGCTCCGGAGAGTTCCGTCCCGGCGATGCGCGCCTCGCCGGCTTCGCGATCCTCGGCGCGATCAACTGGATTCCGAAGTGGTATCGGCCCGAGGGCGACCTGAGCGCCTCCGCGATCGCGGAGGGATTTGCGGATCAATTCATTCGATCCCTCCGCCGGTGACGGACTTCTTGAGGCGACCACTTCAGGAGATCGAGGCGCTGCAAAGCGAGCGTCTGCGCGCGATGCTCGAGATGTGCGCTCGCGGCCATGCGTACTACCGGCGCCGCTGGGCCGAGGAGGGAATCGACGTCGCTTCCATTCGCGGCGTAGCGGACCTCGAGCGGCTGCCGCTCACCACCAAGCAGGACCTGATGGCCGATGCGGAGGCGTTCCGGCTCAGGCTTCCCGGGCTGCCGCTCTACGAGCGCGCGCTCTGGGAAGTGCTGTACACCACCGGCACCACCTCCGAGCCGACGCCCGTGTACAACACGACGCACGACTACCACGCGTACCTGTTCCAGTCGCGCCGGGTTGCCGAGATCTCCGGCATCCGCGAAACCGACGTGATCGCCAACCTCTTTCCGCTCACCCAGGCGCCGATGGGGGCGTTCCTGCGCTCGACGACGAACGCCTATGCCGCCGGCGCCGCGATCTGCGCCGCGCTGCCGGGCGCGGTGCACGGCGCCTTCGGCGTGCACCGGCCGCTCGAGTACGCGGTGCACATGGTGCAGGTGCACCGCGCCACCGTGCTGTGGGGCGTGCCGAGCTTCGTGCGGCGCGTGCTGCTGCGCGCGATCGAGGACAAGGCCGACTTCACCAGCGTGCGCATGTGCGCCGTCACCGGCGAGCCGACGACGCCGGCATTCCGGGAGGAGATGCGCCGCTGCCTGCGTGCGCTCGGCGCGGCCGGCGCGCTGGTGTTCGACCGCTACGGCTCGACCGAGCTCGGCGCCTTCGCGCAATGCCGGGAGGAGGGCGACTGGCACAACCCGGCGCCGGAGATCCAGTACCACGAGATCGTCGACCCGCAAACCGGGCGCAGGCTCGCCGACGGCAGCCGCGGCACGCTCGCCGTCACGCACCTCGATCGCCGCGGTACCGTGCTCGTCCGCTTCCTCATGGGCGACGTCGCGGCCAGGGTGCGCACGCCGTGCCCGGCGTGCGGGCGCACGGGCGACCGGATCGTCGGGCCGATCGTGCGCGGCACCGACCTCGTCAAGGTGAAGGGCATGCTCGTCAACCCGGCGGCGCTGCTTGCCGCGCTCGGCGGCGTGCAGGGCGTCGAGGAGTTTCAGGTGGTGATCCAGCGCGAAGATCGCGCCGACCCGCACTCCATGGACGAGATGCTGGTGCGCGTCGCGTGCGCGCCGGGGCTGCGTTCTTCCGTGGAAAAGGAACTTACGGCAAGAACCGTGGCGGCCGTGCAGGTGCGGCCGCGCATCGAGTACGTCGCGGCGGCCGAAATCTACGATCCGGGGCGCGAAGCGAAAGCGGCGCGCTTCGTCGATGCGAGGAGCGTTACTCGAACCTGAGGTTGCGGTCCTTCACCACTCTTGCCCACTTCTGCACCTCGCGCGCGACGATCTCGCCGAGCTCCTCGGGCGTGCCGCCGGCGATCTCGGTGCCGAGCGCGGTGAGGCGCTGGCGCACGTCGGGCATCTGCAGCGCCCGGTTCACCTCGCGGTTGAGCGTCGCCACGACGTTGCGCGGCATCTTCGCCGGACCGAGGATGGCGAAGAACGTGCCGCCTTCGACGGCGTAGCCCTGCTCGGCGAGCGTCGGCGTGTCGGGCAGCAGGGAGAAGCGCTTCGCGGCCGCGACGCCGAGCAGCCTGAACTTGCCGGAGCGCACGTGGACGTTCGCGGTGGCGTAGACGTCCATCGAGCTCTGGATCTCGCCGCCGAGGAGCGCGGTGATGAGCGGCGCGCCGCCCTTGTACGGCACGTGCACCACCTCGATGCCGGCGACCTGCTTGAAAAGCTCGTAGGCGAGCTGGTTCGAGCTGCCGTTGCCGAAGGAGCCGTAGTTCAGCTTGCCGGGATTCGCCTTCGCGTAATCGACGAGCTCGCGCGCGCTCTTCGCCGGCACCGAGGGATTCACGAGAAGGAGGTAGGGCGTGGTCGCGATCATCACCACCGGCGTGAAGTCGCGCACCGCGTCGTAGGGGAGCTTCGCCATGGTCGCCGAGTTGGTGCCGAAGGTGCTCGCGGTGCCGAGAACCAGCGTGTAGCCGTCGGGCGCCGCCTTCGCCACGACCTCGGTGCCGATCGACCCGCCGGCGCCGGTGCGGGTCTCCTGGATGAACGGCTGGCCGAGCGCCGCGCTCACCTTTTCGAACACCACGCGGATCACCGCGTCGCCCGAGCCGCCGGCCGGGAAGGTGTTGATGATGCGCACCGGCCGGTCGGGATAGCTCTGCGCAGCCGCGCCGCCGGCGAGCAAAGCGGCCGAGAGCAAGGCAAGCCAATGTTTCATTCCATCCTCCGTGGGTTCAAGAGCCTAGATTGACCACCACCCCGCTGAGCCGCCCGGCGCGCGGCGAGGCGAGGAAGGCGACCATGTCGGCCACCTGCTCGGGCTCGATCATGCCGCCGAACGCGCCGGCGGCGACGAGCTCGGGATAGCGGTTCTCGTCGCCGAGCTTCGCCTTTGCCGCGGCCTTCATCACCTGCAGGATGCGCTCGGTGCGCGTCGAGGGCGGGTGCACGCCGAGCACGCGCACGCCGTGCTCGCGCGAGCCCTTGCCGAGCGCCTTGGTGAACGCGGCGAGCCCGGCGTTGGCGGTGGCGCCGCAGATGTACTCGAAGGGCATGGTCTCGCCCGCCATGCCGATGACGTTGACGATCACGCCCGAGCCGCGCGCCTTCATCGCCGCGTAAAGCGACCGCGACAGGTTGATGTAGGCGAACACCTTGAGCTCCCAGGCGTGGCGCCACCTGGCGTCATCGACCGATTCGACGGTTCCGCCCGGGATGTCGCCCGCATTGTTGACGAGGATGTCGCTGTCCGCGCAAGCCGCGGCGAGCCCGGCGAGCGCCTGCGCGTCGCGCAGATCCACCGCGTGCACCACCGCCGCGGCCCCGAGCCGCTCGCGCGCCTGCTCGAGGCGGCCGCGGTCGCGCGCCGCAAGATGGACGCGGCAGCCCTCGGCGGCGAACGCCTGCGCGCAGGCAAGACCGATGCCCTTCGAGCCCCCGGTGATCAACACCGATCTGCCGGCCAGTCCCAGATCCATGCGCTAGAATGTTTTTGACCTGAAGGTCAAATTGTTGCAAGAGACCGGCCAATGAGCAAGCCGCCAGGACGCTGTTTCGAGGATTTCGAGGTCGGCGCGCGCTACTCGACGCGCGTGCGCGCGATCAGCGATGCCGACCACGAGGCGTTCTGCCGCCTCGTCGGCTACGAGGTGCCGCTTTTTCTCGACGACGCGTATGCGCGCGCGCAGGGGTTGCCGGGGCGCATCTGCCCCAGCCATCTGGTCATGTCGTTCTCGAGCGCGATGACCGGCGATCTCTTCGCCGGGAGCGTGATCGCGCTCCTCGCCATCGAGAACGCTCGCTTTCTCGCGATGGTGCGTCCCGGCGACACCATCCGCACGGAAGTGGAAGTCGTGGAAAAGCGCGACACCAGCAAGCCCGACCGCGGCATCGTGGTGTTTCGCGACCACGTCTACAACCAGGAGGGCAGCGAAGTGTTCCGCAACGACAAGGTGGCGCTGCTGCGGCGGCGCGGGCAGGAGAGCCGATGAATAGCGAACTGCCCAGCGTGGGCGAGCGCTTCGAGGGGCCGTCGAAGACCCTCACCGACGCGCATTTCCTTTTCTTCTCCGCGGTCACCGGCGACGTGCACCCGATCCACTACGACGCGGAGTACGCGAGGGGCACGCGCTTCGGCAGACCGCTCGCCCACGGCCTGATGCTGAACGCGCTCACCGCGCTGGGTGCCTCCAACGCCCGTGAGCGGCTGCACGGCTTCGTGTTCGTCGAGCAGGGCTGCCGCTTCTTCAAGCCCGCGGTCCTCGGCGACACGGTGCGCCCGCGGCAGGAGATCGAGCGCTTGTGGGAGGAAAAGGGCAAGCTCTTCTGCCGGGTGAAGACCACGCTCCTCAACCAGCGCGACGAGACGCTTATCGAAGGATTCCACCTCTACCGCGTCCTGCGCGACCACGAACTGGAGAACAGGGCATGAGCAGCGAGCGCACGCCGATCCTCGGCGACACCGCCTGGCCCGAAGCCTACACCTACGTTCCGGCGCTGCGCGTGGGAAACATGGTCTGGCTCTCCGGCACGACCGGCAGCGACGAACGCGGCCGCATCACCGCGCCGGGCGACATCGAGGAGCAGACGCGCCAGATCTTCCGCAAGTTCGACGCCCTGCTGCGCTCGATCGGCTCGAGCTGCGAGGACATCGTCGCCACCACCGACTTCTTCACCACCACGGACAACTACAAGCGCACCGCCGCGGTAAGGCGCGAGTTCTTCAAGGCGAACCGCCCGACTTCCACCGGCGTGCTGGTCGCCGGGCTGCTGCGCAAGGACGCGCTGATCGAAATCGCGGCGGTGGCCGTTCTAAGAAGCTAGGGCTGTCCCGGGAACTGCTTGCTCGCGGGGTCGATGTACGCCCACGCGGGGGCGCGTTTCGTCCAGATGTCGGCGGTGATCTTCATCGGGCCGGGATTGTCGAAGCCGCCGGCTCTCACCACCACCGTTTCAGGCGTGGTCGCGCGCTGGCTGTAGATCGGCGAGCCGCAGTCGCCGCAGAAGTAGCGATGCAGCGTGCGGCCGCTGTCGGCTTTCGCGTCGAAGCGCTTCGGCGTTCCCTGCGTGATCCTGAACGCGGCGCTCGGCACTACCGCGTTGACGCTGCCGCCCGTGCCGGAAGCCTTCTGGCAGTGCGTGCAGTGGCAGGCGCGCAGCTCGGTGACCGGGGCGTCGATCGTGTAGCGGATCGCGCCGCAGAGGCAGCTTCCGGCGAGCGGGGCGGACATCCGCTATTTCGCGGGTGCGCGCCAGGGCTGCGGCGGGGTGACGGGCTTCTTCGGCTGCTTGGGCTTTTTCTTTTCGCGGTTGCCGCGTTGCTCGCGATTGGCCATGGCGGATCTCCCTGAGTGCGTGGGTGAGAAAGCGATTATGCCCTCGTTTGGTTTATTGTTCTTCCGGGATGAACGAGCGCGTTTCCGCACCGCCGGCCGAAGACGAGAAGGAGCAGCTGCTGCGCGCGGACCGGCGCCTGCTCGGGCGGCTTCTCGGCGAGGTGATCAGCGAGCAGGTGGGGCAGAGCATGCGCAGCCGGATCGAGGCGATCCGCCAGACCGCGGTGCGCTTCCGGCGCACCGAGTCGGACCCGGCGCTCGCCGGCGACGCGGCGGCGGTGAAGGCCGGGCTCGAGGCGCAGCTCGACGCGCTGTCGGGGGACGAGACGATGCACGTGGTGCGCGCGTTCAGCTTCTTCTCGCATCTACTCAACATCGCGGAGGACGCGCACCAGAACCGGCGGCGCCAGGCGCACGCGGAAGCCGGCTCGCCGCGGCGGCCGGGCAGCTTCGCCCATGCGCTGGAGCAGGCAGCCGCGCATGCGGGCAAGGACGAGATCCTCGCCTGGTTCGCCCGCGCGCGCGTGAGCCCGGTGCTCACCGCGCATCCGACCGAGGTGCAGCGCCAGAGCATCCTCGACTGCGAGCGCGAGATCGCGCGGCTCATCGCCCAGCCGGCTTCCCGCGGCAGGGACGAGGCGCTGCACGCCGAGGTGCTGCGCCTCTGGCTCACCGCGATGCTGCGCCTGGCGAAGCTCGAGGTCGCCGACGAGATCGGCAACGCGCTCGCGTACTTTCGCCTCACCTTCATCCACGAGCTGCCGCGTCTGTACGCCGAGCTGGAAGAGGCGCTGCGCGCGCGCTTCAGGCTCGAGCGCGAGCCGTGGCTGCCGGCCTTTCTCACTGTCGGCACCTGGGTGGGCGGCGACCGCGACGGCAATCCGCACGTGACCGCCCATACTCTCGAGATCGCGGTGCTGCAGCAGGCGCGCCTGATCCTCGGCCACTACCTCGAGGAGACGAACCTGCTCGGCAAGGAGCTCAGCATGGCGGCCCGGCTCATGCCCACGCCGCGCGCGGTGCTCGAGCTCGCCGAGCGCTCGGGCGATGCTTCGCCCTACCGGCGCGATGAGCCCTACCGGCGCGCGCTCTCCGGCATCTACGCGCGGCTCGCCGTCACCGCGCAGGCGCTCGTCGGCCTGCAGGCCGCGCCGCCGCCGGTCGCGGCGCTGCCGCCGTACGTGTCGGCCGAAGCCTTCGCCGCGGAGCTCGAGGTGCTCGCGCGCGGGCTGGAGGAGCAGGGCGCGGGGCTGCTCGGCCGCGGGCGGCTGCGGGCGCTGCGCAGGAAAGTGAGCCTCTTCGGCTTTCACCTCGCGCCGGTCGATTTGCGCCAGAGCTCGGATGCGCATGCCGCGGTGGTGGCCGAGCTTCTCGAGCGCTCGGGGGTGCAGACCAGATATGAATCGCTGGGCGAAGAAGAACGCGTCGAGCTTCTTCAAGGAGAACTGCAAAGTCCCAGGCTGCTGCGGGTGCCGCACGCGGACTATTCGCCCTGCGCGCGAAGCGAGCTGGAGATCGTGGCGACCGCAACGATGGCGCAGCGCCGCCTCGGCGCCGCCGCGGTATCGAAGTACGTGATCTCGCACTGCGAGTCGGTTTCCGACCTGCTCGAAGTCGGCGTGCTCGCGCGCGAGACGGGGCTGCTGCGCGGCTCGGAGCTCGACGTCGACCTGATCCCGCTGTTCGAGTCGATCGACGACCTTGAGCGCAGCGGCGACATGATGCGCGCGGCGCTCGCGCTGCCGCTCTACCGCGGCTGGGTGCGCGCGCGCGGCGACGAGCAGGAGGTGATGCTCGGTTATTCGGACAGCAACAAGGACGGCGGCTACGTTTCCTCGAACTGGACGCTGTACAAGGCGACCGTCGATCTCATGCGCGCCTGCCGCAGCCACGGCGTGCGCCTGCGGTTCTTCCACGGCCGCGGCGGCACGGTCGGGCGCGGCGGCGGCCCGAGCTACGAGGCGGTCCTCTCGCAGCCGCCGGGAAGCGTCAACGGCGCGCTTCGCCTTACCGAGCAGGGGGAGGTCATCGCGAGCAAGTACGCCGACCCGGAGAACGGCAGGCGCAACCTCGAGATCCTCGCCGCGGCGACGCTGGAAGCGAGCTTCGGCGCGGCGCTCGCCGACGGCCACGCGCGGCACGCCGAGATCATGGAGGGGCTCTCGCAGCTCGCGCTCGCCGCCTACCGCAGCCTCGTGCGCGCGCCGGGGTTCATGGACTACTTCCGCGCGGCGACGCCCTTTTCCGAGATCGCGAGCCTCAACATCGGCAGCCGGCCGGCGTCGCGCCGCGATTCCTGGCGCCTGGAGGACCTGCGCGCGATCCCCTGGGTGTTCGGCTGGAGCCAGTGCCGGGTGATGCTGCCCGGCTGGTACGGGTTCGGCACGGCGGTTTCTCAGTTTCTCTCTGAAAAAAGGGGCACGCCCGAAGAGCTGCGCGCGATGTACCGCAGCTGGCCGTTCTTCCGCGCGAT
Source organism: Burkholderiales bacterium (assembly GCA_035550695.1). Lineage (GTDB taxonomy): Bacteria > Pseudomonadota > Gammaproteobacteria > Burkholderiales > SG8-39 > SCGC-AG-212-J23. Next base: position 22,025 of record DASZOS010000017.1, on the reverse strand, counting down.
GCTCTCCAACCTCGACATGGTGCTCGCCAAGACCGACCTCGGCATCGCGCAGCGCTACGCGGAACTGGCGGAGAAAAGACTCCGCGATGCGATTTTTCCGCGCATCGCCGCGGAGTGGGAAGAGTCCAGGAAGCAGCTTTTCGCGGTCACCGGGGCGGGCGAGTTTCTCGCCGACAACCCCACGCTCGCGCGCTCGATCCGCAACCGCTTTGCCTACCTGGATGCGCTCAACCACATCCAGGTCGGCTTGTTGCGCCGCTACCGCGCCGGCGACACCGTGCCGCGCACGGTGCGCGCGGTTCACCTCACCATCAACGGCATCGCCGCCGGGCTGCGCAACAGCGGCTAAAAATGGTGACAGTCACCATTTTTCCGGCGGCGAGCGGCGGTGCCAGTCGGTGACCTGCTGATAGGCGTGCGCCGCGCGCAGGAGCTTCGCTTCCGAGAACGGCCGGCCGACGAGCTGGAATGCGACCGGCAGCCCTTTCGCATCGAAGCCCGCCGGCACGCTGATCGCAGGAAGGCCGAGGTAGTTGATGCCGCGCGTGCAGTGGCCGACCACGCCGATCACGCGCGCGACATCTGCCGGGTTGCCGCGCGTGGTTTCCTCGATGGTCGGCACCGGTATCGGAATCGCGGGCAGATGCAGCACGTCGACTCCCTTGAGCGCGGTATCGATGTAGTCCTTCGTGAGCGAGGCGCGCATCGCGAGCGCTTCGCAGTAGCGCGTCGCGGGATAGAGAAGGCCCGGCTCGATGCGGCTGCGCACCTGGTCGGCGTATTCGTCGCGCCGCGTCTCGAGCCACTTGCGGTGGATCGTGGCCGCCTCGACCGCCATCACCACGTGCGCAAGGGTGTTGACCAGGCTCATGTCGGGCACGTCGACCGGCGTCACGCGCGCGCCGATGCCGCGCAGCGCCTCGAGGCTCTGGTCGAGCGTCTTCTTGATCTCGGCGGACACCGCGTCGTAGTAATAGCCGCGCGGCACGCCGACGCGCAGGCCGCGCGCGTCGCCGGTGAGCAGCGTCTCGTAGCGCGGCACCGGGCGCGCGGACGAGGTGGCGTCGGCGCGGTCGGCGCCGGCGATCACCTCCATGAGGCGCGCGCAGTCGCGCGCCGAGCGCGCGAGCGGCCCGACGCAGTCGAGCGAATGCGAAAGCGGCATCACGCCCGCGCGGCTCACTCGCGTGAGCGTCGGCTTGAGCCCGGTGAGGCCGCACATCGCCGCCGGGTGGCGCAGCGACCCGCCGGTATCGGTGCCGAGCGAGCCGAAGACGATGCGCGCGGCGACCGCGGCGCCCGAGCCGCTCGAGGAGCCGCCGGGAACATGCGCGGTGTTCCAGGGATTGCGCGCGTGCCCGTAGTGCTCGTTGAACCCCGTGGGACTGAAGGCGAATTCCGCCATGTGCAGCGCGCCGAGGTTGACCGCGCCGGCCGCCGACAGGCGCTCGAGCACCGTCGCGGTGGTCTCGGGCACGAAGTCCTTCCGGATCTTCGAGCCGCAGGCGACGATCTTGCCGCTGCGGTAGAAGAGGTCCTTGTGCGCGAGCGGCACGCCGTGCAGCGGGCCGGACAGCTTGCGGTCCTTGCGTTCGCCGTCGGCCTTCTCGGCCTCGCGCAGCGCGTCGGCCGCGTCGAGCAGCGAGAAGCAATTGAGCTTCGGGCCGAGTTTCCTTGCGCGCGCGATCGCCGCCTGCGTGAGCTCGACCGAGCTCACCTCGCCGCGCGCGAGCGCCTCGGCGGCTTCGGCAAGCCCGAGCGACATCATTTCGTGCTCGGTCATCGGTCGTCGGCCTGCTCGCGCAGGCACGCGAGATAGAGCGCGGGCTCGTCCTCGAAGCGCATGTATGCATCGGCCGCCTCGCGCACCTTCTGGTTGTTGGGGCCGGCAGCGGCGGCGGCGCGCGCGGCATCGGCTTCGCTCAGTGCCACGGCCTGCAGCTCGGGCGCGATCGATTCGAGCGCGGATTTGCTCATGTGGGGCTCCTCATCGGTTCGAAAGGCCGCCGGCGCTGCGGCGCGGCGCGCCCACCTCGGCAGTGTAGAACCACCACCAGTCCTCGGCCGGGGCCTCGGCGGCGCGGATCTCTTCGGCGAGCCCCGCTGGCAGGGGCTGCGGCGCGCCGAACCGGCGCGCGAGGTGGTCCATGGCGAGGAAGGCTTCGCGCTGGATGGCGTCGACCGTCGCGCGCTCGAGCGTCTCGGCGACGAAGTCGGTGCCGTGGCCGATTTCGTGCACCAGCGGCCCGGTGCCGAGCGCGTCGAGCGTCTCGCGGCGCACTTGCGGATCGACGATGAGGTCGCAGCGCGAGTACATCGGCAGGCGCCGCGTCGCGATCTCCAGTCCCACGCGGTAGGCGGGCGCGAGGCTGCGCGGGCTCAACGCGTAGGCGCGCCCGTAGAGATCGTGCGTGTGCACGACGGCCTGAACGTCCTCGCGCTCGCGAAGCAACTGGGCGTGAAACCACTTGAACCCCGGCGGGCGCGGGCCTTCGATCAGGTTCGCCTCCATGTCGAGCAGGCACATGTCCTGCGGCCCGATGTCGCCGAAGTTCTTCGACGCGCTGATGAGGAAGCGATCGCCGCCCGGCAGGCGGTGGCTGATGTGCTCGAGAAATCCGACCAGCGTGCCGCGCTCCCAGAGCGCGCGGCAGCTCAAAGCGATTCTTGCCTTCAAAAGGTCATGATTCTTCGAAAGGCCGGGAAAGGGGTGCACCAGCGGCCCGGGGTCGAGGGAGGCGAAGAACTCGTGGTAGTGATGCTGCCCGGTGAACTGGCGCCAGAGCTTGTCCGAGTCCTCGCGCGCCACGCTGCGCATGTCCTTTTCGCCGGCGATGATCGCGTTCGCCTGCGCCAGGTACTCGAGGTGATGGAGCGTGGCGAGGCAATCGAAGACGCCGGCGCCCGCCGCCCACGCGCCGATGCCGGGCTGGTTCACTGCGCCCGCGCGCGCCAGCGCTTCGGCGATGTCATTGCCTGAACAGACTTCCAGGTCATAAGCCGTTGCCGATTCCATGTGCGTGAGCGGCTTCAGCGCGTAGCCGGCGATTGCCGCGGCCATCGCATAGCGCGGCGCGGCGAAGATGCAGGCCTGGCGCTTCTCGTTCTTCCGGTAAAGCGCGAGATCGACATCGAACCGGCGCGGCATCTCGCCCGAGCCCTCGACGATCCTTCCCGAAGCCTCGCATGCCAGGACATCGGCTGCGGTGATGCTTCGGGGCAGAACCTTGCGCGAGAAGCGCGGGGTGACGAGCACGAGCTCGCTCCCCGGCACGCGCAGGCTCAAGTGCCCCCAGAGATCGATCATCTCGTGGCGCGCGAGCACGCGGCACGCGCGGGCAAGATCTTCCTGCATCCTGGTTTTGAAAATGTGGATTGACCGCGAAGCGTGGTCGACTCTAGCATGACCCGATGCTCGCCAAATTGTTGCGCTTTGCCCTCGCCGCGCTCTTCCCGCTGACCGGATTCGCGCAGGAGCCGTTTCCGAGCAAGCCGATCAGCATCATCGTGCCGTTCCCGCCGGGCGGGCAGGCCGATCTCTCGGCGCGCCCGCTCGCCGCGGCGATGTCGCAGCTCCTCAAGCAGCCGGTGGTGGTGATCAACCGGCCGGGGGCCTCGGGCGCCATCGGCCACCGCGCGGTCGCGACCGCGGCGCCCGACGGCTACACGGTTCTGGTGACGCTGGTGTCGGTGCAGGCGCTGCCGATCGTCGACGAGCTCTTCGGCCGCAAGCCGCAGTACACCATGGCCGAGCTCGCGCCGCTCGCGCTGCTCGTCGCCGATCCGCCGGTGCTCGTCGTCGGCGCGGGCGAGCCGTGGAAATCGGCGAAGGAGCTGGTCGACGACGCGAAGAAGCGGCCCGACGACATCGTGTTTTCGCATTCCGGCCTTTACGGCCCGTCGCACCTGCCGATGGAGATGTTCCTGCACGCGGCCGGCATCAAGATGCGCGGGCTGCCCGCGGTGGGCGGCGGGCCGACGATGGCGCTGGTGCTCGGCGGCAGCGCCGCCATGTGGGCTTCGCCGCCGGCGATGGCGGTGGCGCAAGTGTCGGCGCAAAAGCTGCGCCCGCTCGCGAGCTTCGGCGCGAAGCGCCATCCCGCCTTTTCCGATGTGCCGACGCTGAAGGAGCTCGGCTACGACATCGAGTACTACGTCTGGTCGGGCATGTTCGCGCCGGCAGGCACCCCGGAGCCGGTGATGCGCACGCTCCGCGACGCGATCCGCCAGTCGGTGGCCTCGAAGGAGTTCACCACCGCAATGGAGAAGCTGCGCTCGCCCGCGGCGTATCTCGACGCGCCGCAGTTCGCCGAGTTCCTCGCCAGGGACGCCGCGCGGCTGCGCCAGGCGATCCAGAAGATCGGCAAGCTGCAGTAGCCGGGCGCTAGCGCGGGTTCTGCGGCGGCGGCGCGCTCACCGGGTCGCGCACCGTCGGGCCCGCGGGCTTCCCGGTGCTTTCGCTGGTGCCGCCGGTGCTCGCGCCGCGCTCCTGCAGCAGGCACTGATCGCGCAGCGTGCCGGAGAGCTCGTAACAGCGCTTTAGCCCCTCGGCGGTCGACGGCTTGCGGGTTTCGTTCGGTTGTCCGCCGGTCTCCCCGGGCAGGATCGAGCCGCCCTTGATCGCGCCGTCGCCCGGCGCGGAGCCGTCGCGCGAGCTGCCCGGCGGCGTCGAGCCGCGCATGCCCTCGCCGGCGCCGTTTTGACCGAAAACGATTCCGGCAAAGGCAAAGATCGACAGCGCCAGAACTGCTCGCAATGCGTTCATACGGCAATTCGAAGCAAGTTCGATACCCGCGAGACCTGGGGTCAGAGCAATTGCTCTGACCCCAACGACGTCCCCAACGACGTAGTCGTATGATCCTTGCGATGAACGGTCAGGAGGCGATCGGGCTCACCCGCGCGCTGCTGCGGTTCGACACGGTGAATCCGCCCGGACGCGAGCGCGACTGCGCCCGCCATGTGGGCGCGATGCTCGAGCAGTGGGGCTACAAGGTCGACTATTACGAGTACGCGGAGAGCCGCACCAGCGTGATCGCGCGCGCGGGCGGCGCGGAGCGCAAGCCGCCGCTGTGCCTCACCGGCCACCTCGACGTGGTGCCGCTCGGCGCGCGCGCGTGGGCGAAGGACCCGTTCGCCGGCGACACCGATGGCGACAAGCTCTACGGCCGCGGCTCCTCGGACATGAAATCGGGCGTCGCGGCGATGCTGCTCGCCGCGCGCGCCATGGCGAAGAAGCTTTCGGGCACGCCGGGAATCGTGCTGGTGCTTACCGCATCGGAAGAAAGCGGCTGCATCGGCTCGCAGCACCTGGCGCAGCTGCCGCGGCTCATGGGACGCGCCGGTGCGATCGTGGTGGGCGAGCCGACCTCCAACTATCCGCTCGTCGGCCACAAGGGCTCGCTCAAGTTCTACGCGAGGTTCCGGGGCGTGTCGGCGCACGGCTCGATGCCGCATCTCGGCGTGAACGCGATCTACAAGGCGGCGAAGGCGCTCGGCAAGCTCGAAGCGTTCGACTTCGGCGTGCCGGCGCACCCGGTGATGGGCGCGCCGACGCTCAACGTCGGCACGATCGAGGGCGGCAATACGGTGAACGCGGTGCCCGACTCGGCGGCCGTCGGCATCGACATCCGCACCGTGCCCGGCATGCGGCATGACCAATTGCTTGAACGTCTGAGAAACGAAATCGGCGAGGCGGAATTCGACGTCTTCTCCGACCTGGCGCCGGTGTGGACCGAGCCGGATGAAGCCTGGGTGCGGCGCGTCTTCGAGATCTGCCAGGCGCACGAGCCGCGCACCGCGCCTTACATGACCGACGCGGCGAACCTGCGCAAGGTCTATCCGGGGGCGCCGGCGGTGGTGCTGGGCCCGGGCGAGGCGGCGATGGCGCACCAGACCGACGAATACTGCAGCATGGAGCGCATCCGGCAGTCGGTCGCGATCTACGAAGCGCTGATCCGCGACTGGTGCCTGGGCTCGCCCTGACTGACGAGCGCTACCGGATCATGATCCTGTGGTCGGGCGTCAGCTCCACGCGGCTGCCCACCGGGACTTCGCTCGCGGTGTCGATGTACTGCAGGCGGCCGTCGTCCATCCGGATCGCGAGGACCGAGAGCGACTCGCGCGTGTCCGGGGAGCGGGCGACCGACTGCACTACGCCGGTCCCGGTGTAGTAGGGGATCGGCTGCGTCACGATGCGCGCGCCGGTCGGCGCGGTGGCGCCACCAGCCGAAGAACCGCTATCGGGTCTCCAGGAAGCGCAGGCGGCTAGCGCTGCGGCGAGGATCGCGACGGCTGCAGCTTTGAGCATGTGAACCTCCTTGGATGTCAGGGCGAAATCGTGCAAGCAAGCACCGTACCGAATGGCTGCATTCTGCGACACTCCGGGCGGACATGAAAGCACTCGCAAGGCAGCCCTCCCTGCTGCTTCTCCTCGTCGTCAGCGGGGTGATCATTTCGCTCTCGATGGGGCTGCGGCAGAGCCTCGGCCTTTTCATGCGGCCGGTGACGCTCGACCTCGGCATTTCCGCCGCGGCTTTCAGCTTCTCGCTCGCCCTGCAGAACATGGTCTGGGGGTTCTCCCAGCCCCTCATCGGCGCAGCCGCCGACCGCTACGGCGCCCGGCCGGTTGCCCTGGTCACCGCGCTGGTCTACGCCGCCGGCTTTCTCATCATGGCGGCGGCGAAGAACGAGTACGTGTTTCACGCGGCCGGCTTCCTTCTCGGCCTCGGGGTCGCCGGCACCGGGCTGGGCGTCATGCTGGGCGTAGTGGCGCGCGCGACACCGCCGGAGAAGCGCAGCCAGCGCGTCGGGCTGGTCGCGGCTACCGGATCGCTCGGCACCGTGGTCATGGCGCCGATCGGCCAAGCGCTCGTGGACGGCTTCGGCTGGCAGGCGGGCTTCGTCGCCTTCGCCGCGGTGGCGGGAGCGATGGGGGCGCTCGCGCTGATGCTGCGCACCGGAGCCGTCGCGCACGACGCCCGCCCCGCGGCCGCGCCGCAGCGCATGAGCGAGGCGCTCGGCGAGGCGCTGCGCCACCGCGGCTTCATGCAGATGACGGCGGCGTACTTCGCCTGCGGCTTCCAGCTCGTCTTCATCATGACGCATCTGCCGCAGTACCTGGAGATCTGCGGCGTCGCGCCCAGCGTCGGCGCCCAGGCGCTCGCGCTCATCGGCCTGTGCAACACCGTGGGTACCTACGTGTTCGGCCATCTGGGCGTCCACTACAGCCAGAAGCGCCTGCTCGCGATCATCTACGGGCTGCGCACCGTCTTCATCGCCGTGTTTCTGCTGGTCCCGGTGAACGCCACCACCACGCTCGTTTTCGCGGCGGCGATGGGCTTCGTGTGGCTCGGCGTGGCGCCGCTCATCACGGGCGTGGTGTCGAAGGTATTCGGCTTCGAGCACTTCAACATGCTCTACGGCACGGTGTTTCTGAGCCACCAGTTCGGCTCCTTCGCCGGGGTGTGGATGGGCGGCATCGTGTTCAGCTATAGCGGCTCGTACTCCATCGCCTGGGGCGCGCTGCTCGTGATCGGCGCCATCGCCTTCACGCTGCAATGGACCATGGACGACAGGCCGCCGCCGCAGCGCGCCGTGGGCGCGCCCATGCCGGCCGGGGCGTGAGCGGGATACCGGCGGTGTTTTCGCGACAGGACGTAGGGATCGCCTGCCAGAAAATCAGGGTATTCGGCGGCTTTGCAACGCCGACGTTGCTGCTAGGCTGCGTTCCAACAATAATTGCGGCAACGAGGAGAGGATGAACGCAGCCATGGTGTCGAAGCTCTTATCCCTGATCCCGGAGCGCGTCGTGCGCGTGCCCAGCGGAACCTCATTCAGCGCCGAAGGCGTCGGCAGCAGGCATCCCGAGCGCGTCGTCTATCTGGCGAAGTTCCTCCAGTGGCTGAGCCCGCTCACCGCGCTCACCCGCGACGACCAGCAGCAGCTCGGCCTGCTCTCCGCGAGCGGCAAGATGCTGCACGCCGGCGACGAGGACGACGAGGAAGAGCCCGAGACCGAGGCCCAAGCCTGGGAGCCGGTGCTCTAAGGGCTCAAGGAATGCAGAATTTGTCGGCTTCGAGGTCGGTGACGAAGCCGTGCGCCGGGGCGTGCGCGATCATGAACTCGATCCCCGCCGCGAGCGCCGCCTGCTGAGGCGTCACGCCGCAAGCCCAGAAGACCGGCACCATGCCGGCGGGGAGCGCCGGAACCGGGCCGCCGAAGAGCGGGCGCTCGAGGTCGGCGCCGATCGCCGCCGGGTCGCCGATGTGGATCGGCGCGCCGTGATTCTGCGGAAAGCGGCTGGAAACCTGGGTCGCCACGATCGCCTGCTCGGGCGTGAGCCAGCGCATGGTAACCGCCATGTCGCCGCGGAATCGGCCCGCCGGGACCGTCGGGATCCTCGAGCTCAGCACCCAGCGGTACCGGCCGGTCGGCACCCCGGCGCGCTCGAGCGCCGCGTCGAAGGTGATGCCCGAGCCGATCAGCAAGGCCACGAGATCCGCGCGCCATAGCTCGCGCAGGTCGCTCGCTTCGCGGCCGCGGCCCTTTTCGTAGACGCAGTACTTCGGCAGGTCGGTGCGCAGGTCGGCGCCCGGCGCGAGCTGCTTCGGCTCGGGGCAGCCGGGGTCGCAGACCTCGAGCACCGGGCAGGCGCGGCTGTTTCGCTGGCAGTACAGCAGGAACTCGAAGGCGAGCGCCTGGGGCACGACCGCGAGGTTGCATTGCACGTAGCCGGGCGCGAGGCCGCGGGTGCTGCCGGTGTGGCGCTTTTCGCGGATATCGAGGCGGGCGCGCTGTGCGGGAGTCATCGGAGTAAATTATGCTGCGGCATTCCACAGCGGAGGAGGACAGCCATGGCAATGAAAGTCACGAAGGTCGATGTGCGCGTCGCCACCATAGAGGACCGTCCGGGCGGCGCGGCCGAGAAGCTCGAAGCGCTGGCGAAGGGCGGCGCCAACCTCGAGATGCTGCTTGCGCGGCGTACCGACGAGCCGGGCAAGGGCGTCATGTTCGCCACCCCGGTGAAAGGCGCCAGGGCGACCAAGGCGGCGCAGGAGGCCGGATTCAACAAGCCCGAGCACATCCACTCGGTGCGCATCGAGGGCGGCGACAAGCCCGGCCTGGGCGCGAAGATCACGCGCGCGCTCGGCGACGCGGGCATCAACTTCCGCGGCATCTCCGGGGTGGCGATCGGCCGCAAGTTCGTGAGCTACGTCGCGTTGGACAGCGCGGAGGACGCGACGCGGGCGGTATCGGTGCTGAAGAAGCTCTGACCGCAGCCGGGGCAGACGAGCTCGACGCGCCGCTCGGCGATCAGCCGGGGATCGGCGGGGAACCACTTCGCGCAGCGCGGGCAGGAGACCCACGCTGCGTTTCCCTGCTTCTCCCAGTGCGGCGCGTCGCTCATTCTCTCTTAGGGGTCTTCACGCTGTAGGCCACCCTGACATATCGATATCAGCCAGGACCTTTCGCGCGGCATCGAGCGCGCGCGGCGCGACGGCGTTGGGCGGCACGAACGGCTTGGGCTTGCCCGGCGCCGCGGCCGGCGGCAGCGTGGCGTCGATGCCGAGCTTGGTGATGGTGGCCGCGCCCGGCGGCAGCGACGGGTCGAGGTTGGGATGCGTAAGGCCGTCGATGCGCAACGCGTCGCGGTGCCACTGCACGCGCGTCGCGAGCGCCCAGAGCACTTGGCGCTCGTCGAAGAGATCGATGTCCTCGTCGAGCGCGATCGCGGTGCGCAGGCGCCGGTAGGCGAGCGCCGCGGCGAGCGCGTCGCGTACCTCGCCGCGCTCGGGATCGCGGAACTGCAGGTAGGCGTGGAAGCGGCGCCCGGAGAAGGGCACGTGCACGTTCTCGAGCGACGGCGCGAGCGGCTTCAGCATGCCGTAGAGCCGGCCTTCCATCGCCAGGTTCTCGGGAACCAGGTGGTCTTCGAGCCCGGCGCCGAAGTCGGCGTATAGCGCATCGCGCCGCCGCGTGAGCGCGGTGACCTCGACCGCGTGCGCCGCGGTCTGCACGCCGACATAGCCGGTGTACTCGGCGAACGGGCCGTCGGCGACGCGCACGCCCGGCGGCACGAAGCCTTCGATCACGATCTCGGCGTCGGCGGGCACCATGAGGCGCGCGCCGTGCGTGACGCTCGGCACGAGGCGCACAGCCTCGCCTGCAATGCCGCCCGCCGCGCTCCAGTGGCTTTGCGGATGCGCGAGCTTCGCCTGTGCGCCGAGCACCACCTTCGGGTGATGCCCGATCCACAGCGCGAACGGGCAACGCTCGCCGCGCGCTTCCCACTTCGCCAGGTTGCGCGCGTTGTGCGAGGAGGGATAGGGATAGAAGCTCATCGAGCGCGGCCCGCGCACCCTGCAGCGCTGCACCGAGACATTGTCGATCCCGGAGTCCGGGTCGAGCGTGATGCAGTGCCCGGCGGTGACGTAATGGCCCGCGTCGAGCTCGTGCTGGCGAAGCGCCGGCAGCGCGGCCAGATCGACATCAGCCTCAACGAGTTCCTGTACCGGCGCTTCGACACGGCTCACGGCGAGCGGCGCGCGCGGCGCGGCGGCGAGGCGCGCGAAGGCCACGGCGGCCTTGCGGTGGTCGTCCAGGCCGAGCAGCGCGGCGACGCGCGCACGGCTCGCGAAGAGATTCGTCACTACCGGCATGGCGCTCGGGCGGCCGTCCGCGAGCCGCGGGCGCTCCACGAAGAGCGCGGGATAGCGGCCGGCGTCGGAGAGAAGGTGCTGGAGCGCGGTGATTTCCTCCACTACCGAGAGCGGCTCGGCGATGCGCCACAGCGCCTGCCCGCAGCCGGCGAGGTGCTCGCGCAGGTTCACGCCGGCGAGCCGCGGCTCGCAGCCGCGGGCCGCACGCGGTTCGACCACACGAGGAGCGCAGCGAAGGCGACGAGCGCGCCGGCGCGCATGGCGATGCCGAGCGGCGCGAGGATCAGTGCGATGCTCAGCACGCCGTAGAGCGTCCGTTCCAGCATGTTCATCTCGCCGCGCAGCCAGCCGGCGAGCATGATGCACCAGGCTGCCGAGCCGCTGCTCACCGACGCGGCGGCGAGCGCGATCTCGAGCGCCGCGCCCTGGAAGAGGATCGGCGGGTTGAAGAGGAAGGCGAACGGAATCACGTAGGCCGGCAGCCCCAGCACGAACGCGAGCACGCCGACGCGCGAGGCGCTCGCGTTGGCGATGCCCGCGGCGGTGTAGGAGGCGAGCGCCACCGGCGGCGTCACCATCGAGAGCACCGCGAAGAACAGCACGAACATGTGCGAGGGCAGCTCGCCGAACCCCAGGCCGGTGAGCGCCGGCACGAACAGGATCGCGGCGATCACGTAGGCGGCGACGGTGGGCAGCCCCATGCCGAGGATCAGGATGCCGAGCGTGACGAAGAAAAGCGACCCGATGAGGCTTCCGCCCGAGAGCTCGAGCAGCTGCGAGGAGAACTTGATCGCGAGATTCGACTGGATGGCGACGCCGATGATGATGCCGATCGCCGCGATCGGCACCGCGACCTGGCAGGCCTGCTTGGCGCACTCGTCGGTCATCTCGAAGATGCGCCGGAAAGTGATCGGCTTGCCGCCGGGCAGGAAGCTGCAGGCCCAGGCGACCACCGTGCCGACGATGGCGGCGATGCTCGCCGAGTAGTCCAGCATGAACGCGGCGAGCAGCGCGATCGGCGGCGTGAGCAGGTGCAGCCGGCGCGTCACCGAGGCGATGGCGTCGACTTCCGCCGCCGGCAGGCTGCCCTTGCCGTGACGGCGCGCTTTCAGGTGCACGAGCAGGTAGAGCGCGGCGTAGTAGGTGACCGCCGGGATGATCGCGGCAAGCGCGATGCGCGCGTAGGGGATGCCCAGGATGTCGGCCATGACGAAGGCGGCGATGCCCATCACCGGCGGCATCAGCTGCCCGCCGGTGGAGGCGATCGCCTCGTGCGCCGCCGCCTCCTCGCGCGAATAGCCGGTGCGCATCATGAGCGGGATGGTGAACGAGCCGGTGACGGTGACGTTCGCCACGGCGCTGCCCGACACCGTGCCGAAGAGCGCCGAGGACACCACCTCGGCCTTGGCCGCGCCTCCCGGGCGCTTGCCCACCAGCTTCAGCGCCACGTCCATGAAAAGCTCGGTGCCGCCCGCCACCGCGTAGACCGCCGAGAAGGCGAGGAAGTAGAACACGATGTTGACCGAGGTCTCGGTGGTGATGCCGAAGATGCCGTGGCCGGTCATCGTCATGATCTCGACGAACTCGCTGAAGCCGAAGCCGTGGAAGTGCAGCCAGCCCGGCAGCCACATCGCGGTGAAGCCGTAGGCGAGGAACACCACTACCACGCCGAACAGGTTCCAGCCGAGCACCCGGCGCACCGCCTCGAGCATGAGGCCGAGGGTGAGCACGCCGAACAGCTGGTCTATCGGAAGGACCGGGTCGACGTTCTCCATGCGCTCGGTGAGGTAGCGGTAATTGAGCGCGTAGTAGACGGTCGTGGCGGCGGCTGCCATGACCAGCACGCCGTCGGCCCAGCGGTGGCGCGGCAGCCAGAGAAACGCGAGCAGCAGGGCGACCATGACGTGGAGCGTGCGCTCCAGCATCGGCACCTGCGGATGGAAGACGATGTACATCTGCGCCGCGAACCAGGCGAAGCCCAGTGCGCGGCGCAGGAGCAGCGCCGGCGCGCTCAACGCGCGCTTCAGCTTTTCAGCCAGCCACGCTCCCGGTAGTACTTCGCCGCGCCCGGATGCAGCGGCACGGAGTTGTTCTCGGGCTTCCAGGCGTCCTCGGGCTTGAAACCGCTCCACGCCTTGTGGCGCTCGACCAGCTTGTCCTTGTTCTCGACCACCAGCTTGGTGACGAGGTAGGCGATGTTATCGGGCACGTCCTTGTGGGCGATGATGTGCGTGCCGAGATCGGCGCCCATCGTCGGCCCTTTCTGGCCCTTGAACCATTCGGGCATCGGCGTGGGCTTGAGGCCGCGGTCGGCCATGACTTTGAGCGCCTTCTGCGGCAGGTCGACGAAGCGCACCGGCGTGGTGATGGTGATCTCGGTGACGGCCGGGTGGCCGCGCGTCGCGGTCTCGAAGTACAGGTCCGCGCGCCCCTCGCGCAGCATCGAGGTGATCTGGGCGGCGTCGACCTGGATGAACTGCGCCCCGCCGGCGCGCAGCTTCTCGAGGCTGGTGCCGAGCGACTCGGCGATCATGCGCGCCGCGGGCGGCACCGAGCTGCCGGCCGGCTTCATGATGATGCGGATGTTCTTGTCGGCGAGCGCCTTCTCGACGCTGTCGTTGCCGGTGCGCGCGATGTATTCCTCGCGCAGCATGGCCACGATCCATACCGAGTTGATGCCGCCGACGAGGGAGCGGATGTCGCGGTGCTGGCGCCCCTTGTAAAGCTCCTGCTCGCCGTCCCAGGCCCACTTCGACGTGGCGACGTTCGACATGCCGATCTGCGCCTTGTTGTCGTTGACCACCACCGGGTTGGCGATGCCGCCGCCGCGCGCGAGCACCTCGATGCGCGCGCCCGGCGGCAGTTGCGGCTGCACCAGCGCGGCTATGGAGGCGCCGGCCACGTACCACCAGGTGTTGAGCGGCATGGCGCCGAACTTCAGCTCCTGCGCTCCGGCGCCGCCGGCGAGCGCTGCCGACACGGCGAGGCAAAACGCGATTCTCTTCACGGTCCCGATCATTTTTCCCTCCTGAACCAGGCATTTAATCAGGGACGGACCACGATTTCCAGCAGAAAACGTGGTCCGTCCCTGATTTCCGGATGTCAGGCAAGCTCGCTGCGTACGAGCGCGGCGCCCCGTGCAAGCGATTGCAGCTTGGCGAATGCGACCGCGCGCGGCAGGTACTTCATGCCGCAATCGGGCGCGGCGAGGAGGCGCTCGGCCGCAACGTATTCGAGTCCCGCGCGGATGCGCTCGGCTACGGTCTGCGGCGTTTCGACTTCGTGGGTGCCGAGATCGATCACGCCCAGCATGACTTTCTTGTTGCCCAATTCCTTGAGGATGCCGAGATCGAGTCGCGGCTGCGCCGCCTCGATCGAGATCTGCGACGCGGTGGTGTCGGCGAGCTGCGGCAGGAAGGAGTAGCCGCTCGGCTTCTCCTTCACCGCGGCGGCGTAGCCGAAGCAAAGATGGACCACGGTCGTACCCTGGATTGCCTCGAGCGCGCGGTTGATCGCTTTCACGCCATAGCGCGCCGCGCGCTCGGCGCGCGCCTGCAGCCAGGGCTCGTCGAGCTGCACCACGTCGGCGCCCGCCGCGAGGAGATCGCGCAGCTCCTCGTTGACCGCGGCGGCGAACGCCATGGCGAGCGCTTCCTCGTCCTTGTAGTAGTCGTCCTGCGCCTGCTGCGCCATCGTGAACGGGCCGGGCAGGGTAATCTTGATCCGCTTTGCCGTGTTCGCCCGCAGGAACCGGACATCGCGCGCTTCCACGGGGCGGGCTCGCTTTATGGGGCCGGCGATGCGCGGCACGACCGAGCGCGTGCCGCTGCGGTTGATGGTGGTGCCGGGGTTGTCGGTATCCACGCCTTCGAGCGCGGTGGCGAAGCGGTTGGAGTAGCTCTCGCGGCGCATTTCGCCGTCGGTGATGATATCGATGCCGGCGCGCTCCATGTCGCGGATGGCGATGAGCGTGGCATCGTCCTGCGCTTCCTCGAGGAACTGCGGCTCGACCTTCCAGATCTCGGGCGCGCGCACGCGCGGCACCTTGGAGCCGAGCTGCGCGCGGTCGATGAGCCAGTTGGGCTGCGGATAGCTGCCGACGACGGTCGTTTCCAGGTTCATTGGCGTAGCCTGATCAGCGAGTGATTTCGCAACACGAAGGAAATTTTCCGCAGCCCGCTGAAGGCATAGTTCCTGAAACGCAAGAGTTTGTCGAGCGCCTCGTGCTTTTGTGATCTAACTTGGATCGGGAAAGGGGACTGCGATGACGAGCTCTCAAGCCTGGATGATCTGGCCCGGCAACCCTGCGCTCTCCGTACTCGTTCTTGCGCTGCTCGCGATGGGGCTGCTCTACGCCGCGCGCCAGCCGATGCACGAGCTCATCCGCTCGCTCGGCCAGGCGCTGGGAGGCCCCCTGCGCGTGGCCGCGCGCTGGCTTCTGGCGACGGCGAGCGAAATACAGCAGCGGAACAGGGCGGTGCTGCTCGCCTACGGCCAGCAGGAAACCGGCCAGCGCCTGGAGCGCGAATTCGAGCGCCTCGGCGCCTTGGTTACGACAGAGCTGCAGGGCTATCCCACGCTGCAGCGCAGGCTCCTCGACGAGATTACGCGCATCGAGGAGGACTACCGCAGGTGCGGCGAGGTCCCGCCGCCGCCGCCGGACTGGACCGAGGCGGTCACCGCGATCGCCAACGTGAGATCGAGCGGCAGCGAGCTGGTGCAGAAGCTCCTCGAGGAGATCAACCGCTCGATCAAGGGGATCCACGACAAGGCGATCGGCGAGTACCGCCGCTCCTACGAGTCGCGCCACAGGATTCTCGAGGGGTTCATGCCGTTCTGGCGTTCGCTCGACAAGACGCTCGCGCGGGTCGACAAGAACATGTCCGCGCTCGTCGCCTCGGCAGCGTGCATCGACGGGCACATGGCGAAGTACGAGGCAATCAACGCGCGGAGCGACAAGGCGCAACACGCGCTCACGGTGTCGGCGTTTACCCAGTTCGCGATCGCGGCGCTGGTGATGGCGATCGCGGCGGGCGGCGCGTTCATCAACTTCAAGCTGATCGCGCTGCCGATGTCCGAGATGGTCGGAGCGGGGGACTATCTCACGAGCTCGCTGCGCACCTCGGAGGTGGCGGCGCTGGTGATCATCCTCGTCGAGGCGTCAATGGGGCTTTTCCTGCTCGAGGCGCTGCACGTCACGCATCTGTTTCCGCGCATCGGCAATCTCGGCGAGCGCATGCGCCGGCGCATGCTCTGGATCGCGCTCACGCTGCTCGCCATCCTCGCCGGCGTGGAGGCCGCGCTCGCGCTGATGCGCGACATGCTGATCGCCGACAAGCAGGCGCTGCTGCAGTCGCTCGCAACGGTCCCGGTGCCCGGCCCCGACGGCTGGGTCGCGGTCATTCCGACGGCGGGCCAGATGCTCCTCGGCTTCATCCTGCCTTTCGCCCTCGCGTTCGTCGCCATCCCGCTCGAATCGCTCATTCACTCGAGCCGTACCGTGGGCGGAACGCTCCTCGCCGCGCTGGTGCGCGCGAGCGCCTTTGCCCTGCGTTTTGCCGGCAACGTCGCGCGGCACCTGAGCCGGGTGCTCATCCGGCTGTACGACGTCGCGATCGTCGTGCCGCTTCTCATCGAGCGCCTGGTGAAGAGCCGGCCGCAAGCGCGCGCGCTCGACATGGACGTCGAGCGCACTCACGCCTAGGGGAGCCGCCATGGACCGACGCTCTTTCCTCGCCTCGCTCGGCGCGCTCGCCGCGGGCGCTTGCGGCGACTCGCGCGCGCACGCTCACGCGGTGTACATGCTGGTCGACACCTCGGGCACCTACGCGCAGGAGGCCGGCAAGGCACAGATCATCATCAACTATCTCCTCGGCACGCTGCAGCCGGGAGATTCGCTCGCCGTGGCGCAGGTGGAGAGCCGCAGCTTCAGCGAGAAGGACATCATCGCCAAGGCGACTTTCGACACGCGGCCGTCGCAGGCCAACGCCCAGAAGCGCGCCTTCCGCGACAGGATCGAGAACGCCTTCCGCAACGTGAGCGGCAGCCGCTACACCGACATCACCGGCGGCCTGATCCAGGGCGCGGAATACCTGAACGAGGCGGGCGCGGGGACGAAGACCATCATCGTCTTCTCCGACATGCAGGAAGAGCTCGACAAGGTGACGCAGCGCGACTTCCCGATCAGCCTGAAGAACATCCGGGTGATCGCGGTCAACGTGGTGAAGCTGGGCAGCGACAACGTCGACCCGAGGCGCTATCTCGGCCGGTTGCAGGCCTGGCAGAAGCGCGTCGTCGACGCCGGCGCCTCGGAATGGCGCGTGATCAACGATATGCAGCGCCTGGACCGGATTCTCGCCAAGGGCTAGATGAGAAAAATGGGGTACGTCCCCATTTAGCTCCTATTTAGTCCTGTACTTTTCCCGGGCCGTCCTGGTGAGCGCCATGCCGTGTCCGGGCTTCGCGGGAATGCGGAACTGGCCGTCCTGGCACTGCGGCATTTCCTCGAAAAGATCGGCCGGCGTCCAGTCGATGAGCTCGACGAGGAAGCCGTTCGCGAGCGCGCCGCAGAGCTGCAGCGACAGCTCGTGCACCACGTGCGGCGACACCGCGATGCCGTGCGCGGCGGCGAGGTGGCCGATCTTGAGCGTCTCGCTGTAGCCGTTGGCGCGGCACACGTCGGGCATCAGATAGCGCGCCGCCCCGCGCTCGATGAGCTCGCGGAACTCGTAGCGCGTGTAGTTGTTTTCTCCCGTCGCCACCGGGATGTTTATCTTCTGTGATACAGAAGCACAAGCCGCCGGGTCGTCGGCAAGCACGGGCTCCTCGTACCAGACCAGGTCGAGATCCTCGAGAAGCCGCGCCTGGCGCAGGTTGCCCTCGACGTCCAGCTTCTGGTTGACGTCCACCATCAGGCGCACGCCGGGACCGAGCGCCTTGCGCACCGCTTCGACGCGCGCGCGGTTCACCTTCGGGTCGGGATGGTGGATCTTCATCTTGTAGTACTTGCAGCCCAGCTGCGCGTATTGCTCCGCTTCGGCGATCAGGTCGGCTTCGCTGTAGCGACCCCAGCCGCCGCTGCCGTAGGCCGGGATGCGCTCGGCCGCGCCGCCCCAAAGCCGGTACAGCGGCAGCCCGGCCGCCTTGCCGGCGAGGTCCCACAGCCCGATGTCGAGCGCCGATAGCGCCATGGCGGCGATGCCGACGCGGCGCACGCCCCGGTCGCCGCGATACATTTTTTCCCACAGGCGCTCGACCTGCAGCGGATCCTCGTCCAGCAGGAGCGGCTTCAACCGCGCGTCCAGGTAGGCGAGCACCGCCTCGCCGCCGCCGCCGCCGAACACCAGGCTGTAGCCGAGGCCGCTCAGGCCTTCGTCGGTCGAGATCTCGGCCACGACCAGCTGGTGGTGCGCGAATTCGAGCGAGATCGGCTTGGGCGTCGGAACCGTGAGCAGCCGCGTTTCGATGGCGCTGATCTTCATGGGGCAAATGTAGCATTCCGGCCATGACCAAACTGCAGCGCATGAAGGTGCTCGCCACCGGGCTTCTGGTGCTCGCCGGGGCGGTTTACGTCATCGCCACCGCGTTCGAGGGCCGCTATCCGTGGCTGTTTTACGTCGCCACCGCCGCCGAGGCGGCGATGATCGGCGCGATCGCCGACTGGTTCGCGGTGGTGGCGCTGTTCCACCACCCGCTCAACCTGCGCTTCATCCCGCACACCGCCATCCTGCCGCGCAACAAGGCGCGCATCGCGCAGGGCCTGTCGGAGTTCATCCAGCACAATTTCCTGTCCTCGCGCGCGGTAGTGGAGCGCATTGCCGCCTTCCGGCCGGCAGCCACGCTCTGCGGCTGGCTTCTCAAGCCGCAGAACGCCGAAGCGCTCGCCGGCTATCTCGCGCGGCTTGCGGCCTATGCGCTCACCGCCATCGACGACGCGCGCGTAAGCGGCTTCCTGCTGCGCGCCGCGAGCGAGAACCTGCGGCGCGCCGACATCGCCTCCGCCGCGGCGCAGCTGCTCGACGTGCTGACCGAGGAGCGCCGCCACCACGCGCTGCTCGAAGAGGCGCTCGCCGCGCTCGACGATCTGCTCGCGCGCGACGAGACGCGGCGCGTCATCGCCGAGGAGGTCGCGCGCAACGCCCCGCTGCTCAAGTATTTCAGCGATCTGTTCCACCTCAAGCTCGACGAGCGCGCGGCGCTGCGCATCGTGGAGGTCGCGCTCAACAAGATCTCGGAAGTGCGGCACGACCGCGACCACGACCTCAGGAAGCGCTTCGACGCCTTCGTCGCACGCTTCGTCGAGAAGCTGAAGAGCGATGCGGCCACGCGCGAAAGGATCCACCGCATGCGCGACGAGCTCCTCGGTAATCCCGCGCTCGCCGGCTACATCGGCGGGCTGTGGACGCAGTTCCGCGCCTGGCTCGCCGCCGACCTGGGCGCGAGCGCCTCGGTGGTGCAGAGCCGCACCGCCGCGCTGATCGCGGGCTTTGGGCGCAAAATCGCCGCCGACAGCGGGGTACAGCAGTGGATCGACGAGCAGATCCTCACCGCGCTGCCCGCGCTCGTGGAGGAGCACCGCGCGAAGTTCGGCCGCTTCATCGAGGACCAGATCCTGAGCTGGCAGGAGGAGAAGCTGGTGGCCGAGCTCGAGCGCCACATCGGGCCGGACCTCCAGTACATCCGCATCAACGGCACCGTGGTCGGCGCGCTCGCCGGCCTGCTGATCGCCGTCATCACCCAGCTCGCGCGGTAGCACTTTCGACCACTCGCTCGCGCGCTGCCTGGCGACTGCCCGCGCGCGCGCGTTGCCTGTATAACATGCAACATGAATTGCGAGATCTTCCACGTCCCTTACAAGAAGTCCTTCCGCTGGAAGTGGCGCCACGTCGCGGCCGACGGCCGAGTCAAGGAATCGCAGGAGGCCTACCAGCTCTATTACGAATGCGTGTGCGCCGCCCGCAAGGACGGCTATCAACCGCAGATCAAGTGCCGCTGACGCCTAGACCTTAAGGAATAGCGTAACCAGCGGGTGCGGCCCGCGCTGCGCGCTGCAGTGCCCGTGCACCCTGGGATCGAACACCGCCCCCTGCGGCAGCAGGTCCGCGGAGAAGAAATGCTCCCCCGGCCGGAACAGCCGCGTCGTTCCGTCCTGCAGGCCGATTTCCATCTCGCCCTCCAGGATGAAAACCCACTGCGGCTGCGCCGTGCAGTGGAACGCGCTCGCGAAGCCGATCGGACTATGCCGCAGCTGGCAGGCGCGGGCCGGCAGCAGCGCCGAAAGCCGCGCCTGCGGCGTGCCTTCGGTGAGCAGGATGGGCTCTTCACGGAATTTCGCGGCGCCGTCCTGATCCGTATGGAGAACTACCTTGATGAACCGGTCCATAAATTGCTCTCCTGCGGTGTACCCCAACCACGGAGGTGAGCATGAAAGTGACGGCATTGGTAGCGGCAGTTTCGTTGGCGCTCTCCGGGGCGCTGCTGGCGGGATGCGAGCGTGATCAAGGCGCGGGTAGCGGCAGCACGGCGTCGTCGGGCTCAACGGGCGGCAGCTCGGGCTCGATGAACCAGCAAAAACGCTCCACGAGCCCCTCGGGCGCGCCTACTAGCCCGTCGGGCGGGGCTTCGTCGGGCACCAGCAAGTAAGAATTTCCGCGCCACAGGCAAAGAGTTCTCCGGGCCGGGTGTACCCCCTTTTGCATCAGGGGCTTACAGCCGGTCCGAACCTTGCTCGCCTTCCTGCTTGTACCCAACTTTGGAGACACACATGAGACTTTCCACATTGGCAGTTGCAGTTGCAATGGCGTTCGGCCTTGCCGCTTGCGGCGAAGACCGCGCCGACAAGACTTCCAGCTCGCCCGGTTCGGGCTCGAGCAGCAGCGCGTCGTCTACTCCGTCCTCCCCGCCGCCGTCGAGCTCCCCGAGCGCGGGCAGCTCCAGCTCCAGCTCGAGCTCGCCGAGCGCGTCGACCCCGTCCTCGGGCGCATCCAGCTCGCCCGGCGCTTCCAGCTCGTCCAGCGCCGCCACCACCGATGCGGAAAAGGACAAGGACAAGCCGGCTTCCGGCGGCTCGACCAGCGGCAGCGTCTCCGGTTCCGCGAGCGGCTCTACCGCCACACCGAGCACCTCGTCCAGCGCGACGAGCGAAGAGCCGAAGAAACCACAGTAAGCGCGGCAGGACAGCAACCCGGGGTCAGAGCATCTGCTCTGACCCCCTTTTCGTTTTCAGGAGACCAGGACCTGCATCGAGCCGATGCGCTCGATGCTCGCCGCCATGACGTCGCCCGGCTTTACCGGGCCGACGCCCTGCGGCGTGCCCGTGAGCAGCACGTCGCCGGGGTGCAGGGTGTAGAACGAAGAGCCCCAGGCGACGAGCTCGGCCACCCCGAGGATGAGCTCGCTCGTGGCTGCGTTCTGCCGCGGCTCGCCGTTGACGCTGAGCGTCAGGCGCAGCGCGCCCGGGTCCCCGAGCTCTTCCGGAGTGACGATCCAGGGACCGAGCACGCAGTACGAGTCGGGCGACTTGCGCAAGCTGCGCTCTTCCGGCCCGCGGATCGTCATGTCGAGGCCGATGCAGTAGCCCGCGATGTAATCGAGCGCCCGCTCGGCGGCGACGTTCTTCGCCGTGCTGCCGATCACCAGCGCGAGCTCCACCTCGTGATCGTTGCGGCGGTCGGTATGCACCAGCTTCACGCCTTCGCCGGCACCGACGAGCGCGCTCGTCGCCTTGAGGAACATGCCGGCCTTGCGGATCTCGTTGACGAGGTTGCCGTGGTGGATACCCTTGTCGGCGAGCGCCTCCTGGAGGTGCTTCGTGTAATTGACCGGCGCGGCGATGATCTTTCCCGGATTCGCAACCGGTGAGAGCAGCTTCACGCTGTCCACGGGAACCGGCCTGGAGGATCTTGCAGTGTCCTCGAGCTTTTTTCTTAGCCTGGAAAGGTTCGCGACCAAGGGGTCGTACTTGGGCAGCGGATAGGCGAACGTGCCGAGCTCGGAGGCGACCGCGGTCACGTCGCGGATGCCGTCGTCCTGGACCAGGCCTATGCGATTGTCGTCGTAGCGGCAGATTTTCATGAGCGCAGGGGGACTGTGAAGGGATCGTAGTTATACAGCCATTACGAGCGCTCACGATAGAATCCCGCGCATGCGCATCTGCGTATTCGGCGCGGGCGCGGTCGGCGGTCATCTCGCGGCGCGGCTCGCGGCGAGCGGCCACGAGGTTTCGGTGCTCGCGCGCGGCGCGCATCTGGAAGCGATGCGCGCGAACGGCGTGCAGCTGATTCACGGCGACGAGATCATCCACGGCAGGGTCAACACGCAACCGACCGGCACGCAGGACGCCGTGTTCGTCACCCTGAAGGCGAACAT
>DASZOS010000016.1:0-18911 GCA_035550695.1 Burkholderiales bacterium | reverse complement strand
CGTACAGCTATAGAGCGACATTGGCGTGTGAGCATAATCGTGAAGCCTAGTCCTTCGCCTAATTGCTATTGCAAGTGGAGTATTTGGATTTTGCTAGGCCTAACGCCTGAATTAAGCCGCGCCGCGAAGCGGCGTCGGCTTGAATGAGTTGTTAGGCATGATTGGATTTTCCCCACTTTCTGCGTCGCCCGGTAATCCCCTCATCACCGCGTCATCAGCGCGAACACGCCCCAGCCCAGGTATTCACGCGTGTAAGCGGCGTAGCGCTCGGGTTCCGAGGTTAGTTTGGCTCGAACATCGTGCGCGAACTCGTCGTCGGGATTGGCTTCAAGCCATCGGCGCATGGTGAGCCACTTGGCCGCCTCGTATCTGTCCCAGCTGTCTTGGTCTGCCAAAACCATTTCCACGACGTCGTAGCCGAGGTGGCCGAAAGACGCGAGAAGTTCTGGAAGCAGGAGAAACTCGGAGATTGAGCCGGCAAGACATCCCCTGGCAAGATCTTCCGTCGGCGGTAACTGCCGCCAGTAGGGCTCGCCGATGAGGATGATCCCTCCGGGGCGGAGGCTCTGCGCCAGAAGCTCGATGGTGCCGACGACTCCTCCAGCGATCCACGTGGCACCGAGACAGGCTGCCACACCGGCCTTCTCGTCAGAGACGAAGCCGGCAGCATCGCCATGGATGAACTTGACTTGATCGGCGACACCGAGTTCTTCAGCGCGGAGTTTAGCTTGCTCGGTGAACAATCGGCTCATGT
The DNA here is from genome assembly GCA_035550695.1 of Burkholderiales bacterium. Lineage (GTDB taxonomy): Bacteria > Pseudomonadota > Gammaproteobacteria > Burkholderiales > SG8-39 > SCGC-AG-212-J23. The sequence continues at coordinate 18,157 of DASZOS010000016.1, read as the reverse complement.
CGATGCCGGTGCCGATGACTCCGTAATCGCGTGCCCAGGTGCACAGCATCTCCCCCGAACCGCTGCCGAGGTCGAGCACCCGGGTTCCCGTTTCCAGACGCAGCGCCGCGCCGAGAGTGGCGAGCTTTTCGGGTGTGAACGGGTTATGGATGCGGTGAGCACTTTCGGTGATGTTGAAGATCCGTGGAATATCCAATGCAGAGAATCTCCTTACGGGTGTGAATAGATTCGGTCACTGCCTAACTATTGACTGAACCGCATGCGCGGGATCGTAGAGCCATCTAATATGTAGATGCAAACATCTATGTGTAGATACGCCCATATGCCGGCATAAGGTCACTTGGCGAGGTTTTGCTTCTCATCCGTCGCGATGACGCGGTCGGCGATGCCGAGGCGCTTGGCGCGCTCGCGGTCGCCATGGCACTGAGTCGACGATCAGCTCGACGGTTTCGGCTGTCTGCCGGTGAGCGCCGTAGAGGTAGCGCACGCGCGCGAGGCGCGCGCCGAAGCGCTCGACGAGCTTCTTCGTGCCGTGCTGGCCGGGCCGTAAAGTGAGGCGCGTCTCGACTTACGGCACAACGCCCGCGGCGTATGGGGGCGCGGTAGTCCAGTTGGACCACCGCTTCGCCGTTTGGCGCAGTTGGGTGGCCCCCCTATCGTTGCTTACAGTAGTGCGGCAATGATCTATCCGATCCGCATCCTGGTTCTGATGGCGCTGACGCTCGCCGCCGTGGCGGCGGGCTGCGCGGCGGCGTACGAGCAGCTCGGCGCCGTGTTCGCCTCGAACATCGCTTTCCACGCGGCGATACTGGCAATGCTCGCGCTCGGGATCGTCGTGCAGCTCGTGCAGACGGCGGCGCTCATTCCGGCCACGCGCTGGATCGACCGCACGCGGCGCGGCTTCGCGACGGAAGCGCCGCCGCGCCTGATCGCCCCGGTGGCCACGGTGCTCTCGGGGCACGAGCGCGAGGGCTTCACCGTCTCGATGCTCGCGATGCGCTCGCTCCTCGAGGCGGTCGAGGCGCGGCTCAGGCAGGCGCGTGACGTACCGCAGTTCCTGATCGCGCTCGTCGTCGCGCTCGGGATCGCGGGTGCTTTGTGGCCGCTTGCCGCCGCGGCGGACGCGCGCCTGCAGCATGCGAGCCTGCTGCTCGGGCTGGCAGCCGCGGTGGTGCTCGGCCTGCTCCTTCTCGAATTCAGGCAGGCGCAGGGTGCATTCCTTGTCGATCTGCAGAGCTTTCTCTCGGAACGAGCGCAGCTGCCGAGCGCGCTTCTGGGCGGCGAAGCAACGCTGCCCGGCTACATGGAGGCGCTGCTCAAGCAGGCCGCGGAGAGCCTGGTGGACCTGCAGCGGCTCATGACCCGCGCCGACGAAGACCGGCGCGCTACGCAAGGCGCGGTCAATGCGCTGGTCGAAGAGCTCGCCGGGCTATCCGACCAGCTGCGCGCCCAGCAGAAGGTGGTGACCGCGATCTCGAAGAATCACAGCGACCTGCTGCCGGCGATTCACGATCTTGCCAACCAGCTCGCCGGCGCGCTCGCCGGCGGCGAGGAGCTGCGCAGCCACGTGCGCAAGATCGACGTCTCGCTCGCGCGGCTGGCCGACGAGGGGCGGGCGTCCCCCCTGGCGGTCAGCCGAGGAGCAGGCGCGGCACGAAATGGCTGATTTGCGGAAAGGCGATGACCAGGCCGAGCGCGAGCACCAGGACGATGAAAAACGGGGCTGCGCCGAGGAAAATCTCCTCGATCCTCACGTCGTCCGGTAGCGCGGCCTTCATCGCGAACACCACCATGCCGAAGGGCGGCGTGAGCAGCCCAAGCTCGACGGCGACTATGGCGATCATGCCGAACCAGATCTTGTCGTAGCCGAAGGTCTGGGCGATCGGCACCATGATCGGCATGGTGAGGAGCAGGATCGACACCGAATCGATGATGCAGCCGAGCACTACCAGCACCAGGACGAAGGCGAACACGATCACCAGTCCCGGCACCGGCAAGCCGGAGGCCCACTGCGTCATCGTCTCGGGCAGCCTGGAAAGCGTCAGCATGCGGCTGTACATCTGCGCGGTGATCAGCAGGAAGAAGATGCTGGCGCACGCTTTCCCGGTGTCGAGCAGCATGGTCATCATCGACTGGCGCGTGAACCGTCCGCGCGCCACGATCATGATCATGGCGCCGAGCGCGCCGACCGCGCCCGCCTCGGTCGGCGTGAACAGCCCTCCGTAAATGCCGCCCAGCACGAGAGCGATGAGCACGGCGATCGGCCAGATCTTGAAAACCGCCGCCAGCCGGTGGCCGTTGGCCGGGATTGCCAGCCGGCCTTCCATTCCGGCGAGGGCCGGCCGCAGGCGCACGCGGACCAGGATGAGCGCGGACAGCCCCGCCGCGACGACCAGGCCCGGCCCGATGCCGGCGGCGAAGAGCTTGCCGATCGATTCCTCGGTGATGACGCCGTAGATGATCATCAGGATGGAAGGCGGGATCAGCATGCCGAGCAGCGCGCTCGAGGCGACGATGCCGAGGCCGAATTTGCGCTCGTAGCCCAGACGCTTCATCTCGGGAATCGCCAGCTTGGAAAACACCGCTGCCGATGCCACGGACACCCCGGTCATCGCGGCGAAGATCGCATTGGCGAGCACGGTGGCGACGCCGATGCCGCCGCGCACCCGCCGCATCAGCGACTCCGCCGCGTCGAAGAGATCGCGCGTCGCGCCCGACTGCGTCGCAAATAGCCCCATCACGACAAAGAGCGGAATGACCGCGAAGATGTAGTCGTTGACGCCGTTGAACGCGGTGGTCTGCAGGATGCTCGCCGCCACCATCGGCTTGCCGGTGATGAAGAACACGCCGAGGAAGCTCACGGCGGCGAGCGCCACACCGACGTGAAAGCCCAGGATGATGAGAGCGAAGATCGCGGCGACCGAAAGCGCGCCGACGATCAACGGATCAATCACGGCCGCGGCCGTTGCGCTTCATTCAGCCGGCTCGACGGAATCGAGCTCGACCTGGGATGGCCCGTGGACGAGGTAACGGACTGCGTCGAGGACAAACTGGATCGCCGTCAGCATCGCCCCTGCGACCAGCACCGCCCATAGCGGCCAGACCGGGATGCGTACCGGATGTTCGCCCTCGAACGCGCCGATCTCGAAGCTCGTCGCCATCTCCGACCAGCCCAGCCAGGCGATGAAGCTGAACATCAACACGCCGACCGCCGCGTTCGCGATGAGCACCGCGCGCCGGCCGGCGCCCGGCATCAGCGCAAGCCCGATCGTGGTGCGCAGGTGCTTTCCCGCGCGCAGCGTGTAGGCCATCTGCAGCCAGACCATGCCGACGATGGAGAACTTGACCATCTCCGGCACCCCGGGAATCGGGCTGTTGAAGCCGCCGCGCCCGATCACGTCGGCCGATATGAGCGCGACGAGCACCAGCACCCACAGACTGGCCACTATGTTCATGGCCGACAGCAGCCAGTCGAACAGGCGTTCGGCGGCCTTGGCCATTGCCATCGCGCTCGGCCTGCGTCGGCGCGCTTAGCGCTCGGCTTCCCAGTCGCGCGGGAAAGTATGGCCGGCCGCTTTAAGCGCCTTGATGTAGGTGTAGACCACCTCGCCGGGCATCCCGGCCTTCTTGATCTCCTCGAAACGCTGCTTCGGGATGTTGGGCAGCCCCTTCGCCCACGCCCGCTTGGCCGCGAGGTCGGCCTGGCGCACGTCGAGCCCGGCGACCTTCATCTGCTTGCGCCCGGCTTCCTGCTTCTCGTAGATCACGCGGCCGATCTGCCCGTTCCATTCCTTGCCCACTTCCAGGAAGATCTTGCGGACGTTCGCCGGCAGCGCATTCCAGCTCGCCTTATTCATGGTGAGCAGCGGCGTGTGTATTGCACCGAAGTCCATGTCGACGTACTGCTTCGTCACCTCGTTCAGCTTGAAGCTGACGATGGCGTCCGGGAACATCACCCAGCCTTCGTACACGCCGGTCTGGAACGACGTGTAGGCCTCGTTCAGGTTCGACTGCACCCCGGTCACGCCGGAGCCCTGCATCCAGGGGATGTTCGGCCCCGCCGCGGCGATCTTGCGGCCTTTGAGGTCAGCGATGGTCTTCCACTTGAAGGTCGTCACCAGCCCGTAATTGCCGATGATGCCCGAGCCGAGGTAGACCTGGTTGTAGCGCGATTCCAGCACGCTCTTGAGCCCCGGCGTCTTGTCGTACACCTCCTGGATCGCCTTGGCGGCAATGCGCGGATCGGGCGTTCCGAACGGCACGAAATACGTGAAGTTGTGCGCCATCAGCTTCGCCGGCTCGAACGGCGTCTGCAGCTCGCCGACGTCGAGCAGGCCCGACTCCACCGCCTCGAGGCACTCGCCCAGCTTGCAGACCGAACCGCCCCACGCTTCGGTCCACACGAGCGTGTGTCCGGTCTCCTTCTTCACCCGCTCGGTGACGCGCGGCAGGTAGAAATCCTTGATCGTGGCGATCCAGGCGGCAGCTGCTGGATGGCCCGCGCCGATCGAGAGCTTGAAGGTGTCCGCGGAAACGCTTGCCGACGTGCCGAGCAGCGCGGTGGCCGCAACTACAATACCGATAGTCTTCATTTTCCCCTCCTTGGGAATCCGCTCCTGTCTTCAGGATGCCAGAAAAGGCCAGCGCGGGAGCCGCGCTCCTTTGATATTGGGTAACGTTCCTGCTCGCGGCGCCGGCCTCAGGCCCAGTCGCGCGGCCTGAGGAAGTCGGTGTAGAGCTTTTCTTCCGGCGAGCCCGGCGCGGGCTTCCAGTCGTAGCGCCAGGCCGCATGCGGCGGCAGGGACATGAGGATCGATTCGGCTCGGCCGCCCGACTGCAGGCCGAAAACCGTGCCGCGGTCGTAGACCAGATTGAATTCCACGTAGCGCCCGCGCCGGTAGAGCTGGAACGCCCGCTCGCGGCTGCCGAAGGGCATGTGCCTGCGCCGCTCCACGATCGGCAGGTAGGCGCCGAGAAAAGCATCGCCGACCGAGCGCACGAGGCGAAACGAGAAATCGAAATCGCGCTCGGCGAGATCGTCGAAGAAGATGCCGCCGATGCCGCGCGGCTCGTTGCGGTGCTTGATGAAGAAGTACTCGTCGCACCAGCGCTTGAAGCGCGGGTAGTAGGCAGCGTCGAGGCGATCGAGCGCCCGCTTGCAGCTCGCGTGGAAATGGCGCGCATCCTCCTCGAAGCCGTAGTAGGGCGTGAGATCCATTCCGCCGCCGAACCACCACGTGTCCTTGCACGAAAAGAACCGCACGTTGAGGTGCACCGTCGGGCAGTACGGATTGCCCGGGTGCAGAACCAGCGACACGCCCATCGCTTCCCAGGGCTGCCCGGCGAGCTGCGGGCGCGAGGCGCTCGCCGAGGGCGGAAGCGCGCGTCCGTGCACGCGCGAGTAATTCACGCCGCCGCGCTCGAAGAGCTCGCCTTCCTCGATGACCCTGGAGGTTCCTCCGCCGCCCTCGGGCCGTTGCCACGCATCACTGACGAAAGGGCGTCCTTCCAGGGATTCGAGCGCAGAGACGATCTCGTGCTGCAGCCCGGTGAAGTAGCCGTGGACCGCGGGCGCGTCCATTCGCTACGGCTTCTTCAGGGCGCGGTTGCCGATGTCCCTGCGGTACTGCACGCCGTCGAAGCGGATACGCTCGACCGCCTCGTAGGCCCGGGTGCGCGCGATGCGCACCGAGTCGCCGAGCGCCGTGACGCACAGCACGCGCCCGCCGCTCGTCACCAGCGTCTTTCCCTCCAGGCGCGTGCCGGCATGGAAAACGCGGCAATCGGGCTGCGGCGCGGGAAGGCCGGTGATCGCGTCGCCCTTGCGCGGCTCCTCGGGATAGCCGTGCGCGGCGAGCACCACGCCGAGCGCGGTGCGCCGGTCCCAGTCCGCTTCGGCCTCGCTCAACGCGCCGCCGACGGCGCGCTCGATGAGCTCGAGCAGGTCCGATTTCAGGCGCAACATGATCGGCTGCGTCTCCGGGTCGCCGAGCCGGCAGTTGAACTCGAGGGTCTTCGGATTGCCTTCCTTGTCGATCATCAGCCCGGCGTAGAGGAAGCCGACATAAGGCGTGCCGTCCTGCGCCATGCCCTGGACCGCCGGCTGGATGATCTCGCGCATCACGCGCGCGTGCACCTTGGGCGTGACCGCCGGCGCGGGCGAGTAAGCGCCCATGCCGCCGGTGTTCGGCCCCTCGTCCCCGTCGCGCAGGCGCTTGTGATCCTGGCTGGTGGCGAGCGGCAGCACGTTCACGCCGTCGCTCATCACGATGAAGCTCGCCTCCTCGCCCTGCAGGAACTCCTCCACCACCAGGCGCGCGCCGGCTTCGCCGAGGCTCCTCTGCGTCATCATGCGCTCGATCGCGGCGTGCGCCTCCTGGATGCTCGCTGCCACCACCACGCCCTTTCCCGCGGCGAGGCCGTCGGCCTTGATGACGATCGGGGCGCCGCGCTGCGAGACGAACGCCTTCGCGAGGTCGGCGCTGAGGAAAGTGCGGTGCAGCGCCGTTGGAATGCCGTGCCTCGCCATGAAGGACTTCGCGAAGTCCTTCGACGACTCGAGCTGCGCCGCGGCCCGCGTGGGTCCGAAGATCCTGAGCCCGGCGTCGCGGAAGGCATCGACCACGCCCGCGGCGAGCGGCGCCTCCGGGCCGACGACCGTGAGCTGAACGTTTTCGCTCCTGGCAAAGGCGACGAGATCCGCTATCGCGGTGATCCCGACGTTCTGCAGGCCGCTCTCTGTAGCCGTGCCGCCGTTACCCGGGGCGACGAAGACCTTCTGCACCCTCGGGCTCTGGGCGAGCTTCCAAGCGATGGCGTGCTCGCGCCCGCCCGAGCCGATGACGAGCAGCTTCATTCAGTGCCGGAAGTGGCGTACGCCGGTGAACACCATCGCCACGCCGCGCTCGTTCGCGGCGGCGATCACCTCGTCGTCCCGGACGCTGCCGCCGGGCTGGATCACCGCCACGGCACCCGCCTCGGCGAGCGCATCGAGGCCGTCGCGGAACGGGAAGAACGCATCCGATGCCACCACCGCGTCGGCGAGCGACAGGTGCGCCCCCTCGGCCTTCATCGCGGCGATGCGCACGCTGTCGACGCGGCTCATCTGGCCCGCACCGACGCCGAGCGTCATGCCGCCGCGGCAGAAAACGATGGCGTTCGACTTCACGTATTTCGCGACGCGCCAGGCGAAAAGCAGGTCGGCGAGCTGCGCCTCGCCAGGCTGCTTCAGCGTGACCACCTTCAAGGTCCGCTGGTCGAGCGCCCGGGAATCGCTCGTCTGCACGAGCAGCCCGCCGCCGACGCGCTTGTAGTCGTGCGCCTGCGGCTCGTGCGCGAGCGGCACTTCGAGCACGCGCAGGTTTGCCTTCTTCGCGAGGATCTTCTGCGCCTCGGGCTCGACGCGCGGCGCGATCACCACTTCCGCGAACTGCTTGCCCAGTGCCTCCGCCGTCCCCGCATCGAGCGCGCGATTGAAGGCGAGGATGCCGCCGAAGGCCGACACCGGATCGGTCGCGAACGCCTTGTCGTAGGCCGCGGCGAGGCTCTCGCCGATGGCAGCGCCGCAGGGGTTGGCATGCTTGACGATGACGCAGGCGGGATCGGCGAAGCCCTTGACGCATTCCCAGGCCGCGTCGGCGTCGGCTATGTTGTTATAAGAGAGCTCCTTGCCCTGCAGCTGCCGGAAAGCGGCAATGCCGCCTGCCGCCGGGCGCTCGTCGCGGTAGAACGCCGCGCTCTGGTGCGGGTTTTCGCCGTAGCGCAGGTCGTGAACCTTCGCGAACTGCAGGCTCAGTACCTGCGGGTACTCGAGCCGCAGGCGCTGCGCGTCCAGCGAGGAAAGATAGCTGGCGATCGCCCCGTCATAGGCGGCGGTGTGCGCGAACACCTTCGCGGCGAGAGCGAAGCGCAGCTCGCCCGAAACCCCGCCCGAGGCGCGGATCTCGTCGAGCACGCGCGCATAATCCGAGGGGTCGACCACCACCGCGACGCCGGCATGGTTCTTCGCCGCCCCGCGCAGCATCGCCGGACCGCCGATGTCGATGTTCTCGATCGCGTCCTCGAAGCGCGCGTCCGGGTCGGCCACCGTGGCGCGGAACGGGTACAGGTTGACGACCAGCAGATCGATGGTGCCGAAGCCCGCGCCACGCAGTGCGGCGAGATGCGCCGGGTCGTCGCGCCGCGCGAGCAGGCCGGCATGGATCTTCGGGTGCAGCGTCTTGACGCGGCCGTCGAGCATTTCCGGAAAGCCGGTGTAGGCGGATACTTCCGTCACCGCCACGCCTTCCTTCTCGAGCAGCCTCGCGGTGCCGCCCGTGGACAGGATCTCGACGCCGGCGCCGGCGAGCGCCCGGGCGAGCTCGACGATGCCTGACTTGTCGGAGACGCTGAGGAGCGCCCGGCTGACTTTCACCCTTTGATCCGCAGCTGGTGCATCTTGGTGCGCAGCGTATTGCGGTTGATCCCGAGCATCTCGGCGGCGAGCGTCTGGTTGCCCCTCGCCTGGCTGAGCACCATTTCGATCATCGGCTTCTCGACGTTCCTCAGCACCATCTCGTAGATCGAGGTGGGCATTTCGCCGTCCATGTCCTTGAAATAGCGCTCCAGCGAGCGCTTGACGCATTCGGCGAGCTCGTTCGGGCGGCTCATGCGGCGAGTCTAGCGAAATAGTCGTTCACCGCCGAGTGCTGCGCGCGCGCGGAGTTGATCTGGATCACCTGGCTGCGGAATGCTTCGCCGCCGGGCAGGCCGCGCAGCGCCCAGCCGATGTGCTTGCGCGCGACGCGCGCGCCCTGTTCCTCGCCGTAGAGATCGTAGATCCCCTCGAGCTGCTCGAGCAGCACGGCGCGCATTTCGCGCGCATCGGCGGAACCGAGCCGCTCGCCGGTCGCGAGGTAATGGGCGATCTCGCGGAACAGCCATGGTCGCCCCTGGGCCGCGCGGCCGACCATGATGCCGTCGGCGCCGGTCGCCTCGAGCACGCGTCTTGCGTCTTCGGGCGATTCGATGTCGCCGTTGGCGACGAGGGGAATGCGCAGGCGCGATTTCACCTCGGCGATCGTCTCGTATTCGGCGCGCCCGGCGAAAGCGCAAGCGCGCGTGCGGCCGTGGATCGCCAGCATCTGCACGCCCGCAGCCTCGGCGATGCGCGCGATGGAGACTGCGTTGCGCCGCTGCGGGCTCGGGCCGGTGCGGATCTTCAGGGTCACCGGCACCTCGACGGCCTTGACCACGGCCTCCAGGATGCGCCCCACCAGAGCCTCATCCTCGAGCAGCGCCGAGCCCGCGAGCACGTTGCAGACTTTCTTCGCCGGGCAGCCCATGTTGATGTCGATGATATGCGCGCCGAGGCCGACGTTGTGGCGTGCCGCTTCGGCGAGCATCTGCGGGTCGGAGCCGGCGATCTGCACCGAGATCGGCTCGGGCTCGCCCGCGTGGTCAAGCCGCAGGCGCGTCTTGCGCGAGGCGCGCAGCTCCGGCCGCGACGAAACCATCTCGCAGACGGCGAGCGCGGCGCCGTAGCGGCGCGCGAGCCGCCGAAAAGGGCGATCGGTAATGCCGGCCATAGGAGCGACTAACAATCCGCTGCGCAACTGGTGCGCGCCGATTCTCATTGGCCGTGGCGAGAAGAGAAACAGAAATTGAGGGAAACGGATTTTATCCGCTTTCGCGGCGAAAAAGGAATGGTGCGAACCGATGTGTTGTTTTTTTACGGCAGCGCCGAAGTTCCGAACATCATGCGCCGCGCGAAAAAACGCCGCGGGCCCGGCAGCATATCGAGGGCGGCGAGCGCGCCGCCGCGCGCCGCGCGCGCGAGCGGATTCGAGCCCAGGAACGCGCCGGCGAGCATGTCGGTGATACGGATCGTCGCCTGCGCGTCGATGCGCCGGCGGGCCGCATAAAGCGCGAGCACGCGCTCGTCGCCCGGATCGGCGGAATCGAAAATCGCCGCTGCGAGCTCCCAGGCGTCCCTCAAGCCGAGATTCAGGCCCTGGCCCGCGACCGGATGCAGCGTCTGCGCGGCGTTGCCGATATAGACCTCGCGCGCTCCGACCCGCGCGCGCTGCACGCGCAGCATCAACGGGTGGACCGCGCGCGCCCCGACGGCGACCGGGCGGCCCGCCCGCTGCCCCGCCGCGCGCGCCAGTTCCTCAAGGAAGCGGTGCTCGGACGCCTCCCGCAGCGCCGAGGCGCGCTCCGGCCGGCAGCTCCATATGACGGCATAGCGCCCCGCGAGCGGCAGCAGGGCAAGCGGCCCCTGCGGCGTGAATCGCTCGAACGCCGTGGTCCCGGAGGCGGGCTCGGTGTGCACCAGCGCGACGAGCGCATCCTGCGCGTAGCGCTTCTCGCGCGCGGCGGGCGAGATGCCCTCGGCATGCACCACCAGCCGCGCCTGCGCCGGCTCGCGGACGAGCAAAGGCTCGCACGCGGCGCGCAGCACATCGTGCAGGCCGCCGTACTCGGTCACATAGCCGAGGGCGGGCACGCCGGCATCGGCGGCTTGCATGCGCATCCGTCCGAATCCCTGCTGCTGCGAGACTTGAATCGTCTCGATGGGCGTGGTGCGCAGCCCAGGCCACGCGCCGAGCCGCTCGAGAATCAGCCGGCTCGCGTAGGAAAGCGCGATCGGCCGGAACGAAGGTTTCGGGTCTCCCGTGGTTACGATCCGGACTCTCAGCCCCGAGCGCGCCAGGGCAAGCGCAGCCGCGCAGCCTACCGGGCCGGCGCCGCGGACGAGAACGTCAATCCCGGGCGCGCGCATCGCGCATCAGGGCCTCGATGTCGTCGATGCCCTTGGGAGCTTCCGCGGTGAGCACCTCGCAGCCGGCGTCGGTGACGAGGACGTCGTCCTCGATGCGCACGCCGATATTGCGCAGGCGCTCCGGGACATCGTCGGCCGCGCGGATGTAGAGGCCGGGCTCGACCGTGAGGGTCATGCCGGGTGCGAGCGCGCGCCAGCTGCCCGCGCGCTTGTATTCGCCGGCGTCGTGCACGTCGAGCCCCAGCCAATGGCCGGTGCGATGCATGTAGAAGCGCTTGTACGTTTCCTTCTCGAGGATCTCCTCGAGCGTGCCTGGAAGAAGACCGAGGCTGCGCATGCCCTGCGCCAGCACGCGCACCGCCGCATCGTGCGGCTCGTTCCACGCATTGCCGGGTCGCACCTTTTCCATCGCCGCGCGCTGCGCGGCGAGCACGATCTCGTACACCTCTCGCTGCGCGGCGCTGAACCGGCCGTTCACCGGGAACGTTCGGGTGATGTCCGAGGCATAGCCGTCGAGCTCGCAGCCGGCGTCGATGAGCAGCAGCTCGCCGTCGCGCAGGGGCGCGTCGTTGAACACGTAGTGCAGCACGCAGCCGTTCGCGCCGCCCGCGACGATGGGCGAATACGCGGGGAATTGCGCGCCATTGCGGCGGAACTCGTAGAGCAGCTCCGCTTCGATCTCGTGCTCTGTGCGCCCGGGGCGCGCGGCCTGCATCGCGCGCCGGTGCGCCCCGGCGGCGATGCGCGCCGAGCGGCGCATGAGCGCGGTCTCCTGCGCATCCTTCACCAGGCGCATCTCGTCGACGAGCGCGCGCACGTCGTGCACGCGGTCCGGCGCGCTGATGCCGGCGCGCGCCTTGGCGCGCACCGCATTCAGCCACCTGATCGCGCGTGCGTCCCATTCGGGATCGGCGCCCACGGGGTAGTAGAGCGCGGGCTGGTTCTCGAGCGCCGCCGACAGCTTTTCGTCGAGCGAGGCGATCGGATGCGCCTCGTCGAAACCGAAGCGCTCGCGCGCGGCGTCGGGACCGTGGCGAAAGCCGTCCCAGATCTCGCGCTCCTCGCTTTTTTCGCGGCAGAAAAGCAGCACTTTGGGCGCTTCGCCGGCGATAACGACGAGCACCGCATCCGGCTCCGGAAATCCCGTCAGGTAGTAGAAATGGCTGTCGAAGCGATAGGGGAAATGCGAGTCGCGGTTGCGCAGGCGCTCCGGCGCGGTGGGGATGACGGCAACGCCTTCGCCCATGGCCCGGGCGAGCCGCTGGCGGCGGACGGCGAAATGCGAAATGCCTTCGGTCGGTTTCATCGAGACGACAAGTGCGCTTCGAGCTCGGCGAGCCGTTCGCGGGTGCCGACGTCCTGCCAGGTGCCGCGATAGAGCTCGCCGCCGAGGAGCCGCCGCTCTGCTGCCGAGCGCAGCAGCGGAGCGAGCGGCGCTTTCGCGCCCGGGCGCACGCCGGCGACGAGCGCGGGCGACATCACGGCGATGCCGGCGTAAGTGTAGCGCGGGCCGCTCGCATTGCCGACCATGCCGTCCTCGAGGGAAAAATCGCCGCCGGCGCGATGCGGCGGGTTCGGCACCAGCACCAGGTGCGCGAGCCGCGCGCCGAGCGGGAAGGCGAGGAGCCTGGCGAAGTCGACTTCGCAATACACATCGGCGTTCACGAGCAGGAAAGGCGCCTGGCCGAGCAGCCCGAGCGCCTGCGCGATCCCGCCGGCGGTCTCGAGCGGCTCGGGCTCGCGGGAATAGGCGATGCGCATGCCGTAGCGCGCGCCCTCGCCGATGGCCTCGACGATGCGCTCGCCCAGGTGCGAGACGTTGACCACCGCCTCGCGGCAGCCGCAGGCGGCGAGGCGCTCGAGATGCCAGGCGATGAGCGGCTTGCCTCCTGCCCGCACCATGGCCTTGGGCATGGCATCGGTGAGCGGCCTCAGGCGCTCGCCGCGCCCGGCGGCAAGGATCATGGCTCGCATTTCAATTCGTCGAACAGGCGCACGAGAGGGGTCAAGGCTGCATATCGCTTTGCCGCGTCGCGCGCATACTTCAGGAATCGCGGCGTGTCGCCGAGATATTTCGGCTTGCCGTCCCGGTAGTTGATGCGCGCGAAAATGCCGAGGACCTTGAGATGGCGCTGAAGCCCCATCCATTCGAAGGCGCGCCAGAACTCGCCGAAGTCCGCCTGCACCGGCAGCGCGGCCTTTTTTGCGCTTTCCCAGTAGCGCGCGCTCCAGTCGAGCACGCGCTCCTCGTCCCAGCTGAGGAACGCATCGCGCAGCAGCGACACCATGTCGTAGGCGATCGGCCCGATCACCGCGTCCTGGAAATCGAGCACGCCGGGGTTGGGCTGCGACACCATGAGGTTGCGCGGCATGTAGTCGCGGTGCACGTAGACCTCGGGCTGCGCCAGCGCGCTTCTGGCGAGCAGCACGAAGACCTCCTCGAGGGTCTGTTTCTGCCGTTGATTCAATTCGCGGCCGAGATGCCGGGCAACGTACCAGTCCGGGAAAAGCTGCATCTCGCGGCGAAGCAGCGCCTCGTCGTAGGGCGGCAGCTCGCCTTGCCTCGTCGCGAGCTGCCAGCGGATCAGCGCCTGCGTCGCGTCGGCGAAAAGCCCCGGCGCGTTGCTCTCGTCGATTACCGAGAGATAGGTGTGGCTGCCGAGGTCCGAGAGCAGCAGAAAGCCCTGCGCGAGGTCCTGGGCGTGCACTTCGGGCGCGTGCACGGCGGCCTCGCGAAGCAGGCGGGCGACGTGGAGGAACGGCCGGCAGTCCTCCTTGTCCGGCGGCGCGTCCATGACGACGTAGCTGCGTCCACCGTCGAGTCTCGCGCGAAAATAGCGGCGAAAGCTTGCATCTTCGGACGCGGGCGTAAGCACGAAGCGCGCGCCATGGAGGCGCTCGCAAAGCCAGCCCTCGAGCGCAGCGCGTCGAGAATCGGCGTGTATCATTGAAAATTCTAACATCAACGATAAATTTTCCTCGCCGCTCCATGCCGTACCGCTTCGCGCTGCTGGCAGTGCTCGCCGCGGCGCCAGCCCTGGCGCAGCAGCCAAGCGCCGAGGAAACATCGCCCACGACCATCGACGCCGAGCGCATCGAAGGCGTGAGCGATCTCGAGGTCACGGCGCGCGGCAGCGCCGAGATCCGCCGCGATGACGTCGTGATTTTCGGCGATGTCCTGCGCTACAACAGCGAGTTCGGAACCGCGCAGGGCGAAGGCGGCGTGCGGCTGCAGCTCGGCGTCGATCGTTTCTTCGGCCCGCGCCTCGAGTACCACACGCTGGACGACACCGGCGTGTTCGAATCCCCGGGCTTCCTGCTCCAGCGCGAGGTGCCGGCGCGCGGCGAGGCCGAGGCGCTCGAGTTCCGGGGGAAGGACCGCTACCGCCTGAAGGGCGCTTCGTTCACCACCTGCCGCCCGGGCCAGGACGACTGGATGCTGGAAGCCTCGGAACTCGATCTCGACTACGAGACGGAGGAGGGCGAAGCGAAGAGTCCGCGGCTGCGCTTCTTCGGCGTGCCGATTCTCGGCTTTCCGTTTGCCAGCTTCCCGCTCGAGAACCGGCGGCGCAGCGGGATCCTGGCGCCTTACTACTCGCAGACCACCAACCGGGGTCTTGAGTTCGGCGTGCCGTACTACTGGAACATAGCGCCGGAGCGCGATGCGACGATTACGCCGGTGCTGATGACCAAGCGCGGCCTGCAGCTCAAGAACCAGTTCCGCTATCTCGAAGCGCCGTACGCCGGCGAGCTGCGCCTGGAATACATGCCCGACGACAAGGCATTCGGCCGCCGTCGCACCGGCCTGTCGCTGCAGCATACGCAGACCTTCATCCCCAATCTCACCGGGCAGCTCGATTTCAACCGGGTATCGGACGACCGCTACTTCGTCGACCTGGCGAGCCAGGTGCGGCAGGTCTCGATCGGAAACCTGCAGCAGGACGGCTATGTCAACTACAGCGGGTCGCTCGGAGAGCTGGGGTATGGTCTTCAGGCCCGCGTGCAGAAATTCCAGACGCTGCAGGATCCGCTCGCGCCGATCACGCCGCCTTACCACCGGGTGCCGCAGCTCACATTCAGCACGGGAAAGAACGATCTCGCCGGGCTTTTCGACGCCGCGCTGCCGGCCGAATACGTGCACTTCACGCATCGCACGCTGGTCTACGGCACCCGTACGTCGTTGAACCCCACGCTCGCGATGCCGTTGCTCGCCCCCGGCTGGTTTGTCACGCCGAGGCTTGGCCTGCGGCAGTTGAGCTACAGCCTCGAGCGCACCGCGCCCGGCCAGGAGCGATCGCCGCACGCCCAGATTCCGTGGTTCAGCGCCGACACCGGGCTGGTGTTCGATCGCGAGGCGCGCTTCTTCGGCGACACGCTCACGCAGACGCTGGAACCGCGGCTGTTCTACGTCTACGTGCCCTACCGCAACCAGGATCAGTTTCCGCTCTTCGACACGGGTCTTGCCGACTTCAATTTCACGCAGCTGTTCTCGGAGAACCGCTTCGGCGGCGGCGACCGCTTCGGCGATGCGAACCAGGCGACCCTCGCGCTGACCTCGCGCTTCCTGCAGGGCGGGCAGGAGGCGTTTCGCGCGACCGTCGGCCAGCGCTATTACTTCAGGGACGAGCGCGTCGGCCTGCCCGGGGTGCCGCTGCGCACGTCCGTCGAATCCGACGTGCTCGGCTCCGTCGGAGGACGGCTTTTCCGGCATTGGACCTTCGACGCGACGACGCAATATAACCGCCACCAGCAGCGCGCAGAGCGCTATACCGCTGCGGTGCGCTACAACCCCGAGGTCGCGAAGATCCTGAACGCGAGCTACCGCTTCAGCCGCGGCACGATCCGGCAGATCGATCTTTCCGCGCAGTGGCCGGTCGCCGCCGGCTGGTACGCGGTCGGGCGCTACAATTATTCCTTCCTGGACCAGCGCCTGCTCGAGGGCCTGGCGGGCCTGGAGTACAACGCCGGCTGCTGGGTGTTCCGCGCGGTGGTGCAGCGGGTCCAGGCGGCGACTCAGGTGAGCTCCACGGGCTTTTTCTTCCAGCTCGAGTTCAACGGCGTCGGCCAGGTGGGCACCGACGACGTGGTTAACCTGCTGTCGCGCAGCGTGCCGGGATACGCGGTCACCAATCCGCGCGATACCGGCCTTGCGCCGCCCGGCATGCGCCCGAGGTTGCCCTTTGAACAGGTGTTCTAGCGAAAACATGATGCACAGGTGGCTGGTTTTTCTGCTGCTCGCCCTCTCCCCGGCGGCGGCCGGCGCGCAAAGCGCGTCCATCGTGGACCGCATCGTGGCGGTGGTGAACAAGGAAGTGATTACCCTCTCCGAGCTGAACGAGGCGGTAGCCGCGGCCGAAAGGCAGCTGCGCCGCCAGGGCACGCCGGCGCCGGAGCGGCCGGTGCTCGAACGCCAGCTCCTCGAGCGCCTGATCCTCGAGAAGGCGCAGCTGCAGATGGCGCGCGATTCGGGCGTGCGCGTCGACGAGCTGCAGCTCGACCGGGCGGTGCAGCGCATCGCGCAGAACAACAACATGACGCTCGGCGACTTTCGCCGCGCGCTGGAGCGCGACGGCGTGGTGTTCGACAGCTGGCGCGCGGAGCTGCGCGAGCAGATCCTGCTCTCGCGGCTGCGCGAGCGCGAGGTGGACGAAAAGGTCCAGGTGAGCGACAGCGAGATCGACCTGTTCCTGGAGGTGATGAAGACGCAGCCCGAGCGCGCGGAATACAACGTGTCGCACGTGCTGGTGCGCATCCCCGAGCAGGCGAGCCCCGAGCGCATCGAGGCGGCGCGCGCCAAGGCCGAGAAGGCGCTCGCGGAGGCCCGCTCCGGGGTCGATTTCGCGGCCGTCACGGCGGTCTACTCGGATGCACCGGACGCGATCAGCGGCGGCGCGCTCGGCTGGCGCAGTCACGAGAGGCTGCCGGAGATATTCGCCGCGGCGCTCGCGAAGCTGAAGCCCGGCGAGACGAGCGAGGTGCTGCGCAGCCCGGCGGGCTTTCACCTGCTCAAGCTCCTCGACCGGCGCGGCCTCGGCAGCGGCGCGCCGGTCACCCAGACGCGTGCACGCCACATCCTCGTGCGCACCAGCGAGGTGGTCTCGGAAGGCGAGGCCCGCCGGCGGCTCGCCGACCTGCGCGAGCGCATCGTGAGCGGCGGCGCGGATTTCGACGAGATGGCGCGCGTGCACTCGGATGACAACAGCGCCTCGCGCGGCGGCGAGCTCGACTGGATCTACCCCGGCGACACCGTGCCGGACTTCGAGCGCGCGCTGCAGGAGCTGAAGGTCGGCGAGGTGAGCCAGCCGGTGAAGACCCCTTTCGGCTACCACCTCATCCAGGTGCTCGAGAGACGCTCGGCCGACATGAGCCCCGAGCGCCGGCGCCTGCAGGCGCGCCAGGCGCTGCGCGAGCGCAAGGCCGAGGAGGCTTACCAGGAATGGCTGCGGCAGGTACGCGACCAGGCCTACGTCGAGCTGCGACTGGAGGAAAGATAGCGGCGCCGCCGCTCATCGCCATCACCTCGGGTGAGCCGGCGGGCATCGGACCGGAGCTCTGCGTCATGCTCGCGCGGGAGGCGTTCGCCGCGCGCCTGGTGGCCATCGGCGATCGGCAGCTGCTCGCCGGCTTTCCCACGATCGAGCATGTGCCGCTCGAGCGGCCGAGGGTGGCGGGCAGGCTCGATGCCGGCAACAGCCGCTACGTCCTCGCCGTGCTCGAGCGCGCGTTGCGCGGCTGCCTCTCCGGCGAGTACGCGGCCATGGTGACCGCGCCGTTGCAGAAGAGCGTGATCAACGATGCCGGTATCGCGTTCACCGGACACACGGAATTCCTCGCCGAGCATGCCGGCGTGGAGCACGTGGTGATGATGCTCGTCGGCGGCGGCTTGCGCGTCGCGCTCGCGACGACGCATCTCGCACTTGCGCAAGTTCCGCGTGCCATAACCAGAGACAGTCTCGTCAAGACGCTGCGCGTCCTCGACAGGGATCTACGCGTGCGTTTCAAGATTCGCAAACCCCGCATCCTGGTGGCGGGCCTCAATCCGCACGGCGGCGAATCCGGGCACCTGGGCAGGGAAGACATCGAGGTGATTGCGCCCGCGATCGCCCAAGCAGGCGAGGAAGGCATCGCGGCGAGCGGTCCCATCCCGGCGGACACGCTTTTCGTACCGGCGCGGCTGAAGCAAGCCGACGCGGTACTCGCCATGTACCACGACCAGGGGCTGCCGGTGCTGAAGTACGCGAGCTTCGGCCGCGGCGTCAACGTCACGCTCGGGTTGCCGTTCGTGCGTACCTCGGTCGACCACGGGACCGCGCTCGACCTCGCCGGCACCGGAAGCGCCGACCCGGGCAGCCTCATCGAGGCGGTAAAGCTTGCGATCGAGCTCGCATCACCCGC
>DASZOS010000015.1:0-25312 GCA_035550695.1 Burkholderiales bacterium | reverse complement strand
TTCTCGGCAAGCCACTTGGCGAGGCCGCCGTCGAGGACAGCGACCGGGTCGTGTCCCACCCAGCGCAGCATCCACCAGAGCCGTGCCGCCATGGCGCCGCTGCCGGCGTCGTAGCAGGCCACAGGGTCCGAGGGCTGCAGGCCCTGCCTTCCGAGCCAGGCGATGAACGCGCCGCGCTCGGGGAGCGGATGGCGGCCGTTCGTGCCGGTCTTTCGACCGGATAGATCGCGGTCGAGGTGCGCGAAGAGCGCGCCCGGAACATGGCCTTCGCGGTACTGCTGTTCGCCGAGGTCCGGATTTGCGAGGTCGTGCCGGCAGTCGAAGATGCGCCATCCGCGATGGTCAGCGAGCTGCGCCGTGGAGATCAGGCTGCTGTGCATCAGACCATTTTAAGACGCCTGCAAAACAAATATTCAAGCAGGCAGGACTAGACTCTCGTCCTAGAGGACGGATCATCATCGTGTGGAGTCCCTAGTCTGGACGCGTTCACGGGCCGGCGGGAGGATGACCGCTTCCTAACCGGGCGCGGCCGCTACTCGGCCGATTGGTCTTTACCGGGACAGCTGTATGCAGCGTTCCGGCGCTCGGATGTTGCCGCCGCAAGGATCCGGTCCATCCAGACCGAGGAAGCCCTTCGCTGTCCGGGCGTGCACTCGGTACTGCTTGGGCGCGACTTCCCCGCAACTTTCGGAACCGTGGTTCCCGCCGTTTCCTATGAGGGGCGTGGTGGTTCGCGCGTGATTGCACCTGAGCGACCTCTGCTTGCGGGCGAGCGCGTGCGCTTCAGTGGAGAAGAAATCGCGTTGGTGCTCGCCGAGTCTCCGGCATTGGCTCTGGACGCGGCCGAGCGCATCGCCCTGGAATACGAGGAGGGGCGCGCCGCCATAGGCCTCGACGGGGCTCTACGTGCCGGGGCGCCGAACGTGCACGATGCCGTGCCGGGGAATATCTGCTTCGACATCGATTATGGCGACGAGGCGGCGACGGCTGCGCTCATCACACAGGCGCCTCACCGAGTCCGGGTATCCGTCGAAAGTCCGCGCATCTCGGCTGCTCCGATGGAGCCGCGTTCGGTCCTCGCTTGGTATGACGCCGCACGAGGCAACTACGAGATTCGCTGCAGCAACCAGGGCGGCGATCTGATGGCAGCGCAGCTCGCGACATTTCTTCGGACAACGCAGCAGCGTGTGCGCGTTCATCGCGTGGATGTCGGCGGGGGATTCGGCCCGCGCGCCGGCGCCTACCCCGAATACGCGATCCTCCTCGCCGCGGCGCGCCGAGCCGGGCGACCCGTCAAATGGACGAGCACGCGCTCGGAAGATTTCCTTTGTGATGCGCACGGCAGGGGAATTCGTCTTTCGGGCGAACTCGCCGTTGATCGGCACGGACGATTCCTCGCGCTCAGGACCGAATGGGCATGCGACCAGGGGGCTTACCTGACTTACGCGGGTCCGCGCAGTAATACGCTCAACGGCTTGCTCATCGGAGCGGGTCCGTATCGCGTGCAGGCGCTCTACGGCCGCCACCGGCTCGTCCTGACCAACTGCGGACCGACCGACGCCTACCGCGGCGCCTCGCGCCCCGAGGCTGCGCTGCTCATCGAGCGGCTCGTGGACGAGGCCGCCCACGAGATGCGCATGGATCCTATTGAGCTGCGGCTCCGGAATGTGATTGCCGCAAGCGAGTTCCCGTATACCAACCAGAACGGCGGCGTCGTCGACAGCGGCAACTTCGAAGCGCTTCTCCAAGCGGTTCGGCAGGATGCGCAGTGGGACCGGTTTTCGGAGAGAGCGAGCGCCGCGGCCGCGCGCGGCGCGATCCGCGGCATTGCCTGCGCGCTATTCATCGAGCCGTGCGGCGGCGGGATAGCGCAGGAAGATCAGGTGATGCTGCAATTCAGGAGTGACGGTGCGATCGTAGCCTACGCCGCCTCGACCTCGAGCGGCCAGGGTCACGAGACAGTCTTTCCGGCCATCGTCGCCGGTCGGCTCGGGGTGGATCCTTCCCGCATAGAACTGCGGGCGAGCGATCCCGACGGACCGGCGGTTCGCGGAAACGGGACGATCGGATCAAGGTCGACTCTCGCGCAGGGCAGTGCGCTCGCTCGCGCTGCCGACGAGGTAGTGCAGAAAGGCAAGAGCATCGCCGCCGGCCTTCTGGAGGTTGCGGCAGCGGACATCGAATTTGCCGGAGGCACCTACCGTGTGCGTGGGACGGACCTGTCGATCTCCTTCGATGCCATGGTGCAGAGTTGCGGCGGGCAAGTGCCGCACCCGCTCGACACGATGTTTACGCAGCCAGTCCCGCGCGCGTTCACCACCGGTGCTCATGTCGCCGAAGTCGAGATCGACCGAGAAACGGGTGCGACTTCGCTAGTGTCCTACGTGGCGGTAGACGATATCGGGAGGGTCATCAGTCCGATGCTTGCACACGGCCAAGTCCACGGTGGGGTTGCGCAGGTGGCTGGGCAGGTGCTCGGGGAACGGTGTTTCTATGACTTAGACGGACAGCTCCTTACGGGCAGTTTCATGGACTACTTCATGCCGCGGGCCGACTCGCTGCCGTACTTCCAATCCAGGATGATCGAGACGCCAAGCCCTACCAACGTGCTGGGGGCGAAGGGCGCAGGGGAGACCGGATCGACTGGAGGGCTGCCCGCCATCGCCAACGCGCTCACCGATGCCCTTCGCAGAAGCGGCGTTCGAGATTTCGAAATGCCGGCGAGTCCCGCACGCGTCTGGCGTGCTCTTGGCAAGGATCTGCCTGCAGAGGGCTAGCGCCCGAGCCCGCGGTGCAGCCACTCGTGGAAGTGCACCTCCGCGTCCTCCATCGGCGACTGGTACGGCCCCGTGTCGTGCATGCCTTGCTCGTACAGCGCACGGCGGCCGCGGTCCAGGCGCTCGCAGATCTCGTTGTCCTCGATCGCGGTTTCGACGTAAGCCGCCTGCTGCGCCTCGACGAACTCGCGCTCGAAAAGCGCGATCTCCTCGGGGTAGTAGAACTCCACCACGTTGGTGGTGCGCGTCGGCGCGCGCGGGATGAGGTGCGACACTACCAGCACGTTCGGATACCACTCGAGCATCAGCCCGGGATAGTAGGTCATCCACAGCGCGCCCTGCTTGGGCTCGCGGCCCTCGAGGTGCTTGAGGCAGGCCTCGTGCCAGCGCTTGTAGGCCGGCGTTCCTGGCTTGGCGAGACCCGCCTTCGCGGCGACGATTTGCACGCAGAATTCCTCGCCGTAGTCGACGCTGAAATTGCTGCAATCGGCGAAGTTGCCCAGACCCGGATGGAATGGTTCGACGTGGTAGACCTCGAGATACACCTCGATGAACGTTTTCCAGTTGACGTTGTATTCGTCGATGCGCACCGAGTCGAGCACGTAGCCGGTGAAGTCCCAGTCGGCCGCGGTAGTGATCCTGGCAAGATCGAGCACGGGATCGCGCGGCCCGGTAAAGAGCAGCCCGTTCCAGTTGCCGAGCGGCCTGGAGCGCAGCTTCACGCAGGGGCTTTCGCCGAAATGCGGCGCGCCGAGCAGCTCGCCCTTGAGGTCGTAGGTCCAGCGGTGCACCGGGCAGACGATGTTTCGCGCGTTGCCGCGCCCGTCGAGCATGATCGCCTGGCGGTGGCGGCAGACGTTGGAGAGCAGCTCGACGCCGCTTTCGTTGCGCACCAGCATCCAGGCGTCGTCCGCCCACTTGAGGGTGTGGTAGTCGCCTGGCTGCGGCACCATGAGCTCGTGGCCGACGTAGTTCGGACCGGCCTCGAAGAGCAGCTTCTTCTCGCGTTCGAAAATTGCTGGATCGAAATACCAGGACATCGGCAGCTGGCAGCTTGCCGGGCTCACTTGCGCAAGGCGCGCGACGTCGGCCATTCGTTGTAAAGCCCCAAAAAAAACAGTATTTTACTAAAAGATGAGCAAGCCTTCTGGCGAGCTTTCCTTCGAGAAGGCGCTCGCCGAGCTGGAAAAAATCGTAGCGCGCATGGAAAGCGGCGAGTTGTCGCTCGAGCAGGCGCTCGCCACCCACAAGCGCGGGCTGGAGCTCGCGCGCTTCTGCCAGCAGAAGCTGGAGGCGGCGCAGAGCCAGGTCAAGGTCCTCGAGGGCGAGGTGCTCAAGCCGCTCGAGGCGGCGCTCGGCTCGCCGGAGGCGAACCCGGACAACGATGAAGGTCATTGAAAGCGATTTCCAGGCCTGGATGGGGCGGATCCAGGCGCGCATGGAGGCTGCGCTCGCGCGGCTCCTGCCCGCGACTCACATCGCACCCGCGCGCCTGCACGAAGCGATGCGCTATGCGAGCCTGGAAGGCGGCAAGCGCGTGCGGCCGCTGCTCACCTTCGGTGCGGGCGAGGTCTCCCAGGCCGCGCCCGAGCGGCTCGAGATCGCCGCTGCCGCGGTCGAGCTCATGCATGCCTATTCGCTGGTGCACGACGATCTGCCGTGCATGGACAACGATGTCCTGCGGCGCGGCAAGCCGACGGTGCACGTCGAGTACAACGAGGCGACCGCGCTGCTGGTCGGCGACGCGCTGCAGTCGCTCGCTTTCCAGCTGCTCGGCGAACATCGCCTGGCCGACGATGCGCGCGTGCAGCTCGACATGGTGAGAACCCTTGCCCTGGCCGCCGGCTCGCGCGGCATGGCGGGCGGGCAGCAGATCGATCTCGAGTCGACCGGAGCAGCGCTCAGTCTCCCGGAGCTCGAGTTCATGCATATCCACAAGACCGGGGCCCTGATCCGCGCCGCGGTGCGCCTCGGCGCCGACTGCGGACAGGCGAATTCCGAGGAGCGGCAGCGTCTGGATCGCTACGCCAAAGCGATCGGGCTTGCGTTCCAGGTGGTCGACGACGTGCTCGATCACGACGCGAGCACCGCCACGCTCGGCAAGACCGCGGGCAAGGACTCCAGGCAGCGCAAAGCGACCTACGTGGCCGCGCTGGGCCTCGCTTCCGCCCGGCAGCGCGCCGACGAGCTGCGCGCCGAAGCGCTCGCCGCGCTCGAGGGACTCGGCAGCCGCGCGCGGCGCCTTGCGCAGGTCGCGGATTTCATCGTGCTGAGAAAATTCTAGCCATGGCCGCGGTCACAGGCGAGCTCGCCGACGACGGCTACAATCCGTCGATGTACGAGCTGCTGAAGACGGTCGACGATCCGGCGCAGCTGCGCGCTCTCGAGCGCAGGCAGCTGCGCCAGCTCGCCGACGAGCTGCGGGCGTACGTGCTCGAGTCGGTGTCGCGCACCGGCGGGCACCTGTCGTCCAATCTCGGCACGGTGGAGCTCACCATCGCGCTGCACTACGTCTTCGACACGCCGCAGGACCGCATCGTCTGGGACGTCGGCCACCAGACCTATCCGCACAAGATCCTCACGGGCCGGCGCGAGGCGATGGCGCGCCTGCGGATGATCGACGGTATCTCGGGTTTTCCTCGCCGCAGCGAATCGAAATACGACGTTTTCGGCACCGCGCACTCGTCGACGTCGATTTCCGCGGCGCTCGGAATGGCAGTGGCGTCCAAGCTCACCGGCGAGTCAAGGCACTGCATCGCCGTCATCGGCGACGGCGCGATGTCCGCCGGCATGGCCTACGAGGCGATGAACAACGCCGGCGCCATGGACGTCGATGTGCTGGTGATCTTGAACGACAACGAGATGTCCATCTCGCAGCCGGTCGGCGCGCTCACCAACTACCTGGCGAAGCTGCTCTCGGGGCGCATCTACTCGAGCGCGCGGCGCGCGAGCGAGCACCTGCTGAAGCGCGTGCCGGGCGTATGGGAGCTCGCGCGGCGCGCCGAGGAGCACATGAAGGGCATGGTGACGCCCTCGACGCTGTTCGAGGAGTTCGGCTTCAACTACCTCGGGCCGATCGATGGCCACGACCTCGACGCGCTCATTCCGACCCTCGCCAACATCAAGAAGCTGAAGGGCCCGCAATTCCTGCACGTGATCACGCGAAAAGGGCAGGGCTACAAGCTCGCCGAGGACGATCCGATCGCCTATCACGGGCCGGGCAAGTTCAACCCAGCCGAAGGACTCAAGGCGGCCGCTGGAGCGAAGCCGACCTATTCGCAGATCTTCGGCGACTGGCTGTGCGACATGGCGGCGCGCGATCCGCGGGTGGTCGGCATCACCCCGGCGATGCGCGAGGGCTCCGGCATGGTGCGGTACTCGGAGCTCTTTCCGGACCGCTATTTCGACGTCGGCATCGCGGAACAGCACGCGGTCACCTTCGCGGCCGGGCTCGCCTGCGAGGGCATGAAGCCCGTGGTCGCCATCTATTCCACGTTCCTGCAGCGCGGCTACGACCAGCTCATCCACGACGTGGCGATCCAGAATCTGCCGGTGCTGTTCGCGCTCGACCGCGGCGGCCTGGTGGGCGGGGACGGGGCCACGCATAACGGCGCCTTCGACTACGCGTACCTGCGCACCGTCCCGAACCTTACCGTGATGGCTCCCTCCGACGCCGACGAATGCCGGCAGATGCTCTATACCGGCCTCAACCTCGGCTCGCCGGCGGCAGTGCGCTATCCGCGTGGCGCTGCGCTGGGCGAAGCGAACAAGGAAATGAAGACTCTTCCGGTCGGCAAGGGCGAGGTGCGCAGGCGGGGGCAAGGCGTAGCGATTCTCGCGTTCGGCGCGCTGCTCAAGCAGGCGCTGGAGGCCGCGCAATCCCTCCACGCCACGGTCGCGAACATGCGCTTCGTGAAGCCGCTTGACGTGGATCTGGTGCGCAGCCTCGCCGCGAGCCACGAGCTGCTCGTGACGCTGGAAGAGCACCAGGTGATGGGCGGGGCGGGCTCCGCGGTGTGCGAGGCATTGGCGGATCTAGGCCTCGAGAAGCGGGTGCTGTTGCTCGGGCTGCCCGATCGGTTCATCGATCATGGCGACCCCTCGCGGCTGCTCGCCTCGGTGGGGCTCGACGCCGCGGGAATCGCCCAGTCGATCCGGCGCGCGCTGGGACAGGGGTGAAGCGCCTCGCTGCCTGGCTGCTCGCCGCAGTGTCTTTTCCCGCCCTTGCCACCAGCGTCATGGTGATGTCGCTCACCGGCTCGCGAGCGGAGCTGCTGATCGACAACCGCGCGGTGCGCACGCTGCGAATAGGCGAGTCCTCTCCCGAGGGCGTCCGGCTCATCGAGATTCGCGACGGCGCGGCGCTGCTCGAGTTCGACGGCCGGCGCTGGCAGATGCGCCTCGGATCGAGCACCGCGCCGAGCGTGGTGCTGCAGGCCGACAGCCGCGGCCACTTCATCGTGAATGCGCAGGTCAACGGCACTCCCCTGCGCGCGCTGGTCGACACGGGCGCCACCACGGTCGCCATCAACATGAGCGATGCCCGGCGCACGGGCGTGAATTTCGCCGGTGCGCAGCGTGTTTGGGTCCAGACGGCCGGCGGCACGCGCCAGGCGCTCGCCGTGCGGCTGGCGAACGTGCGCGTGGGCGAGGTCCTGGTGCACGACGTGGAGGCGACCGTGAGCGAGGCGGACGAGCTGCCGATCGCGCTTCTCGGGATGAGCTTCCTCAGCCAGCTCGAAATGCAGCGCAGCGGCCGGACCCTGACTCTCACCCGCCGGCATTGATAAAATAGCGCCATGAAGTCCAGAGACCTGTACAACATCCCCGACGTGCAGAGCGCGCCGGATTCGCGCCAGCTTGCGATCGACAAGGTCGGCATCAAGGCCATCCGCCACCCGGTGCGCATCCAGGAGCGCTCGGGCGAGGCGCAGCACACCATCGCGACGTTCAACATGTATGTCGGGCTGCCGCATCACTTCAAGGGCACGCACATGTCGCGCTTCGTCGAGATCCTCGAGGCGCACGAGCGCGAGATCACCGTCGGGACCTTCCAGGTCATGCTGCGCGAGATGGTGGAGAAGCTCGAGGCCGAGGAAGGCCACATCGAGATGTCCTTCCCTTACTTCATCGAGAAGAAGGCGCCGGTCTCGGGGGTGAAGAGCCTGATGGATTACGAGGTCTGCTTTGCCGGCGAAGTCGTCAAGGGAAAGCAGAGCTTCAGGATGAAGGTGGTGGTGCCGGTGACGAGCCTTTGCCCCTGCTCGAAGAAGATCTCGGAGCGCGGTGCGCACAACCAGCGTTCGCACGTCACCGTGACCGCGCGCACCAACGAGTTCGTCTGGATCGAGGAGATCGTCGACATCGTGGAGAAGCAGGGCTCGAGCGAGCTCTACGGCCTGCTCAAGCGCCCGGACGAGAAATTGGTTACCGAGCGCGCCTACGACAACCCGAAGTTCGTCGAAGACCTGGTGCGCGACGTTGCCGCGGTGCTCAACCTCGACGAGCGCATCGACGCGTACGTAGTCGAGTCGGAGAACTTCGAGTCGATCCACAACCACAGCGCCTACGCCCTCATCGAGAGGAACAAACGAGGCGGTTAGCGGGGTTCTTGATCGGCATGCTGGGCTTCGGCGCCGCGGATGGTCAGGACTTCAAGGCGCTGCGTGCCCGCATGGTCTCCGAGGTCGACGCGATGTATGCCGAAACGCGCGCGGAAACCGGCCTTGCGGCGATGTCGCCGGCGGTGCGCGCGGCGCTCGGAAGCGTCGAGCGCCACCGGTTGGTGCCGCCGGCCCAGGTGTCTGCCGCCTACCGCAACCATCCCTTGCCCATCGGCAGCGGCCAGACCATCTCGCAGCCGTACATCGTCGCGCTCTCGACGGATTTATTGAACGCAAAACCTACCGATGTAGTGCTGGAGGTCGGTACCGGCTCGGGCTACCAGGCGGCGGTGCTGGCCGAGATGGTGAAGCAGGTCTACAGCATCGAGCTGATCGAGGTCCTGGGCAGGACCGCGGCGGCGAGGCTCGCCGAAATGGGCTACCGCAACGTCGAAGTGCGCGTCGGCGACGGCTACGCCGGCTGGCCCGAGAAAGCGCCGTTCGACGGCATCGTCGTCACGGCCGCCGCGCCGAGCGTGCCGCCGGCGCTGCTTGTTCAGCTGAAGACCGGCGCCCGCATGGTCATCCCGGTGGGCGGCGAAGGCGACATCCAATACCTCAAGGTGATCGTCAAGCGCGCCGACGGCGGCTACGACGAGAAGCGCGTGCTGCCGGTGCGCTTTGTCCCCTTGGTCCCCGGAAAATAAAGGGGTCAGAGCAATTTTCCTGTAACACATATGCGTTACGCGGAAAGTGTTACGAGAAAATTGCTCTGACCCCTTTATTGTTCAGAACCGGCGGATGAGGGTCATGGACTGACCCTCGCGCTTCATTTCCACGCGGTTGAGGAAGGTCATGCCGAGAAGCGCGATGTCGAGTCCCTGCTCGATGACGACGCCTTCGACCATCCTGAGCTCGATGCCTCCCAGGCTGACGCGGTCGAGCGTCACGCGGTACACCGCCACCGGGCCGTTCGCCGTCTGCGTCATGCCGCGCGCCCCCTTGCGGTAGTCGATGCCCAGCCGCTCGGCTTCGCGTCCCGGCAGTGCGATGGAGGTGGCGCCGGTGTCGACCAGGAAGCGCACCGGGTTGCCATTGACGGCCCCTATGGTCACGAAGTGACCTTGCCGGTCCGCGGCGAGCGTCACTTGCTGCCTGTCTGCAACGGCCGCGGCGCTCCGATAGTGCTGGCCCTGCACGAGAGTGCGCCGGCGGCCATCGATCTCCACGATGGCGCGGTCCTTCTCCACCGAGAGCACGGCGATGCCGTTCCACTTCTGCCCAACCTTGACGGTCTTGGGCTCGCCGCCATCCACGGCAAGCACGGCGGCGCGGCTGCCGATTACGCCGACCAGCGCGACCTCGGCCGCGGCTGCGGCGCCGCAGGCAAGGGCAAGCACAAGCGCAATAGAATGGGCTATGAGACCCGTGGCCATTTTTAGAAGCGCCCGGAGCGAGGGACCGGGCTATTTTGCCACCTATCTCGAAAGCCGCTCGATTCCGTGGCAGCTGGTGCCGCTGGACGAGGGCGTGCACGTGCCGCGCGACCCGCGCAGCTATTCCGGCCTCGTGTTCATGGGCGGCCCGATGAGCGTAAACGACCCGCTGCCCTGGATTGCGCCCGCGTTCGAGCTGATCCGCGAGGCGGTGCGCAAGGACCTGCCGGTGCTGGGGCATTGCCTAGGCGGGCAACTCATGGCCAAGGCCCTCGGCGGCGCGGTGCGCGCCAGCGCGTACAAGGAGATCGGCTGGGGCGAAGTACGCGTCGCCGACAACAGCGTGGCGCGCGAGTGGCTCGGAGAGCTCCAGGCTTTCGAGGCCTTCCAGTGGCACGGCGAGACCTTCAGCATCCCGCCGGGCGCCACACGCGTGCTCGAGAACGCGCATTGCGCCAACCAGGCGTTCGCCATCGGCAAGCACTTCGGCATGCAATGCCATATCGAGATGAACGAGGACATGGTGCGCACCTGGCTGCGCGGCGGCGGCGAGGAGCTGCGCGCGGCGGCCGGCAGTCCGGCGGTGCAGTCGCCCGGCGAGATCGAGCGCGACCTGGAGCCGCGCCTGGCGGCGCTGCACCAGGTTGCGGACCGCATCTACGGCAGGTGGATCGAAGGTCTCAGTCGCGGAAGTTGATGAACTGTATCGGCAGATCCGTCACCGATTTCTTCACGAGTTGAATCGCCGTCTGCAGGTCGTCCTTCTTCGCGCCTGAAATGCGCACCGCGTCGCCCTGGATCGACCCGGCGAGCTTGAGCTTCGAGTCCTTGATCAGCTTCACGATGCTCTTCGCCTTTTCCTGCGCGATGCCGACCCTCACCGTCACCGGCTGCTTCACCTTGTCGCCCGATATCTTTTCGACCGTCCCCGGCTCCAGGCAGCGCACGTCGACGTTGCGCTTGGCAAGGCGTGCACGCAGCACGTCCATCACCTGCCCGAGCTTGAACTCGTCGTCCGCGTAAACCGTGAGCGCGAGCTCGTTGTGCTCCACGCGCGCGTCCGAGCCCTTGAAGTCGTAGCGGTTCGAGATTTCCTTGTTGGCCTGCTCGACCGCGTTCTTCACTTCCTGCTGGTTCACCTGGGAGACGACGTCGAACGAAGGCATTCAGTCCTCCATGAAGCGGTTGACTTCGGGCGTGGTGAGGCAGCGCTCCAGGTAGCCGAAGCTGCCGTTTTCCTTCACCTCGCGCGCCGCTTGCAACAGGCCGCTCATGGCCGCGCGGTACAGCGATGTCGCGAGACTGATGCGGCGCACGCCCGCGGCCTCGAGCTCGGCTACGCTGAACGACTTGCCCTTGATGCCCGCCATGAAGTTGACCGGCTTCTTCACCGCCGCGCATACCGCGCGCACCGACCCGAGATCGGGCAGTCCGGGGGCGAACAGGACATCCGCGCCCGCGCTTTCGAAGGCTTGCAGGCGCCGGATGGTGTCGTCCAGATCGGGGTTGCCGCGAAGGAAATTCTCGGTCCTTGCCGTCAGCACGAAATGCAGGGCACGCGCCGCCTCGGCGGCGGCCGCCACGCGCTCCACCGCGTGCGGAAAGTCGAAGAGCGGCTTGTCCGGTTTCCCGGTGGCGTCTTCGATCGATCCGCCGGCAAGCCCGACTTCGGCGGCGAGGCGGATGGTTTGCGCCGCCTCCGCAGGAGAGTCGCCGAAGCCTTTCTCCAGATCCGCGGAAACCGGCAGGTCGGTTGCCGTGACGATGGCCCGGGCATGCGCGAGCGCTTCGTCGCGCGTCACGCGGCCGTCGCGCCGTCCAAGGGTCCCGGCGCAGGCGCCGCTCGAGGTGGCGAGCGCCTGGAATCCGAGGCCGGCGAGAATGCGCGCCGAGCCCGCATCCCAGGGATTCGGAATGACGAAGGCGCGCGGCCCTTCATGCAGCCGCCGGAATCGCGATACCTTTTCCGATTGGCTCGGCGGCATTCGCGCTAGCGGTTGTTCAGGCGCTGCAGCTCGCCGATCCAGCGCACGGTGATCGAGCGGATCCAATCGAGGTCTGCGGGGCTCTCGTAGGCGCTGTAAACCGAGAGGTTGAGCGCCTTGCCGCGCAGCAGGATGAGCGTCGTGCTGGTGAGGAGATACAGCGGCTTTTCGTCGAATCGCCCGGCGGGCGGCAGCCGCGTGCCCTGCACGAAGGAGAGCATGCCGGAATCGCGCCGCGGCTCGGCGAGCAGGCTCTGCCTGCCCGCCGGCTGGGAATCGAGATAGACCTTCGCGTCCTTTTCCGCCGGCGCCGCCGCACCGAGCCCGCGTAGCGCGTCGGCCGCGAGCTCGCCGAACATCGCCGGCGTGACGCGTTCGCGCTCCAGGCTCTTGGGGGTTACGGCGATCATGTAGCGGCGCAGCTCCGGCGGGTCGCCGACCGTGAACTTGCGCAGGTCGAGGTCCGAGATCGCGAAAAGCAGGATGCGGTTCGACGCCGAGGTGAGCGATTCGGCAAGCTCCTGCAGACGCGGCGAGCCGGTGAAGCCGGTATCCGCGAAGCCCGGCGGCGCGTCCATGCCGATGCGCGCTTCGCCCACCTGCACCGCTAACGGCGCCGCTACGGCCGCCGTCGCACAGGTCGCGAACAGAAAATAAACGAAGGCTCGCACGGCGCCATTCTATCCACGTATCATCCTTATTTTTCTGGAGAGCAACGCTTGGCAACGATTCTCGCCGCGCTTCCCAAGGGCGAAAAGATCGGCATCGCGTTCTCGGGCGGTCTCGATACCAGCGCGGCGGTGCACTGGATGCGCGCGAAGGGCGCCATCCCCTATGCGTATACCGCCAGTCTGGGCCAGCCGGACGAGTCCGATTACGCCGAAATCCCTCGCAAGGCGCTCGCCTACGGGGCCGAGAAAGCGCGCCTGATCGAGTGCCGGCCGCAGCTTGTCGCCGAGGGCATCGCGGCGATCCAGTGCGGCGCGTTCCACATTTCCACGGGCGGCGCGACGTACTTCAACACCACGCCGCTCGGCCGCGCGGTCACCGGCACCATGCTGGTCATCGCCATGCGCGAGGACGACGTCGGCATCTGGAGCGACGGCAGCACCTTCAAGGGCAACGACATCGAGCGTTTCTACCGCTACGGCCTGCTGGCGAACCCGGGCCTGCGCATCTACAAGCCCTGGCTCGACCAGCGCTTCATCGACGAGCTGGGCGGGCGCAAGGAAATGTCGGCCTACATGGCGCAGGCCGGCTTCGACTACAGGATGAGCGCGGAGAAGGCCTATTCGACCGACTCCAATCTCCTCGGCGCGACGCACGAGGCGAAGGACCTCGAGCTTCTGAACAAGGGCATCGGCATCGTTCAGCCCATCATGGGGGTCGCCTTCTGGCGCGAGGACGTGAAGGTGAAGGCCGAGAAGGTCACGGTCCGGTTCGAGGAAGGCGTTCCGGTCGCGCTGAACGGGCAGCGCTTTTCCAATCAAGTAAAGCTGATGGAAGAAGCGAACGCGATCGGCGGACGCCACGGCCTGGGGATGAGCGACCAGATCGAGAACCGCATCATCGAGGCGAAGAGCCGCGGCGTCTACGAGGCGCCGGGCATGGCGCTCCTGCACATCGCCTACGAGCGCCTGGTGACCGGCATCCACAACGAAGACACCATCGAGCAGTACCGCGGCAGCGGCCGGCGGCTCGGGCGGCTGCTCTACCAGGGCCGCTGGTTCGACCCGCAGGCGATGATGCTGCGCGAGTCCGCGCAGCGCTGGATAGCCAGGGCGGTGACGGGCGAGGTGGACCTGGAGCTGCGGCGCGGCAACGACTACTCGATTCTGGATACGCGCAGCCCGAACCTCACCTACCAGCCCGGGCGGCTCACCATGGAGAAGGGCGAGACCTACTTCACGCCGGCAGACCGCATCGGCCAGCTCACCATGCGCAACCTCGACATCATCGATACGCGCGACAAGCTGCGCCTCTACGGCGAGGCGGGCCTGCTCGGCGAGAGCGCCAAGGGCGGCGTGCCGCTTCTCGAGCCCGTCAAGGCAAAGAAGGGCGGCAACGCCGAGTAGGGATCAGCCCGCCTTCACCTTTCCCAGCACCAGGAATTCGAGCAGCGCCTTCTGCGTGTGCAGGCGGTTCTCGGCCTCGTCCCACACCACGCTCTGCGGGCCGTCGATCACCTCGGCAGCCACTTCCTCGCCGCGGTGCGCGGGCAGGCAGTGCATGAAGAGCGCATCCTTCTTCGCCGCCCGCATCATCTCCGCGTCGACCTGCCAATCCTGGAAGGCGTGCCGCCGCTCCTCGTTCTCGGCCTCGAAGCCCATCGAGGTCCACACGTCGGTGGTGACGAGATCGGCGCCGCGAGCAGCGCGCATCGGGTCGGGAAAGGCCTCTATATTGGGATTCATCCGCTCATGCTCGACTTCATAGCCCGGTGGTGTCGAGATATTGAGCTTGAAATCCAGAAGTTGCGCGGCCTGCAGCCACGTGTTGCAGACGTTGTTCGAGTCGCCGATCCAGGCGACCGTGCGCCCGCGGATCGGCCCGCGGTGCTCCTGGTAGGTGTAGACGTCGGCGAAGATCTGGCAGGGGTGATACTCGTTCGTGAGCCCGTTGATCACCGGCACCCGGGAGTTCGCCGCGAACCGGTCGATGATGCTCTGCTCGAAGGTGCGCACCATGATGACGTCGCACATGCGCGAGATCACCTGCGCGGCGTCCTCGACCGGCTCGCCGCGGCCGAGCTGCGAGTCGCGCGTGTAGAGGTAGATGGCGGCGCCGCCGAGCTGGTGCATGCCCGCCTCGAAGGACATGCGGGTGCGCGTCGAGGGCTTCTCGAAAATCATGGCGAGCGTGCGGTCCTCCAGAGGCCAGTAGCGCTCGTAGCGCTTGAACCGGTCCTTGATCCACCGCGTACGGGCAAAGAGATGCTCGTGCTCCTCGCGCGAGAGGTCGTTGAACTGCAGGAAATGGCGCAGGCTCATCGAGTCGCTAGGCCGCGCGCTTTTCCAGGAACGCGTTGAGGAGCGGAACCAGCCGCTCCACGACCTGCCGGCCTTCCGCTTCGCTCATGACGAGCGGCGGCAGCATGCGCAGCACGCTGTCGGCGGTGACATTCAGTATCAGTCCGGCGTCGAGAGCTTGCTTCACGAGCTCGCCGCAAGGCCGGGCGAGCTCCACGCCGATCATCAATCCCATTCCCCGCACCTCGACGATGCCCTGGCCGCGCGGCAGGGCGCCGCGGATCAGATCGCCGACCCGCACCGCGTTGGCGAGCAGGCCTTCCTCCTCGATTGTATCGATCGTCGCCACGACCGCGGTCATGGCGAGCGGGTTGCCGCCGAAGGTCGAGCCGTGGTTGCCCGGCTTGAGGATCCCCTTGGCACGGCCGCCGACGACGCAGGCGCCGACCGGCACGCCCGAGCCCAGGCCCTTGGCGAGCGGCACCACGTCCGGATGGAAGCCCGCGTGCTGGTAGACGAACCACTTGCCGGTGCGGCCCAGGCCGCACTGCACCTCGTCGGAAACGAAAAGCCACTGGTGGCGCTCGCAGATCTCCTTCAGGCCGCGCAGGTAGTCCAGGCGCGAAACGTTGATGCCGCCTTCGCCCTGGATCGGCTCGACCATCACCGCGACGACGTTGCGGTTGTGCTCGGCCACCTGGCGCACGGCGTCCAGATCGTTGAACGGCACGCGCACGAAGCCCGATACCAGCGGCTCGAAGCCGGCCTGCACCTTGCGGCTGCCCGTCGCCGAGAGCGTGGCGAGCGAGCGCCCGTGGAAGGCCTTTTCCATGACGATGATCGCGGGCTCCGCGATGCCGCGCTCGTGGCCGTACTTGCGCGCGATCTTGATCGCGGCCTCGTTTGCTTCCAGGCCCGAGTTGCAGAAAAACACCTCGTCCAGTCCGGTGATCTCGGCGATGCGGTCGGCGGCGGCCTCCTGGGTCGGGATGCGCCACAGATTGGACGTGTGCAAGACGCCGCTCTCGATCCTTTCGTTCAATGCTTTTTTTAGCTTCGGATGTCCGTAACCGAGCGTGTTGACGGCGATGCCGGCGAGCGCGTCGAGGTATTTCTTTCCCGCCTCGTCCCATAGCCACACGCCTTCACCGCGTACGAATGCGACCGGCTGACGCGCGTAGGTGTCCATCACATGGGACATCGGTGCCTCCCTGGAATGAAAAACGGCGGCCCAGGCCGCCGTTCAGCGAATCCTATCGGTTCGACCGAGGGCCTTCAAGCCCTTCTCTTCCTCGGGCTTGAGCACGCGCACGCAGGGGAGGTAGCCCTCGTGCACGATGCCGTGCATCTCCATGCGCTTCGTGGAGTGCAGCAGGGCGCCGAGATAGCCGATGATCTTCGCGGTGATCACCTGGCCGGGCACGAGCACCGGGATGCCGGGCGGGTAGGGCACGATCTGGTCGGCGCACACGCGCCCGGCGAGCCGGCGGTTGACCCGCTCGCGCTCGTCGAACAGCGGCACCAGCTCGCCGCCGCAGTAATACGCGTCCCTCGGAAGAAACTTCAGTCGGGTAAAAGCAGGGATCTCCGGGCTCTGCACCAGCCGGCGCGGGTGGCGGCCCTGGCGCGCGATGCGCATCAGCGCGTCGTAGAGCCGCGACACCTTCGAGCGGGTGGTGCCTATGGTGAGGAGCAACGTCAGGGTATTGAAGGTCGATTTCTCGACCTGGATGTTGTAGCGCTCGAAGAGCTCCTTCTGCAGGTCCTCGACCGTGTAGCCGCAGCCGGAAATGTCGATCGTCACCTTCGTGGGGTCGAGGCGAATGCCGTCGTTGCGCACTTCCTCGGGCAGGAGGTCATCGAGCTCGAGTACGCGGAAAACCTGCGTGGAATTCACGAGCTCGCGCACCTCCTCGGCGAGCTCGAGCGTCCTCGAAAGCAGCTTGTAGCCTTCCATTACCGCCTGCTTGCGCGCCACGTCAAGGCTGGCGATCAGCCCGTACTGCGGGCTGGTGGAGGTGTGCATGTTGAAGTTCTCGCGGAACAGGTGCTCGCGGAACTCGGGATCGTTGATGTGGATCATCGACGCCTGGGAAAACGCCGAAAGCACCTTGTGCGTGGATTGCGTGGCGTAGTCGGCGCCCGCCTCGAGCGCGGTAGGGCGGAATTCGGGGTGGAAGCGCGCGAAGCCGTACCAGGCCTCGTCGATGATCACCTTGATGCCCTTGGCGTGCGCCGCCTGCACGATCGGCGCGAGGTCGTAGCGCAGGCCATCGTAGGTGCACGAGGTTAGGATCAGCGCCTGGGCATCGGAATGCTTTTGTATTTCTTTCAGTAGAAGCTTCCTGGGGACCGGGCCGTACAGTCCGTACTTCCGGTTGAGCGCCGAATCGAGGTAGACGGGGTGCGCCCCGGAGAGCACGACGCCGTGATGCACGCTCTTGTGGCAGTTGCGGTCGAGCAGCAGCTTTTCGCCGGGCGCAAGCAGCGTCTGGAAGATCACCTTGTTCGCGGTGGACGTGCCGTTAGTGGCGAAGTAGGTGCGCCGCGCGCCGAAAGCCTTGGCCGCCATGGCCTGCGCCTCGCCGATCACGCCTTTGGGCTCCATCAGCGAGTCGAGCATCGGCACCGAGACCGAGAGATCCGCGTCGAACACGTGCTCGCCCATGAACTCGTAGAAATCGTTCACCCAAGGGCTGCCGCGCAGCGACTCGCCCGAGGAATGCCCCGGCGTATGCCACTGGTCCTTCGCCATCCACACGTAGTTCTTCAGCGCGTCGTAGAAGGGCGTGCGCGAGCGTTCCTGCATCTGCGCGTTGAGGATGCGGTAGATGCCGCGGTAGTCGCGCTCCTCGCGGTAGAAGTAGCCGTCCACGGATTCGGCGAACAGCGCGTCCACGACGTCGTCTTCCTTCTCTTGCGCGATCAGGATGTAGACGTCGAGCTCGGGCCGAAAGCGGGTGATGCGCTGGACCAGCTCGAGCGCGGACATCTGCAGCGTCCTCGACTCGGCGCCGTTCTTCCTTGCGAGCGAGTAGAGCGTGTCGTCGACCAGCACCGCCTGCAGATCCCCGTCGGATTCGATCAGGGCGAGCGCCTCTTTCGCCGTCGTCACGCCGGTGAAGCTGATGCCGAAGGGATTATCGAGCGTGCGAGCCGCGGCGTTCAGTCCCTTGACGAACTCGCGCAGCACCAGGTGCTCGTCGTTGATGACCAGGACCCGGCACGAGATCTTGGGCACGCGACCGCCTCAGTATAATTTCGTATGCCGGAGCACGCGGTCGACCGCTACGCGGTCAACCTTCAGAAGACAACGGGGAACTGCAGTTACTTGACGGTCTTGAGCGACTGCGCAAGGCGGCTCTTGTGACGGTCTGCGGCGTTGCGATGGAGCACGCCCTTCGCCACCACGCGGTCGATCGTGCGCTGCGACTCGCGAAGCTTCTTTTCCGCCGCAGCCCTGTCGCCGGCGGCGAGCGCTTTCTTCACGTCCTTGATCGCGGTGCGCACCGCGGTGCGCAGGCTCATGTTGTGCACGCGGCGCTGCTGCGCCTGTCGGGCGCGCTTGCGCGCCGATTTGATGTTCGCCATGGGCTGGATGTCCTGGAAAGGGCGCGAATTCTATCATGAACCTCCTGCGCGCCCTCGCTACGGTGAGCAGCCTGACCATGGTCAGCCGGGTACTCGGCTACGCGCGCGATTTCTTCATTGCCCGGTTCTTCGGCGCGAGCCTCGCCACCGACGCCTTCTTCGTCGCCTTCAAGATCCCGAACCTGCTGCGCCGGATGTTCGCCGAGGGGGCGTTTTCGCAGGCCTTCGTGCCCATCCTGGCCGGCTACCGCAACGGTAACTCCCCGGAAGACACACGCTCGCTGATCGACAGCGTAAGCACGCTGCTCTTCATCGCCCTGGTGGTCACCGCGGCGCTCGGCATGGCCGGCGCCCCCCTTATCGTCTACCTGACCGCGCCCGGGTTCGCCGTCGATCCGGACAAGTTCGGCCTCACGGTGCGCCTCCTGCGGATAACCTTCCCGTACATCGTGTCCATTTCGCTCGTGGCCCTGGCTGCCGGCATCCTCAATACCTGGAACCGCTTCTCCGTCCCTGCGCTCACGCCGTCGCTGCTCAACGTGTGCTTCATCGTCGGCGCGGCGTTCTTCGCGCCTTACTTCGACCCGCCTGTCCTGGTGCTCGCCTGGGCGGTCTTCGCCGGCGGGTTGCTGCAGCTCGCATTCCAGGTGCCGTTTCTCGCCCGGCTGGGCGTGCTTCCGCGCTGGCGCTTGAATCTGGCGCATCCGGGAGTGCGGCGCGTCCTGCTGCTGATGGCGCCCGCGGCGTTCGGCGTTTCGATAAGCCAGCTGTCGCTCCTCATCAACCAGATCTTCGCTTCCTTTCTCCAGACGGGCAGCGTGTCGTGGCTCTATTATGCCGACCGGCTGATGGAGCTCCCCGCCGGCGTGCTGGGCGTCGCGGTGGGGACGATTCTTCTGCCGAGCCTGTCGAAGTACCACGCCCAGGCGAACCACGAGGAGTACGCGCGCCTTCTCGATTGGGGCCTGCGCATCACGGTGCTGCTCGCGGTGCCGGCTGCCGCCGCGCTCGCGGTTCTCGCATTGCCTCTCATCGCCACCCTGTTCCACTACGGGCGCTTCGGCGCGCAGGATGCGTGGATGACGCGCCAGGCGCTGGTGGCCTACAGCATCGGGCTCGTCGGCATGATCCTGGTGAAGATCCTGGCGCCGGGCTTCTATGCGCGACAGAATGTCGTCACCCCGGTGAAGATCGGCGTGCTGACGCTCGCCGCGACCCAGGCCATGAACCTCGCTTTTGTCGGACCGCTCAAGCATGCGGGCCTTGCGCTAGCCATTGGACTGGGCGCCTGCCTGAACGCCGGGCTGCTGTTTCGCATCCTGCGTCGGCAACGCGTGTATGTGCCGCAACCTGGCTGGCCGGTCTTTTCCCTGAAGGTGGGCGCGGCGGTCGCGCTTATGTCGGTGGTGTTGTTCACCACGATGGGCGAGGCTGCATGGTGGCTGGGCGCCGGCTGGCAGCACAAGGTCCCGGCGGCACTCGGCTTGGTAATCCTCGGCGGCGCCGTCTACGGCGGTTGCCTGTTCGCACTCGGGTTCCGGCCGCGCGACTTTTCGCGCCGCGGAGCGGCATGACGCTGGAGCGTTTTGCCCAAGCCGTCGGTTGCGAGGACGCGCGCATCGACCTCGCAGAGGCTTGCCTGATGATCGCGCAGGACGCCTATCCCGGCCTCGATGTCGGGCGCTACCTGGGCGAGATCGAGCGCATGGCGCTGCAATTGCGTCGGCGTATGCCGCAAAGCAGCGGGGCCGAGGAACGGGTGCTGGCGCTCAACGAGTTCATGTTCGAGCATCTCGGCTATTGCGGTAACGTCGATGAGTATTACGACCCGCGCAACAGCTATCTGAACGACGTGATCGACCGCAGAACCGGCATACCGATCACGCTTTCGATCCTCTACATGGAGATCGGCCGCCGCGTCGGTCTGCCACTGGAAGGGATCTCGTTTCCGGGACATTTCATGGTGCGGCTGCGCGTGCGCTCGGGCATGCTGGTGCTCGACCCGTTCGCGTTCGGCGCGCCGCAATCGGAGAGCGAGCTGCGCGAGCGCCTGAAGCGCGTCATTCCCGCAGGACTGAGCGCCGAGGTGCCCGTGGCGGAGCTGCCGCTCGAGCAGTTCCTCGAGCCGGCATCCAAGCGCCAGATCCTGGCGCGCGTGCTGCGCAACCTGAAGGGTATCTACCGCGAGACGCAAAAGCCGTGGCGCATGCTCGAGGTGCTGAACCGGATGCTCGTGCTCAGCCCCGAGGCGAGCGGCGAGCTGCGCGACCGCGGCTTTGTCTATGAGCGCCTGGAGTGCTGGCGACCGGCGCTGAAGGACCTCACCGACTACGTCGGGCGCGAGCCCGACGCGCCCGATGCCCACGAGGTGCGGGTCAAGCTGGCGGAGCTTTCGGCACGCTGCGCGCGGCTCAATTAGCCCTACAATCGAAGGCGCTGTACATTTTCCAGAGGGGAGAAAGCAATGAAGCGCAGATCGTTCCTGAAGAAGGCGGCGGCTGGACTGGCCGTCGGCGGCGTCGCAGCACCGGCGATTGCCCAGTCGCAACCCACCATCCAGTGGCGCCTGGCGGCGAGCTGGCCCAAGAGCCTTGACACCCTGTTTGGCGGTGCCGAACTGGTCGCCAAGCGCGTAGCGGAGATGACCGACGGCAAGTTCCAGATCCGCGCCTTTGCCGCCGGCGAGATCGTGCCGGCGCTGCAGGTGCTCGATGCCGTGCAGGCGGGCACGGTGGAGCTGGGTCATACCGCGACCTACTACTTCTTCGGCAAGGACCCGGCATTCGCATTGGGCACGGCGGTGCCGTTCGGCATGAATACCCGCCAGCAGAGCGCCTGGTGGTATTTCGGCGGCGGCGAGCAGGCGATGGCGCCCCTTTTCAGCGACTATGGCTGCAAGGCGATCCTCGCCGGCAACACCAACTGCCAGATGGGCGGCTGGTTCCGCAAGGAGATCAAGTCGCTCGCCGACCTCAAGGGACTGAAATTCCGCATCGGCGGCATGGCGGGTCTTGTCATGGCCAAGCTCGGCGCGGTCCCGCAGCAGCTCGGCGCGCCGGATATCTACCCCTCGCTTGAGAAAGGAACGATCGATGCGGCCGAATGGGTCGGCCCCTACGATGACGAGAAGCTCGGCTTCAACAAGGTCGCCAAGTTCTACTACTACCCGGGTTTCTGGGAGGGCGGCCCGATGCTGATGACGCTCGTCAACGAGAAGAAGTGGAACGAGCTGCCGAAGAACTATCAAACGGCGCTCGTCACCGCCTGCGGTGAGGCGAATACCTGGATGCCCGCGAAGTACGACGCCCAGAACCCACCGGCGCTGCGCCGGCTGGTCGGGGGAGGGACGGCGCTGCGGCCGTTCCCGAGGGCGGTGCTGGAAGCGGCCGAGAAGGCTTCGTACGAGCTCTACGAGGAGCTCAAGGCCAAGAGCAAGCACTGGGCACGCATCTACCCCGAGTGGAAGAAATTCCGCGACGAGCAGTTTCTGTGGTTCCGTGTAGCCGAATCGGCCTACGACAACTACGCATTCTCGTCCAAAGTCGGCGCGCCGGCGCCAGCCAAAGGCAAGGGCAAGTAGTACGCTCCGCTGGCCGATGAAAACCCCGCTTCGGCGGGGTTTTTTTATTTCTTGTCCTGCTCGGGAGGGCTGCCGAAATCGGGCGGCGCGCTTTCCTCCTCGGGCTGTAACTCCTCCGGGATGATGATCTGCACCTTGGACGGGTCGATCTTGCTTCTCTCAAGGTTACTCGTGACCAGTTGCGGGAAGGCGATAAGGATTGCGACCATGATCACCTGGATGACCACGAAGGGCACGGCTCCCCAGTAGATTTGCCCGGTGGTGACCGGCGCGATCGCCTTGCCCGAGATCTTGTCGACGTACTCTCTTCCCGGCGCGACGCTGCGCAGGTAGAACAGCGCGAAGCCGAACGGAGGGTGCATGAAGGAGGTCTGCATGTTTACTCCGAGCAGCACGCCGAACCAGATGAGATCGACGCCCAGCTTGTCGGCGACCGGCGCGAGCAGCGGCACGATGATGAACGCCAGCTCGAAGAAATCGAGGAAGAAGGCAAGCAGGAAAACCAGCACGTTCACCACGATGAGGAAGCCGATGGCGCCGCCCGGCAGGTCGCTCAGCAGGTGCTCGACCCACAGATCGCCGTTC
This sequence comes from Burkholderiales bacterium, assembly GCA_035550695.1. Lineage (GTDB taxonomy): Bacteria > Pseudomonadota > Gammaproteobacteria > Burkholderiales > SG8-39 > SCGC-AG-212-J23. Next base: position 2,786 of record DASZOS010000015.1, on the reverse strand, counting down.
ACGCCGCGGAACGTGAGGCTGAATACGGTGGCGCCCACCAGGATGAACACCACGAACGAGGTGAGCTTGGCGGTGGAATTCATCGCCTGCCTGAGAAGCGACCAGGAAAGGCGCCGGTTGATGAGTGCGAGCGCGAGCGCGCCGGTCGCCCCCATTGCGCCGCCTTCCGTAGGTGTCGCGATACCGAGGAAAATCGTACCCAGCACGAGGAAAATCAGCGCAAGCGGCGGAATCAGCACGAAAAGCACGCGCGCTCCCAGCTTCCAGCCGCGCAGGGTGCGCGCCTCGCGCGGCAGCGCGGGACCCGATTGGGGATAGATCAAGGTGCGGCCGAAAACGTACAAGACATAAAGAGCCGTCAATACCAAGCCCGGCAAAATCGCGCCGGCGTACATGTCGCCGACCGAGCGGCCAAGCTGATCGGCGAGGATGATCAGCACCAGGCTGGGTGGAATGATCTGCGCTAGCGTGCCGGAAGCGGCGATGACGCCGGTGGCCAGCCTGCGGTCGTAGCCGTAGCGCAGCATGATGGGCAGCGAGATCAAGCCCATCGAGATCACCGAGGCGGCCACCACGCCGGTAGTGGCGGCGAGCAGTGCGCCGACGAACACGACGGCGTAGGCGAGCCCGCCGCGCACCGGCCCGAACAGCTGCCCGATCGTGTCGAGCAGGTCTTCGGCCATACCGCTGCGCTCCAGGATCAGGCCCATGAACGTGAAGAACGGCACGGCGAGCAGCGTGTCGTTTGACATGATGCCGAAGAGGCGCTCGGGAAGCGCCTGATAGAGCGCCGGCGTGAGCAGCCCGAGCTCGATGCCGACGAAGCCGAACGACAAGCCAAGCGCGGCGAGCGCGAACGCCACGGGGTAGCCCATGAGCAGGAACACCACCAGCGTCGCAAACATCAGCGGCGCCACGTTGGCAGCAATGAAGGCGCTCACTTGGCCGAGCCCTCGTCGACCTTCAGCTGCTCGAGCGCCGGGTCTTCGTGCCTCTCCACCGGATCGGGAATCAGGCCGCGCAGGTAGGCGATGCGCTTGATGAGTTCGGACACCCCCTGCAGGGTCAGCAGGAAGAATCCGGCCGGCACCAGCAGCCGCACCGGCCAGCGAATCAGGCCACCGGCACTTCCCGAGACTTCGCCGCTGGTCCAAGCGTTCATGAAGACCGGCCACGACGACCACATCATGTAGGCCGCTATCGGCAGCAGGAAGAACACGGTGCCGAAAATGTCTATCCAGGTCTGCGTGCGCCGTGAAAAACGCCCTGCAACGATGTCAATGCGGATATGCTCGTTGTGCAGGAGCGTGTAGCCCGAGCACAGCAGGAACACCACGGCGAACAGGTACCATTGCAGCTCGAGCCAGGCATTCGAGGCGATGTTGAGCGTGTAGCGCGAGGTCGCGTTGGCGGCACTCACCAGCACCATGATGAGCACGCACCAGTAGACGAGCCGGCCGATGTGCTCGTTGACGAAGTCGATTGCGCGTGACAACGCGAGCAACGGCTTCATGCCACCCTCCCCCCAAAGGCTCGGATCGTCAGTTTGCCGTCAGGTGCGCGCGCATGTGCAGCGCGCGCTCCTGTACGGCGGTATGTAGTCCCGGTTTATAACCCAAGGCGAAAAAAATTTCAGCGCAGAGGAAGATCGGCGCGACGAAGATCTGGAACACGTTGTCCGCGAGCGCGGGCCTGCGACCCTCGAAAGCATGGCCAATTAGCTGCAAGATCCAACCGCCGACGAAAAGCGCGGCAAACCACGCCCACCCCCGAGCGGCGCCAAGCGCCGCAATGCTTTCGGCCGCCCACAGAAGCAGGCCGATAAGCGCCAGCATCGCGATGGCCAAAGGCACGTCGAGGAAGAAGTAGTAGGCAAGGACCGCTGCCGCGAGTAGCACGGCGGCGGTGAGAGTGATTCCAGCCGCATCCACACGCAGCCAGGACAGCGGAATGAGAACGGCCAGCATGATGAGCGGTACGCCGACGAAATGCGTTGCCTTGTTGCGCGCGTCCTGATGGTAGGCCGCGTAGAAGCCCATCTGCGCTTCGAGATCCTTCACAAAAGCACTATAATTCAGCGTTTTAACCGAGTCCATGGTCGTCACGCACGGCTCTTTGCAGCGCGCCCGGGGTCGGTGTGCGCTGACGATCGGCAACTTCGATGGCGTGCACCGCGGCCATCGCGCGCTCATCGAGCGCGTGACCGAGAAGGCGCGCGAGCTTGATTTGACCTCCTGCGTACTGACGTTCGAGCCCCATCCGCGCGAGTTTTTCGCGGCCGACACGGCGCCGGCCCGCCTGACTCGCTTGCGCGACAAGCTCGCGCTCATCGCCCAGGCGGGCATCGGGCGCGTGCACATCGCGCGGTTCGATGCGCGCTTCGCCGCGCTGAGCGCCGAGCGCTTCATCCGCAAGGTGCTGGTCCAGGGGCTGGGAACCCGGTGGTTGCTCATCGGCCGCGATTTCCGCTTCGGCGAGCGCCGCGCGGGCGACTACTCGGCGCTCGAGGCAGCCGGCAAGCGTCACGGCTTCGCGATCGAGGCGATGCCCGACGTGCTGTTCGAGGGGGCGCGCGTATCGAGCTCTGCGGTGCGTGCGGCGCTCGCTGCAGGCGACTTGCGCACCGCCGAGCGGCTCCTCGGTCATCCCTATACCATCAGCGGGCGCGTGGCGCATGGCGCCAAGCTCGGGCGCGGGCTCGGATTTCCCACGGCCAACCTCATTCTGCGCCGCGCGCCGCCGCTCTCCGGGGTTTTCATCGTCGAAGTCGACGGCATGGGGCGCGG
>DASZOS010000014.1:0-43973 GCA_035550695.1 Burkholderiales bacterium | reverse complement strand
GGCGAGGCGCGGGAAAAGCTGCTTCTCCTCGAACTCGAAGTGGACGTCGAGCTCGTGGGCGAGCGCTGCCGCGGCGCTCTTCAGCAGCGCGGGGTCGCTCTTTCCGGCAGCGATGGTCCCTTCCACCCGGCCCCAGAGGGCGAGGGTGGCGTCGTGCTCCTCATGCAGTCGCCGGCTGATGTGGCGGTTGAATTCCATGGTTGCGTACTTTCAAGAGGACAAAAACGAAGAATATGGCGAAAACGGCGGCCCCCGCGAGCCCGGCCGCCGCGCCGGCGCGCGCAAGCCACGGCTCCCCGAGCAGCGCTGCAGCGACCAGCGCCGCGAGCGCCGCGACGTGCAGCGCCTGGTGCGCGGCGAGCAGCGGGGCGGGCGTGAGCGCGGAAATGAGCGGCGTGCCGCGCGCCGCAGCGGACGCGTGCACCGAGGCGAGGAACGGCACGATGCGCTGCAGGACCCCGAGCAGGAAGGTGAGCAGCCAGCCCGGCACCAGCAGCAGACCGAAGAGCAGCACCGCGCGCGGCGGCGCCATATCGAGCGCCATGAGGAGCGCCAGCGCGAGGCTCGCGACAAGGCAGGACCACGAGACGCGCACCAGCAGAAATCCGGATCCCAGGGCGGGACGCAAGCGCGCGCGCAGCGCGCGCATCAGTGTCGCCGTGTGCACGAGCGCGGCCGCCAGGCCGAGCAGCGCCGCGGCAAGCGCGAGCCCGAGGACCGCGGCCGCGATGCCGGCGATGGCGGCGGCGAGCACGGCATAGGCTGCCCGCGCCGGTGGCGCGGGCGCCACCGCGAGCATCGGCAGCAGGAAGTTGGACAGCCCGATGGCGAGCAGGCCCATGAAGCCGTAGGTCGCGAGCACCAGATGCGCCGTGCGGAACGCGCCGTGGTCGAGGGCGAGGCCGTGCTCGTAGCGCGCGACGAGCGCGAGGCCGGTCCCGGCGAGCGCGACGAGGCAGGCGAACGCCGCCCAGCCGTGCGCCACCACGAGCTTCATGCCGCGCGCGCCGTGCAGGTTGGCGGCAAGAAGCAGCGCGTAGATCCCGAGGGCGACGACGACAAGCATCGCGCCCCAGCCCATCGCCTGCGGGGCGTAGGCGAGGGCGCCGCCGGCGAAGATCGCGACGCCGGGAACGAGCAGCCACCACAGCAGCTTCGCCGCGCCGAGCGAGCGCACCGGCTGGCGTGTCGCCACCGGAAGCAGCTGCAGCGTCGCGCCGACCGCAGCCATGACGAGCACGCCCAGCGTCACGAGGTGCAGCGCGCCGAAGATGGGACCCAGGCCGCCTTCAAAGCTCAGCAAATCGTCCGAGAACGACAGGAGAAGCATCCAGGCGGCGAGCTGGAAGACGACCGCGGCGCCGAAGAAGCGGAACGGCAGCGACATCGGCAGCAGCCGGCTGCGCGCGACCAGCGGGAGCATGCGCTACGACGCTTTCGGGCGCAGGTCGCGCACGCGCACCGCCTTACCCTGCGAGCGCGGCATTTCGCCCGGCTTCTTCACACTCACCGCCGCGGTCACGCCGATGCGCGACTTGATGTGGTGGCTCACCTGCCTTTCGATCTCGGCGAATTTATCGCCCGCCGATGCGGCTTCGACCTCGATGGTCAGCTCGTCGAGGCTGCCGCGGCGCTCGACCACCAGCTGGTAATGCGGCGCGATGCCCGGCAGGCCGATGAGCACCGCTTCGATCTGCGACGGGTAGACGTTGACGCCGCGGATGATGAGCATGTCGTCGTTGCGCCCGGTGATGCGCTTCAGGCGCAAATGCGTGCGGCCGCAGCCGCAGCGCTCGCGCGTGAGCCGCGTGATGTCGCGCGTGCGGTAGCGGATCATCGGCAGCGCCTGCTTGGTGAGCGTGGTGATGACGAGCTCGCCGGCGGTGCCATCGGGCAGCGCCTTGCCGGTCTCGGGGTCGATCACCTCGAAGAGGAAGTGGTCCTCCCAGCCGTGCAGCCCGTCCTGCGCCTCGCATTCCGCCGCGACGCCGGGCCCCATGATCTCGGAAAGGCCGTAGATGTCGATCGCCTTGATGCCGAGGCGGCTCTCGAGCTCGCGGCGCAGCGCTTCGCTCCAGGGCTCGGCGCCGAAGATGCCGATCTCGAGCGGGCCGGTCCTGAGGTCGACGCCTTCGCGCTCGGCGACTTCGGCGATGTTGAGCGCGTAAGAAGGCGTGGCGCACAGCACGCGCGCGCCGAAGTCCTGCAGCAGCGCAACCTGCCGCTCGGTGCCGCCGCCGGACACCGGCACCACGGTGGCGCCGAGCCGCTCGCCGCCGTAATGCGCGCCCAAGCCGCCGGTGAAAAGGCCGTAGCCGTAGGCGTTGTGGATCACATCGCCCGGGCGTGCGCCGGCGCAGGCCATCGTTCGCGCCATCAGCGAAGCCCAGGTCTGGATGTCCTTGTGGCTGTAGCCCACGACGGTCGGCTTGCCGGTCGTGCCGGAGGAGGCGTGCAGCCGTACCAGCGTCTTGCGCGGCCGGGCGAACATGCCGAACGGGTAGTGGTCGCGCAGGTCCGTCTTCAGCGTGAAGGGCAGCTGCGCGATGTCGGCGAGCGAGCGGATGTCGCGCGGGCGCACGCCCGCCGCCTGCATGCGCCGCCGGTGCAGGTCGACGTTCTCGAAGGCGTCCTTCAGCGTGGCGCGCAGGCGCTTCAGCTGCAGCCGCTCCAGCCGCGGGCGCGGCAGCGTCTCGGCCCCGCGGTCGAAGTACCAGGGCCGCGCGGGATGGTGCACCTTGTTCTGGAATCTCGTCTGCAGCATGGCGTTCATGGGCTCCTCCCTAGCGTGTGCCGCGCACCGGCTGGCGCGGCAGTGAAAATCCTTGCGTGGATGCGGCGCGCGTGACCAGCGAAAACTTGAGCCACCAGCCCGTGCCGACGGCGAGCGCGGCGGCAAGCAGCGCGGCCTGCGCGACGTAAAAGCTCGCTGCGACGAGTAGCAATGCGCCGAGCGCGCCGAGCTGCAGCGCCTTGCCCGCGCGCTCCAGCGCTTCGCTCGTCACCTCGGCGCGATAGGCCGACCAGGCGAGCATCCGGCCGATGAGCACGATGGCGAGCAGCGCGGCGGCGAGCTGCGTCTGCACCAGGAGCACGGCGAAGCCGGCGCCCTCCGCCAGACCGGCCGCGATGACGAGCGGTACCACCTGCGGCGCGCGCCAGGCCGGGATGCCGTGCGCGGCGCGCAGGATGCGCGCCTGGCACCAAAGGAAGGCGAGCGCCAGCACCGCGGCAACGGGAAGGAATTTCAGCGTCAGGAACGCGCCGAGCCCGACCGGGAAGAGCAGCAGCGCGGCAAAGGCCTCGCGCGTCATCCAGGAGGTGAACGGGTTAAAGAGCACGTGCAGCGCGCGCAGCTTGCGGCCGGTCTCGAGCCATACGGCGAGCAGGCCCGCGGCGATAAGCGCGAGGCCGGCAGCGACCGGCCAGGGGTTCGGAGGCTGGACGAACGCGGCGGCGATGATCAGCCCCGAGCCGCTGCCGCCGAGGATGAAGTTCAGCGCCGCGCGCGCGTCCCAGTACCGCTGCAGGCTCGTCATGGCGCCTTGTCCCACAGGTAGTGGATGTTCGGGCCGGTCTCCAGCTCCTCGTGCATGCGGAAGCTCTGGTTCTCGGCGAGCAGCCCGGAGATGTTGCTCTCGGGATCGTCGGCGTCGCCGAAGTGCAGCGCGCTTGCGATGCACGAGTTGACGCAGGCGGGCGTCGCCTCCGGGTCGACGCCGGGCTGCAACCCCTTGGCGAGGCCGGCGTCGATGCGATCGACGCAGAAGGTGCACTTGGTGGCGACGCCGTCGACCTTTGCGCGCGCGTCGTAGGGACAGGCGACCATGCAGTAGCCGCAGCCGATGCACAGATCGTAGTCGATGGTGACGATGCCGTCGGCGCGCTTGCGCGTGGCGGTGCTCGGGCACACGTGCATGCACGGCGGCTCGTCGCAGTGCATGCAGCCCACGGGCACGAAGGCGCGCTTCACTTCGGGATATTCGCCGGTCTCGAGATCGAGCACGCGGCGCCACTGCACGCCCGGCGGCGTGCCGTTCGCCTGCTTGCACGCCGCGGTGCAGGTCTGGCAGCCGACGCAGCGGCGCAAGTCAGCGACTATCGCCCAACGCGTCAAGCGGCTTTCCTCACCGAAACCCTGACGATGTCGGCGCCCGAGCCAGTGGCGTCGGTGAGCGCGACCGACATCTGCGCGAGCTTGTTCATCGACGGCATCCCGAAGTCCTTGGCGACCGGCGTCGCCCAGTGGCCGAACTGCCCGAGAAGCAGCAGCGTGTCGGGCCGGATGCCCTGGCGCAGCACCGCGCGCGCGCGCACCGAGGCCTTGGGCGTCGCGATGTCCACCCAATCGCCTTCTTTCACGCCAAGCTCCTGTGCACGAGAAGCATTGATGATCACGCCGCGGTGGCCGGCGATGTTGTCGGCGACCTCCTTGATCATCTGCATGCCGACGTTCGCGCCCCAGGCGTATTGCATCGAGCGCGAGGTGAGCAGCCAGAAAGGGAAGTCCTCGGACTTGCCACCCATGGCGACGAGCGCGGATTCCCATTCGCCGGGAAAATCCTTCCACACGGGCAGCGCCTGGTATTCGGCGAGCTGCTTGTCCCACCAGCGCATGCCTTTGTCGTGCAGGCGCTTCTCCAGCTCGGCGCCGACGCGCGCCAGGCGCTCCTGGTAGGGCATCTCGAAGCGCAGCCCCTGGGCGGCGAGCGTCGGGAAGAGATACCAGGAGGTGCGCGGGAAGGGCCGGGTGGCGAAGCCGCGCTCCTTCCACCACTCGAGCCCGTGCGCGTCGGCGCCCTCGCTGAGCTCGGCGCTCGCCGCCTTGCAGGCCGCGTCCCAGATCTCTTCACACTTGTAGACCCGGCTGGTCTCCAGTGAGAAGTCCTTCAATGGGACGCCGAGCGCCCCCTTGTTGATCGCCGCGTTGTACGGTCCGAGAAGGCCGGTGCGCTCGGCGAGCGCGGTGGCGACGTCGGTCATGTCGCGTGCCTCGCCGCGCGGGGTGCCCGCCGGCTGGCGCAGCGCGAAGCCTTCGTGGTCCCAGAACTGCTCGATGAACTTCGTGCCGCCGATGCGGATGAGCTGCAGGCTCTCGAGGTCGAGCGCGTCGGGCAGCAGCACGTCGGCGAAATGGTTGGTCTCGTCGCGCGTGAACGCGAACGCCACCATGAATGGAAAGCGCGCCATGCGCTCGCCCAGCTTCTCGGTGTCCCAGAACGAGATCGCCGGGTTGGTGCGATAGATGAACCAGACCTCCGGCAGCGTGACCTTGGGCAGCCCCTCCGGCGTGCCGTCGAGGAACATCCAGGAGAAGTGCGTCGGGCCCAGGGCCTGGCTCCAGGCGGTGTCGGCGGCGAGCGGCACCATGCTGCGGTAGGCGTTGCGGATGTTCGGCCGCGCGCTCCAGGTCTCGCGCCCGGTCGGATTGAACGGGTAGTGCATGAACCCGTCGGGCCCCGGCTTCACGCTCATGTGGCGCTCGGACATGGGGCGGTTCAGGCGCACCGTGGTGCCGAGGATGCCGCCCGGCACTTCGAGCGCGCCGACCAGCGTGGCGAGCAGCGTGCGCGCCCAGCAGCATTCATAGCCGCCCCAGCCGTTGGTCACCGTCTTGCCAAGGCTCACCGCGACCGGCCGGTAGGGAAGGCTCATGCCCTCGATCTCGATCGTCTGCCCCACGCACGCCGCGTCGAGATACTCCGTGGCGACGCGGCGGATCGTCGCGGCGTTCACATCGCAGATCTGCTGCGCCCACTCGGGCGAATACGCCTTCATGTGCACGACGAGCTTGGAGAACGCCGTTTCGCCTTCGAGCTCGCCTTCGGCGAGCACTTCGCCGTCGGCACCGGTCTCGACGGCAGCTTTTCGATAGGTTCCCTCGAGGCTGGGGGCGAGGAGCGGCTCTTTGGTCGACGGGTCTCGCAGATAAAAGCCGTGCGGCCCCACGAGGTAGGGCGAAGACGTGTGACGCGTCAGGAATTCGACGTCGAGGCGCTCGCGCGCGTTCTCGTGCAGCATTACGTGGATGAGCGCGTAGAGGAATGCCGCGTCGGTCTTGGGCTTGATCGGCAGCCATTCGGCCGAGCAGGCGCCGGTCACCGAGAGATGCGGCTCCACCTGCACGCGCTTCATGCCGCGGCTGCGCGCCTCTGCATGGCGCCAGACGCCCGCGACCCCGCCCGAGGCTTCCACGTTCGCGCCGCAGGAGATCAGGTACTTGGTGAGCGGGGTGTCGGGCGAAACGGTGAAGCCCCGGTGCCAGAACTCGCCGTAAAGATGCTCGGAGTGATAGCACTTCACGCCCTGGCCCGAGCCGAAGCCCATGTCGATCGGCCCCCAAGCGGCGAGAAAGGCCGGCAGACTCCCCATGTAGGACTGCGGCGTGCCGCCGCCGCCGAAGCTCGCTGCGACGCGCGGATAGCCGGAGTCGTCGATCAGGCCGGTTTTTCTGATGGCGTTTAACTTGTCTGCGATCAGTTCCAGCGCCTCGTCCCACGAGATCGGCACGAACGCCGGATCTTCGTGGCGCCCCTTCTTGGGATTGGTGCGCTTCATCGGGTGCAGCACCCGATCGGGGTGTGCCATCTTCTGCACGAGGCCATAGGCCTTGACGCAGATCTTGCCGCCGCCGGGGTGCACCGCGGCGGCGGCAAAATTCGGCTCGACCTCGGCCGCCACGCCGTCGCAGACCTTGACCGTCAGCAGGTCCGGACCCGCGACGCACTGGTAGCAATAGGTGGCGACGCGATTCACGCGGCCCTGGCCTGCTTCTGCTTGAGCCGCTGGCGCGTCTGCTCGACGCTGACGATGAAGCGCATGTGCCGCCCGCGGCAGATCTGGTCGAGGCCGTCGGAGGCCGTGATGTCGAAGGTGACGGCGCGCCCCTTGAGCTCGGAGACGCTCGCCTCGATTGTGACTTTCATGCCGAGCAGCGTGGGGGCGAGATGGTTGATCTCGACGCGGCTTCCGACCGAGTCCTCGCCGGGATCGAGGTGCTCGAGCAGCAGCTCGCGGCAGGTAATCTCGATGTCGCGCACCAGCATGGGGGTCGCATAGACGCGGGCGTCCTCGCCCATGAAGCCGATAGTGCTTTCGCGCTCGACGGTGAATTCGCGCTTCGCGGAAAGGCCGGCAGTCAGCGTGGTTTTCATGGCCTGTATCGGAACACCGGTGGAGGGGGCGCGACTTGATCTAGCTTAAAAGCTCGGTCCGGGGATATCCGAGGCGGCACCAGAGTCGTGGTGGTATTGTCCGCGGGGCGGGAAGGGGAAAACGCAGAATGTCGGACGTCAGGGCGCCTGGCGGCGAACGCCGCCGACCAGCTCGCCTTGGGCGCGCGCCCCGTAGAGCAGGCTGAGCCTCTTCACCGATCGCCCGGGCGGCAGGCAGCCGGCAGCACGGCTGCGCCAGATCGCCGAAGGAATCGAGGCGATCGATTCCCTCTTTCACGACGCCATCGCGGTGCGCGGAGTTCCGCCGCCCTACGAGTTCCTGAACGGCGGCTAGAGTGACGCGCGCTCGCCGTGAGCTCGTCTAGAGGCCGAGGTAGGCGGCGCGCACGCTTTCGTCGGCGAGAAGCTCGGCGCCGCTTCCCGCGAGCACGATACGGCCGGTTTCGAGCACGTACCCCCGGTCGGCGATCGCCAGCGCCGCGCGCGCGTTCTGCTCCACGAGCAGCAGCGCGGTGTCGGCGGCGCGCAGGGCGCGCACGCAGGCGAAGATCTCGGCCACGAGGCGCGGCGCGAGCCCCATGCTCGGCTCGTCGAGCAGCAGCAGGCGCGGCTGTCCCATGAGCGCCCGGCCGATCGCCAGCATCTGCTGCTGCCCGCCCGAAAGCGTGCCGGCGGCGTGCCGGCGCCGCTCGGCAAGCACGGGGAACATGCCGTAGACGCGCTCCAGGCTTGCCTGGGCTTTGCCGCGGCCGCGGCGGTAGGCGCCCAGGCGCAGGTTGTCTTCCACCGACAGCGGCGCGAAGACCTGGCGGCCTTCGGGCACCTGCACGATCCCGAGAGCGACCCGCCGCTCGGAAGGCAAGGCGTGGATTTCTGTCTCTTCAAAGAAGATCTTTCCGGACGCCGGCTGCACGCCGGAGAGCGCGCGCAGCAGCGTGCTCTTGCCGGCGCCGTTCGCGCCCACCAGCGCGACCAGCTCGCCCGCACTCACGGCGAGGTCGATGCCTTTCAGCGCCGGGATGCGCCCGTAGCGCGATTCGAGCCCGCGCACCTCTAGCACGCTTCGACTCCGAGATAGGCTTCGATCACCTGCGGATCGCGGCTCACGGTCTCCGGGTCGCCCTCGGCGAGCTTGCGGCCGTGGTCGAGCACGAGCACCCGCTGCGAGACCTCCATCACCAGCTTCATGTTGTGCTCGACCAGGACGACGGTGATGCCGCGCTCGGCGATGCGGCGGATGAGCTGGTCGATTTCGCGCGTTTCGGTCGGGTTGAGCCCCGCGGCCGGCTCGTCGAGGAGCACGAGCTTCGGGCGCGCGGCGAGCGCGCGCGCGATCTCGAGGCGCTTCAGCGCGCCGTAGGGCAGGCCGTCGGAAGGCGAATGCGCCCAGCGCTCGAGGCCCACGAAGCCGAGCAGCTCCTCGGATTCCGCTCGCGCGCGCCGTTCGGCGTGCGCGAGCGACGGCGCACGCAGCAGCGCCGCGGCGAGGCCGCAGGCCTCGTGCAGCCAGCGCCCGGCCATCACGTTCTCGAGCACGCTCATGTTGAAGAAGATCTGCAGGTTCTGGAACGTCCTGCCGATGCCCGCGGACGCGAACTCGTGCGGCGCGCGGCTCGTTACATCCTCTTCGCCGAAGAAAATCTGTCCCGCGTCGGCGCGGTAGATGCCCGACAGCAGGTTGAGCAGCGTCGTCTTGCCGGCGCCGTTCGGGCCGATGATGGAATGCACCGTGCCGCGCTCGACACCGAGCTCGACCGCCTGCACGGCGGCGACGCCGCCGAAGCTCTTACTCAGGTTTTCGGCGCGCAGCAGCAAGCGCTTTCTCCAGCGTGGGCACGAGGCCCTGCGGCATGAAGATCATGGTGAGCATCATCACCGCGCCGAGCGTCACCATCTCGTACTCCTTGAACACCGTCAGGAGCTGCGGCAGCGTGGTGAGGATCGCGGCGCCCACGACGGCGCCGAAGGTCGATGCCATGCCGCCGAACACCACCATCGTCACCAGCTCGATCGAGTGCAGGAACGAGGCCTTCGCCGGCGTGATGAAGCCCGAGTAGTGCGCGGTGAGCGCCCCGGCGAGCGCGGCGAGCGCCGCCGAGAGCACGAACGCGGAAAGCTTGTGGCGCGCCGGGTCGATGCCTATGGCGCCCGCGGCCACCTCGGAGCCGTGCAACGCGCGCCAGGCGCGGCCGCGGGGCGAATCGATGAGGTTGAGCGCGAGCCACACGGTGGCGAGGAGCACCACGGCCACGATCCAGTACCAGAGCTTCTCGCCCTGCAGCACGACCGAGCCGAGCGTGAGCGGCGGCACCGGCATGCCGTCGGGCCCGCCGGTGACCTGGTCCTCGGTGGCGAGCACCACCGCGACGATGATGCCCAGCCCGAGCGTCGCCATCGCCAGGTAGTGGCCTTTGAGGCGCAGCACCGGCTTGCCGATGATCCAGGCAATGAGCGACACCGCCGCGACCGCGGCGGCGAGGCCGGCGAACGGCGGCCAGCCGTAGCGCGCGGCGAGGATCGCCGAGCCGTACGCGCCCAGGCCGAAGAATCCCGCGTGGCCGAGGCTGATCTGGCCGGCGTAGCCGATCAGCAGATTCAGCCCCACGCAGACGATGGCGTTCAGGCCGACGACGATCGCCACCTCGTACGTGTAATTGTTGGTGAGCGCGAGCGGCAGCAGCGCCACGACGAGCGCCAGGACCGCGAACCCTTTTCTAGACACGCTCGGCTGCGCGCCTGCCGGCGAGCCCGTCGGGAAGGAAGACGAGCGCGCCGAGGATGATGACGAAAGCGAAGACATCCTTGTAAGCGGAAGAGAGGTAGCCGGCGCCGAGCGCCTCGATGAGCCCGAGCGCAAGCCCGCCCGCGATCGCTCCCGGCCCGCTGCCCAGCCCGCCGAGGATCGCCGCGGCGAAGCCCTTCAGCCCCAGCATCACGCCCACGTCCCACGACGTAAAGGAGATGGGGGCGATGAGGATGCCGGCCAGTGCGCCGAGCCCCGCCGACAGGCCGAACGACACCATGAGCACGCGCCGCACGCTGATTCCCATCAGGCGCGCGGCGAGGCGGTTATGCGACACCGCAAGGATCGCGCTTCCGGTGAGGGTGCGGTTGAAGAACCACCACAACGCCGCCACCGCGACCACGGTCGCCCCGAGCACCCACAGCGTCTGCGGCAGGAGCGTCGCGCCGCCGATCGCGATCGGCCTTTCCCCCGTGAACGCGGGCAGCGAGTGGATCTTCTTGTCCCACACCAGCGAGGCGAGGCCGCGCAGCAGGATCGAGGCGCCGATGGTGATGATGATGAGCGTGACGACCGAGGCGTTGCGCGCCGGCTCGACCGCGAGTTTCTCCAGAGCGATGCCGACCAGGGTGGCCGCCGCCACGGCCGCGGCGGCGGCGAGCGGCAGCGGCAGCCCGGAGTCGACGAACGCCGTGGCCGCCATGCCGCCGATCATCACGAACTCGCCCTGGGCGAAGTTGATGACGTGGCTCGCGTTGTAGATGATCGCGAAGCCGAGCGCGACCAGCGCGTAGATCGCGCCCAGGGTGATTCCGGCCACCAGGAACTGGACGAGCTCCGCGCTCACGCGAGCGCCCTTACTGCACCAGCGTCCAGTCGCCTTTCCGGACCTCGAGCATGCGGAACGCCGAGAGATCGAGGCCCATGTGGTCCTTGGGCGACATGTTGACCACGCCGGCCGTGCCCATGTAGCCCTTGGTGGACTCGAGCGCGTCGCGCACCTTCGCGCGGTCGGTGCCGCCGGCGCGCTTGATCGCGTCGACCGCGAGCATCAGGCCGTCGTAGGCGTGACCGCCGAAGGTCGAGACCTCCGACTTGAAGCGCGCCTCGTACTCGCGCTTGTAGTCGACCACGACCTTCTTCTGCTTGTCGGCCGCGGGCAGCGTCTCGGCGACGAGCAGCGCCGCCGCCGGCAGGCGCACGCCTTCGGCGGCATCGCCCGAGAGCTTGACGTACTGCTTGGAGGCCACGCCGTGCGACTGGTAGAACGGCACCTGGATGCCGAGCTGGCGGTAGTTCTTGGTGACGATCGCCGGGCCCTGGCCGAAACCGCAGTTGAGCACCGCCTGCACTCCCGGGGTGTTCTTGATCTTGGTGAGCTGCGCGGTCATGTCGGTGTCGCCCGCGCCGTAGCTTTCGTCGGCGACGATCTGCACCCCGCGCTGCGCGGCCACTTTCAGGCATTCGGCGCGCATGGAGCGGTCGAAGCCGCCCGCGCCCGAGATGAGCGCGACCTTCGTCGCGCCGCGCGCGCGCATGTCGTCGAAGACCTTCTCGCAGGCCATGCGGTCGGTATGCGGCGTCTTGAACACCCACTTCTTCACGGGTTCGATGATCACCACCGCGCCGGCGAGGGAGATGAACGGCACGTTGGCGGCCTCGGCGAGCGGCACCGCGGCCATGGTCTCGCCGGTGGTCGAGCCGCCGACCAGCACGTCGACTTTGTCCTGCTCGATCAGGCGCTTCACGTAGGCGCGCGCCTTCTCGGCGTCGCCCGCGGAGTCGTAGGAATAGAGCTGGAGCTTGCGCCCGAGCACGCCGCCCGCGGCATTGATCTTCTCCACGTAGAGCTCGAGCGTCTTCTGCTCGGGGTCGCCCAGGAAGGCGGCCGGCCCGGTGACCGACAGGAACGCCCCGATGCGGATAGGCTCCTGCGCCTGGACTGCGCTGGCGAGCGCGAGCGCGCCCACTGCAAGCAAGCTGCGGAAAAACATAAATCCCCTCCTTTTAGAGAATGGCTCCTGACCGTAGACTCCCGGGAGGGGAAGCGTTTTGATCCATCTCAAGAAAATACGGGCCGCGCGGCCCGCCGACTTGCCCCAGGTCATCGAGATCGATGCCCTGATCACGGGCCTGCGCAAGCCCGCGTACTGGGCGGGGATCCTGCGCCGCTACGGCGGGCACCGCTCGCGGCGCTTCTTCCTGGTCGCCGAGACCGACGAGGCGGTGCAGGGCTACATCGTCGGCGAGGTGCGCGACTGGGAGTTCGGCTCGCCGCCCTGCGGCTGGGTGTTCGGCATCGGCGTGCGCCCCCATGCGCGGCTCGGCACCGTGGCGACCCGCATGCTGGAGGAGATCTGCGAGCGCTTTCGGCGCGCCGGCGTGGAAAAGCTGCGCACCATGCTCGCGCGCGACAATGCCCTGGTGCTCGCGTTCTTCCGCAGCCAGGGGATGATGGCGGCGCCCTTCATCGCGCTGGAGCGCGACCTCTGAAGCTCCAGCAAAACACCCTGCTGGCGCTGTACAGCGCCCTGGAATTCGCCGCCGACCCGGCGCGCCAGATCTCGGCCGCCGAGATCGCGGCGAAGTACCGCGTCTCGCCGCACCACCTTGCCAAGGTGCTGCGACGGCTCGGGCGCTCGGGGCTGCTGCACGCGGCGCGCGGCGTCGGCGGGGGCTACCGCTTCGCCGGCAACCCGAAGCGCATCACGCTGATGGACGTGATCGAGCTGTTCGAAGAGGTCGGCGCCCGTCCATCCAGCCGCAGCGCGCGCCGCGAGGAGGAGCGCGCGCTCGAGCAGATCCTCGCCGAGATCGACGAGACCGCGAAGGCCACCTTTCGCTCGATCACGCTCGACACCATGATGAAGCTCGTAGTCCGGCGGCGGTCTTAGCGGAAATCAAGGTTTTTCCGCATCGCGCGAACCGCCGCCCTGCGCGCGACTCCATCGGGGATGGAAGAACTTCCGAGCATCACGCTGCGCGACCCGCTCGCCGAGCTGCTCGGAGCGGCCCCGGGCGGGCTGCTCAGCTACTCGTACGCCGACGCGGTGAAGCTCGCCGGCCACTCGTGTCCCACGGTGGCCGGAGCGTACCGCGCCACCTGCGAGGCGCTCGGCCGCCTCTATCCGGACGAAATTCCCGTGCGCGGGGCAGTGCGGGTCGAGCTGCGCGGCGCCGCGCACGAGGGCACGGTCGGCGTGGTCGCCATGGTCGCCGGCCTCGTCACGGGCGCAGCGGGCGACAGCGGCTTCAAGGGCATCGGCGGGCATTACGCGCGCCGCGGGCTGCTCGTCTTCGAGGCGCCGATCGCGGCGCAGCTGCGCTTCACGCGCCTCGACAGCGGCGCTTCGGTGGACGCCGATCTGGCGGAGGCGCCGCCTGACGACGATATCAAGCGGCTGCTGCGCGGCGCGTTGCTGCCGGGCGCCTCGCCGGCCCAGCGCGAAGCGTTCGCGCGCGCGTGGCAGCAACGCGTCGAAAGCGTTCTCGGCGCCCGTTGACGGCGATCAACAGGCGCGCCGCGCGTTGATGCATGCTTGGCGTGGAGGTTCGTCATGACATCCACGCTCCTGCGCAGGTATTCGTTGGCCGTCCTCGCCCTCGTGGCGTACTTTCTCGCCGATTCTTCCGACGCCGGGCTGCTATTCCTCGCGATCGGCCACTGCGACAGCATGAACGGTCCGGTGGTGAGGCTGGCGCGCAAAGCGCTCGACACCGGCAACGTCAATTACGTGCTGCCGTGGGTGCGCCCGACGGACGAAGGCGCGATCCGCCACGCCTTCGAGCACGCGCTCAAGGTCCGCGGCCTCGGCGAAGAGGCGAGATCGCTCGCCGACCTGCATTTTTTCGAGACCCTGGTGCGCATCCACCGCGCCGGCGAAGGCGAGCCCTACACCGGCATCAAGCCGGCCGGATATGACCTTGGGCCGGCTGTTCCGGCGGCCGATCGTGCGCTGGAGGAAGGCTCGGCCGAAGCGGTGGTGCGCCTTCTCACCGAGGCGGTGCGCCGCGGCGTCCAGGAGAGGCTGCGGGCGGCGATGAGCCGCAAGAGCTTCGAGGTGAACGACGTCGCCGCCGGCCGGCGCTACGTCGAAGCCTACGTGCCCTACGTGCACTACATCGAGACGCTGTGGGAAGCGGCAGCCGCGCCCTCGCATTCCCACCATGCGCCGCACGCCGTGCCGGCGCACCCGGCACACGCGCACTGAAAGTGCGGCGCGAGATCAAGCTGGAGGCGTTTCTCGCCAACCTGCCGCTGTTCAAAGGGCTGGGCGCGGACGAGCTGGCGCGCATCGCGGCCGGCACCCGCCGCCGCAAGCTGGCGCGCGGCGAGACGCTGTTTCGCGAAGGCGAGCCCGCGAACGGGCTGTTCGCGGTGGTTTACGGGAAGATCCGGCTCGCCACGCGCGAGCGCGTCGCCGACATCGTCGCGCCGGGCAGGAGCTTCGGCGAAGCGATGATGTTCCTCGAGAAGCCCTACATCGTCACCGCCACGGCCGCCGCCGATTCGCTGGTGCTGCAGGTGGACAAGGCGGCGGTGTTCGCCGAGCTCGAGCGCAGTCCGCAGTTCGCCCGCCGCGTCATCGCCGCGCTGGCGCAGCGCCTCGAGCTGATGGTGCGCGAGCTCGAGACCTACGCGCTCGGCAACGCCGGGCAGCGCTTCGTCGCGTGGCTGCTGCGCCGCGAGGGCGGCGCGAGCGCGGGCGAGGTCGTCGTCACCCTGCCCGCGCCGAAAAGCGCGATCGCCTCGCGCCTCAACGTGAGCGCCGAGCACCTCTCGCGGGTGCTGAAGGAGCTGTCCCGGCAGGGGCTGCTCGAAGTGCATGGCCGGGTGCTGCGTATCCCGGACGTCGCGCGCCTGCGCGCCAGCCTTTCTTAGCAACCATCAAGCATTTCCCTCGCGGACGGAACGCCGCCGCGGCGTCGAGTTCTGATCGTCATCGCATTCATTTCCTCCTGGGAGAAACGATCATGAAGCTCAGAAACACCGCGGTAGCCGCATTTTCCCTGCTCGCCGCGCTCGGCTGGGTTGCGCCCGCGCAGGCGCATTGCGACACCCTCGACGGCCCGGTGGTCTCCGCCGGTCGCCAGGCGCTCGACACCGGAAACGTCAACCTGGCTCTCATCTGGGTCCAGGAGCGCGACGAAGCCGAGCTGCGCAGGGCCTTCGAGAAGGCCTCGGTGGCGCGCAAGGCGGGCGGTGCGGCGAGAGACCTCGCCGAAACGTACTTCTACGAAACGCTGGTGCGCGTGCACCGCGCGGGCGAAGGCGCGCCGTACACCGGGCTCAAGCCCGCCGGCGAGATCGAGCCGCCGATTGCCGCGGCCGACAAGGCGCTCGCGAGCGGCAAGCTGCAGCCGGTCGGCAAGCTCGTCACGCAGCGCCTCGAGCAGGGGCTGCACAAGGAGTTCGACGCGGTGAGCTCGAAGAAGGGCTACCGCCCGGACGATGTCGCGGCCGGGCGCGAGTTCGTCAACGCCTACGTCGAGTACGTGCATTACGTCGAGAGGCTCTACGACGCCGCAGGCGCGGCTGCGCATGCGCACACCGCGGCGCCGGCGCACGTGCATTGATCGATGTAGTACGAATTACCGGCTGCCGGTCGTTGTTGGCCCTACGACGCAACGCAAGGGGTTGAGCGCCTACGGTCATCCGGGCGATATTCCTACCGCAGACATGCGGAGCCACAAGACCGTCGTAGGCGCCCTCAAGGCTGCGGAAGCAGCCGGCGAGGGCAACGGCAGATACTGGAAGAACTGGCTGGCCGAGCCGTTGTTGACCGCGCATCTGCGCAGCGAGAGTACCGGGCTGCCCTGCCGGGACGAGCTGCGCATGCGGCGCGATGAGCGTTCGCGGGCGAACGGGTTGAAGCCCAGCGACCGCGTACGCTTGAACGACGACTTGGACGACCTGGACTGCTGACTAGCCCGTGCCGCGAGCGGCGGCGTTCAGCCGCTCGCGGTCGAGCAGCGTGATCTGGCGCCGCCCGACCGCGATCATGCCTTCCTGGGCGAAGCGCCGCAGGAGGCGGGAAAGCGTCTCCTTGGTGATCCCGAGGCGCGCGGCGATGACGGTCTTGCTCGCGGGCAGCATCGCAGTCGAGGGACCGTCCGGGTCGACCAGCGACACCAGGTAGGCGGCGAGACGCTCGTTGGCGCGGTGCACCGTGGCGGCTTCGAAGTCGGTGACGAGCGCGTGCAGGCGCTGGCTCATGGCGGCGAGCATGGCGCGCGCGAAGCCCGGCTCGCTGTCGATCATGACGAGCAGCGGATCGGCGGGCACCACCACGATCAGCGTGTCGGCGAGCGTACTGATGTCCACCGGCAGCGGCTTTTCCAGGAACAGCACCGCCTCGCCGAAGGTGTCCCCGGCGCCCACCAGGCGCAGCACCTTCTCGGAAGCCTCTCCGCGCAGCGAAAGCTTCACCAGGCCATAAGCCACCGCCATCAGGCCGGGCAGCTCCTCGCCGCGCCGCGCGATGGTGCTGCCGCGCGGCATGTGCAGCGTGCGCGACTTGCGCGCCAGCGAAGCGAGCGTGGCCGCGGGCGTGTGGCGGAACATCGGCAGGTTGGCGAGAATCCCCGTGACGAGGTTCCCGTTGGTCGACGCCATCCGCATCCTCCTGCGCCGATGCTGAGGGCCGGTGAAGGGCGTTGCCTTGCTATAGATCAATTCCAGGCAGGGGCCGACCGACGAGACTCGCGGGATGGCCACGCTGCGACTCGGCGGTAAGGAGGCGCTTGCCCTCGTGCAGGGCGGGATGGGCGTCGGCATCTCGGCGCACCGCCTCGCGGGGGCGGTGGCGCGCGCCGATTGCGTCGGCACGATCTCGAGCGTCGACTTGCGCCGGCTGCACCCGGACCTCATGCGCGGTACCGGCCGGCGCGACAAGGCGGCGATCGAGCGCGCCAACCTCGAGGCGCTCGAGCGCGAGATCGGCGCGGCGCGCGAGCTCTCCGGCGGGCGCGGCGCGATAGCGGTGAACGTGATGCGCGCGGTGTCGCAGTACCCCGACTACGTGCGCACCTCGTGCGCCGCGGGCGCGGACGCGGTGGTGGTGGGCGCGGGGCTCGCGCTCGACCTTCCGGAGCTCGCACGCGACTGGCCGCAGGTCGCGCTGGTGCCGATCGTTTCCGAGGCTCGCGCGGCGTCGCTCATCGCGCGGCGCTGGCAGCGGCGCGGGCGCGTGCCCGACGCCATCGTGGTCGAGCACCCGCGCTACGCCGGCGGCCACCTCGGCGCCACGCGCATGGAGGAAGTGAACGACGCGCGCTTCGATTTCGAGCGCGTGCTGCCCGAAATCCGGCGCGCGCTGCGCGACGCCGGCATGGACGCCGACGCCATTCCGCTCATCGCCGCGGGCGGCATCAATTCGCCCGAGCGCGCGAAAGCCGCGCGCGACGCCGGCGCCGACGCGGTGCAGGTGGGCACGCCTTTCGCTGTTACGCAGGAAGGCGACGCGCACGCGAACTTCAAGCACGTGCTCGCGGGCGCCGGCCCGCAGGACATCGTGGTCTTCATGAGCGTCGCCGGGCTGCCTGCCCGGGCGGTGCGCACGCCCTGGCTAAAGGCCTACCTCGAGAAGGAAGAAGCGCTGCGCCGGCGCGCGAAGAAGCGCCGCGAGTGCACGCTCGCCTGGGACTGCCTCGCGCAATGCGGCCTGCGCGACGGGCTGCCGCAGGCCGGGCAGTTCTGCATCGATCACCACCTCGCCGCCGCATTGCGCGGCGACGTGGACCGGGGGCTGTTTTTCCGCGGCTCCGAGCCGGTGCCTTTCGGCCCCGAAATTCGACCCGTTCGGGACCTCGTGGACTACCTGCTGAGCTAACCGCCTTCAGGCGGCTTCTTCGCCTACCCTTTGTAGGCGATGCACTGCTCGCACACCGTGCCGCGCACGTCCTCGGCGAGGTTGGCGCGCCGAAGGCTTGCGAAGCGCACGCCGTTCCAGGCTTCCATGAAGGTCTCGTAGTTGAGATTGCCCATATCGAAGCGCCCGTCGTGGTCGAAGCAGCAGGCGGAGAGCCGGCCGTCGTAGGTGATGTGCCCTTCGGTGAACAGTGACCAGCACGGCAGGGGCTTGCGCAGCGCGCCGATGCGTCCCTGGTTGCCCGCGGTGGGAACCGTGCCGCGCGCGCCGCTCGTGAGCCCCGCCTGCCCGTAAAGCGGCAGCCAGTAATGCTCGTCGACCCAGGGCAGGATTTCCGTGACCGCAGCCTGCATGCGCACCTGCTGCTCGTCGTCGTAGCGGATGCTCGAGGCGTACAGGCCGCAGCGGTGGCCGCTCGCCGCCTCGACCTCGTCGCGCACGCGCCGCGCGCTCTTCAGGTGCTCCACCACCCTCGCGAAGTCGTCCTGGCGCACGCCGGTCACCTGGTGGAACTGCTCCGCGTCGGAAAAATTGAAGCTGAACTTCAGGCTGTCGAGCCCGGCTTCCATGCACTCGCGCACCCGCTCGGGCGTCGCCATGCGGCCGTTGGTCGTGAGAAAGACGTACGGGTAGCCGCATTCCTTCTTGGCGTAGCGCACCGCTTCGGGCAGCCAGCGGCACAGGAAGGATTCGCCGAGGTAGAAAAGCCCGATCTCCTCCACCCCGAGCGCGCGCATCTGCTTCAGGATGCGGCGGAAGAAGGCGGGGTCGATCTCCGCCTTGTCGCGCAGGCGCATGGCGCTGGCGCAGAAAAAGCACCGGAAATCGCAGCGCGCGGTAAGCTCGATCTTCACGCTCCTCGGCACCGGCGGCGTCGTCGAGCGGTAAGCGGGGGTGAGTTTGGTGATGCGGTCGATGCGTGCGGTGATGCCCCCCATTGCGGCTTTCCTCGTCGTCGTGGCTCAGCGCGAGTTTCCGCCGCCCGTGCGCCCTGGGGCTTGACACAGATCAAAACCGCCGGAGGCGGGTACCCTAGCGCCATGGCCGCCCCGCCGCCCGCCGCCGCGCTCATCGCTTCGCTGCGCGAGCATCCCCCGTTCGACGAGATGGGACCGGGTTCGATGCAGTTCCTCGCCGAGCGCCTGCGCCTCGCCTACTACGCGCGCGGCACGCTCGTCGTCGGCCCCGAGAGCGGCAAGGTGGAGAGCTTCTACATCATCAAGCACGGCAATGTGCGCGGCACCCCGGCCGCCGGCGAGGCGTCGCACGCCGCCGCCGACATCGTGCTCGGCAGCGGCGAATGCTTTCCCATCGGAGCGCTGATCGCGCGGCGCGCGACCGCGTATTCCTACCGGGCGGAATCCGACACGTTCTGCTGGGAGCTGGCCGCCGGCGATTTTCATCGCCTCCTCGAGCGCAGCCGGCGCTTCCACGCCTTCTGCACCAACTACCTCGCGAGCCTCGTCGACCGCTCCTACCGGGCGCTGCGCGTCGAGGCGGCAGAGTCCTCGCTCGACGCCGCGGGAATGCTGGCGCCGCTGCGCACCGCGTTCTCGCGCTCCCCCATCTCCTGCGCTCCCGGGACGCAGGTCGCCGAGGTGCTGAAGGCGATGCATGCGGCGCGCGTCGGCTCGATGGTGGTGCTCGACGCGGGGCAGGTGCCGATCGGCATCTTCACGACGCCCGATGTCCTGGAGCGCGTCGCGCTGCCGCAGCTGCCGACGAGCACGCCGATCGCCCAGGTGATGACGCGCGATCCGGTATGCCTCGAGGAGGAAGCGACGCTCGCCGACGCGGCGCTCGCCATGGCGCGTCACGCCATCCGCCACGTCGTGGTCACGCGCGACGGGCGGCTCACCGGCGTGGTCTCGGAGCGCGATCTGTTCGCGCTGCAGCGCCTGGGGCTGCGGCGTACCTCCGAGCGCGTGCGCGGGGCGCAGACGCGCGCCGAGCTGGTGCAGGCGGCCGGCGAAATCCGCCAGGTGGTGCGCCACTTGCTCGCGCAAGGCGTCGGCGCCGAAGCGCTCACCGCGATGGTGAGCGCGCTGAACGACGTGCTGTCGCAGCGGTTGCTCGAGCTCGCCGTGGCGCGCCGCGAGCTTCCCGGAAGCTATTGCTGGCTCGCGCTCGGCAGCGAAGGCCGCATGGAGCAGACCTTCGCCACGGACCAGGACAACGCACTGATGTTCGCGCCCGATGGCGACGCGGAGCAGGCGCGGCGCGTTTTCCTCGAGCTTGCCGCCGAGGTGAACCGCGATCTGGACGCCTGCGGCTTTCCGCTGTGCAAAGGCGAGGTCATGGCCGGAAACCCGCGCTGGTGCCTGACGCCGCAGGAGTGGCGCAGGGTGTTCGACGACTGGATCCGCAACAACGACGCGCAGGCGCTGCTCAACGCGAGCATCTTCTTCGATTTCCGTGCGCTGTGGGGCGACGCGCGCCTCGTCGGTGCGCTGCGCGAGAGCGTGCTCGAGCAGACGCGCGCCAACCGGACGTTTTGCCGCGCGATGGCCGAGACCGCTTTGCAGGTGCGCCCGCCGCTCGGGCTGCTCGCCGACTTCAGCGCCCAGGACATCGACCTGAAGGGGCTCGGCGCGCGTCCGATCGTCGACGCGGCGCGCGTGCTCGCGCTCGCCCAGGGTATCGCGGAAACCGGGACGGCCGCGCGGCTGCGCGCGGCGGGCGAGAGCGCTACCGTCGACGCGTTCCATTACATCCAGAGCCTGCGCCTCAAGCACGGCAACCGCGTGCGCGTTTCAGCGCTCGGCAAGATCGACCGCCGCATCCTCAAGGAGGCGTTCCGGCAGGCGGCGCTGCTGCAGGAGCGGCTGCGCCTGGACTACGGCCTGTGAGCTGGCTGCGGAACAAGTTCCGCTCCCGGCTCATCCGGGGGGTGCGCTGGGTGGTGATCGACTGCGAAACCAGCGGCCTCGACCCGGCGCGCGAGCGCCTGCTCGCGATCGGCGCCGTGGCGGTGCGCGGCGAGCGAATCGAGCTCGCCGACAGCTTCGGCGCGACGCTGCAGCAGGCCGAGCCGAGCGCCGCGCACAATATCCTGGTTCACGGCATCGGCGCGGATGCGCAGCTCGCCGGAGAGCCGCCGGAGCAAGTTCTGCCCGCCTTCACCCGCTACCTCGGTGACGGCGTCGCGGCCGCCTTTCATGCGCCCTTCGATTCGCAGGTGCTGGAGCGGGCGATGGCCGGGGTCCCCGGTGCGAGCGCGCCCAGGCAGTGGCTCGATCTTGCGGCGCTCGCGCCGGCGCTGCGGCCGCAGGAGGCGCGGCGCTGCAAGCTGCTCGACGATTGGCTCGGCGCGTTCGGCATCGAGACGCATGCGCGCCACGAGGCGCTCGCCGACGCGTTCGCGGCGGCTCAGCTCTTGCTCGCGCTGCTCGCCGAGGCGAAGCGCCAGCGCATCGATACGCTCGAAGGCCTGCAGCGGGCGGGCCGCGAGCGCCGCTGGCTCTTGCCGCACTAGCGACTTGACGTGCATCAACCCGTTGCCCCGGGGCCGCTGCCATGCTGAGCCATGATCGATAAGCCGGCCGCGCCGGGGTTCGACGAGCCGCTCGAGATGCTCGCGGCATGCCACGAGCGCATCGAGGACCAGCTGGCGACGCTCGAGCGCATGGTTCCGCATCTCGAGACCCGCGGCTGCGACGCCGAGGCGCGCTCGGCGGCGCAGGCGGTGCTGCGCTATTTCGAAACCGCGGGCGTTCTGCACCACCGCGACGAGGACGAGGATCTCTTCCCGCTGCTGCGCATCCTCGCGGCGACGCATAGCCGCCCGGAAGTGGCGGCGGCGCTCGACGAGCTCGAGCGCGAGCACGCCAGCATGCACGCGCAATGGGAGCGGCTGCGCGCTCGGCTGCAGGCGGTCGAGCGCGGCGAGCCGCGCATCGACCCCGAAGAGGTGGCCCGCTTCGCCTGGCTCTACCGCCGCCACATGGACCGCGAAAGCGCCGCGGTGCTGCCCTTCGCGCGCGAGGCGCTCGACGCCGCCCAGCGCGCGGCGCTCGGGGAAAGGATGGCGGCGCGTCGTAAAATCTCGCTGCCACCCAAAGGAGCCAATACGAAATGAAGATCCTGGTCGCAGTCGACGGCTCCAAGAACTCGCTCGACGCCGTCGACTGCCTCATCGACCACGCCGACTGGTACCGCGAGAAGCCGCAGGTGGAGCTCGTGACCGTGCACCTGCCGGTGCCCAAGCTGCCCGGCATGGGCGCCGCCGTGAGCAAGAGCCAGATCCAGAGGTATTACGACGAGGAAGGCGAGGTGCGGCTCGCGGCGGCGAAGAAGAGGCTCGCCGCCGCCGGCGTGCCCTGCGAGGCGCGCGTGCTGGTCGGGCCGATCGCCGAGTCGATCGTCGAGCACGCCCGGGCGAAGCGCTGCGACATCATCTACATCGGCACGCGCGGCATGAGCGCGCTCGGCAAGGCGCTCATCGGCTCGACCGCGGCCAAGGTGCTGCATATCTCCACAACTCCGGTGTTACTCGTGAAATAGCCCATGGAAACGCTCGAGCTGAAAGTCGAAGGAATGGATTGCGAGGGTTGCGTGAAGAGCGTGACCCGCATGCTCTCGGGCCTGCGCGGCGTCGCCAAAGTCGACGTTTCGCTCGCCGAGGCGCGCGCCCGGGTGACCTACGATCCCGCGCAGAGCGGCCCGGAGGATTTCAAGCGCGCGGTGGAGCGGGCCGGCTTCAAGGCTCCATGAAACAATCCCTCAAGGCAGGAGTGAAGGCGACCCGCGCTTATACGGTGGACGAATCGCGCTGCATCGGTTTCATGGGCAAGGAGGCAGCGGTCTACGCCACGCCGCGCATGGTGAGCGACGTCGAGTACACCTGCCGCGACATGCTGCTCGAGCATCTCGACGCGGGCGAGGATTCGGTCGGCGCGCATGTCTCGATCGATCATCTCGCGCCCACGCCGATGGGCCTCGAGGTCACGGTCGAGGTGCGCATCGTGGAAGTCGACCGGCGCAAGGTGGTGTGGGAGTTCACGGTGCGCGACCCGGCCGAGGAAGTCGGCCGCGGCCGGCACGTGCGCTACGTCGTCGAAACCGCCAAGACGCGCGAGCGCCTGGCGGCGAAGCGAGCCAAGCTGGGACTCTAGTTGCCCGGATTCCAGCCGCCGCCGAGAGCTTTCATCAGGTCGACGCTGAAGGCGAGCCGCGCCTGGCGGTTGCGCACGAAGGCGAGCTCGGCGTCGTTGGCGGTGCGCTGCGCGTCGAGCACCTCGAGGTAGGGCGAGTAGCCCGATTCGTAGCGCAGGCTGGACAGCTCGAGCGCGTTGCGCGCGGCCCGCAGCCGCGCCTCGAGGTCGGATTCGGCGCCCGCGCTTTCCTCGACGTTGACCAGCGCGTCGGCCACTTCGCGGAACGCGGTTTCGATCGATCGCCGATACGCGGCGAGCGCCTGCTCGCGCCGCGCGTCCGCCTGCTCGACGCGCGCCTCCCGCCGGCCGGCGTCGAAGATCGGCGCCGCGACGCCCAGGCCGAGCGACCAGATGCCGGCGCCGCTCGAAAGCAGGTTGGCGAGCTCGGCGCTCTGGGCGCCGAGCGACGCGGTGAGCGAGATCGCCGGGAAGAGCGCCGCGCGCGCCACGCCGATCTGCGCGTTCGCCGCGACGAGCGACTGCTCGGCGGAGAAGATGTCGGGGCGGCGCTCGAGGAGCGCGGAAGGCAGGCCCGGCGGCGGCACCGGCGGCAGCGGCAGCGCGAAGAGATCGGCAGGCGGGACTTTCAGGTCGAGGCGGCCGGCGAGCTGCCCGAGCTGGTGCTCCACCGCCGCGCGCTGGCGCCCCGCATCGCGGCGCTGCGCAGCCGCGTCGGCAGCCGCGCCCTCGGCCTGGTGCACGTCGAGCTCGGAAGCGAGCCCGGCTTCCAGCCGGGCCCGCGCGATGGCGAGCGAGTCGCGTCGCGCCTGCAGGCTCTTGTCGAGCACCGCGATCTGCGCGTCGAGCGAGCGCAGCGCGAAGTACGCCTGAGCGGTCGCGCCGGCGAGCGTGAGCGCCAAGACGTCCCGGGAAAAGCGCGAGGCGAGCAGGTTCGCCTGCGCGGCCTCGCCCGTGCGCGCGAGGCGTCCCCAGAAATCGAGCTCGAAGCTCGTCGAGGCGCTCAAGCCGTGCTGCGAGCGCTCGAGCGGCGCGCCCGCCTGCGGCGGCGGCGAGGTGCGCGAGCTCACCTTGCTGCGCGTCGCCGAATAGCCGCCGGCCACGTCGGGATAGAGAGCCGCGCCCGCCTCGCGCAGCACGCCTTCGGCTTCGCGCACGCGCGCCGCGGCAAGGCGGATGTCGGCGTTTCTTTCGCGCGCCGAGGCGACCAGCGCGTCGAGCGTCGCATCCGAATAGAGCTTCCACCATTCTGGGGAAAGCGAAATTTCTCCTTGGGCGGAAGGCGACGGGTACTGCGCGGGCAGCTCGATTTCCGGACGCCGGTAATCCGGGCCGACCGCGGTGCAGCCGGCAACAAGCAGAACCAGGAAAGCGCGCTTCATTGGGAAACCGCTTCCGCGGCATGCCGCGGCTTGCGGCGGCGCGCGACGAGAACGAAGAAGAGCGGAACGAAGAGCGTCGCGACGAAGGTGGAGGCGAGCATGCCGCCCACCACGCCGGTGCCCATCGAGCGGCGCGCCGCCGCGCCCGCGCCGGTGGAGAGCATGAGCGGCAGCACGCCGAACACGAACGCGAGCGAGGTCATGATGATCGGCCGGAAGCGAAGCCGCGCCGCGTGCAGCGTGGCGTCGACGGCGCTCATGCCTTCGAGGTACGCCTGCTGGGCGAACTCGACGATGAGGATGGCGTTCTTCGCGGCAAGGCCGATGAGCACCACCAGCCCGATCTGGAAGTAGATGTCGTTCTCGAGCCCGCGCAGCGAGACGAAGGCGAGCGCGCCGGTCACCGCGAAGGGCACCGCCAGCACCACCGCCAGGGGCAGCAGCCAGCGCTCGTAGAGCGCCGCGAGGATCAGGAACACCATCACCAGGGCGAGCCCGAACGCGATCACCGAGGCACGCCCGGTGCGCTTTTCCTGGAACGCCTGGCCCGACCAGGCGACGCCGTAGCCCTCGGGCAGGGCCGTGGCCGCGACCTGCTCGACCGCGCGGATCGCCTCGCCCGAGGACACGCCGGGGCGGCCGGCGCCGAGCACGCGCGCCGACACGAAGCCGTTGAAGCGCTCGAGCTGCTCGGGCCCCACCACGCTCGAGACCTGGATCAGCGACTTGAGCGGGATCATTTCGCGCGTCGTCGCGGAGCGCACGAAAACGGCGCCGAGATCCTGCGGCTGCGAGCGGAAAGGCGCGTCGGCCTGCACCTGCACGCGGTAGGTGCGGCCGAACTTGTTGAAGTCGTTCACGTAGAGCGAGGCCATGGTGCCTTGCAGGGTCTCGAATACTTCCTGCACCGGAACGCCGAGCGAGAGCGCCTTCTCGCGGTCGACCTCGACGCGAAGCTGCGGCACCGTCGGCCGGAAGAAGGTGTTGATGCCCGCGAGGCCGGGGTGCTTGCGCAGCTCCTCGGCGAAGGCCTGCGTGACCTGGAACAGGCGCTGGGGGTCCGGGTCGCCGCGCGCCTGCAGGTACATCTCGAAGCCGCCCGAGGTGCCCAGGCCGCGGATCGCCGCCGGGTTGAACGCGAGCACCATGCCTTCGCGCAGCGCCGCGCCCTTCTGCGCGATGTCGCGCGCCACCGCCGGCGCAGGAGCCTCGGGCCTCAGGTCCCAGTCCTTCAGCGGAATGAACATGGTCGCGGCGTTGGTCTTGTTCCCGCCGCCGAGGAGGTCGAAGCCCGCGACCGCGAGCACGTTGCGCACGCCCGGATTCGCTTGCGCGATCTTGACGACCTCGGCGGTCATGGCGCGCGTGCGCTCGAGCGTGGCGCCGTCGGGAAGCTGGATGTTGCCGAAGACGTAGCCCTGGTCCTCGGGCGGAACGAAGCTCGAGGGCACCCGCCACAGCAACGCGCCGCCCAGGACCAGCACTCCGGCGAACGCCGCGAGCGCGGCCGCGCGGTGCGCGAGCAGCAGCCGCACGCCGGCGAGAAAGCGCTGCGTGGTCCAGGCGAAGAAGCGGTTGAAGGGATCGAACAGCCGCGAGTGGTGCTCGCCGCGCTTCATGAGCAGCGCGCACAGCGCCGGGGTGAGGGTGAGCGCGATGAAGCCGGAGATCGTCACGGCGAAGGTGAGCGTCACGGCGAACTGGCGGTAGAGCTGGCCGGCGATGCCGCCGAGGAAGGCGACCGGCACGAACACCGCGCACAGCACGAGCACGATCGCCACCACCGCGCCCGAGACCTCGCGCATCGCCTCGAGCGCCGCCTCGAAGGCGCGCATGTTCTCCTCGCGCATCAGGCGCTCGACGTTCTCCAGCACCACGATGGCGTCGTCGACCACGATGCCGATGGCGAGCACCAGGGCGAAGAGCGTGAGCGTGTTGATCGAGAAGCCGGCGAGCCACAGCCCGGCGAAGGCGCCGACGAGCGACACCGGCACCGCGATCATCGGGATCAGCGTCGCGCGCCAGGTCTGCAGGAACAGGAACACCACCGCGAGCACGAGGAGCGCCGCCTCGAGCATGGTCTTGTTCACTTCCCTGATCGAGGCGTCGACGAAGCGCGTGGTGTCGAACGGGATGGTGTAGTCCACGCCTTCCGGGAAAGTCGTCTTCAGCTCCTGCAGGCGCGCGCGCACCAGATCGGCCACCTCGAGGGCGTTGGCGCCGGGCTGCAGGAACACCGCCATGCCGATGGAAGGCTGGCCGTCCAGCGTGTTCGAGGTGTCGTAGTTGAGCGCCCCCAGCTCGATCCGGGCGATGTCCTTCAGCCTCAGAAGATTTCCCGGTCCCGAGCTGCGCACCACGATCTCGCCGAACTCCTCGGGCTCCGCGAGCCGCCCGGCGGCGGTGACGGTGTAGACGATGTTCTGCCCGGGCGGTGCGGGCTCGGTGCCGATGCGGCCGGCGGCGTACTGCGCGTTCTGCGCGCGCAGCGCCGCCGTCACGTCGGCGGTGGTGACGCTCAGGCGCGCCATCCTCTCGGGGTTGAGCCACACGCGCATCGAGAAGTCGCGCGCGCCGAACTGGGTGACGTCGGCGACGCCGGCGAGGCGCTTCAGCTCGTCGACGAGGTTGATCGAGGCGTAGTTGGAGAGAAACAGCGTGTCGCGCCGGTTGCCGGGCGAAACGAGCGTCGCCACGAGCAGGATGTCGAACGAGCGCTTCTGCACCAGCACGCCGTTGCGCCGCACCTCCTCGGGCAGCCGCGGCAGCGCGATCTGCACGCGGTTATTGACGTTGAACACCGCCTGGTCGACGTTCGTGCCCGGCTCGAAGGTCACCGTGATGCCCAGGTTGCCGTTCGAAGAGGAGCTCGAGCTGAAGTAGGAGAGCCGCTCCACGCCGGAGAGCTGCTCCTCGATCGGCGCGGCGACGGTGCGCGCGACCGTCTCGGCGCTCGCGCCCGAGTAGTTCGTCGTGATCTGTACGGTCGGCGGGGCGATCTCCGGGTACTGCGCGATGGGCAGAAGCTTCGCCGCCACCAGGCCCGCGAGCACGATGATGATGGCAATCACGCCGGCGAACACCGGCCGGTGGATGAAAAAGCGGGACATCTATCCCGCTTTCTTCGCCTGCACCGGCGCGCCGGGACGCAGCCGCACCAGGTTGTCGACGATCACCTGGTCGCCGGCCTTGAGCCCGTCGAGCACCACCCAGTCGGTTCCGAGCCAGCTGCCCGCCCGGATCTGGCGCTGGATTGCTTTTTGATTCTCAATAATCCAAACATAACGGCCTGCCTCGTTCTGTACGACCGCGGTTTGCGGCACGACGATCGCCTGCTGCGTGCCCGCGACCACCTGCACCCGCACGTACTGTCCCGGAAGGAGCGCGAGCTTCGGGTTGGGCAGCGCGGCGCGCATCTGCACCGTGCCGGTGGCCGCGTCGACCGCGGAGCCGGAGAAATTCAGCTTTCCCGGCTGCGGATAGGCGCTGCCGTCGGCGAGCTCGACCTTCACCTCGGCTGCCTTAGCCCCGTTCCCCCGCAAGCGGGAATACTCCGCCTCGGAGAGCCCGAAGCGCACCCAGATCGGGTCGCCGCGCGTGATGGTGGTGAGCAGCGCCGAATCGCTGTTCGGCTGCACCAGCGTGCCGATCGACTGCAGCGCGCGGCCGGTGATACCGCCGATCGGCGCGTTCACCGCGGTGTAGGAGAGGTTGAGCTCGGCCTGGCGCACGCGCGCCTGCGCCATCTGCACCGCCGCGGCGCTCTGGCGGCTCTGGGAGGCGGCCTGATCGGCCTCTTTCTGGCTGATGGCGCGCCGGTCGGCGAGCCCCTTGAGCCGCGCGAGCTCCTGCTGTGCGAGCTCCTGGCGCGCGGTCTCCTGCGCCAGCGCGGCGCGTGCCTGGGCGAGCTCGATCTCGTAGGGCGCGCGCTCGATGCGGAAGAGGGGCGCGCCGGCCTGCACCGTGTCGCCCTCGTTGTAGAGCTGCTGCTCGATGATGCCGGCAACGCGCGCGCGCACCTGCACTTCGCGCGAGCCCTCGGTGCGCCCCACCGCCTCGAAGGAGATCGGCACCGGGCGCGGGGCGACCTCGATCGCGGTGACGGGGAGGGCGGCGCCCGGGCCGCCCTTGGCGTCGGCGCCTTTCTTGTCCTGCGCACCGCCCGGGCTGCATGCGGCGAGGACGAGGGCAATGACCGGTATGAGGCTCTTCATGGGGTATAGGCGCGCAGGAAGCACTCGACGATGCGCTCGGCGCGGCGGGCGTCGGCTTCGTCGGCGGCGACGCCGAAAAGCCGCTTGATGCGGTCCTGCCCGACGAGCATGCCAAGCAGCAGCTCGGCGGCGAGCACCGGGTCGTCGCGCCGCAGGTCGCCGGCGTCCATCGCCTTGCGCAGGATCTCGGCGAGGCGCTCCACCAGCACGCCGGCGCTGCCGGCGTACATGGCGCGCGCGAGGGCGCGGAAGCGCGGCACCTCCGGCACCAGCGCCCGGAAAGTGGCGATGCCCTGCGCGCCGAGCACGCGGCTGCGGTAGGCCTGCGCGAAGCGCACCAGCGCCGCGCGCACGTCGCCAGGCTCGGAATCGAGCTCGACGAGGACCCGCTTGGCGAGCCCGCGCGCCACCTCCTTGAAGAGCTCGTCCTTGCTCGGGAAGTGGTGGTAGACGGTCTGCTTCGCCACGCCGGCGCGGCGCGCGATGTGGTCCACGCTCGAGCGGTAGCCGTGCGCGAGAAAAGAGCTCGTGGCGGCGCGCAGCACGCGCTCGCGGTGGACCAGGGCCATTTCGGAGAAGCTGCTTGTTGAACTAGACCGTCCAGTCTAGCATTGATTCATGGCCGGCAAGCTCCTCGCGGGCGACACGGCGCTGGTGACGGGCGCGGGCGGCGGCATCGGCCGCGGCCTTGCCGCCGCGCTCAAGGCCGAGGGGGCGCGCGTCTTCGCCGCCGACCTGAAGGATGCCGACCTCTCCAAGCCCGGCGAGCCCGCGCGCCTCGCGCACGAGGCGATCCGGCGGCTTGGCAACGTGTCGATTTTCGTGCACGCCGCCAGCCCGCGGCGCCGGGAAGACCAGAAGATGCTGCAGGTGACTGAATCGCAATGGCGCGAGATGCTCTCGGTGAATCTCGATGCGGCGTTCGTCATTGCGCAGGCGCTGGGCAAGCACATGGTCGAGCGGGGAATCAAAGGGCGCATGCTCCTCGTCACCTCGCTGCACGCCTGGTCGCCGCGCAATCTGCCGCACTACAGCGCGGCAAAGGCCGGGCAGACCATGCTCGTGAAGGAGCTCGCGCGCGCGCTCGGCCCGCACGGCATCCGGGTGAACGCCATCGCCCCGGGAGCCGTCCCGGGCGGCGGCTTCGCCGCGCCCCCGGCGCTCGCCGCGAAAATCGCGCTGCGGCGCTTCGGCACGCCGGAGGAGGTGGCGGCGATGGCGCTTGCCGTGCTCTCGGAGCGCTTCGGCGCCTACGTCACCGGCGCGACGATCGCGGTGGACGGCGGCATCGCGCTGCATAATTGGATCGATCCTTGAGTGGTTTATCCTTCGCCCCATCTTGAGCGAACTGGCTGAGCCCTGGCTGCCGCTGCGCGGCATCCGCGTGGTGGATTTTTCGATGTTCGTTCCCGGGCCGTTCGCCTCGGCGATCCTCGCCGACCTCGGCGCCGAGGTGATCAAGGTCGAGGCGCTGCGCGGCGACCCGGGCCGCGCCTACATTCCGGTGCAATTTCAGACGGAGAACCGCAACAAGCGCAGCATCGCCATCGACCTCAAGCAGGCCGAATGCCGCGGCATCGTCGAGAAGCTTGCCGCGGCCGCGCAGGTGGTGCTCGAGGGCTTCCGGCCCGGCGTGGCCAAGCGCCTGGGCATGGATTACGAGACGCTGAAGAAAGTGAACGGCAAGCTCGTCTACTGCTCGATCTCGGGCTACGGGCAGACCGGCCCGTGGCGCAGCCGCCCGGGCCACGACGTGAACTACGTCGCCGCAGCCGGCGCGCTCGCGTTTCCCGGGCAGTGGCTCAAGGCGCCGGTGCGCTCCTCGCTGCCGATCGCCGACATGGGCGGCGGCGCCTTCGCGGCGATCGCGGTGCTCGCCGCGCTGCGGGAGGGCAGGGGCGCGCACCTCGACCTGTCGCTTTTCGAAACCGCGTTCTTCTGGACGGCGATGCGCCACAGCCTGGACCCGGACGTCGACCCGCGCGCGCATATCTTCCCGGTGAACGACGTCTTCGAGACCGCGGACGGCAGGCGGCTCACGCTCGGCATCCTGGAAGAGCATTTCTGGGCGAACTTCGTGCCTCTCGCGCCCGAGCTCGACCAGGAGCGCTTTTCCTCCGACGAGAAGCGCCGCCGCAACGGCGACGAGCTCTCCGCGCTCATGACGGGGATCATCAAGAGCCGCACCGCGGAGGAATGGCTGCGCCTGCTCGAGCAAAACGACGTGCCGGTCGATCTTTGCGTGACGCCGGCCGAGGCGGCGAAGCACCCGCAGCTCCTCGCGCGCCAGGCGCTCGAGCGCGGCTACGCCAAGTTCCCGGTGTGGGCGAACGGCAGGCGCGGCGGCGCGATACGCGCCCGCACGCCGAAGCTTGGCGAGCATTCCCGCGAAATCCTCGTCGAGCTCGGCTTCGACGACGCCGCCATCGCCTCCTTCATCAAGTCCGGAGCGGTCGCATCCCCATGAAAGACAACAACGTCGTCTGGCCGGTTACGCTCATCGTCGTCGGGTGCCTGTTCCTCGCCTACAACCTCGGCTACCTGCACTTCTCGCAGCTGAAAGAAATCATCGGCACCTGGTGGCCGGTGATCCTGATCGCGCTCGGCATCGCCGGCCTGACGCAGCGCAAGAAGTAGGCGCGGCGGCGCCGGCTCTGGGCCGCCGTTCGCCTTCAGAGAGCCTTAAGAAACGCCGCGTAGGCTGCCTCCATCTCAACCGCTCGATGAGGCAACCATGAAAACCGCTCTCTCAACACTCGCCGCCGGCTTCGCGCTCGCATTGGGCAGCGCCGCATTCGCCGGGCCCGCCGGAAACGCGCCCGCCGTCACGCAGTGGGACCAGCGACAGGAGCACCTGGTGCGCGAATTCTCGCAAGGACTCGGCGTCGACATCGCCGGGGTGCAGCCGGCGCTGCTTGCCAGGGCCGATTCGGCCTCGGTCGGCCCGACCGCCGACGTCCGCGCGCGCAAGCACGGCGATCGCCAGCGCGAGCGCTCGCACCCGCACCGCACGAAGGCAGCGAAGCACTCCAACTGATCGTCACCGCGGCCCGTGGGTGCGGACGGGCCGGAAATGCGGCATCATCCTCGGACGATATGTGGGTCCGCCGCACAGCACGACCTTAGCCGCCGTCAATGGCCGAGGCCGCGCACATCTTCGACACCTTGCGAGAGTGGGAGGCGCTCTCCGACGAAGAGCTACGCACTTGTTTCAACGCAGATGCGAAGGCAGTCGTTGCCGGTGCTGTAGCGCTGCTCGTGGACAATCCGGCGGTGCCTGTCGCGCCTACGGCAAAGGAGTTTCCGGAACTCGTACGCGAGCTGAACAGGCTGCTCGTTACCGGCTCCAGGGCTTTGGGCGACGCGATAATGCGGGCAGGCGAGCTTGCCGATACCGGTCATAAACGTCAGGCTGCCGAGGTTTATACGGCATTCCTGAATTCGTGCCGATCACCCTTTTATCGACGCATCGCTCGTTCGCGGCTTGAAGGGTTGGGCAATGCGGACGGCTGACAGCCGTTTCTCATCCCCCGTTGCGGCAAGATGAGGACCGTTTTCGCTTCCCTGAGAGGCCGTGTGGTTCGCGTGGGCAGCGATGCCCACGAAGGCTGGCTGCCCGGCGGTGCGGTAGTCCCGCTGCCCGGCCCGTCGCAGGCGATAGCGCTCGACCTGGAAATCACCGACGACGGCGGGGGCCACTATCTGCTGGTTTACAGCGCGCAAAACGCCGACATGGCGGGCGACACGTGGCACGAAACCCTGGACGAAGCATTCGATGCCGCGGAGGCGAATTTCGGCATAGCGCGCAGCGAGTGGAAGTACAAATGAGCCGCGCGCTTCTCCTGACGCCATGCGCTCGGCTGGGCATGCGCAAGACGGTTCTCAGGGCGCTCGCCTTCGCGGCAGCTGTGGTCGCGGTGTCCTTGGCTATCGACCTGCTGCTTGCTGTCTTCTACCAGGAGACCCCTTTACGGGACCGGGGCAGGCAGTTCTTTGTTTTCCGCACCGCGCTTCACGGCGCCACTTTCGTGTTGGCGGCGCTCGGAGCGGCAGTGGGGTTTGCGTTCCTACGCTCGTATTCGATTGCGAACGCTCGCATCCTTTCACTCGGCGCCGCGTTGGGTCTGTTTACGCTGGCCGCGGCGCTGACCGCAGTTCAGGCCGGCGGTTTTTGGGGCATCACAGCTTGGTTGATCGCCGGCTCGGCGCTCGTGTCCTTTTTCGGCGGTAGAGTGCTCGGGAGCAGAGAGGCGCACCGGGAGGACTGAGGCTATGGGCACGCTCGAGGGCAAGGTGCTCTTCGTCACGGGCGGCAGCCGCGGCATCGGGCTGGCCATAGCAGTCCGCGCTGCGCGCGACGGGGCGCGAATCGCGATTGCCGCGAAAACCGCCGAGCCGCACCCGAAGCTGCCGGGGACGATCCGTACTGCCGCCGAAGAGATCCGCAAGGCCGGCGGCGAGGCCCTGCCCATCCAGTGCGACATCCGCTTCGCGGACCAGGTCGAAGCGGCGGTTGCGCAAACCGTCGGCGCCTTCGGCGGCATCGACATCTGCGTCAACAATGCCTCGGCGATCAGTCTCACCACGACGCTGGAAACGCCGATCAAGATTTTCGATCTGATGAATCAGATCAACTATCGCGGCGCCTGGCTTGCCAGCCGCGCGTGCCTGCCGCATCTGCTGCGGGCGGCAAGCCCGCATATCCTCAATCTCGCGCCGCCTCTCAATCTCGATCCGCGCTGGTTCGGTCCGCATGCCGCCTACACGATCGCGAAGTACAACATGAGCCTCGTCGTGCTCGGCCTGGCCGAAGAGCTGAAGGGCAGAGTTGCGGTCAACGCGCTGTGGCCGCAGACCTGGATCGCCACCGCGGCAATCTGGAACCGCGCCGGCCAGGACATGATAAAGCACTGCCGCAGGCCTGAAATCATCGCCGACGCAGCGCAGGCGATCCTGACCAGGGGCATCGACGTGACGGGCAGGTTCTTCATCGACGAGCAGGTGCTGCGCGAAGAAGGCGTGAAGGACTTCGATTCGTATGCCTGCGCAGCGGGCGCAACTTTGAAGCGTGACTTGTTTCTCGACGCCTGAGGAGGATGCGATGACGGAACCTCGCGCGAGGCTGCCCGGACATGCGGCGCGGCTTCTTCAACGTCATGGCGCGAGTCATGAGCGTCCGCAATGCGGCGCGTATCCACAAGCTCGATCTCGACCCGCGGGCAAGGTCGTCTGTGGGCAATCGGAGGTCTAGGAGATGAGCGTTCCCGCAGTACGCGAAGCGATAGAGCGCCTGAGCGCAGGCATTTCCGCGGATCCGGCGAAGGCGCGTGCCAGGAACGCGCCGGCCACCGCGCGACTCACTGAAGGTCTGCGGTGCGAAGTGACCGGGCCGCACCGGGAGCGCATCGTCACCGATATGCCTGCGGCAATGGGCGGCGCAGCGTCGGGACCGAATCCCGGCTGGCTATTGCGCGGCGCCATGGCTTCGTGCACCGCGACCGTCATTGCCATGCGTGCGGCGAAGCTCGGCGTCGTACTAAGCGCACTGGAAATTGCCGTCGAAAGCGAGTCGGACAACCGCGGGATCCTGGGTCTCGACGAGAGCGTCTCCGCCGGGCTCGGCGGCGTGCGCATGAAGGTCAGGATCGCCGGGGACGCCACGCCGCGGGCTCTGCGCGACATCGTGGCGTGGGCCGACGCGCATTCGCCGGTCGGCTGCACGCTGCGCAGCGCGCGCGCGTACTCGCTCGAGGTCCAGGTCGACTCGTGAACCGCAATGAAGCTCGCGGTGCTCATCCTGCTCGAGCGCCAAGACCCCTTCAGAGATCCTTAAGCTTGGCAGGCCACACTGCTTCTCGCCTGCAGAGATTTCTCCGCGGGACATTTCGAGGAGCTGGATCCATGAAATTCTATCTTTCGACTCTCGGCATTGCCTTGACCGTCATGGCGCTCGGTCTCACGGGCATCGCGGTTGCCGCGCCCGCGAATTCCGCCGAGCCGCTCAGCATCGCGCATTCCTCGCGAATCGAGCACGACAACCTGTTGCGCGAGTTCTCGCAGGGTCTCGGCGTCAATCTCCCGGCGGTCGCTGAATGAGGGGCGCCGCCCCACGCGTTTGCGGTCCGGGGCTTGCGCGATTGACCCGCCGGGATTAAAAGGCCGACATGGTTACGAATGCGGGACTGGTGGCCGGCGTGATCGTGGGGGTAGCGCTGCTCATCTCGGGGGTCGTGCTGCTCAGGCGCTCGGCCTCGGGGGGCGTGATCGTCACCATCGGAGCGCTCCTTTTCCTCGCCGCCGAGGTCTACGGCACGATAGTGCTGCGGCCGTTCATCGGCAGGCCGTTCGACGAGCAATGGGCCCAGCAGATCGCCACCGTCGAAGCGACCGCGATGCTGGGGCTGCTTTTCTGCGCGGCCGGGATGGTCGCGCATGCCCTCAAGCTCAAGAAGCTTTAGCGTAGGGCTGATCTCGGATACGCACGGGCTGATGCGGCCCGAGGCGCTCGACGCGCTCGCCGGCAGCCGCTGCATCGTGCACGCGGGCGACATCGGCCACCCGGACGTGCTGGAGCAGCTCTCGCGCGTTGCGCCGGTGACCGCGGTGCGCGGCAACAACGACCTCGGGAAATGGGCTTCTGCGCTGAGGGAAACCGAGATCCTCGAAGTCGGGAAGACCAGGATTTTCGTGATCCACGACGTCGCGGCGCTCGAAAGCGATCCCGAAGGATTCGATGTAGTCGTCGCCGGCCATTCGCATCGGCCGCGCGAGGCGCGCCGCGGCGGCGTGCTCTTCGTCAACCCGGGCAGCGCCGGACCGCGACGGTTCACGCTGCCCGTCGCGGTCGCGAAGCTGCGGATTTCCGGGGAGCGGGTGCGCTTCGAGCTGCTGGCGCTCTAGCTCGAGCGCTCGCCGCCGTGCACTTCGCCGCGCCAGGCGCCGCTTTCGCTGCCGCGCTTCTCGATGAACTTCTTGAAATCCTCCACCGTGTTCTGCACGCGCGCGCTCAGCACACCGATCGCGTCGCCTACGTTCTCCACCACGCCCTTCGGCTCGTAGGCGAGCGTCAGGTGCACGCGCGTGCGGTCGGGCCCGAGCGGCTCGAAGCGCACCGCGCCGGCGTTCGGCGCGTCGCCCGAGGTGCTGCGCCAGGCGATGCGCTGGTCCGGAACCTGCTCCACGACCTCGGCGTCCCACTGCTTGTCCCTGCCCCAGATCTCGGCATGCCAGCGCATGTGCGTGTCGTCGAGCTGCTTCACCTCCTTCACGCCGGTCATGAAGCGCGGGAACTCCTCGAACTGCGTCCACTGGTTGTAGACCGTGCGCACGGGGCACTTCACTTCAATGGATTTCTCGATGCGTTCCATGGTTTCCTCCTGAGATGGACGCAATGGCGCTCGCAAGTTCCGTTCCGCGCCGCTCAACGGGCCGCGGCTTCTATCGCCTGGAGCGCGCGGCGGGGGTCGACGTGATGGATCATGTGGCCGGCGCGCGTCGAGAGCAGCAGCTCGCTGCCCGGCACCAGGGCATGCAGCGCCGCCGAGTGGCGCCGGTGGTCGACGTAGCGGTCCTGCGCGCCGGCGAGGATCACGGCGGGCGTCTGCAGCGCGCCGTACTTGCGTTTGAGAGCGAGCGCCGAGGGGATGAGCAGCGCCGCTTCCTCGGCGGCGGCGCGCAGCGGCGTCGGCCGCAGCGCCATCCACACCGGAAAACGCCCGAAATAGCGCGGCACCGGCGCCGGCGCAAACATCAGCTTGAGCCTGCCGGACCACATCAGCCGGCCGATGAGCGGCGAGATCGTGTGGCGCATGAGGTCGCCGATCACGGGAATGGCCGGCGGCACCTCGAACGGCAGCTCGAGCCTGCCGCTCGGGAAGTAATAACCCGAGGCGAGCACCACGCCGCGCGCCGAGGTGGGATACGCGAGCGCGTAAGCGATAGCGACGGTCGCGCCGAATGAGTGGCCGAAGAGCACCGGCCGTTCGATTCCCATCTGCGCGAGCATCTGGTGGAGCAGCGCCGCCTGCGCCTGCGGTCCCCACCATTTGGTGCGCGGCCGCCGGCTGTACCCGTAGCCGGGCCGGTCCAGCGCGATGACGCGGTAGCGGGCGGCCGCGAGCTCGAACAGCCCGCTCAGGGCAAGCTCCTGCGCCATGCTGCCGCGCCCATGCAGCATGAGGAGCGGCGGACCGTCGCCGCGCTCCATGTAGTGCAGGCGAACGCCTTGCACCTCGATGAACCTTCCTGCCGGCGGGTTGGCGCGCTGCGCTTGCCAGGCGCGCTGATGAACGTAGGCCGCGGCGGCGAGCGTGGCGGCCGCGCCGATCTGGAGCTGGATAGAGGAGCGCATGCCGCACTACGGAAGGAAGTGTCGTGCCCGGCATGCTCCTTGCACCTCTGCCAAGAGCAGTCCCGACCTTTAATCTCTTGTGAAGGAGGAACCTCCAGATGTTGAAAATAGTGAGTACCGCGACAGCTGCCGCTCTTTTTGCGATAGCCAGCGTATCGATGGCACAAAGCTCGTCTTCCAGCTCGAGCACGGACAAGTCGCCCAGCGCGACCGGCTCATCCGGCTCGTCCGGGTCTTCCGGAATGTCGAGCGGCGGCAGCGCTTCCAGCGGCAGCAGCTTGGGCGGCAGCAGCTCGTCGAGCAGCATGGCCCCGACCTTCTCCACCGTCGACACGAACAACGACGGGCAAGTGTCGCGCTCGGAGTGGGACGCGTACTTCAACAAGTCGAGTTCCTCGAGCGGCAGCAGCAGCGGCGGAGCGACCAGCGGCAGCAGCAGCGGGTCGTCCAGCGGCAGCAGCAGCTCACCGAGCTCGAGCGGCAGCAGCAGCTCCTCGCCGAGCTCCAGCGGCATGGGCTCGA
This sequence comes from Burkholderiales bacterium, assembly GCA_035550695.1. Lineage (GTDB taxonomy): Bacteria > Pseudomonadota > Gammaproteobacteria > Burkholderiales > SG8-39 > SCGC-AG-212-J23. Next base: position 6,602 of record DASZOS010000014.1, on the reverse strand, counting down.
GCGGCAGCAGCACGACCAGCCCCAGCAGCCCGACCAGCCCCACCAGCCCCAGCACAACCACGAAGTAGCAGCCTGTAGCGATGCGGGCCGCCGACCGGCGGCCCGCGTTGTAGGATGTACCCGTCCGGGTGCATCCGATCGAACAAACGCAGGACCTCGCGGAGATCGCCGAGGTCATCAACGACGCCGCAACAGCGTATCGCGGCGTGATCCCTGCCGACCGCTGGCACGTTCCTTACATGCCCATGGAGGAGCTGCGTGCCGAAATTGCCGCGGGAGTGCAATTCCGGGGAATCCGCCGCGGCGGACGCCTCGCCGGCGTAATGGGCCTGCAGCAGGTGCGCGACGTGTCGCTCATCCGCCACGCATACACGCGCACCGCGGAGCAGGGCAGCGGCATCGGCAGTGCGTTGCTCGAGCATCTGAAGCGCCAGTCGGACCGCCGGATCCTCGTCGGCACCTGGAAGGCGGCGACCTGGGCCATCCGCTTCTACGAGCGCCGCGGCTTCCGCGTGGTGAGCGACGAGGAAAAGGATCGCCTCCTCAGGCGCTACTGGACCGTGCCCGGGCGCCAGATCGAGGAATCGGCGGTTCTTTCGCTTGCCGAAGGTGCGGTCGCCAAAGCCGGCTAGAATCGACAGGAAATGATCCCGGTCATCGGGCGCGGCTTCTGCTTCGAGGATCTCGAGCCGGGATTCAAGTTCCGCACGCACCGGCGCACCATCGCCGAGGCCGACGTCGCGACCTTCGTCAACCTCACCTGGCTTACCGAGGAGCTGTTCGCTGTCGCGGAGGATTCCGCGCGCGCCATCAAGGGACGGCCGGTGCCAGGCGCGCTGGTGTATTCCTTCGCCGAGGGCCTGCTGCTGCCGAGCATGCAGGACACCGGTCTCGCGTTCCTCAACTGCACGCTCGACGTGAAGGCGCCCACGGTGGTGGGTGACACCATTCACGTCGAATGCGAGGTGATCGAGCACCGGCTCACCTCGAAAGGCGACCGCGGGCTGGTGCGCTTCGCCAACAAGGTGCTGAACCAGCGCGGTGAGAGCGTGCTCGAATACAACCCGCTGCGACTTCTCAAAAGAAGATAATCAGGGACGGACCACGATTTCCGGTCCTCTTGCGGGTATCAAGGTATTGGAGCTCGGCTCGCTCATCGCCGGGCCGTTCTGCGCCAAGACGCTGGCCGACTTCGGCGCCGAGGTGATCAAGGTCGAGCCGCCCGGGGACGGCGACCCGCTGCGCCGCTGGCGCCGCATGCGCAACGGCGTGTCGCTGTGGTGGCACGTGCAATCGCGCAACAAGAAGTCGATCACCATCGACATGCGCCAAAGCGAAGGCCAGGCGATCGTGCGGCGCCTTGCGCGCGAGTGCCAGATCGTCATCGAGAACTTCCGTCCGGGCGCGCTCGAGCGCTGGAACCTCGGCTGGGAGGCGCTTTCGCGAGAGAACCCGGGCCTCATCCTGGTGCGCATCTCGGGCTACGGCCAGACCGGCCCGTACCGCGAACGCCCCGGATTCGCGGCGATCGGGGAGGCGATGGGGGGCTTGCGCTACATCACCGGCTTCCCGGACCGCCCGCCGGTGCGGCCGAATCTCTCGGTGGGCGACACGCTCGCCTCGCTGCACGGCGTGATCGGCGCGCTGCTCGCGCTGCACCACGTGCAGAAAGGCCACCGGGGCCAGGTCGTCGACGTGGCGCTCTACGAGTCGGTATTCAACGTCACCGAGAGCCTGCTGCCGGAGTACGCCGCGCAGGGCGCCATTCGCGAGCGCTCGGGGAGCGCGCTGCCGGGCATCGCTCCATCGAATCTCTACCCGTGCAGCGACGGCTCTTATGTCCTCATCGCCGGCAACGCCGACAGCCTGTACCGGCGGCTCATGGGAGCGATCGGGCGCGAAGATCTGCGCGACGACCCGGGGCTCGCGAAGAACGACGGCCGCGCCGCGCAAATGCAGCGTATCGACGACGCGATAGCGCAATGGACCTCGAGGCTCACCCAGGAGCAGGTTCTACGGAAAATGCAGGAAGCCGAAGTTCCGGCGGGGCGCATCTACACCGCCGCCGACATCGCCGCCGATCCGCATTACGCCGCGCGCGGCATCATCGAAGAGGTCATCGCCGGCGACGGCGAGCCGCTCAAGGTGCCGGGGATCATCCCGAAGCTTTCCGAGACCCCCGGCGCCATCCGCTCGCCCGCGCCCCGGCTCGGCGAGCACACCGACGAGATCCTCGGGAGCCTCGGTTTTTCCGCCGACCAGATTTGCGCTTTCAGGAACAAGAAGGTCATCTGACGCAAAATCAGGGACGGACCACGTTTTCTCTTGAATGCCCTCTAACAGCATGATCGACCACATCGACCACATCGTTCTCACCACCCGCGACACGGAGGGCTGCATCCGCTTCTACACGGAAGTGCTCGGCTTGAAGCTCGAGCGCTTCCTCACGCCGACCGGGGAGCGGCTCGCGCTAAAGTTCGGCAGCCAGAAGATCAACCTGCACGAATGGGGCAGGGAGTTCACGCCGCGCGCGCACGTGGCGGCGCCCGGAACCCTCGACCTGTGCTTCATCGCCAGCGTGCCGCTGGAGTCGGTGATGGACAGGCTCGAGCAATCCGGCATTGCGGTGCTCGAGGGACCGGTAATGAAGACCGGAGCGGTGTCCAAGCTGCGCTCGGTCTACGTGCGCGACCCGGATCTCAATCTCATCGAAATCTCGGTCCCGGTCTAGAATAGGGGAAAGGAGGAGCACACCATGAAAAGGCAGTTGATGGCACTGCTCGCGGGATCGTCGCTGGTCTGCGCGGGCTCGGTCCAGGCGCAAGCCCTGGGCTTCGGCACCGCTCCGCAGGGCTCGATCGGCTACAACATGGCCTCGGCGATCGCCAAGGTGATGGCCGACAACGGCATGCAAAGCCGCGTGCAGCCCTACTCGGGCTCGAGCGCGGTGCTGCCGCTGGTGAATTCCGGCGAGCTCGACCTCTCCGTGTGCAACGTGCTCGAGATCGAGGAGGCGACCAAGGGCGAGGGCCCCTACAACGGCCGCAAGCAGACGAACCTGCGCGTGCTGGCGGTGATCTTCCCGCTGCTCTCCAGCATCTTCGTGCGCAAGGATTCGCCCATCAAGTCGATCGCGGATCTCAAGGGCAAGCGCATTCCCGCCGGCTTTTCCGCGCAGGTGACGCTGGACCGCATCATCGACGGCGTGCTCGCCAACGGCGGGGTGGAGCGCAAGGACACCAAGCCGGTGCTGGTGCCCAACGTCATCCGCGGCGCCGACGACTTCGTCGAGGGAAAGATCGACGGCGGCTTCTTCGCCCTGGGCGCGGCCAAGGTGCTGGAAGTGCACAAATCCGTTGGCGGCATCCGCTACCTGCCGCTGTCCGACGATCCCCAGGCGGTGGCGAGGATGAAGAAGCACATGGCCTACGCCTACGTCGCCGAGGTGAAGCCCGGCCCGGCGTTCGCCGGGGTCGACGTGCCCACCAAGCTGATGGCCTACGACTACCTGGTCGCGGTCGGCTCGCATGTGAAGGACGACACGGCGTACAGGATCGCCAAGGCGATGTACGAGAACAAGCCCAAGCTGGTCGAAAGCCTCGGCGCCTTCCGCGGCTTCAACCCGGACCTCATGAACCGCGCGATGCCGGCGGCGTTCCACTCCGGCTCGATGAAGTTCTATAAAGAGAAGGGCATCGCCAAGCAATAAATGGCCGAGGAGTACATAGAAAGCCCTGCGTCTCAGGGCGAGCGGCCATTTCCACGAACTGTCTTCGCTCTCCAGGCCCTGCTCATCGCGGCAGTGGTGGGCTGGGTCCTGGATCTGTACCGCCAGGCTGGCCTCAACCTCTACACCGAGCAGATGCTGCTCGCGGTGCTCGGCCTGGCGATCGGCATCTGCTTCGTCGTCACCTCCAGGAAGCGGCACTGGCTTAACTTCCTGGCGGGCCTTGCCGGGCTGGCGCTGTGCCTGGTGCTCGCCTGGCGCTACCCGCAGCTCAGCACCGAGCTTACCTCGCGCCCGCTCGACGGCATCCTGATGTCCGCCGCGCTCGCCGTCCTCGTGCTCGAGGGCACGCGCCGGATGGCGGGCTTCTCGCTCGTCGGCTTCACCCTCGGCGGCGTGGCGTATGCGATGGCCGGCCACCACCTGCCGGGCGTCTTTGCGGCGCGCCCGGTCGACTTCACCCGGCTGCTCGTCTATCTCGGGCTCGATACCAACGCGCTTCTCGGCACGTCGCTGCAGATCGCGATCATCGTGGTGGTGCCGTTCATCCTGCTGGGGCAGGTGCTCGGACGCTGCGGCGGCTCCGAGTTCTTCACCGATCTGGCGCGCGCCTGGATGGGGCGCTACCGCGGCGGCTCGGCCAAGGTGGCGGTAGTGGGCTCGGCGTTCTTCGGCATGATCTCCGGCAGCGCGGTGGCCAACGTCTCGGCCGTCGGCGTGGTCACCATCCCGCTCATGAAGCGCTCGGGCTTCCCGGCGCAGATCGCCGCGGCGATCGAGGCGGTCGGCTCCACCGGCGGCCAGCTCATGCCGCCGGTAATGGGGGCCGCCGCGTTCCTCATGGCCGAGGTGCTGCAGGTGCCTTATGTCGAGGTGATGATCGCGGCGATCATCCCCGCGTTCCTCTACTACCTGGCGCTGTTCTTCCAGGTCGACGTCGAGGCGGCGAAGCGCGGGATTCGCGGCGAGCCGGCGGAGCGCCTGCCGCAGCTTCTCGCGGTGCTGCGCTCCGGCTGGTATTTCCCGATCCCGTTCGCCGTGCTGGTCTACGCGCTGGTGGCCTGGAACTGGCCGGCCGAGTACGCCGCGCTCGCCGCCGCCGCGATCCTCATCGGCTTTTCGCTCGCCTTCGGCTACAAGGGGCAGCGCGTTTCACCGGGCGAGGTGCTCAAGGCCGTGGTGTCCACCGGAGCCGCGGTGGTGGACCTGATCCTGATCTGCGCCGTGGCCGGCATGTTCATCGGCATCCTCAACATCACCGGCCTCGCCTTCGGCCTGACGCTGCAGCTTCTCACCATCACCGGCCAGAGCCTGCCGGCGATGCTGGCGGTGACCGCGGTGATGGCGATCATCCTCGGCCTGGGCCTGCCGACCGTCGGCGTGTACATCATCATGGCTACGCTGATCGCGCCGGCGCTGGTGAAGGTCGGCGTCGCGCCGATGGCGGCGCACATGTTCCTGCTGTACTTCGGCATTATGTCGATGGTGACGCCGCCCGTCGCCCTGTCGGCGTTCGCCGCCGCCAACATCGCCGGCGCCGACGTCGACAAGACCGGCTGGACCGCGACCCGCATCGGCTGGGCCGCCTACATCGTGCCGTTCCTCTTCGCGGTTTCGCCCAGCCTGCTCATGAAGGGCGATCCGCTCACCGTCGCGTGGGCGGTAACGACCGCCGCGCTCGGCATCTGGCTCGGCACGATCGGCGTGGTGGGCTTCTTCTACCGCCCGGTGCCGCCGGCGCTACGCGCGCTTTTCATCGTCGCCGGCGTGCTGAGCCTGATTCCGGGCGACATGTTCCCGGGGGCCATCGTGACCGACATCGCCGGCATCGCCCTCGGCATGGTGCTGATCAGCCGCGAGCTCATGCGGAGGAAAGCGCCCGCCTGATGGCGCGTCTCGCCGCGGCCTTCGGCTCGTCGCACAGCCCCGCGCTCAACAGCCCGGCCGAGGACTTCGCCGCCCACGCGCGCCGCGACGAGCAGTATCTCCACCATCTCGACCTCGAGGGAAACCGCACGACTTACGGCGAGCTTGTCCGTTCGGCGCCTCCCGGCATCCAGAAACAGATCACCGCGGAAAAGATCGCGGAACGCGTAGCCGCCTGCGAGCGGCACATCGAGCGGCTGGCCGAAGCCGTCGCCGAGGCTCGGCTCGACGCGCTCGTCGTCGTCGGCGACGACCAGAAGGAGCAGTACTTCGACGACAACCTGCCCGCGTTCCTCGTCTACTGCGCAAGCACGATCGTGAACGGCGCGCTCGACCTGCCTGCGGGAGCGCCCGAGTACTGGAAGCGCGCCCGCGCCCAGTACCACGAGCCCGAGCGGCCGCGCGAGTATCCGGTGGCCTCGGACCTTGCCCGTCACATGGTTCGCTCACTGGTGGAAAGCGAGTTCGACATCTCCTACGGCAACGGCCTGCCCAGGCCGCGCGGCGAGGGCCATGCCTTCGGCTTCGTGCATCGAAGGCTGCTGGCGCGGCGCGTCGTGCCCGTCGTCCCGGTGGTGGTCAATACCTACTACCCGCCGAACCAGCCGCGCCCCGGCCGCTGCTACCGCTTCGGGCGCGCAATAAGGCGTGCCGTGGAATCGTGGAGCGGGGATGCCCGCGTGGGAATCCTCGCCTCCGGCGGCTTGAGCCACTTCACCATCGACGAAGCGCTCGACCGAGCGGTGCTCGAGGCCTGCCGCGGCGCGGACGAGGCGGCGCTCTCGGCGCTTCCGCTCGCCAGGCTCAATTCGGGCAGCTCGGAGATCCGCAACTGGATCGTGGTCGCCGGCGCCGCGGCGGGATTGCACACGCGCTGGCAGGAGTACGTGCCGCTTTACCGCACCCCCGCGGGAACCGGCTGCGGCATGGCATTCGCCGCATGGGGCGA
>DASZOS010000013.1:0-12538 GCA_035550695.1 Burkholderiales bacterium | reverse complement strand
CCACCTGCGGCCGCGACACCGACAGCGCCGCCAGCGCCGCCTCCCCAGACTCCACCGCCGTCACCGCATACCCCGACGCCGTCAGTCGCATCGCAATCAGCTGCAAAAGATCCTTGTCATCGTCCACCAGCAGGACCTTCGATGGTTCTCGGCTCATGGCTTTGCTCCCGGTTTCCCGCGCAGCCGCTCCTCGCGGTCGATGATCACACGTTCGATGGCGCGCAGCGCTTCGAGCTGCTGGCGCAGGGCTTCTTCGCGTTTGTCGCGTTCCTTGTCGTTCGCTTGCCTTTCGCGATCTAGACTCGCCCGCTCCTTCGCAGCGCGCTCGGCCTCCTTGGCAACGTGCTCGGCCTCCTTGGTGACGCGCTCGGCCTCGCGCACCAGCCGCTGCCGCTCGGCGATCTGGGTGCCGAGAAACGCCGCCAGGCGCCCGGTTCCCGGTGAGCTCGAGTCGGCTACCGCCTCGAGCAGCTCCGCGGCGCGCGCATCGTCGTGCAGCGGGGCGGGAAGGCTGGCGAGCAGCGCCGCAAGGCGCACCCGGGGCAGCGGCGAGGGATCCGCGACGAAGGCCCGCTGCGCCCGGGCAAGCGCCGCCTTCTGCTCGGCCGCCGGCGCACGCGCCACGCTCACTACCTCGCTCAGAATGCTGTCGACGGCGAGCACCTCGTCCGCACCCGGCTGAAACGCCGCACAACCCGCGAGCAGCGCCATCATGAGGGGGAGAATGCGGTTCATGCGGCGACGGCGAGTGCCTGCCTCGACTTGCGCGGCAGCGTTACACGGAAATGCCCGCCACTCGCCTCGCCGAGCACGTGAATGCGCCCGCCGTGCGCTTCCGCGAACTCCCGCGCAATTGCAAGCCCCAGGCCGCTGCCCTCGATGCGAGCGCTCGCTTTCGCGCGCCCCCGGAAGAACGAGTCGAAGATCGCCTCGCGTTCCTCGGCCGGCACGCCTGGCCCCGAGTCGATTACGTCGATGACCGCGTCGTTTTCGACCGAGCGCACCGTCACGGTGATGGCGCCGCCGGCGGGCGCGAACTTCACCGCGTTACCCACCAGGTTGTCGACGATCGAACGCAGCTTCTCCCCGTCGGCCTCGATGTCGAGCTTTTCGAGCTCGAGCGTAACCGTCTGGCCCTTCGCATGCGTAGCAAGTTCGTGCGAGCGGACAACCTCGCGCACCAGCGCGTCGAGCGACACTTGCCGGGGCAGAAGCGAGGCGGCCGCGTGCAGGGCACGCTGATAATCGAGCAGGTCCTCGATCAGGCGCTGCAGCTTTACGCTGTTGTCGCGCATGATTGCCACGACCTGGCGCTGCGGCGGCGCGAGCGGGCCACCGACCTGATCGTTCAGGAGCTCCGCCCCTTCGCGCAGCGCCGTGAGGGGCGTCTTCAGCTCGTGGGAAAGGTGCCGCAGGAAACGGTTCTTCTCCGCTTCCAGCTCGGCAAGCCGTCGGCGCAGCCAATCGAGGCGTTCGCCGAGCGTCTGCAGGTCTTCGGGGCCGCGCACCGTGATCGGCCGCGAGAAGTCCGCACCGCCGAGTTGCCGGATGGAGGCGTCCAGTTCGGCGATCGGGCGTGCGATGTACCGCGTCAGTGCGAGGGCGATGGTGAGCACGATGGCGGTACTGAAAATTACCAGCAGGATGAGCCGCCGCTGCACGGTCTCGGCGTTGGAGCGCAGCCGCACCACTTCGCGGTCAGCGACGATGTAGCTGATGGCGAGCACCTCGTAGGCATTCTCGGCGAGCTCACTGGTCAGTCCAACGACACGGCGGACATCAAGCCGGCGCCGCGGCTGCGCGGATAAGAGCTCGTAGAGGCTCTGCTCCTGCGCCACGGTCTTTTCCAGCGCTGCCTGTTGTTCGGCATCGAGCGGCAGCATAGCGAGCTCGGCCGACACCTGCTTGAAGTTCTGGTGCACGCGTGCGTAATCCGCCGCGAGCTCTGCGTCCTCGACGATGGCCATCTGCTGCGCGAGGCGCTCGATCGATCCGATCCGGTTCACCAGGGAACGGCTGGCGCGCGCGGCCTGGGAAGCGCTGAACACGGCGTTGCGGCTCTGTTCCGCGAGCCGTTCGGTGTTCCAGGCCGAGTAAGCGAGCGCCCCCACAAGCGGCAGCGCCACCAGCGTGAAACCGGCCAGCAGCAGGCCGAGGAAGGACCGCGGATAACCCATGTCCTTATAATTTCACGAGAAAATCCAGCATTAGAGGAGTTATGTCACAGATTGCCGGGCCGCGCATCTATCTCGTGGTCGCCGTCGCCGCAAATGGAATCATAGGCGCCAATGGGCGGCTACCGTGGCACCTTCCGGAGGATCTGCAGCACTTCAAGCGCCTGACCATGGGCCATCCGGTGATCATGGGCCGGCATACGTGGGAATCGCTAAGGGGGCCGCTGCCAGGGCGCGAAAACATCGTCGTGACGCGCACGCCCGGTTACGAGGCACCAGGCGCCGCGGTGGCAACCTCGCTGGAGAGCGCGCTCGCCTTGTGCGCAGGCGAGCCGGTCGCCTTCGTGATCGGCGGCAGCGGCTTGTTCGCGGAGTCGCTGCCGATCGCCGACGGCCTCGTAATCACGGAAATACACAAGGATTTCGCCGGCGACACGTGGTTTCCGCCATACGAGCGCTCCCGCTGGCGGGAGGCGCAACGCGAAGCGCATACCGCGGCGGACGGTACGCGCTTCGATTTCGTGCTGTACGAGAAAGCCTAGCCTCTGGATTCGAACACCCGCACCTCGGGCAAAGGAAAGCCGTTGAACTGGCTCGCATAGGCCGTGGTGTAGGCGCCGGCGTTCTTGATGTAGATGAAGTCGCCTTCCTGGAGGTCCGACGGCAGCGGCTCGTCACGCATCACGATGTCGACCGAGTCGCAGGTCGGGCCGCCGACGGTCCAGGGGGCGTCCGGTCCGGCGCGGTCGGTGCGCACGCGGTACTTGAGGCCCTCGCTCGACTCGATGATCCCGCCGAACAGCCCCGCGTCCCAGTGCATCCAGCGCTTTCCGGCGCGGGTCGCGGTGCCGAGCACCCGGCACACGAAGTAGCCGGCGTCGGAAACCAGGAAACGGCCGGGTTCGGCGACGACCTGGACCTCCTCGGGGAACGCCTTGAGACCCTCGTTCACCACCGCGCCGATCGTCTCGATGGAGGGGATGGGCTTGACATGTCGCACCGGGAATCCGCCGCCGATATTCAGCAGCCGCGGCTTGAGGCCCACCTTGGTCATGACATCGAACAGGCTCCTCGCCTTTTCGAGCGCGACCCGCCAGTTTTCCGGGTTGCGGCACTGGGAGCCGACGTGAAAGGTCACGCCCGCAAGGTCGGCGCCTAGCCTTGCCGCAAGGGCCACGATCTCGCGCGCGTCGCCCACCCCGGCGCCGAACTTGCCCGAGAGCGGCCAGTCGCTGCCGATGTTGGGCGCGGCGATGCGCAGGTATTGCTTGGCGTCGGGCTTGACCTCATACACCCGCCGCAATTCGTCGATGCTGTCGATGACGAACCATTCCACGCCCTTGGCGGCGGCGTAGGCGATCGCTTCGCGCGACTTGACAGGATTGGAGAAGAACACCTCCGCAGCGCTCACGCCCATGCTGAGCAGGATGTCGAGTTCGGCAACCGACGCGATCTCGAACCCGGCGCCCTCCTGGACCAGGACTTTCAGCACGCGCCGGTCCGGGTTCGCCTTCACGGCGTAGTGCGGCCGCACGCGCGGCATGGCGGCGCGGAAGCGCCTGACTTTGCCGCGCACGATCGCGGTGTCGAGGATCAGGAACGGGCGGGTGTATTTCTGGCGTGCTGCCTGGCGCACTATCTCGAAGTCGAGGCTGACTTCGGGATGCGTATCGAAGAGCTGCTCTTGCGGTTGCTGCCCGAGCTGCGCGCTTTGCTTGCGCGCGAAGGTACTGCGCTCCCCCATCAGTCTTCTCCCGGTGTGGAACTAAGTTTCAGGAATGTCCCGAACGCAAACTTCGTAACCCATGCCGCCTCTCCTGGTGCCTCTCATGATGACCTCCTCTTGCGCGACGAATCCAAAAGAAAAAACTTGAGCGGATTATAGGGACACGCCCCCCTGCGTCAAGGGCTTTTTCCGATTTTTTCTGCCGTGTGGAACCACAATAGGTACCGCTCGGTCTTTCCACCCACCCCAAGGTATAGGGGTCAGATGCGCGGCAGCGTGACGCCCTTCTGGCCCTGGTACTTGCCGCCGCGGTCGCGGTAGGACGTCTCGCAGACTTCGTCGGACTCGATGAAGATCACCTGCGCGACGCCCTCGTTGGCGTAGATCTTTGCCGGCAGCGGCGTGGTGTTGGAGAACTCCAGCGTCACATGCCCCTCCCACTCCGGCTCGAGCGGCGTCACGTTGACGATGATGCCGCAGCGCGCGTAGGTGGACTTGCCCAAGCAGATTGTGAGGACATTGCGCGGGATGCGGAAGTACTCGACCGTGCGTGCTAGGGCGAAGGAGTTTGGCGGGATGATGCACACCTCGCCCTGGTAGGCGACGAAGTTCTTCTCGTCGAACGCCTTGGGATCGACGATGGTCGAATTGATGTTGGTGAAGATCCGGAATTCGGTCGAGCAGCGGATATCGTAGCCGTAGCTCGAGGTGCCGTAGGAGACGACGTTCTTGCCCGCGACGGCCTTCACCTGGAAGGCCTCGAACGGATCGATCATCCGGTGTTCCAGCGCCATGCGCCGGATCCAGCGGTCCGATTTGACCGGCATCTAGGTGTTCTGGACGACGATGTTGGGGAACTTGGAGGTCATGTCGCGCTGCGAGTCGGCGATCTTCACCGCGCAGCGCCGCGCGATGCGGCGGTAGATCTCGGCCACCGGACCATCCGGGTCGGACACCACGCTCGGCTTGCCGGAATCGGCCTGGCTGCGGATCGCCTCGTCGAGCGGCAACTGGCCGAGGAGCTCGGTGCCGTAGTCGCGGCACATCCTCTCGGCCCCGCCGGTGCCGAAGATGTGGCTCTGGTGGCCGCACTTCGGGCAAACGTGGAAAGACATGTTCTCCACCACGCCGAGAATCGGGATGCCCACCTTTTCGAACATCTTGAGGCCTTTTCTGGCGTCGATGAGGGCGATGTCCTGGGGCGTGGTGACGATCACTGCGCCCGTGACGGGAACTTTTTGCGCGAGCGTGAGCTGAATGTCGCCGGTGCCGGGCGGCAGGTCCACCACGAGGTAATCCAGGTCGCGCCAGCTCGTGTCCTTCAGCAGCTGCTCCAGCGCCTGGGTGACCATGGGGCCGCGCCACACCATGGGGGTATCGATATCGATTAGAAAGCCGATCGAGATCGCCTGTAGTCCGTGCCCCTCCAAGGGCTCGAGGTGCTTGCCATCTTTCGATTCGGGCCGCCCGGTGATGCCGAGCATCATGGGCTGGGAGGGCCCGTAGATATCGGCGTCGAGCACGCCGACCGTCGCGCCTTCGGCGGAGAGCGCGAGCGCCAGGTTCACCGCCGTCGTCGACTTGCCGACCCCGCCCTTGCCTGAGGCAACCGCGATGATGTTCTTGATCCCCGGGAGGAGCTTCACGCCACGCTGCACGGCGTGCGCCACGACCTTGGAACTGACCTTGACCGTCGCCTTCGCGGCGCCTGCTTCTTTCAGCGCCTGGAGCACCTGCCGGCGGATCGGCTCGAACTGGCTCCTGCCCGGGTAGCCGAGCTCGATGTCGAGCGAAACCTCGTCGCCCGCCAGCTTGAGGTTGCGCACCGAGCGCGCGGCGATGAAATCCTTGCCGGTGTTCGGATCGACGAGCTTGCGCAGCGCTTCCTGGACCTGCGGTTCAGTGAGGGACATGGTTGAAGTGTAAGCTAAAATCCTCTGCTTTCCCTGGTCACAAATGCCCCGCAAGCTCTTCGTCACCACGGCCTTGCCGTACGCCAACGGCTCGTTCCACATCGGGCACATCATGGAGTACATCCAGGCCGATATCTGGGTGCGCTTCCAGCGGATGCAAGGGCACGAGGTGCATTTCATGGGCGCCGACGACGCGCATGGGGCGCCGATCATGCTGAAGGCCGAAGCCGAGGGCCTCACGCCGCGCGAGCTGGTCGCGCGCATCGGCGCCGAGCGGCCGAAGTACCTGCAGGGATTCCACATCTCGTTTGACAACTGGCACTCCACGGATTCCCCGGAAAATGTCGAGCTCTCCCAGCATATATACCGCAGGCTGAAGGCCGCGGGGCTGGTCTACACCAAGCGCATCGAGCAGTTCTACGACCCGGTGAAGGGCATGTTCCTTGCCGACCGCTATATCAAGGGCGAATGTCCGAACTGTGGAGCCAAGGACCAGTACGGGGACGCGTGCGAGAACTGCAGCAGCGTGTATTCCGCCACCGAACTGAGGAGCCCGCGCTCCACCCTGTCGGGTGCGGCGCCAGTGCTGAAGTCCTCCGAGCACCACTTCTTCAGGCTGTCCGATCCCAAATGTCAGAGCTTTCTCAGGACCTGGATCGACACGCCCGGCCGCCTGCAGCCGCAGGTGGCGAACAAGGCGAAGGAATGGCTCGAGGGCTCGGGGGACAAGGCGCTTTCGGACTGGGACATCTCACGCGACCCGCCGTATTTCGGGATCCGCATTCCGGACATCCCGGAGGAGAAATATCTCTACGTGTGGCTCGACGCGCCGATCGGCTATCTCGCCTCGTTCAAGAACTACTGCGCCAAGCGCGAGCTCGATTTCGAGGCCTTCCTGCGCGACCCGGCAGCCGAGCAGATCCACTTCATCGGCAAGGACATCATCTACTTCCACACCTTGTTCTGGCCGGCGATGCTGAAGTTCGCCGGCGCGCCTTACAAGGTCCCGGACCATGTCTACGTGCACGGCTTCATTACCGTGTCTGGCGACAAGATGTCGAAGTCGCGCGGCACCGGCATCAGCCCGCTGCGCTATCTCGAGCTCGGCATGAATCCAGAGTGGCTGCGCTACTACATCGCGGCCAAGTTGAACGCCAACGTCGAGGACCTGGACTTCAACCCCGATGATTTTCTGGCGCGGGTGAATAGCGACCTCGTCGGCAAGTACGTGAACATCGCCAGCCGCTGCGCGATGTTCCTCAACCGCAAGTTCCGCGGCGAAATCGCGGGTGGCGAGCACCGCCTGGTCGCCGAGTCCCAGGCGCGGGCCTCTTCCATCGCCACGCTTTACGAGGAGCGCGAGTTCGGCAAGGCGCTGCGCGAGGTCATGGCGCTCGCGGACCTCGCCAATCAGTTCGTCGACGAGCAAAAGCCCTGGGAGCTTTCCAAGCAGGCCGGCGCCGAGCGCCGGCTGCAGGAGGTCTGCTCTGTTGCGATCAACCTGTTCAGGCTACTCACGGTCTATCTGAAGCCCGTGCTGCCCAAGCTTGCCGCCGACGCCGAGCGTTTCCTCGCCATCGCGCCGCTGCAATGGACGGACGCTGGAAAGCTGCTGTCGGCCGGACATCGCATCCACGAGTATCGCCACCTCCTCACCCGCGTAGAGGATAGGCAGCTTGATCAGCTGTTCGACACCGCATCGGTGCCGCAGACAGGCGCGCCGCAGCGGCACGCGGAACAGCAGCAGCACGCAACCAAGGAGTACGCCGTGGCCCCCGAGATCACGATTGAAGATTTTGCAAAAGTTGACCTGCGCGTGGCGAAGATCGCGCGCGCGGAGGCCGTCGAAGGGGCCGATAAGCTGGTCAAGCTCACGCTCGACCTCGGCGGCCCGATACGGACGGTCTTCGCCGGCATCAAGTCGGCGTACCAGCCGGAGGCGCTCGAGGGGAAGCTTGCCGTGCTGGTGGCGAATCTGGCGCCGCGCAAGATGAAGTTCGGGCTTTCCGAAGGCATGATCCTCGCCGCGTCGGGGGAAAATGCGGGCGAGGGGCCGGGCATATTCCTCATTTCGCCGGACTCGGGAGCACAACCCGGCATGCGCGTAAAATGATTCGCGTCGCGGCCGGCGCGCCGCATGGGGAGAGGCCGTCGTGGAAAGCTCCAGCCGCACGCTGGTATGCAGCGTGCTGTTCCTCGACATCGTTGAATACTCGAAGAAGCCGGTTGCCGAGCAGCTGCTGCTGAAGCAGTCGTTCAACCGCTCTCTCGCCACGGCGCTCGGGCAGGTTCCGCAGCGCGACCGCATCATTCTCGACACTGGCGACGGCGCCGCCGTCACCTTCATGGGCGACCCTGAGGACGCGCTGTTCTCGGCGCTCGCCATGCGCAACTTGGCTGCGGCGGGCGACGAACGGGCCGCCGCCGTACCGGTGCGCCTCGGAGTGAATCTCGGCCCCGTGCGGCTGGTCAAGGACTTGAATGGGCAGATGAACATCATCGGCGACGGCATCAATGTCGCGCAGCGGGTGATGAGCTTTGCGCATCCTGGCCAGCTTCTCGTCTCGCGCTCGTTCTACGAAGTGGTGTCGTGCCTGTCGCGCGACTACATGAATCTGTTCCGCCACGAAGGCGCGCGCACCGACAAGCACGTGCGCGAGCACGACGTGTACTCGGTCGTCGGCGGGACGCCCGCCGGACGGCGGCTCGCCCAAACCGAATCGCAAATCAAGGCGCGCTATGGCGGCTGGCTGGCTGCGAACGGCCCGCTCGGGTTCCGGCGCTCGGCACTCGTCGCGGCACCGGTGGTTTTCGCGCTGCTGGTGGTGGGCGGCGTCGCCGCGCGATCGATGATCGAAGGCGCCGACACGCCGCTCGACTACGCAACGCCCGCGCCGCGCCCCCGGCCGACGAACGCTCCGACCCCCGAGCCCGCCAAGTCGGCCAGCGCGAAGAGCATTGCAAAAAAGGAGCTGCTCGCGCGGCTTGAAAAAAAACTTGAGCGCCGCGAAAAGCCTGTGCCCGAAACGCCCGCCGTCACGCAGGGCTTCGGCCGCCTGGAAGTCGCGGTTGTGCCCTGGGGCGAGGTCGTGGTCGACGGGCGCAGTCGCGGGGTGAGCCCGCCGCTGCGGGTGCTTGATATTCCCGCCGGCACGCATACGATAGAGCTACGCAACTCGACTTTTCCAACGCGCGTGGAGAACATCGAGGTCAAGCCGGGAGAGGCGGTAAGAATCCGCCACAGGTTCAGATAATGCTCCGACTGTTCGCCATAGCGGCCGCGCTTCTGCTGTCGGGCTGCGCCACCGAGCCGATGCGCAAGGTGCACGAATTCCTGCAGCCGAACAAGGGCCAGGCCGCGCTCAACGCCGGCCTAAAGCAGTACGAGGACGGCGAGTACGCGGCGTCGCTCAAGAACTTGCAGAGCGCGCTCGACCAGGGGCTCGCCGATGCCAACCGCATCGTCGCGCACAAGCATGTGGCCTTCATCTACTGCGTATCGAACCGCGAGCGGCAATGCCGCGACGAATTCCGCAAGGCGCTCGCCGTCGACCCAGCGATGGAACTCGCGCCCGAGGAGGCAGGCCACCCCGTCTGGGGCCCGGTGTTCCGCTCGGTGAAGGCGGGCCGATAAGCCAGGCACCGATCGAGCCGGCCAGCATGGAGTCCGCACAGCTCGGCCGCTACGCCATCCTGTCGGAGCTCGGCCGCGGCGCCATGGGCGTCGTCTACAAGGCGAGCGACACGGTGCTCGAGCGCACCGTGGCGGTGAAGACCGTGAACATGGCGCTGGAAAAGGACGGCGCCGAGAAGTACGAAGCACGCTTCTACCAGGAGGCGCGCGCCGCCGGAAGCCTTAACCATCCCAGCATCGTCACGGTCTACGACGTGGGCAAGGAAGGCGACATCGCCTACATGGCGATGGAGTTCATCGAGGGAGTGGAGCTGCGCTCGCTGATCGGAGAAGGGCGCGCGCTGCCCGTCTCGCAGGCGGTCTCCATCGCCTCGCAAGTGGCCGAAGGCCTCGCGTACGCGCATCAGCACAACGTCGTGCATCGCGACATCAAGCCCGCCAATATCATGGTGATCGCGGACGGCGCGGTAAAGATCACCGATTTCGGCATCGCCCGCATGCGCACCGCGGCCGACGACCTCACGCAAACCGGCATGATGCTCGGTTCGCCGAAGTATATGTCGCCCGAGCAGGTGATCGGCAAACGCGCCGACCAGCGCTCGGACATTTTCTCGCTCGGTGTGATCCTCTACGAGATGCTCACCGGCATAGCGCCCTTCGGCGGCGAGAATGTCACCGCTCTCATGTACCAGATCGTGAACTTCGCCCCGCCGGCACCGAGTGCCGTGAACCATGCGGTACCCGTGCTGCTCGATTACATCGTCGCCAAGATGCTGGCAAAGCCTCTCGAGGAGCGCTACGCGGACGCCCAGGCGCTGGCGCGTGACCTGCGCGACTGCGAGCGCCAGATGTCCGCCCCGCAGGCGATCCTGCAGCCGCCGCGGCCGCACGGCCTCGCAAGCGGACCCCAGCCCGAGCTCGCCGTCACGCAGGCCCAGGCGGTGGTGATGGCCCAAACGCTCAACCGCACCCGGCAAGAAGACGTTGCACCGGAGCACTCGACCGCGCCGCCTGCGCGCGGGCTAGCCCATTCCTTCGATTCTGCCGAGGCGACGCAACGACTCGCGTCCCTTACCGGAGCGGACACGGCTTCCGGCTCGGTATCTGCTACGCAGGCCCTGAGTTCGCTCAAGCCCCCGCAGAAGCGCGGCTGGCGCCGGCGGGACTGGTTGCTCGTCGCTGGCGCGACGGCGCTCGGCGCGCTGGTCGCGCGTGCGATCCTCGGGCGCCGCTAAGGGGCTAACCGTTCGGCAGGTAAGCGCTGCGGGCTCGGCTCAGGAGCGGCCACCGCAGCTCGGCGGCATCGCGTCGATCGGATAGCCCTTGCAACGCCAGCTCGCCTTGCCGGATTGCAGCGACGGCGTCATGGTGACCTCGAGCGCGTTCTTCTCGTTCCAGCCGCGGATGTCGCCGTCGTCGGAAACGATCCACTTCATCTCGCCGTATTTCGGATCGTTCTTCGAAGCTAGCTTGATGCCCTTTCCGACGCCGGAAAGCTTGCCGGATTTTTCCGCGGAAGCGCCGACCTGCTGCTTTGCCGGCTCGGCGCCGGAGATCAGCGCTTGCGCGGCTTCCCGCGCCTCGGCACCGGCCATTTGGGGAAGGACGACCGCGACGACAAGGAATCCGACCAGAGCAAGCCCTGCGACGACTAGCAATGCGATACGCACTTTCTTATCCCCCCTAAAATACCAATCTTTCAAGCAGCTTACCATGGAGACCGCAACCAAGCTCTGGACTTAGGAGCGTTTCCTCAAGGTTTTTTACATGGTGACGCGGCAGCTGCGCATCTCTGGAAGAGTGCAAGGCGTTGGCTACCGAGAAGGCCTGCGCTACGAAGCAAACAAGCTGGGCGTGTGCGGATGGGTGCGCAACCGCTTGGACGGCAGCGTCGAAGCGCTGCTGCAGGGTCCGCCTGAGAACGTGGATGCCCTGATCGCGTGGGCGCGCCGCGGCCCTCCGGCCGCGCTCGTCTTGAGAGTGGAAATCGAAGCGCCCGAGATAGAGGGCGGACCCCGCTATTCCGCATTCGAGCGCCGGCCGACCGTCTAGCGCGCAACCCGCGGTAGCGACGTGTGCGACTCGCAACGCCGGCGTTGCCCGGCCTCTCGCGCGGGCTCAACAATCTGCGGGTGTTCTTCAGGAGGACAACATCGTGGCCAGCCCTACGCTTCCGCTCTCGGCGAATGAGCTTTCCCAAACCGTCCGCGAATCCCGGCCGTTCGACCCTTCCCGGCTTGACCGCGTGCTGCGCGTCGATGCGAGTCGCGCGCTCGTAGAGGTCCAGGCCGGCGCTACTTGGAAGAGCCTCGCCGCACGCCTGCGACCTGACGACGAGCGAGCGCAGAAAGTGCGCACTACGCGGCCCACCATAGGCGCGAGCATCGACTGGAATGCTGCCGGACCCGAGGGCACACCCGCCGTGGCGCATGTCGAGTCGCTTACCCTCATCACGGCCGACGGGCAATTGCGCCGGGTGGACCGGATTGCCAACCCGGAGCTCTTCGCGCTGGTGGTCGGCGGACAAGGCCTTTTCGGCGTGTTGTACAGCGTGACCCTGCGCTTGGAATCCCTGGCGCGGGCGCTCAACGAAGCGCAGACGCCGCAGATGAACCCGGAGGCCCAAGCCGGCCGGCCGGCGCGAATGCTGCAACTCCTAGTGCCGCCGCAGAAGGTCGAAGCCTTTCTCGCTGCGGCGCGCGAGCGCTGCGTGGAACGGCGCATCCCGATCGAAAACATGCAACTGCGGCGCACACGGCAAGAGGCCGAAACGTTCCTGCGCTGGGCGCAACGCGACTATACGGAGGTTAGCATCGGGATTTGCGAGCAAGCCACCATCGGCGCAGCCGTGCGCGTTGCGCAGCTGCGGAGCGAGCTCATCGATACGGCCATCGCCCACGGCGGGGGCTTCCCGATTGCCTGCACCCCGGAGGCGACGCGCGCCCAGACCGAGCACTGCTATCCGCAGCTCGGGCGCTTCCTCGCCGAGCAGCGCCGCCTTGACCCGCAGGGAAAGATGGCCAACGCGTGGCTGCGCCATCAACGCAGCCTTCTTAGTCGCAAGGCGTGCGATGTGCGCTGGAACGGCTAG
>DASZOS010000012.1:0-19150 GCA_035550695.1 Burkholderiales bacterium | reverse complement strand
GGGCGGCGCCTTGGGAATTCAGCTCGCGGCCGGCGCGCTGAAGGGACGCATCCGGCGGCTCGTGCTCAACGATATCGGTCCGCAGCTCGCTGCGGCTGCGGTCGAGCGCATCCGCACTTACGCGGGCAATCCGCCCGCTTTCGAGCGCATGAGCGAGCTCGAGCAGTACTTCCGGACGATCTACCGACCTTTCGGCTCGCTGTCCGACGAGCAGTGGCGCAAGCTCACCGAAACCTCCGCGCGGCGCACGGCCGACGGCAAGGTGACGCCGCACTACGACCCGAAAATGGTCCTGCAGTTCGAGCACTATCCGGCCGACTACGCGCTGTGGGAGGCCTACGACGCGATCGACGTGCCGACGCTTTGCCTGCGCGGCGAAAACTCGGATCTGCTCCTGCCCGACACCGCCGAGAAGATGCGGCGGCGCGGGCCGCACGCGGTGGTGGTCACCATCGCCGGCTGCGGCCATGCCCCGGCGCTCAACGTACCTGACCAGTTTGATCTAGTGGATCGCTTTCTCTCGAGCGCACGCTGATGAAACGGGAGAAAAACAAGCCTGCCTCGTAGAGCAGGCACATCGGCACGAGCAGCGCCAGCATGGAGACCACGTCGGGCGGCGTGACCACCGCGGCGGCGACGGCGCTGCCAAGAACCACGTAAGGCCGCATCTCGCCGAGCTTCTGCACCGACACGATGCCGGCGCGCACCAGGACGATCACCACGATGGGGATCTCGAAGGCGATGCCGAACGCGAGGAACATCGTGATCACGAAGCTGAGATAGGCCTCGATGTCCGGCGCGGGGGTGATCGACTTGGGCGCGAACTCGTTGATGAACGCGAACACCCTGCCGAACACGAAGAAGTAGCAGAACGCCACGCCGAGGAAGAAAAGCACCGTGCTGCCGACGACGATGGGGACCGCCAGCCGCTTTTCGTGCTCGTAGAGCCCGGGCGCGACGAAGGCCCACGCCTGGTAGAGCACGTAGGGCAGCACCAGCATGAACGCCGCCATTGCGCTCACCTTCAGCGGCACGAGAAACGGCGTGATCACTCCCGTGGCGATCATGCGCGAGCCTTCGGGAAGCGCGCGCATCAGCGGAAGCGCCAGCAGGTCATAAATGGCGCCCGCGCCCGGCCAGACCAGGAGCGCGCCGAGGGCCACGCCGATGGCGACGAGCGAATACACCAGCCGCTGGCGCAGCTCGACGAGGTGCGAGATGAAGGTTTCCTGGGTGTTGAAGCTTTCCTGGTCGCTCATGCGCTCTTGTTCTCGACCGGCGGCGCGGATGGAGCCACGGCGTCCGCGGCGGGCGGAGCCACTGCTTCCGCAGCGGACGGAGCCGCCGGGTCTTTGACGACCTCCTCCACAGCCTTGTTGAGATCGGTCTCGGTCTTGGTGAGCTCGCTCTGCACCGAGGACTGGAAGTCGGTTGCCGCCTTCTGCATGGAGTCGCGCATCTTGCGCAGCTCGTCCAGCTCGATCTCGCGATTGATGTCGGATTTCACGTCCGCGACATAGCGCTGCAGCCGCCCGGCGAGGTGGCCGATGGTGCGCGCGACGCGCGGCAGCTTCTCGGGGCCGATGACCACGAGAGCGATGATGCCGATTACCAGAAGCTCGGAAAATCCTATGTCGAACATCGGCTGGAGAACAAAAAGGCGCCCGGTTGGGCGCCTTTGGTGGAAACCGTGGCTGGCCTCAGGCCTTCTGCTCGGTCTTGCCCTTGACTTCGCCCTCGACCGTCTTGCCGGTGACCTGGGGCGCCGGGGCATCGGCGGGCTTTTCGCCGCCTTCGCGCATGCCGTCCTTGAAGCCGCGCACCGCACCGCCAAGATCCGCGCCCATGTTGCGCAGCTTCTTGGTCCCGAATATCAGCATCACGATCAAAAGGACGATCAGCCAATGCCAAATGCTGAACGAGCCCATAGCGTCTCCTTATTTCCTTCGAGCAAGCATCGGGCCGAGAGGCTCCGGCCCGCCCAGGATATGCATGTGGACATGATACACCTCCTGGTGCCCCACCCGGCCCGTGTTGATGATGATGCGAAAGCCGTCGGCCGCCCCCGCCTTGCGCGCGAGTTCTCCCGCCAGCGCGAGCATCCGGCCGAGCGCCTCGAGATGGTTCATATTGGCGTCATACAGCGTCGGCACGTGAGTCTTTGGAATCACCAGCAAGTGCACCGGCGCCTGCGGCCGCACGTCGTGGAAGGCGAGGATATCGGCATCCTCGTGGACTTTCTTCGCCGGGATGTCGCCCCGGACGATTTTGCAAAATATGCAATCAGCGTCGCTTGTCATGCTTTCTGGCGGCCTTCTCGTCCAGTCCCGAAATGCCTTCGCGCCGGTACAGCTCGGCGAGCACGTCGCCAGGCCCCAGGCCGTGCCGTGCGAGCAGGATCATGCAGTGGAACCACAAGTCGGCGGTCTCGCGCACGAGATGCAGCCGGTCGCCGCTCTTCGCGGCGAGCACCGTCTCGGTCGCCTCCTCGCCGATCTTCTTCAGGACCGCGTCCTCGTGATCCGTGAGCAGGCGAGCGACGTAGGATTGTTCCGCGCTCGAGCTCTTGCGCTCCTCGATGATCGCGGCGATGCGCTCGAGCGTCTGTGCCAGGCCTTGCTTCATTTCTTGTAGATGCGCGAGGGATCCTTGAGCACCGGATCGGTCGTCACCCACCTCCCGTCATCGAGTTTTCGGAAAAAGCAGCTTTCGCGGCCGGTATGGCAGGCGATGCCGCCTGCCTGCTCGACCTTGAGGAGCACGGCATCCGCATCGCAGTCGAGGCGCACCTCGAGCACCTTCTGCACGTGGCCGGATTCCTCGCCCTTGCGCCAGAGCCTGCCGCGCGAGCGCGACCAGTACACCGCCTGGTTCGTCTCAACGGTCTCCTTCAGGGCTTCGCGGTTCATCCACGCCACCATGAGTATTTTCCCGGAAGACGCGTCTTGAGCGATGGCCGTGATCAATCCATCCTTGTTCCAGGGGATTTCCTCGAGCCAGCTCATGCCCACCCCCAAAACCAATGGGTGGTCACAGCCGGACCTCGATGCCGCGGCGCCGCATGTGCGCCTTCGCTTCGCGCACCGTGAAGTCGCCGAAATGAAACACGCTCGCGGCGAGCACCGCGTCGGCGTGGCCCTCGAGGACGCCCTCGGCGAGGTGCTCGGGGGTGCCCACGCCGCCGGACGCGATCACCGGCACGCCGACCGCGTCGCACACCGAGCGCGTGAGATCGAGGTCGAAGCCGTCGCGGGTGCCGTCGCGGTCCATGCTCGTGAGCAGGATCTCTCCGGCGCCCGCAGCCTGCATGCGCCGGGCCCAGTCGACCGCGTCCAGTCCCGTGGGCTTGCGCCCGCCGTGGGTGTAGACCTGCCACGCGCCACCGCTTCTCTTCGCGTCGATCGCCACCACGATGCACTGGCAGCCGACGATGCCCGAAGCTTCGCGCACCAGCTCGGGGTTTTGCACCGCGGCGGTGTTGATCGAGACCTTGTCCGCGCCGGCGTTGAGGAGGCGCCGCACATCCTCCACCTTGCGCACCCCGCCGCCCACCGTGAGCGGAATGAACACGCGCGAGGCGACCGCCTCGATGACGTGCAGCAGGATGTCGCGCTCGTCCGAGCTCGCCGTGATGTCGAGGAAGGCGAGCTCGTCGGCGCCCTCGGCGTCGTAGCGCGCCGCGATCTCGACCGGGTCTCCCGCGTCGCGCAACGCGACGAAATTGACGCCCTTCACCACCCGGCCCGCGGTGACGTCGAGGCAGGGAATCACCCGTTTGGCAAGCGGCATGCTCAGGCCTTGCCGAGCGCCTTGTCGGCCGCCGCCTGCGCGGCCTTGAGGTCGAGCTTGCCCTCGTACAGGGCGCGCCCGGCGATGGCGCCGATGATCCCCTCGGGAACCAGCTTGGTGCATACCGCTTCCACGTCGGCGACGCTGTTCAGGCCCCCGGAGGCGATGATCGGGGTCTTGAGCGCCTGGGCGAGCCTGTAGGTCGCCTCGACGTTGATGCCGGTCATCATGCCGTCGCGGCCGATGTCGGTGTAGACGATCGCGTCGACCCCGTACTCCTCGAATTTCCTGGCGAGATCGACGACGTCGTGGCCGGTCATCTTCGACCAGCCCTCCACCGCCACCTTGCCTTCCTTGGCGTCCAGACCCGCGATCACATGGCCGGGAAAGGCATAGCAGGCGTCGGACAGGAATCCCGGGTTCTTCACCGCCGCGGTGCCGATCACCACGTAGGTCACGCCGGCGTCGAGGTAGCTCTCGATCGCGTCGAGGTCGCGGATGCCGCCGCCGAGCTGGATCGGGACGGTAGCGCCCACGGCGGCGACGATCTCGCGGATCACCTTCTCGTTCTTCGGCCGGCCGGCGACGGCGCCATTGAGGTCCACGATGTGCAGTCGCCGCGCGCCCTGCGCCGTCCAGTGCCGCGCCATGGCCACGGGCTCTTCCGAGAAGACCGTCGCGGTGCGCATGTCGCCCTGCTTGAGGCGCACGCAGCGCCCGTCCTTCAAGTCAATTGCGGGGATGATGAGCACTTCGCTCGATCAGGGGCGCCAGCGCACGAAGTTGGACAGGAGTTGCAGGCCTGCGGACTGGCTTTTTTCCGGATGGAACTGGACGGCAAAAATGTTATCCCGTGCCACCGCGCAGGTAAAGGACTTCCCGTAGACCGCGGTTCCGGCGGTCAGCGCCGGATCGCGCGGCACCGGGTAGTAGCTGTGCACGAAATAGAAACGGCTGTTATTTGCGATCTCGGCCCACAAGGGGTGCGGACGCGTCTGTATGACCTCGTTCCAGCCCATGTGCGGGATCTTCAGGCCGGGAGCCGCGAAGCGCGGCACCTCGCCCGCGAGCAGCCCCAGGCCCTGCGTGTCGCCTTCCTCGCCGTGCTCGAACAGCATCTGCAGCCCGATGCAGATCCCCAGAAAGGGCTTCGTCCGCGCCGCTTCGATCACCGCCTCGCGCGCGCCGCTCTCGCGCAGCTGGCGCATGCAGTCGGGCATCGCGCCCTGGCCCGGCACGACGACTTTCTCACATGAAACAATCATGTCGGGGTCCGCGGTGACGATGACCTCGGTCTGCGGGGCCACGTGCTCGATCGCCTTCGCGACCGAGCGCAGGTTGCCCATGCCGTAATCGACGACCGCGATTCTCAAATTACAGCGAACCCTTGGTCGAAGGTACCGTTCCCGCGGCGCGCGGGTCGGGCTCGGCCGCCATGCGCAGCGCGCGCGCAAACGCCTTGAACACCGTCTCGCACTGGTGGTGCGCGTTGTCGCCGCGCAGGTTGTCGACGTGCAGCGTGACCTGCGCGTGGTTGACGAAGCCCTGGAAGAACTCGTGCACCAGGTCGACGTCGAACTCGCCGACGAGTGCGCGGCTGAACTCGACGTGGTATTCGAGGCCCGGCCGCCCCGAGAAATCGATCACCACGCGCGACAGCGCCTCGTCGAGGGGCACGTAGGCATGGCCGAAGCGGCGCACGCCGGCCTTGTCGCCGATCGCCCTGGCGAACGCCTGGCCGAGCGTGATGCCGATGTCCTCGACGGTGTGGTGCGCGTCGATGTGCAGGTCGCCCTTCGCCTCGATCTCGAGGTCGAGCATGGCGTGGCGCGCCACCTGGTCGAGCATGTGCTCGAGAAAGGGCAGGCCGGTCGACAGCCGCGCGGCGCCCTTGCCGTCCAGGTCGAGCTTCACCCGGATCTGGGTTTCCTTGGTGCTGCGGGTAACTTCCGCGGTTCTCATTGGAGCGCTTCGCGCAGGGCCGCAAGCAGTATACGGTTTTCGTCCGGCGTGCCCACGGTGATGCGCAGGCAATCGGCAACCCCGGGGTGGAGGTTGCGCACCAGCACGCCCTGGCGCTTCAGCCGCTCGAAGACGCGCTCGGCGTGCGGCACCCGCAGGAGGAAGAAGTTCGCCTGCGACGGAAACACCGTAATGCCTTCGAGAACCTCCAGGGCCTTCTTCAGCTCCTCTCTCTGGGCGCGGATGAGCGCCGCCTGCGCCTCGAGAACCTCGAGGCGCTCGAGCACGAAAAGCGCCGCGGCCTGCGTCAGCACGCCGACGTTGTAGGCCTGGCGCACCTTATTGAACTCGGCGACCCATTCGGGCCGACCGGCAAGGTAGCCCAGGCGAATGCCCGCCAGGCCGAGCTTGGAAACCGTGCGGATGATGACGAGGTTCGGAAATTCGGCGAGCCGCGGCATGAAGCTCTTGCCCGCAAACACGTGGTAGGCCTCGTCGATGACCACCAGGCCTTCGGCGGCACGGATCACCTTGAGGACGTCCTCTTCAGGGTAGAGCACGCCGGTGGGATTGTTCGGGTAGGCGAGAAACACGAGCGCCGGCCGCTCGGCCCGCATGCGCGCGACGAAGGCGTCCGCGTCGAACGAGAAGTCCTCGCGCAGCGGCACCGCCACGGCGCGCATGCCGGTAAGCGTGGCGTTCATGCCGTACATGACGAAGGTCGGCACCGGGAACATCATCGCCGCCCCCGGGCGCGCCAGAGCAAGCGTGACGATCTGGATGAGGTCGTCGGAGCCGTTGCCGAGCAGGAGCTCCATGCCTTGCGGCACGCGCATCTTGCGCGCCAGGAGCTCGCGGAGCTTCCGGCCGCTCGGCTCCGGGTAGCGGTTGAGATCCACGCGCGCCAGGACCTCGGCGAGCTCGCGGCGCTGCGCCTCGGGCAGCGGGTAGGGATTCTCCATCGCATCGAGCTTCACCATGCCGTCTGCTTCGCCGACGTTGTAAGCCTTGACCGCGAGGATCTCCGGCCGGATGAGCTTGTCGGGCGTCACTTGAAGCGCATCCCGGCCGAGCGGGCGTGCGCGCCGAGGCCTTCGCCCTCGGCGAGCACCGACGCAATGCGCCCGAGGCTGGCGGCGCCGGCGCGCGAGACTTCGATCACGCTGGTGCGCTTCTGGAAGTCGTACACGCCGAGCGGCGAAGAAAAGCGCGCCGTGCCGGCGGTGGGAAGCACGTGGTTCGGTCCGGC
Source organism: Burkholderiales bacterium (assembly GCA_035550695.1). Classification (GTDB taxonomy): domain Bacteria; phylum Pseudomonadota; class Gammaproteobacteria; order Burkholderiales; family SG8-39; genus SCGC-AG-212-J23. The sequence goes on along the minus strand of DASZOS010000012.1, from coordinate 12,150 downwards.
GCAGTAGTCCCCGATGGCCTCCGAGCTCCAGCGCCCGAGAAACACGGCGCCGGCGTTACGCAGCTTCGGCAGCCAGGCCTGCGGCTCCTCGACCGAGAGCTCGAGGTGCTCGGGGGCGATGCGGTTGGCGAGCGCGCAGGCCTCGTCGAGATCGCGCGTCTCGACGAGCGCCCCGCGTCCAAGAAGGGACGCCTCGATCGTGGCGCGCCGCGGCATTTCCGTGATCAACCGCTCGATCGCGGACTGTACTGCGTTTAGGTGGCGCACATCTGGAGAAAGCAAGATCGCCTGCGCCGACTCGTCGTGCTCTGCCTGCGAGAAGAGGTCCATCGCCACCCAGTCGGCCGGCGTGTGCCCGTCGGAAATCACCAGGATCTCCGAAGGCCCGGCGACCATGTCGATGCCGACCTCGCCGAACACCTGGCGCTTCGCTTCGGCGACGTACACGTTGCCCGGCCCGACGATCTTGTCCACGCGCGGAATCGACTGCGTACCGTAGGCGAGCGCTGCTACGGCCTGCGCGCCGCCGATGCCGATCACGCGCTCGACGCCCGCGAGCGCGGCCGCCGCGAGAACCAGGGGATTGGGATTGGGGCTCACCATGACGAGGCTTCCCACGCCCGCGACCCTGGCCGGCACCGCGTTCATCAGCACCGAGGACGGGTACGCCGCCTTGCCGCCCGGGACGTACAGCCCCACGCGCTCGAGCGGCGTCACGCGTTGTCCGAGACGCGTACCGTCGGCTTCGCCGTAGTCCCAGGACTGCTGCAGCTGCTTTTCGTGAAAGCGCCGGATGCGCTCGTGCGCGAGCGCGAGCGCGTCGGCCAGCTCTTCCGGGATGTTGATTCTCGAGAAATCCATCTCCAGCTCGGCGACCGAGCGCGCGCTCGAACGGTCGAAGCGCTGGCTGTACTCGAGCACCGCCGCATCGCCCCGCGAGCGCACGTCCGCCAGGATGGCGCGCACCGTCTGCTCGACCCCCGCGTCCCGGGCAGCGTCGTAGCGCGTCAGCGCCGCGAGCTCCGCGTCGAACCCCGGGGAGCGCGTCGAAAGGCGCCGCAGCTTCATTTCTCGACAGCCTTGGCGAAGGCTTCGATGAGCGGCTGCAGCGCCGCGCGCTTGGTCTTGAGCGCCGCCTGATTGACGATCAGGCGCGCCGACACCGGCATGATCTGCTCGACCTCGGCGAGGTCGTTCGCCCGCAGGGTGCTCCCGGTCGAGACGAGATCCACGATCGCATCCGCGAGCCCGACGAGCGGCGCAAGCTCCATCGACCCGTAAAGCCGGATGAGGTCGACATGCACGCCTTTCGCGGCGAAGTGCTCGCGCGTCGTGTTCACGTACTTGGTGGCCACGCGCAGCCGCGCGCCCCGGCGCACCGCGCCCTCGTAATCGAAGCCCCTCCTCACCGCCACCATCATGCGGCAGGCGGCTATGCCGAGATCGACCGGCTGGTAAAGGCCGTCGCCGCCGTGCTCCACCAGCACGTCGCGGCCGGCGATGCCTAGGTCCGCACCGCCGTACTGCACGTAGGTCGGGGTATCGGTCGCGCGCACGATGATGAGCCGCACGTCGGGCCGCCGGGTGTCGAGCACCAGCCTGCGCGAGCTCTCGCCGTTCGACTTCGGCTCGATACCGACGCGCGCGAGCAGGGGCGCGGTCTCGTCGAAGATCCGTCCCTTGGAAAGCGCGATGCTGATCTCGGCCATGCGAAGCGGCAAAAAGAGGAGGATTTTACCGCCAGAACAGTGAGATACCTAACTAATGCGCTCCACCCGGGCGCCCAGCGCGCGCAATTTGGTCTCGAGCGCCTCGTAGCCGCGGTCGAGATGGTAGATGCGGTCGATGACGGTCTGGCCCTCGGCGACCAGACCGGCGATGACCAGGCCCGCCGATGCGCGCAGGTCGGTCGCCATCACGGTTGCGCCCTGCAGGCGCTCGACGCCCTTTACCAGCGCGGTATTGCCCTGGATCGAGATGTCGGCCCCGAGGCGCTGCAGCTCGAGCGCGTGCATGAAGCGGTTCTCGAAGATGGTCTCGGTGATGAGCGCGGTGCCGTTCGCCACGGTGGCGAGCGCCATGAACTGCGCCTGCATGTCGGTGGCGAACGCGGGGTACGGCGCGGTGCGCACGCTCACCGCCGTCGGGCGCTCTGCCATTTCGATCTGCACCGCGTCGCGCTCCGTCCTTATCGTCGCGCCGGCCTCGCGCAGCTTCTCCAGCGTCGCGTAGAGCGTCTCCGGAGCCGCGCCGGTCAGACGCACGCGGCCGCCCGCCGCGGCGGCGGCGGCAAGGTAAGTTCCGGTCTCTATGCGGTCGGGCATCACGCGGTGGCTCGCGCCCCCGAGCGAAGCGACGCCCTCGATGCGGATCACGTCGCTGCCCGCGCCTTCGATTCTCGCGCCCATCGCGATCAGGCATTTCGCGAGATCGAGCACTTCGGGCTCGCGTGCGGCGTTCTCGAGGAGCGTGGTGCCTTCGGCGAGCGCCGCCGCCATCATGAGATTCTCGGTGCCGGTCACGGTGACGAGGTCCATGACGATGCGCTCGCCGCGCAGGCGCCTCGCCTCGGCGTGCATGTAGCCATGATCGATGGTGATCGTCGCGCCCATGGCCTGCAGGCCCTTCACGTGCTGGTCCACGGGACGCAAGCCGATGGCGCAGCCGCCCGGCAGCGACACCTTGGCACGGCCGCAGCGCGCAAGCAGCGGCCCGAGCACCAGCACCGAGGCGCGCATCGTCTTCACCAGATCGTAAGCTGCCGTTGGGTCGTCGATGCGCTGCGCGTGCAGCGCCATGCCGCCCTCGGCGCTGCGCTCGATGCGCACGCCCATCTGCCCGAGGAGCTTAGCCATGGTGGCGATGTCCATCAGGCGCGGGACGTTGTCGAGCGACAGCGGCGCTTCGGTCAGCAGCGCCGCGCACATGATCGGCAGCGCCGCGTTCTTCGCGCCCGACACGGCGATCTCGCCTTCGAGCGCGCGGCCGCCGGTGAGCTTGAGCTTATCCACCCGTTTTCCACTCCTGGGGAGTCAGGGTGCGCATCGACAGCGCGTGGATCTCCTCGCGCATACGGCTGCCGAGCGCGGCATAGACGAGCTGGTGGCGCTGCACGCGGTTGCGGCCGGCGAACTCGGCCGACACGATGAGCGCCTGGAAGTGCTCGCCGTCGCCGATCACCTCGACATGCTCGCAGGCGAGCCCCGCCTCGATGCCCGCCCTGATGCTTTCCGGAGTAACCATCTCAATGCCTCAGCTTGTAGCCCGATTTGAGCAGTAGAAGGGTCGCCAAAGATACGGCAATAAAGCTCGCGCCGACCACTGCGAAGCTCGCCCCGGGCGCGAAGTCGGACACCCCGAAGAAGCCGTAGCGGAACCCGTCGATCATGTAGAAGAAGGGGTTGGCGTGCGACAGGCGCAGCCACAGCGGCGGCAGCGAATGAATGGAGTAGAACACGCCCGACAGGAAGCTCGCCGGCACGATGACGAAGTTCTGGAACGCCGCCAACTGGTCGATCTTGTCGGAGATGATGCCCGCCAGGACGCCGAGCGCGCCGAGCAACCCCGCGCCGACAAGCGCGAAGGCAACCGCCCAGAGCGGCGCCGCCAGGCGCAGCTCGACGAACCACGCGGTCGCCACAAGCACCCCCGCGCCCACCAGCACGCCGCGAACCACCGCGGCGAGGACGTAGGCGCAGAAAAACTGCAGGTACGAGATGGGCGGCAGGAGCACGAAGACGATGTTGCCTGTGATCTTGGACTGCACCAGGCTCGAGGAGCTGTTGGCGAAGGCGTTCTGCAGCACGCTCATCATCACCAGGCCGGGCACCAGAAAGGCCGAATAGGCGACGCCCGGGTAGGCCTGCGCGCGGCCCTCCAGCGCGTAGGCAAACACGATCAGGTAAAGGACTGCCGTGAGCACCGGCGCCGCCACCGTCTGCACGCTCACCTTCGCGAAGCGCAGCACCTCCTTCTCGAAGAGCGTCCGCAGTCCGACCATCATCGACCGCTCATGTTCCGCGCCCCGTAAGCCTCATGAACACGTCCTCGAGATCCGGGGGCTGGAGCTCGATCTCGAGCACCTCGAGCCCGGCCTCGCGCAGGCGCGCGAGCGCGGCCTCGAGCCTGCGGCAGTCGTCCAGCTTGAGCACGAAGCGCGTGCCGTCGCGCGAAACGAGCCGCGCCGGAAAGTCCTCGGGCAGCTCGCCGCGGTCCAGGCGCAGGCGCAGCTCAAGGCCCGGCAACCTCCCCAGCAGATTGCGCGTGGAGTCGAGCGCCACGATGCGCCCGCTCTTCAGCATCGCGATGCGGTTGCAGTGCTGCTCGGCTTCCTCGAGGTAATGGGTGGTGAGAACGATGGTATGCCCGTCGCGGTTCAGGCGGCGCACGAACTGCCACAGCCCCTGGCGCAGCTCCACGTCCACGCCCGCCGTGGGCTCGTCCAGGATGATGACCGGGGGCTTGTGTACCAGCGCCTGCGCGACGAGCACGCGGCGCTTCATGCCCCCGGAAAGTGCGCGCATGTTGACGTCCGCCTTGGCCGTGAGGTCGAGGTGCTGCATCACTTCGTCGATCCAGCCGTCGTTGCCGCGGATGCCGTAGTAGCCCGACTGCAGCCGCAGCGTCTCGCGCACGCTGAAGAACGGGTCGAAGACCAGCTCCTGCGGCACCACGCCGAGCATGCGCCGCGCGCGCCGGTAATCGGCGAGGACATCGGCCCCCATGACGCGCGCCGTGCCGGCGTCGGCGCGCGCGAGCCCGGCGATCACGTTGATGAGCGTGGTCTTGCCGGCGCCGTTCGGGCCGAGCAGCCCGAAAAATTCGCCCTGGTCGACCTCCAGGCTCACGCCGTCGAGCGCGCGCAGCGCGCCGTAGCGCTTCTCGACGTTGCGGACTTCGATGGCTTTCAGCTTGAAGCGCTGACGGGAAGCAGGCCGTCGACCCCGTACAGGCGGGCGATGGTGCGCAGCGACTCGGGCGGGTTGGCGAACGCGAGCTCGCGGCTGCCGCCCTTCGCCTCGCGCAGCCACGCGAGCATCAGGGCGAGAAGCGAGGAATCCATCTCGGTGACTTCGGCGAGATCGACCGTGCGCACGCCCTCTTCCAGGTGGCGCCGGCCCTCTTCGAGCACGGCCGCCACGTTGGCGAGCGTGACCGGGCCGCTGATCACGATGCGGCGGCCTTCGCGGCGGATCATTTCTTCTCCGCGGACGGCGCCGGCTCCAGGGTGCGGTTCTTCGCCTGCATGCTCTTGATGAGGCCCTCGATGCCGGATTCGCGCACGGTGTTCGCGAATTCCGTGCGGTAGTTGGCCACCAGGCTCACGCCGCCGATCATTACGTCGTAGACCTTCCAGCCCGAGCCGGTCTTCTCCATGCTGTAGTCGATGGGCACGGGCTGCGCGCCCGACTGCATCACGCGCACGTTGACCGTGACGTCGGTATCCGTGGGCTTGGCGCGCAGCGGCCGGTAGTCGAACCTCTGGTCGCTGTAGGCCGAGAGCGCGCTGGCGTAGGTGCGCACCAGCAGGGTCCTGAACTCCTGGGTGAGGCGCTTCTTCTGCTCGGGGGTGGCCTTGCTCCAGTTGCGCCCCATCGCGAGCGCCGTCATCGCGGCGAAGTTGAAGTGCGGCAGCACCTTGGCTTCGATGACTTCGAGCAGCTTGGCACGGTTTCCGGAGCGGATTTCCTTGTCCTTGGTGATGAGCTCCACCACCTCGGTGGTGACGTTCTTCACCAGGACGTCCGGCGCGAGCTCCTGCGCCTGCGCCGCGGGGAGGAAAAAGCAGAAGAGCAGTGTGCTGATGAACGGTCGCATGGTTCGATTACTTTTCAGGCTTCCCCGGCGTCTGCGGCTTTTCCGGCTTTTGCTCCTCCTCGGGCTCGCGCGGCTCGCGCGGCGGCCTGCCGTCGTAGACGAGGTTGCGGCGGCGCTGCAGGTAGGCGTCGCGCTGGAACACGTACTTGTCGAGCGCCGCCTGCTCGAGAATCCGGCTCGCCTCGAGGAGGTCGGCGCGCGCCCCGGTGAGCCGCAGCACGACGAGCGAATTGCGCAGGCGGATCGGGCGCGCCTCGCCCAGGGGATCGGCGTAGATGTCGATCGCCGTGCCCGCGCCGTCGCGCACCGTGCTCGAGCCGAGGATCGGCAGCACGAGGTAGGGGCCCGGGCCGGCGCCCCAGCGCCCGAAGGTCTGGCCGAAGTCCTCGTTGTGCTTCTCGATTCCCATGTCGGAGGCGACGTCGTGGATGCCGAGCAGGCCGAGGGTGGTGTTGAAGGTGACCCGCATGAAGTCCTCGAAGCCCTCGAAGAACTTGCCCTGCAGGACGTTGTTGACGCCGATGAACACGTCGCCGATGTTGGAGAAGAAGTTGCGCACGCGGTTGCGGATTTCTTCGTGCACGACGTCGCGGTAGGCCGTGGCCACGGGCTTGGCGATCGCCTCGTCCACCGTCTCGTTGAACTTGTAGATCCCGCGGTTGAACCCCTCGAAGGGGTCGCGCGGGTCGCCCTCGCCGGTGCTCGCGCAGCCCGCCACGAGCAGGAGGATCGCGAGCAGCAAACCGCGAGTCACTTCGCCGGTTCCTTGGCCGGTTCCTTGGTCTCGGCCGCCTTGCTGAACAGGAACTGGCTGATCAGGTTCTCCAGCACCACCGCCGACTGGGTGAGGCGAAGGCGATCGCCGTTCTTCAGCATCACGCCGTCGCCGCCGGCCTCGAGCCCCACGTACTGCTCGCCGAGTATTCCCGAAGTCAGGATCTTCGCCGTGGTGTCGCGCGGGAACTGGTAGGTGGCGTCGAGGTTCATCATGACGATCGCCTCGTAGCTCTCGTTGTCGAAACGGATGTCTGCGACCCTGCCCACCACCACGCCGGCGCTCTTGATCGGCGCCCTCACCTTGAGGCCGCCGATGTTGGCAAACCTCGCCTGCACCTGGTATTGCTGGTCGGTCGAGAACGAGGCGAGGTTGCCGACTTTGAGGGCGAGAAACAGCAGCCCCGCGATGCCCAGGACCACGAACACGCCGACCCAGAGGTCGATGGTGGATCGGTTCATTGCTTGTTGCCTCCCGTGAACATGAGCGCGGTGAGCACGAAGTCGAGCGCGAGAATGGCGAGCGACGAGGTGACCACGGTGCGCGTCGTGGCGCGCGACACGCCCTCGGCGGTCGGCACCGCGTCGTAGCCCTCGAACACCGAGATCCAGGTGACCGCGACGCCGAACACCAGGCTCTTGATGACGCCGTTCATGATGTCGTTGCGCACGTCGACCGCCGCCTGCATCTGCGACCAGAACGCGCCGGCGTCGACGCCGATGAGCTGCACGCCGACCAGGTAGCCGCCGAACACGCCCATCGCCGAAAACAGCGCTGCGAGCAGCGGCATGGAGATCACCCCGCCCCAGAAGCGCGGCGCCACCACGCGCGCGATCGGGTCGACGGCCATCATCTCCATCGCCGAAATCTGCTCGGTCGCCTTCATCAGGCCGATCTCCGCGGTGATCGCGGAGCCGGCGCGGCTCGCGAAGAGCAGCCCCGCGACCACCGGTCCGAGCTCGCGCACCAGCGACAGCGCGACCAGCACACCGAGCGATTCGGAGGCGCCGAAGCGCTGCAGCGTCTCGTAGCCCTGCAGCCCGAGCACCATGCCGACGAACAGGCCCGACACCAGGATGATGATGAGCGAGAGCACGCCGGCGAAGTAGATCTCGGCGATCGTGAGGCGGAAGCGGCGCAGCGCCGTGCCCGAGTGCATCACCAGGTAGGCGAGGAAGCGGCTGGCGAAGCCGATGCGCCAGACCTGCGAGGTCACGCCGTTGCCCAGGCGCTCGAGATGGCCGCGCGCGTGCTCGCGCAGGTGGGCGAAATACATGTCAGCTCCCCGCGAGCTCGAGGTCGGCGCCGTATTCCGGCGCCGGATAATGGAACGGCACCGGGCCTTCGCGCATCCCGTTCACGAACTGGCGCACGAACGGCTCGGCGCTCGCGCGGATGTCGTCCGGGGTACCCTGGGCGATGACCTGGCCGGCGGCCATGAAATACACGTAGTCGACGACGCCTAGGGCTTCCTGCACGTCGTGCGTGACGATGATGGAGGTGGCGCCCAGCGAATCGTTCAGCTCGCGGATGAGCCGCACGATGACGCCGAAGGAGATCGGGTCGAGCCCGGTGAAGGGCTCGTCGTAGAGCATGAGCTCGGGGTCGAGAGCGATCGAGCGTGCGAGCGCCACGCGGCGCGCCATTCCGCCGGAAAGCTCTGCCGGCATGAGATGCGCGGCGCCGCGCAGCCCGACCGCCTGGAGCTTGAGCATCACCAGGTCGTGGATCAGCTCTGCGGGCAGCGTCGTGTGCTCGAGCAGCGGAAATGCCACGTTGCCGTACACCGACATGTCCGTGAAGAGGGCCCCGAACTGGAACAGCATGCCCATCTTGCGGCGCATCGCGTAGAGGCCTTCGCGCTCGAGCGTGGAGGTCGCGGCCCCGAGCACGCGTGCCGTGCCTGCGGTGGGCAGGTACGCCGCCATGATGATGCGCAGAAGCGTGGTCTTGCCGCAGCCCGACTGCCCCATGATGCCGACCACGGCTCCGCGCGGAATGGCGAGCGTCACCTCGCGCAGCACCGGGCGCGCAGCCTCGTAGCCGAACGAGACGTTCTCGATTTCCACGATGGGGCTTTGCTGCACGGCATAATATTACCTGCATGGGGGCGGGACCCGGGAACGAGGCAGTGCGCGTGGCGGCGCTCGTCAAGCGCTACGGCCGCCTCGAGGCGCTCAGGCAAGTCGAGCTCGAAGTGCCCGTCGGCGACGCGTTCGGACTGGTCGGCGCCAACGGCGCGGGCAAGACCACCCTCATCAAGTGCATGCTTGACCTTTGCGACTACGACTCGGGCACGATCGAGCTCTTCGGCATCGGCGCGCGCGCCCCGCAGTCGCGCCGGCGCCTCGCCTACGTGCCGGAGCGCTTCGTCCCGCCCCACTACCTGCGCTGCCGCGAGTTCCTGGAGCTGCTGCTGAGGATCTGCGGCATGCGCTACGACGCGGCAGCCGCGCAGCGGCTTCTCGCGGAGCTCGAGCTCGATGCGCAGGCGCTCGAGCGCCCGGTACGCCAGCTCTCGAAGGGCATGACGCAGAAGCTCGGCCTCGCGGCCTGCTTTCTGCTCGAGCGCGACTTGTATGTGCTCGACGAGCCGATGAGCGGCCTCGACCCCGCCGCGCGCGTGGCCGTGAAATCGGTGCTGCGCCGGCTCGCCGCCGAGGGCAGGACGCTGTTTTTCACCTCGCACGTGCTGGCCGATGTCGAAGAGCTGTGCTCCTCGATCGCGGTGCTCGAGCGCGGAAGCGTGCGCTTCCGCGGCCAGCCCGCGGCGCTCTGCGCGCGCTATGCCGAACCCCGCCTGGAGCAGGCGTTCATGAGATGCATCCGTGAGCAGTAGGCCCGCGCTGCTGGTCGTCGACGACGATCCGCTGATCACCGACACGCTCGCATTCGCGCTCGGGCCGGACTACGAGGTACTCGCCGTGGAGTCGCGCAGCCAGGCGGTCGACCTGCTGCGCCAGCTGGCGGCTGCGCCGCAGCTCGCGCTCGTCGACCTGGGGCTACCGCCCACGCCGCACCTCCCCGACGAGGGCTTCCGCCTGATCGGCGATCTGCTCAGCCACGCGCCCGGCATGAAGATCTTCGTGCTCTCGGGCCAGAACGAGGCCGCCAACGCGCGCCATGCGCGCGCGCTCGGCGCCTTCGAGTTCATCGCCAAGCCCGCCGATCCGGCGATGCTCAAGCGCGTGCTCGACCGGGCGAGCGAGCTCGCGGCGCCGCAGGGCACCGAGCTCATCGGCTCGAGCGTGCCGATGCAGAAGCTCAAGACCCAGATCGCGCAGTTCGCGGCCTCGCCCTTCCCGGTGCTGATCGAGGGCGAATCGGGAAGCGGCAAGGAACTCGCCGCGCAAAGCCTGCATCAGCTTTCCGCGCGCAGCTCGCGTCCGTACTTCGCGCTGAACTGCGCGGCGCTCGCGCCCACCCTGGTGGAGGCGTCGCTTTTCGGATATGCGAAGGGCGCCTTTACCGGGGCGGCCGCGGCGAAGTCGGGCTACTTCGAGGACGCGCAGGACGGGACGCTGTTTCTCGACGAAATCGGTGAGCTGCCGCTCGAGATGCAGGCGAAGCTTCTGCGGGTGATCGAGAACGGCGAATTCCAGCGCCTGGGCGAAACCCAGCCGCGCGTGTCGCGGGCGCGCGTGATCACCGCGACGAACCGCGACCTGCGCCAGGCGGTAAAGGACGGCAGCTTCCGCGCCGACCTCTACCACCGCCTGTCGGTGCTCTCGCTGCAGGTGCCGCCGCTGCGCGATCTCGACCGCGACAAGCTCGCGCTGCTCGAGCATTTCCGCCACCTGTACGCCGAGCAGTCGGGGGGGCAGCCCTTCGCGCTGGACGAATCGGCCGAAGCGCGCTGGCTGCGCTACGCCTTTCCAGGCAATGTGCGCGAGCTGCGCAACATCGTGATCCGGCTTACCACGAAATATGCCGGGCAGCGGCTCTCCGCCGCCGAGCTCGAGCCGGAGCTCGATCTCGAGGCGCCGCTCGCCGCCCTGGGCGGCGATTCCGGCGCGATCGTCGAGCAGGCGCTGCGCCAGCTCGAGCGCGCAGGCAACTTCAGCCTGGACGACACGCTCAAGGCCTGGGAGCGCGGCTACATCGAGGCGGCGCTGCGCCTGACGCGCGGCAATGTCAGCCAGGCGGCGAAGCTGCTGGGCGTCAACCGCACCACGCTCTACAGCAGGATGGGAGAGAAATTGGGAGAGAAATAATGGCCCTGTACCTCGAGCACTTCGGGCTGGACGAGCCGCCGTTTCGCATCACGCCGCATACCGACTTCTTCTTCGACGGAGCCGATCGCGGCGCGACCCTCGAGGCGCTGATCTACGCAGTGCTGCACGACGAGGGCATCGTCAAGGTCTCGGGCGAAGTCGGCAGCGGCAAGACCATGCTGTGCCGCGTGCTGATGGAAAGGCTGCCGGCGCACGTCGAGACGATCTACCTCGCCACCCCTTCGCTCGCGCGCGACGAGATCCTGCTTGCCATCGCGGACGAGCTGCGGTTGAAGCTCAGCGCCGAGCGCACCTCGGTGGCGCTGCGCGAGCTGCAGGAGCATCTCATCGGGCTTTACGCGCAAGGCCGGCGCGTCGTCATCCTGGTCGACGAGGCGCACGTCATGCCGGAGGAAACCCTCGAGCAGGTGCGGTTACTGTCGAACCTGGAGTCCGGCCGGCACAAGATGCTGCAGATCGTGCTCTTCGGCCAGCCCGAGCTCGACGCCACGCTCGCGAAGTCCACGCTGCGCCAGCTGCGCGATCGCGTCACGCACAGCTTCCGCATGCGACCGCTCGCGCCGTCGGAAGTCGCGAAGTACATCTCCTTTCGCATGCGCGCAGCCGGCTACCGCGGGCCGGACGTTTTCGCCGCGCGCTCGGTCGCGCGCCTGGCTCGCGCCGCAGGAGGTCTAACGCGCCGCATCAACATCCTCGCCGACAAGGCGCTACTCGCCGCCTTCACCGATGGCGCGCATGCCGTCACCAGCCGGCACGTGCGCAGTGCGATCGCCGATTCCGAGTTCGCGCAGCTCGCGCCGCGCAACCGCACGGCATGGTATGCCGCCGCAGCGGTGGCTGCCGGCATCCTGATCGGCATCGCCCTGCAGTGGCTGTGGGCCGAACAGCCAGCGCCGCCACCCGCGCCCGTGATCGCGCCCGCCCAGGCCGCGCCCGCCCAGGCCGCGCCGGCGCCAGCGCCTGCCGAAGTCCTCGCCAAGGAACCCGAGCCGCAGCTGCAGCCGCTCCCGCCCCTGCAGTACCTCGGTCCGGAGCAGGAGCGGCGCATCGAAGGCTATTCGACCGGGCGGCAAGAACTTCTTACGCAGCGCGTCGCGGCAACGCGCGAAGTCCTGGAGCGTACCCCCGACCAGCACTACTCGCTCGAGTTTTTCATCAGCGAGAACCCCGATCCGGCGCGCATGGAGCGCTTTCTCAACCGCGCCAAGGACATGGTCCCGCTCGACGAAGTCTTCGTCATCCCGATGGCCGGCACCGGGCGCTACCGCCTGCGCGTCATATATGGAGAATTTACAAGCCTGGACGACGCGGCCGCAGCCGAGA
>DASZOS010000011.1:0-6671 GCA_035550695.1 Burkholderiales bacterium | reverse complement strand
AAGGCGGGCACTACCTGGACAATCTCTGCCGCTCCTGGAACGACGCGCTGGACAACTTCCACTATGTGCCGGTGAAGGCGGCCGGCGGCCTCGCCGATGAATCCCTCCTGCGAGCGCTGCTGCGAAGCCATGCGCGGCTGCATGACAGCGACGTCTACGTGGCAGGGCCGGCGCAGGCGATGCACGTGGCGGAGTTCGACCTGCTCGAGCACGGCTTGCCGCGCGCCCAGCTTCGGCTCGCCAGGCCCGATGCCTGATCAGAGCGCTGCGCGCCGCTTGCGGCCCAGCCCGTGCTCGACGGCGGCCACGGCGGCCTCCACCCGCGAGCGCATGCCGAGCTTGCGCAGGATCGCCTTCACGTGCAGCTTCACCGTGCCGTCGGTGATCTCCAGGGCGCGGGCGATCATCTTGTTGCTCATGCCATCGGCGATGCACTCGAGGATCTCGCGCTCGCGCGGCGTGAGCTCGGCGAACGGCGCCGCCAGGCGCGGCGACGCGGGCTCCGGGGCCGCCCTGCCCACCAGGCGCGCCAGCGTGCCGACGAGCTCGCGCGCCACGACGTTGTTGCCTCTTACCGCCGCCTCGAGCGTGGGCACGAGCTCCTCGGGCTCGATGTCCTTCAGCAGGTAGCCCTGCGCGCCGGCGCGCAGCGCGGCGGCGAGGTCGGCGTCGTCGCGGCTCATGGTGAGCATCACCACCGGGGCACGCACGCCCGCGGCGCGCAGCGCGCTCAGGGTATCGATGCCGTTCATGCCCGGCATCTTGACGTCGAGCAGGATCAGGTCGGCGGGCAGCTCGCGCGCGCGCCGCACGCCCTCCTCGCCCGAGCCGACCGAGGCGACCACCTGCACGCCGCGGCTCTGCAGCAGCTCCTCGATGCCCTTGCGCACCAGGGCGTGGTCGTCGATCAGCAGGACGCGCATCTCAGCGAGCCGGCGCGTTGAACATCAGCACGATGCGCGTACCCTCGCCCGGCTCGCTTTCGATCACGATCTGGCCCTGCAGCCGCTCGGTGCGTTCGCGCATGATGGCGAGCCCGGCGTGCTCGCCGACGGCCGCCGCCTCGGGGCCTTCGGCCATCCCCAGGCCGTCGTCCTCGATGAGCACGGTGTACAGGTCGCCCTCGTTGGCGAGCATGATGCGCAGGTTGCGCGCGCCGCTGTGCTTGCGGATGTTGGTGAGCGCCTCCTGGATGATGTAGAAGACCTGGATCTCCTGCGCCGGCGAGAGCTCGAGCGCCGTGCACTCGTTCTGGAAGAACACCGCGATGCCGGTGTCGCGGCGGAAGCGCTCGAGGAGCTCGGCGAGCGTGCGCGCGAAGCCGCCCTCGCCGATCTTCAGGCGGTAGTTGGTGAGCAGCTCGCGCACGTCGTCGTGCGCCTGCTCCACCGCGCGGCGCAGCCGCGACGCCTCGTAGTGGACGCGGCCGAGATCCTTGCGCGCCAGGTACTCGCCGAGAAGCTTCACCTGCAGCCGCATGCCGATCAGCGACTGCGCGAGCGAGTCGTGCAGCTCGTTGCCGATGATGGCCCGCTCCTCCATGACCGCCACGCGGTGCGCCTCGCTCTCCAGTCGCGCCTTTTCCAGGGCGAGGCCGAGATGGCGGCCGACGCTGATCAGCAGGTCGGGCATGTCCTCGCCCATGGCGGCGAGCGGCCGGTCGAGGAACAGGTTGTAGACGCCGAGGATGCGGTCCTGGTACTGCGCCGGCACCGCGACGAACTCGGCGCAGTCGCGCTCGAGCATCGGCCGGCCGACGAGCGTCGCGCATGGGACGGTGCCGCGCTGCACGTGCAGCCGCCCGTCGGCCGCCGAGAGGCTGCAGGGGCAGGCGCCCGCGGGCATCAGGCGGTCGCGCTCGACGACCTGGGGCGCCAGCCCGCGGCTGGCGATGAGCCGCGTGCCGCCGTCGCCGGCGGCCATGCGCACGCTCGCGGCGCGCGCGTCCACCAGCTCGATGAAGGTGTCGAGGAAGCCGCCGAGAACCTGCTCGAGCGTCCCGGGCTGGCTCAAGCTCGTCGCCACGGCGTAAAGGACATCGAGCGACTGCGTCTTGCGCGCGAGGCGTACCGCGGTCGTCTGGGACGGCTGGGGCTGAGCGGACTCTGCCATACCGCGGCTCAGACTAGCACGTCAGCGTGCGGGGCGCGGCGGCTTGTGCGAGGGGTCGTTCGGGTTGATGAAGATGAAGCGCCACTCCCCGGGGTTGATCTCCACGTAATCGAGCGTGGCGCCGGTCAGCAGCTCGACGCTGCCGGGCGAAACCAGCACCTTGACCCCCTCGCTTTCGAACTGCGTGTCACCCTCGGCCTTGTCGTCGAAGCCCATCCCGTACTCGATCACGTCCTTGTCGCCCAGGCGCGCGGCGAGGCGCAGGCAGGCACCGCCGCCCGACCTGGCGATCTGCTCGGCGGCCTGGGGCGTGACCGTGATCATCAGCCCGTGCTCCACGCGCGCGGCCGGCGCATGCCGGCGAGCTTGCACGCCTGCTTCACGTAGCCGTAGGGAAAGAGCCGGAAAAGGTCGTTGCGGTCCGCGCGCTGCGGGCCCCGGTGCTCGCCGAGGTGCTTCATGACGTGGCGCGCGTCCGGGGCGATGTGGTGCTCCTCGTAGTACCTGCGCATGAAGCGCAGCACGGCCCAGTGCGCCTCGGTGAGCGCGATGCCCTCCTTCAGCGCCAGCGTCTCGGCGAGCTGCTCGTTCCAGTCGGCGGGATCCACCAGGTAGCCTTCTTCATCGAACGTCATCAGGCGTGGATCTCCGTGGTGGCACGCGCGAATTGCACGAAGCGGGCAGCCCATCGCTGGCCGGCGACGTCGCGCAGGTGCGCGTAGGAGGCGAGCAGGTTCTTGTACACGATCCCGTCGTGCCGGCCGTCAATGCCGTAGCCGCGCTCCACCGCGTAGGCGAACTCGAGCCCCGGCGCGAGGTTCTGCACGCTCGAGTAGTGGAACTCGTGCGCGCGGATCAGGCCCGCATGCGCCGGCCAGGGCCCCCGCCCGGTCTCGCGCAGGTGCACGTAGCCGCGCCCGACGGGCCGCGCGTGCATGACGATGTCGGCGGGGAGCGCGCCCGCCATCTCGGCGCGCCGCCCGTTCCATTCGATCGAGCGCGCGAGGTACATCAAGCCGCCGCACTCGGCGTACGCGGGCATGCCCGACTCGATCGCCCTTCGCACCTCGCCGCGCAGCTCGGCGTTCGCCGCGAGCGCCTGCATGTGCGTCTCGGGAAACCCCCCGCCAATGAAGAGCGCATCGACGCGCGGCAGGCGCCGGTCGCGCAGCGCATCGAACGGCACCAGCTCGGCGCCGGCGGCGCGCAGCGCCTCCAGGTCGCCCGGGTAGTAGAAGCCGAAGGCCGAGTCGCGCGCGATGCCAAGGCGCAGCGGCGCACCCTTAAAATCAGGGACGGACCACGTTTTCTTTTCATCGACTGTCTCGAAAAACGTGGTCCGTCCCTGATTTTCGAGCGCGGGGGCGGAGCGAGCGACGGCGAGCAGCGCGTCCAGGTCCACCTGGGACGCGATGCGCGCGGCGATCTCGTCGACGTGCAGACGCGCCGACTCGGCCTCGTTGCTCGGCACCAGGCCGAGGTGGCGCTCGACGATCGTCAGCTGCTCGTCGTACTGCACCGCGCCGAGCACCGGCACGCCCGTGTAGTGCGCGATCACCGCGCGCAGCTTCGCCTCGTGGCGCGCGCCCCCGAGCTGGTTGAGGATCACGCCGGCGATGCGGATATTCGGATCGAACGCCTGGAAGCCCAGGATGAGCGGCGCGATGCCGCGCGTCATGCCGCGCGCGTCGATCACCAGCACCACCGGCGTGCCGAGCATGGCCGCGAGCGCCGCGTTGCTGTTGCTGCCGTCGAGCGCCAGGCCGTCGTACAGGCCCTTGTTGCCCTCAACCAGGCCGAGCGAGGCGCCCTGCATGCGCCGCGCGAACTCGGCGCGCAGCTCGTCGGCGCCGCTCAGATAGGGATCGAGGTTGTAGCACGGCCGCTCCGCGGCGAGCCCGAGCCACAGCGGATCGATGTAGTCCGGTCCCTTCTTGAAGGGCTGTACCGCCTCGCCGCGCGCGCGCAGCGCGGCGGCGAGGCCGATGCAGAGCGTCGTCTTGCCCGAGGACTTGTGCGCGGCGGAGACGAAGAGCCGGTTCATGCCTTGGCCGGGAGAAACGGCAGCACCTTGAGCCCTACGACCGTCAGCGCAGCCGCCAGCGCCACGCCGCCCACGCCGAGCGCGAGTTCCGGCAGGCTCGGCGCGTAGGAGGCAGCCACGCCATCGAAGAAGCTGCTGCTGACTTCCTTCCCTGGGAATAGCTGCTGCGGGTAAGCCTGCCCGCCGATGATGAGGACATACACCTGCGCGAAACCGCCGGCGATCACGGCCACGGCCGCCGCTGCAACCGCGCTCCGTGAGCGCGCTCCGAACAGCAGCGCGAGCGGCAGCACGCCGCCGACGAGGATCTGCCCGAGCCAGAAGATCCAGGGGTAGATGCCCCCGTCCCAGAGGAAGAAGCGCTCCACGTCGTGCTGACGCGCGATATAGAGGTTGGTGAGGTGGTGCACCGCCACGAAATACAGGACCGTGGCGACGAACACGCCGAGCAGCGTCCTGAGCCGGTTCAGCACCACCTCGCCCAGCGACCGGCCGGTCCAGCTGCAGGCGGCCATCAGCACCAGCACGAAGATGGCAAGCCCGAAAGAGAACGACATGACGATGAAAAGCGGCGCGAGCAGCGCGCTGTGCAACGGCTCGCGCGCCACCAGGAAGCCGAAGATCGATCCGGTACCGGTGGTGAGCACGAGGCGCCAGAGGAAGGCAGCCAGGCCGGCGCGCGCGCTATGGCCATTCATGCGCCGCTCGAACATGGTCCAAAGGTAAAGCGCCACGATGGCGAAGAAGCCGGTGTAGAGGAAGATGTTCCAGGCGAAGATCGACTTGAAGTTGTAGTGCGTCATCGCCACGATCAGGCGCTCGGGGCGGCCGAGGTCGAGCACCAGCACCGCGAGGCCGCCGGCGAGCAGCGCCACGGCGAGCAGGCCCGAGAGGCGCGCGAGCGGCTTGTAGAGGCTGCGGCCGAACACCGAGGCGATCGAGGCGACGTTGAGCGCGCCCGAGGCGGCGACGATCAGGAACACGGCGAAGACGTGCGGCACTCCCCATACGATGCGGTTGGTCATGCCGGTGATGTGGTGGCCCTGGTGCTCCATCGACCAGGCCGCGCCGAGCCCTGCCGCGATGAAGATTCCCAAGATAGTCAGGAGCAAGTAGAAGCCGCGACTGCGGCCCTCGATTTCGCGGTAGTGCACGCGTGCCATGCGCTATAGCCCCTGGTAGCGCACGCCGGTGTTGAGGGCGAGATCGGCGCGCAGTTGGGTCGAGGGCTCGCTCTTCAGGCGCCGGTGGATCTCCGAGGACGAATCGTTGAGATCACCAAAGACCATCGCCTGGCTGCATGCTTCGACGCAGGCCGGACTCTGGCCCCGATCCACGCGGTGCACGCACAGCGTGCAGGATTCCACCGTGCCCATGCCGCGCGGCACCTCGGGCTTCTGGCCGCTCACGGGCTCGTGGACGAAGGAGCGCGCGCCGTACGGGCAGGCCATGACGCAGTAGCGGCAGCCGATGCAGATGTGCTTGTCGACGAGCACGATGCCGTCGTCGCGCTTGAACGAGGCGCCGGTCGGGCACACATCGACGCACGGAGGGTGCTCGCAGTGCTGGCACATGAGCGGAGCCGTCTGCGCGTGGCCGGTGTGCTTGTCGCGCAGGCTCACCTTGCGGATCCATTGCACGTCGGTCGCCGGCCGGCCGTGCCCGGTCCAGCCGTTCTCGTCGCGGCAGGCGCTGACGCAGGCGTCGCAGTCCGCGCATTTCGCCACGTCGATGAGGAGCCCCCAGCGCTGCAGCGCGGAGGCCGCCTTCTCGGGCGAGCGCGCAGCCGCGAGCTCGACGAGCCGCAGGCCCGGCGCCAGCGCGAGGCCCGCGGCCGCCGCGGCGCCCCACCCGAGAAGCTGGCGGCGCTCGGGATTCATGGCCTCGCCGCGCTGTGGCATTCGAAGCAGTCCATGCGCACGGCGGCATATTCGTGGCAGCTCGAGCAGAAGCCGTCCTTGCCGAGCACGCTGCCGGTCTTCGCGGCTGCGTGGCACTCGACGCAGCCCTTCAGGCTGAAGCGCGTCGTGCGCACGCCCTCGCGCATCGTGCGGTCGCGCTGGTGCAACAGCATCTTCATGTGGTCGCGCCGCATCTCCGGCACGCTCGCCACGCAGGCTTCGCCCCGCTCGATCTTGATCACCGGCTGGCTGACGCGACCCGTGTCGGCGGCGGCCGCGAGCGCAAGCGCGGCGGCGAGGATTGCGGCGGCAATGCGCGTCATCGGCCGCCGCTCAATGATCGCCCATCCCCATCTTGATGTAGCCGGTGGGGCAGACGTCGGCGCAGATGTGGCAGCCGATGCACAGGTCGTAGTCGGTGTAGACGTAGCGGCCCATGGTCGCCTCCGACTTCGGCGTGCGCTTCACCGCGCTCTGCGGGCAGTAGATCACGCAGTTGTCGCACTCGAAGCACATGCCGCAGCTCATGCAGCGCTTGGCCTCGTCCACCGCCTGCTTGTCGGTAAGCCCGACCGTGCGCTCCTCGAAGTGCCCGAGCACCACCTCGGCGGTGG
>DASZOS010000010.1:0-10824 GCA_035550695.1 Burkholderiales bacterium | reverse complement strand
CCACCTGCGGCCGCGACACCGACAGCGCCGCCAGCGCCGCCTCCCCAGACTCCACCGCCGTCACCGCATACCCCGACGCCGTCAGTCGCATCGCAATCAGCTGCAAAAGATCCTTGTCATCGTCCACCAGCAGGACCTTCGCCTTTTCGTTGCTCATCATTCAGCCTTTTCTTGGAACCAAACCGTGTAATTGTTACGCGACTGTCGTTACGCGGCGTCGGCCATTGCACGCGCCGAACGGCGCGGCAGCGTGACGCGAAAGTGGCCGCCGCCCCCGGCGACGACGGCGATCTGCCCGCCGTGCGCCTCGACCAGCTCGCGCGCGATGGCGAGACCGAGTCCGCTGCCCTTGATCCTGCCGCCGTCGCCCTTGCTGCGGCCGCGGAAAAACAGGTTGAAGATCGACTCGCGCTCCTCGACCGGCACGCCCGGCCCCGAGTCCATGACGTCGATCACCGCCTCGCCTGCGTGCGTACGCGCGCGCACCGATACCGTGCCGCCGGGCGGCGAGAATTTCACTGCGTTGCTGATCAGGTTGTCGACGATCGAGCGCAGCTTCTCGGGGTCCGCCTCCAGGGTCGTCGACTGCGAGTCGATGCTCAGGCGCAGGCCCTTGGAGCGCGCCGCGAGCTCGTGCGCGCGCGCCGCTTCGGCCACGAGGCTGTCCAGCACCACCGGCTTCACTTCCAGAGACGACGCGGCATGCAGCGCGCGCTGGTAGTCGAGCAGCTCCTCGATCAGCCGCTGCAGCTTGACGCTGTTATCGCGCATGATCGAGACGACTTGGCGCTGCGGGGGGCGCAGCGGGCCGGCCACTTCGTCGTGCAGGAGCTCTGCGCCTTCGCGCAGCGCCGTGAGCGGCGTCTTCAGCTCGTGCGAAACGTGGCGCAGGAAACGGTTCTTTTGCGTCTCGAACTCTTCCAGGCGCCGCCGCAGCCAGTCCAGCCGCCGCCCGAGATAACGCAGGTCCTCCGGGCCACGCACCGAGATCGGGCGCGAAAAATCCGCGCCGCCGAGCTGGCGGATCGCGTTATCGATCGCCGCGATCGGGCGCCCGATGTAGCGCGTGAGCACGAGCGCGAGGCTGAGCGCCACGGCGGTGCTGAAAAGAAGCAGCAGGACGACTCCGCGCTGCGCCTCGTCGGCGCTCGTCCGCAGGCGCTCGACCTCGCGGTTGACCACCAGATTGTTGATGGCCAGCACTTCGCGCGCCGCCTCGATCAGCCGCTCGACGCGCACGCTCACCTCTTTGGTGTTGATCGGCCGGCGCTGGCTGTCGCCGATGAGATCGTAGAGCGCCTGCTCCTCGTCGAGCGTGCGATTGAGCGCGGCGACCTGCGCGTAATCGAGCGGCAGCTGCGCAATTTCCTCCGCAAGCTGCCGGACGCTGCGATGCACGCGCGCGTAGGCCTGGAGAACCTCGACATCGTCCAGCACCGCGGCCTGCAGCGCGAGCCGCTCTATGGCTCCGATGCGGTCGAAGAGCGACCGGCTGGCGCGCGCCGCGTCCGACGCGTTGAAGACGGCGCTGCGGCTCTGCCCGACAAGACGCTCGGTGTTCCAGGCAGAGTAGGCGAGCGCGCCGACCAGCGGCAACGCGACCAGCGTGAAGCCGGAAAGCAACAGCCCGAGGAACGAGCGCGGGTAACTCATGCAGAGGAAATAGTTGCACGGGGTTGGACAAAGTCCAATGTCACGTGTTCACGACAATCGCACCGTCGCTTGTCGTGTGCTAGCGACGGTCCGTTGCGCCGCAGGCTTCAATCCGCTCGCGCCACCGTGGCGACAAGCCGGGCCGAGCAGCGCTCCAGGGCGGCATGCAGGCCGCGCAACGAGTGTACGTTCGCGCTCTCTTGCGCCGTGACCACGAGCGCGCCGCCCGCAAGCGCGGCGAAAATCTGGAAATCAGGGCCCCGCGCCGCGGCCGGCGTATCGATCAGCACGACGCGGAAATGCTTGGCTGCCTCGGCGAGGAACGCAGGCAAGCGGCTGCGGCTGAGAAGCTCGAGCGGATCGGTGCGCGGCCTGCCAGCGACCATTACCGAGAGGTGCGTCCCGGAGCTCGCGAGGCTCGCGCTCCGGTCCTCGAGCAGATCGGCGAGCCCGTGCGCATTGGGCAGATTGAACGCGCGGTGCAGCGCCGGCGCGCGCAAGTCTCCGTCGATGAGCAACGTCTTCTCGCCCATCGCGGCGAAAGCGGCGGAAAGCTGGCCGGCGAGGCGGGTTCGGCCCTCGCCGGGCTGCGCGCTCACGATGGCGAGCAGTCGGCGCTGCGGCGTGAACCAATGCTCGAGCAGGCGCGCGCACAGCTCGCGCAGCACCTCGGGGCGCAACGGCCGCAGCGCGAGCAGCGGCTCACCGAGTGCCTGCAAGAGCTCGCGCTCGCTGCGCACCGGCCGGCGCGCGCGCTGGCGTGCGGCAAGCCAGGCGAGGCCGACCGCCAGCCCGCCCGCGCCACCGAGCACGAGATTGAGGCCGAGGCTCGGGCGCTGGCGCATGACCGAAGGGGGGTCAATGAGCACCGCTTTCTGGCGCAGATACGTCTGCAGCTTGTCGCTCACCTCCGCCGCGGCCGCCCGCGGGTCGCCTGCGGCCTGCTCGAGCTTCACGATGCGGCTGCCTTCCCGTGCGCCGGCGGGCAGCATGATCCGGGCGGTGGCCGAGTAATGCGCCGGCCAGGCCAGCGTGGCCGCTGCGGAAACGGCCAGGCCGGCGGCTAGCGCCGCCAAGGGAAGCCGGGCATAGGCCAGAAGGGCTATGAGATCGGCCATTTCCCGTGAACGCTGCGGAATGCACGGTCGATCGGTAAAAACGGTTGACATAGAATGGCCCGATGAAAAAAATTCAAAGCTCGGTTGCCCTTATCCCGCTGCTGCTCGCGCCGGCGGTGACGCTTGCCTTTGAGACGGTGGACAGCCTGCCGTGGCCCTCGGCCGGAGGTTTCCCCGCCTATCCGCGCGCCGAAACGCGCCCGACCGATCTCTGGGTCCAGGGCGGCGTCATGCGCGACGACAACATCCTGCGGCGCGAGACCGACGTGCAGAGCGACACGGTGACGCGCCTCGGCGCGGGCGTGCGCCACGACCAGCGCGTCGTCGGGCGCCAGCGCCTGGTGCTCGAAGCACGCGGCGATCTCTACCGCTTCGACCGCTTCAGCGAGCTCAATCACTTCGCCTACTCGGCGCTCGGCGACTGGCGCTGGGAGATCGGCAATGATCTCGCCGGCTCGATCGTCCTCGCGCGCGAGAGGCGCCTGGTCGATATCGGTGAGACGCAGACCGCGGTGCGCGACATGGTCACGACGACGCGCTTCGCCGCGACCGGCGGCTATCTCGTCACGCCGAGCTTCAGGGTGCGCGGCGGCCTGGCGAAAGGCATTTCCGACCGCGAGCGGGTCGCCGCCGCCGAGACTCGCGCCGACTCGGTCACGGTCGGCGCCGAGTACGTTTCCCCGCTGCGCAACACGCTCGGGATCGAAGTGCGCAAAGCGACCGGCGATGCGCCGGTGTCGGAACTGGTGGGGCCGACCGGCACGCTGGTCAACAACGACTACGACGAGCGCGAGGTGGCGCTGGTCGCGGGCTACGCGCCGGGGCCGCGGCTGCGCGCCGACGGCCGCATCGGCCGCACCAAGCGCACCTACAGCGAGGTCCCGAACCGCGACTTCAACGGCACCACCGGGCGGCTGCGCGTGGAATGGCTGCCGGGCAACAAGACCATCCTCGGGCTCGAGGCGTACAAGGTGCCGCGCTCCATCGTCGACGTCGCGGCGAGCCACGTCGTGGTCGAAGGCCTCGCCTTCGGGCCGAGCTGGGCGGTCACCGAAAAGCTGGTTTTCGCCGCGCGGTTCATCACCGAGAAGCGCACCTTCGGGGGCGATCCCACCCTCACGCTCGCCGGCACGCCGCTGCGCGACGAGAGGGTCAACACGCTGCGCTTCGGCGTGGGCTGGGAGCCGCTGCGCCACTGGCAGGCGAGCTTCGCCGTCGACCGCGGCGAGCGCAACTCCAACATCGTCGGCCGCGATTACAAATTCACCGCCCTCATGGCGAACCTCGCCTGGCACTGGTGAGAAAAAGGGGTCAGGACCCTTTTTCTGGATGGCTGGCAGGGATGCAAAAAAAGGGTCCTGACCCCTTTTTTCTGTCACCGGCCGTACGCATCGTCGAAGCGCACGATGTCGTCTTCGCCGAGGTAGCTCCCCGACTGCACCTCGATGATCTCGAGCGGCAGCCGCCCGGGGTTCTCGAGGCGGTGTTTTACGCCCGTCGGAATGTAGGTCGACTCGTTCTCGGTGAGAAGGAAGGTCTCGTCGCCGCGCGTGACGCGCGCGCTGCCGCGCACGACGACCCAGTGCTCGGCGCGGTGGTAATGCATCTGCAGCGACAGCGCGGCGCCGGGCTCGACCACGATGCGCTTCACCTGGAAGCGCTCGCCGCGCTCGATGCTGTCGTAGCTGCCCCAGGGGCGCTGCACCTTGCGATGCGCGAGGCACTCGGCTCGCCCGCTCGCCTTGAGCTGTGCGACGAGCTTGCCGACCGCCTGCGCCCTGTCCTTGCGCGCAACCATCACCACGTCGGGCGTTTCGACGACCACCATGTCGTCCGCCCCGACGCAGGCCACCATGCGGTGCTGCGCGAGCACGAGCGCGTTCCTGGTATCGGCAAGATGCACGTCGCCGTGCGCCACGTTGCCTGCGGCGTCTTTCTCCTCGATCTGCCACAGCGCATCCCACGCGCCGACGTCGGACCAGCCGGCGTCCAGACGTACCATGACCGCTTCGGGCCCGCTCGGCGCGCCTACCAGGCGCTCCATCACCGCGTAGTCGATCGAGTCGGAGGGACATTCGCCGAAGGCGCTCGCGTCCACCCGCAGGAACCCGCCGTCGCGCCTGGCCTGCCGGTAGGCGCGCTCGCAGGCCGCGAGAATTTCCTTGCGGAAACTGCCGATGGCGTCGATCCACACGGAAGCGCGTACCGCGTAGATGCCCGCGTTCCAGTAGCAATCACCCGAGGCGAGGTAGCCCTGCGCCCGCGCCGCGTCGGGCTTCTCGACGAAAGCCTCCACGTAGCTCGCTTGCACGTCTTGCGGCCCTGCCGCGGCGCGGCCGGCGCGGATGTATCCGTAGGCCGTCTCGGCCGAAGCGGGCGGCACGCCGAAGGTCACGATGTGGCCCTGGAGCGCGAGCGCGGCGGCGCGCTCTACCGCGCGCTCGAACGCAGCGCGGTCGACGATGACATGGTCCGAAGGCAAAGCGAGCAGTACCGGATCGTCGGCGGTGAGCGCGTGCACGGCTGCGAGCGTGAGCGCCGGCGCGGTGCCGCGTCCCTGCGGCTCGAGCACGATCGCCTTCGGCTTGGCGCCGATGCGGTGCAGCTGCTTGGCGACCATGAAGCGGTGCGCCTCATTGCAGATGACGAGCGGCTCGACGGTGGCGTCGAGGCCGGCGCAGCGCGCGCCGGTTTCCTGCAGCAGGGTGCGCTCGCCGTTCAGCGCGTGCAGCGGCTTCGGATGGTGCTCGCGCGACAGCGGCCATAGCCGCGTGCCCGAGCCGCCGCAAAGGATGACCGGCTGGATCAGCGTCGGCGTGACGCCCAGTTCAATCATAAGACCCCAAAGTTTCAGCGCTGCTGGCGCGCCTGCTTGCGACCCTCGCCGTAAAGGCGCTGCCAATTCCAGTCTGCGACGAAGCGCGCCTGGTAGTCTGCCTTGGCGCACTCCCCCATCTGGCGCATTCTTTCGGGGAAAGCCTCGGCCCAGGCGAGGTGCCGTGCGAGATCGCGCGCCGAGCCCGGCTCGAAGAGCAGGCCATTGCGTCCCGGCTCGATCAGCTCGACATGCGAGCCGATGCGGCTCGCGATCACGGGCAGCGCGTTGGCGAAAGCCTCGATGAGCGCGCGCGGCTGCGCCGCATGGGCAAGGCTGGGCAGCAGCAGGTAGGCGGCGGCGCGCATGCGCTCGCGCAGCTCGTCGCCCGGCACGCGCCCGAGCACACGCACGTGCGGATGCGCGTCCAGACGCTTCTCTTCCGGCCCGGCGCCGACGACGTCGACGCGCGCTCCGGGGAACAGATCCAACGCTTCGAGCAGCGTGTCCACCCCGTTTTCGGCCGTCAGCCGCCCGACGAGCAGCCCGCCGCTCCTCGATCTCGGGGTCATTCGGGCTTCCAGCGGCGCGTGCGGTACTGGACCTTCGGGGCCGGCTTTTGGCGCGGCGCGGGCGCGGCTGCCTCGGTCTCGGGAATGACGGCCACCTTGAGCGGCTCTCGCCGCTTCAGGCGTGGCTTTTCGTCCCGCGGCTTTTCCATCCTCGAGGTTTCTTCCCCCTCGCGGCCATTGCGGCCGCGCAGGCGCCCCGAGGCGTACAGGTAGCCCGCAGCGGTTGCAGCAGCGCTCATGTTCCTCTCAGCTCCTCAATTGCTGCCCGGCACCATGCCGAGCGTTTTTCGATCAGCTTTCAAATCCAGCTTCACCACCGGGCGAACTCCACCCGGTCGAGCTTCCCGTCCCGGTTCGCATCCATTTCTTGGAAGCGCGCCACGAGGCCCGGCACCGCGGCCGCCTCGCGCCGGTCGACGAAGCCATCCTTGTTCCAGTCGACCAACTCGAACACCGGCGTGGCGGCGGTTTGCGCGCCGGCGCTCAGCGTCACGAGCGGCATGGCCGCAAGCAGCGCCACGGAAAGCAGGGCGCAATAGAGAAAGAACATGGCTTTGACGGGCGACCGCATGCGGGGATTGGCACTTATGTCGAAGTTCGCGAGCAAGCCCCGTACCAGGCGCCGCGAGCACAGCAATTACAGCCGTTTACTGTGCACGGCGCCACCGCGCAGGACGGGCGGGCGTCGCCCGGCGCTGACAAACCGGGCCGAGCTCGAAGCAGCATCCTGATTTCTTGCGGCATTTCAAGTCGCCAAAACGCGACGTCGATGACCCACTAGGCGGGTAATTGCTTCCACCATCGCACCGGCGTCCCTATGGTAAGCGCGGTGGCGGCGACCCGAGCATCCGGCCGCCGGAAAGCCGATCGACATCTCCGCGGCCCAGCCGCTTTAAGCCGGCAGGCGCAGCCGCCACGAGCGCAACACGGCGGCGCCGATTACCGCGGCGCCGAGGAGCACCGCGGCAGGGCCGCCGACCAGCTCGGCGAGGAACCCGCCCTGCAGCCGGCCAAGCGGCGCGCTGCCGCGCGTGGCGAGCACCACCACCGACATCACGCGACCGCGCAGCTCGTCGGGCACCAGCAGCTGGGCGAGCGTATTGCGCGTCACCGCCCACGCGCCGTCGGCGGCACCAAGCGCGAACAGCAGCGCCATCGAGAGCCCGAGCCACGGGGAGAGCGCGAACGCCGCGAGCAGCACGGTATAAGCCGTGCCCGCGGCAAGAATCAGCTGCAGGTGCCGCTTCACTTCGAACGCAACCATGACCGTCATCGAGGCCAATGCGCCGGCGCCCAGGGCGCTCAGCAGCAACCCGAGGCCTTCGGGGCCCGTAGCGAGGACATCGCGCGCGATGATGGTGACGAGCGTGACGTTGTGGCCGAAGAGCCCGCTCACGACCTCGAGGCCGAGGGCCACCTTGAGCAGGGGATTGCGCCAGACAAAGCCGAGGCCGTGCGTCATTCCCTCCCATAAGCCGGACGGGGAAGCTCTTTCGGGCTCGCGGGGAGGCAGGCGCATGGCCGCGAGGGCGAGGAGCATGCCGAGGAAAGTCGCCGCGTTGACGAAGAACGGCAATGCATAGCCGCCGTAGGCGAGGGCCACTCCGCCGAGAGACGGGCCGATCAGCGCGCCGCTGCGCACCGCCACCGCGTTAAGGCTGACCGCGCTCTGCATGGCGCTGCGCGGCACCAGCCCGGCAAACAGCGCCTGGCGCGCCGGCACCGAGAACGCCGAGAGCGTGCCGCTCGCGAAGCTGAGCACGTACAGGTACCAGAACTGCAGCTGACCCGCAGCCGCGAGCCACCCTACCGCGAGCGACACGACGAGCATGGCCGATTCGGTCGCGAGCAGCAGCATCCGGCGCGGCGCCCGATCGGCGAGCGCGCCACCGATCAAGGTGAAGGCGATCATCGGCACGGCGCGCGCCAGCCCGCTCAAGCCCAGGAGCAGCGGCGAGTTGGTCAGCTCGTACAGGATCCACGCGACCGCGGTCTGCTCGGCCCAGTTGCCGAGCTGCGAGGTGAACTGACCGGCGAGGTAGAGGACGTAATTGCGTTCGCGGAGCGCAGCGAGGCCCCGGGGCAGCTTCACAGCCAGGGCATGAGCGAGGCGTGTATGACGTCCGGCAAGCCCTGGCCGCCGACCGACTTGATCGCGAGATCCACGTCCTTCAGCCCGAAGCGGTGGGTGGTGATTTTTTCCAGGGGAAATCTCCTGGATGCGAGCTGCGCGAGCGCCAATTCGCAGGCCTTGTAGCTGTGGCCGCGCGCGCTCTTGATGGTGATGAACTTCACCGTGACGCGCTCGAGCGGGAAATTGGGAAATTCCCTGAGCTCGCCCTGCACCACGATGGTCCCGCCCTTGCGCTTGAGCGCCTCGATGCCGAGAAGGATCGGCAGGGTGCCCGCGCCCGCGGTGCAGTCGAGCACCACGTCGACGCCCTTGCCGCCGGTGATCTCCTTGATGCGCGCCAGCGGGTCTTCGGCGTCGACATTGATGGTGCAATCCGCTCCGAGCTCCCTCGCCACCTGCAGGCGCGCCGCGTCCTTGGAGGTCCCGGTGACGATGATGAGCGATGCGCCCGCCTGCTTGCAGATCACCGTCTGCGACAGGCCCTGCTGCCCGGGGCCCTGGATGAGCACGCGGGACTCGTAGCCGACGCCGCCGTCGAAGAGCGACCATTCGACGCCGTTCGCCATCGGCGTCACCAGCCCCGCGAGCTCGGCGCTCACTCCTCCCGGCACGTGGTGCACCACCGCGTTCCACGGCAGATAGACGTATTGCGCGAAGCCGCCCCACAGATGCGGCGGCTTCTCGGCCGAGGTGTAGCCGTAGCGGATGCCTTCCGGGTTCGTGCGCCAGTCGGTGTTCTCGCAATGGCGGTACTGGCCCTGGTGGCACCACTCGCATTTGCCGCACATGACGTAGTGCTCCACGAAGACCAGGTCGCCCTCCTTGAAGCCCTTGCGCCGCGTGAACTCGCGCCCCGCCTTGGCGATGACGCCGATGTTCTCGTGGCCCATGATGACCGGCGCGCTCGAGGGCGGCGTCTTGTAGAGCTTCACGTCGGTGCCGCAGATCCCGGCGACCTCCATCTTCATGAGCGCGCTGTCCCCGGAGATCTCCGGCATGGGAAACTCCCGGAACTCGGTCCGGCTGGGGCCTGTCCTGACGGCTGCCAATACTATTTCCACCGCGTGAGTTTCTCATGTTCGCAACGAGCCCGGACCGGGCGGACGCCGCCTCTCGCGTGAAACGCTGGACCCGCGGCCGCTTCAGCCTCGGCTCCGAATCGACGCTGCTGGTCTCCGAGCTCGAAAACGCGCTGCCGGGGTTTCCGCCGCTCGCCACCGTCGTCGCGTTCTGGACCGCCGAGCGGCGCCATTACCACTTCAAGGTGTTCAAGCCCCTCGAGGAAGTGCTCGAGGACGACCTGCCGCCCTACTGGCTCAAGGACGCGCTCGAGGTGCCGGCGGGCGCCGGCTGCGATTGCTGCTGAAGCGGCGAAAACGGTAGCATTTGCCCCGAGGAGGAGGCATGGAAACCATCGAGAGAACGAAGCCCCAAGTTGCGATCATGAACGCGGTCCACGACCTGCCGGTGCTCGCCGCCCGCGACCTCGGCTTCTTCAGGGACGAGGGCCTGGATCTCGAGTTCGTGACCACGCCGGGCATGGCGCAGGTGACGACCTCGCATTTCGTGAAGTTCGATTCGGTGTTCGACCGCCCGCTCGACTCGGCCTACAACGAGGGCGCGATCGACCAGTTCCGCATGTGCGAGTGGGGCATCATGAAGCGCGCGGTCGAGGCCGACACCGCGGGCTTGCGCAAGCGCAAGATCGTGGCGCTGGGCGCCTCGATGTCCAAGTTCGCGATCGTGGTGCGCCCGGACTGCGCGTTCTACGAGCCCGAGATGCTGAAGAACCAGCCGATCGCGGTGACGCCGAACAACGGCTCGCACTTCACGACGCTCAAGATGATGGAAGGCTTCCTCGAGCCGGAATATGTGAAGACCACCAACGCCGGCTCGATGCTCAAGCGCCTGGAGGCGCTGCGCGAGCGCCGCGTCGCCGCGGTGACCCTGATGGAGCCCTGGATCAGCGTGGCGCAGAAGAACGGCCTGCGCATCCTGATCGAATCGCATTCGACGCGCAGCGAGGCTGCGGGCGACGATCTCGACGGCCCGACGCTCGCAGCCATGTTCCGCGCCCAGGCGCGCGCGGTCGAGGTGCTGGCAAAGGACCCGAAGCCCTTCGTGCATTACCTGGTGCGCGAGACCGGCGGTCTCCTGCAGGCCGACGAGCTCCAGACCTGGCGGCTGCTGCATGCCGCGCCGCAGCCTTACACTCGCGAGCGTTTCGAGGACACCTACAACTGGACGGTGAAGTGGAACATGGTGGTGCCCGGCGCCACCTACGAGAACACGGTCGACAATCGCGCCTGGCAATAGCGCGCTTGGCGCGTCCTCAGGCGTGCCGGCGAATGCACTTGCGCCTGCGCGCTTCGGCTTCGAACTCCTCCAGTTCGGGGTCGAGGGCGTTTCGCGCCGAGACGATGCCAACCGGCCGGTCGTTCTCGATCACCGGGGCGTGACGAAAGCCGTGCTCGTGCATGAGCAGCATCGCATACCCGAACGATTCCTTCGGGGTGACGGTATTGGGGTCGG
>DASZOS010000009.1:0-43253 GCA_035550695.1 Burkholderiales bacterium | reverse complement strand
TCCAGCCGGCCCAGCGCCTGGATCGGCGCCGGCGCGAGCTCGCCGAGCGCAATGCCGGCGACGATGCACAGAAACACCCAGACGGTCAG
Source organism: Burkholderiales bacterium (assembly GCA_035550695.1). Lineage (GTDB taxonomy): Bacteria > Pseudomonadota > Gammaproteobacteria > Burkholderiales > SG8-39 > SCGC-AG-212-J23. The sequence goes on along the minus strand of DASZOS010000009.1, from coordinate 43,164 downwards.
CCAGCGCTCGAAGAAGCCGATGGCGGGCTTCGATCCGCCCGCGATTGCGGCGGCGCCGGTACTCATGCTTGGCCCATGTCGATGAACAGCCGGATGCGCTCGGACAACTGCGTGAACGCCTCGAGAAACGCCTCGCGCTTCTCCTCGTCGGTTCCCTGCACGGCGGCCGGATCGGGCACGCCCCAATAGGCGGTGACCGGACGGCCGGGCCAGATCGGGCACATTTCACCCGCCGCGTTGTCGCATACCGTGAAAATGAAATGCATCTCGGGCGCGCCGGGCTTCGCGTACTCGTCCCAGCTCTTGGAGCGCAAACCGGCGGTGCCGATCCCTTTCGTCCTGAGCAGCTCCAGCGCGAACGGATTGACCTTGCCGGTCGGATGGCTCCCGGCGCTGAAGGCGCGAAAACGGCCGCGCGCCGCGGAGTTCAGGAAGGCTTCAGCGAGAATCGAGCGCGCCGAGTTTCCCGTGCACAGGAAAAGCACGTTACGCACGGCTCTTGCGTCTCACGACGACGGGCTTTGCCGACGGAGCACACGATTGGCCGCCGCAGCAGTTCTCGGTGAGGTAGCCGACGAGCGCATTCATGTTCTCGAAGTCGGCCGTATAAATGACGAAGCGGCCGTCCTGCCTGCTCGTCGCCAGGCCGGCACGGGTCAGGCCGGCAAGGTGAAACGACAGCGTCGCCGGCGGCAGGCGGAGCTTTTCGCCGATGCTGCCGGCCGCGATGCCCCTTGGCCCGACCTCGACCAGCAGACGGTAGATCTTGAGACGGCTCTCCTGCGCGAGGGCGCCAAGCGCGCCTATGGCCTGCTTCATTTCCACCTTTCCAATTGTATGGAAATGTCGTCGGGATTTCAAGGGTTGCCGCGCCAGACTTGACGGAACTCAAGACACCGCCGCAGAAAACAACGCATCCCTGAGCCCGGCGGACGCGATGCTCTTCCTGAGAGAGACACCGTGAAAATCTTCGGCTTCGCCGGATTTTCCGGCGGCGGCAAGACGACGCTGATCGAGAAGCTGGTTCCCGTGTTCACCGCGCGCGAGCTGAGGATCTCCGTCGTCAAGCATGCACACCACGAGTTCGACGTCGACCGTCCGGGCAAGGACTCCCACCAGCACCGCGAAGCGGGCTGCGCCGAGGTGCTGGTGAGCTCCAGCAGGCGCTGGGCGCTGATGCACGAGCTGCGGGGAGCGCCCGAGCCCTCGCTCGATGAGCTCGTTGCCAGGCTCTCGCCGTGCGATCTGGTGCTCGTCGAGGGCTTCAAGCACCATCCGATCCCGAAGCTCGAAGTGCACCGCGGCGCCGCTGCGAGCTCGGGCCTGCTTTTCCCGCACGATCCGCACGTCGTCGCCATCGCCACCGACCGCCCGGTGGCCACGCGTCTTCCGGTCCTCGGACTTTCGTAGCAACGTCGGCGCCGGCGAAACCGCTTGCATTCAAGCGGGCATGCCGATCATCTTGTCGTAGACGCGAATTCAGCGGCAAAGGCGTTGATGCGATCTTTTTCGACCGTCAGGCGGCCACAGCCGTAGGTTTGCCCCACGGCGAACTCTTCCGGATATTTCTCTCTCAAATTGGCGGAGAGCTAAGGATTCGAACCCCCGAGCCCTTGCGGGCTAACGGTTTTCAAGACCGCCGCCAGCGGCGCATGCGGCGATACCGGTCGTTTCCGTCGAATAGTGCTCTCCCCATGCTCTGCTCGGCAAGGGTGCTTCGTGAGTGACGGCGTACGCCGGCATCGCTCGCTCGGTCTGCGCTTCTCTAATGAACAATACCGCCACGGCGGGAAGAGTCGCACGCTCCGCATGCACGAGCTGCCAAGTGCGCTCGAGATCGGGAATGTTAGTGCGCAGCTCGACGAGGAAGCCGTCGGCGACGAACGGCGCGGCCATGGCGGTCGGGAGCAGCGCCATGCCGAGGCCGCCGCTTGCCGCTTCGGCAACCGCATCGTCGCTTCCCAGCGCCGCGCGTATGCGCAGCTCGCCGCTCGCCTGCTCGATCAGCGCCTGCAGCATATCGCGCGTGCCGGAGCCCGGCTCGCGAACGACGAAGCTTTCGCAGGCGAGCTGGGCGAGCGAGACGACGGGTAACTGGGCTAGGGCGCTCTCAGGTCTGCAATAGAAGCGCAGGGATTGCTTGGCGAAGGGGTAGGCCTTCACTCCGGCCGCCACGGCGGGCAGCGTCATGATGTAGAGATGGTCCTCCTGCGCCGCAAGGCGCTGCATCAGTTCCGCGCAATTGCCGACGTGCAGGCTCGCCTGGACGCCAGGATGGCGGCCGCAGAACGAGGCAAGCATGCGCGCGGCGAGCCGGCGGGCGCCGGCCGTCGCGGCGATGCGCAGGCTGTCGGTGCCTCCGTCGCGCAGGCCCGCAAGCCGCGTCTCGGTGCGCAGCAAGAGCTCGGTCAGCTCCTGGCATGCCGAGAACAGCTCGCGGCCGGCGCTCGTCAGCTCGAACCGCCGGCTGCGCTGTTCGAACAGGGGCAGCTCGAGCGTCTCCGCGAGCTTCCTGAGCTGGATCGACACCGTCGGCTGGGCGAGATGCAGCGCATCGGCGGCCTTGGTCACGCTCCCCAGACGCGCGACCGCCTCGAAAACCATGAGCTGCGGGAGCAACCCGTGCCTGAAATATCGGCGCAACGCCGTGCGGGGCATATGCCCTCCAGTCGAGCCTGGTCCGGCGCACCATGCGCCGGGCCGGAGGTCTCGCTTGCAGCTTTGCGCTGCCGGGAAAACCGGAGGGACGGCGTCCCTCGACTTGTCGGCTTTCCCGCGGACGAAGCTACTCCCCGCCGGGAATGCGAAGATCGTAGCCCCGGGCGCTCCATTTCGCAAGAGCGGATGCATTGCGATACGCAATACATGCTCTCCGCCTTGCATTGCGCTTGGCAATGGCGTGATCGCGAATCTTCATTTCTGTTTTGCGCGCACGAGTCGCACGATGGACCGCACATGAAAAACCTCCATGTCCGGAGTCACGCCATGCTGAAACTCCTCATTCCGATCGGTAGTTCGAAGGCATCTCGGCACGCGGTCCAGCGCGTGATCCAGCGCGCCTGGGCCGGGGAGCCGCTCGAGGCCCACCTGCTGCACGTCCTGCCGTCGCGCCAAGACAACGGCGTAGACACCGTCGATGGGGCAGCCGAGCTGCTCGAGCGCGCCAGCGTGCCCTACGTGGCGCATATTTGCTATGGGCGTCCTGCGCCGGAGATCGTCCGCTTCGCCGAACGCTACCGGTTCAGTGGCGTCGTGATGGCTTCCGCAGGCCTGGGATCCATATCGGAAATGCTGCTCGGGTCGGTCACCGCTCAGGTGCTGCGCACGAGCCACATCCCGGTGGAAGTGGTCCCCGTGTCGCCGCGGTCTCGCGCGCGCGCATACGCGGGACCCGCTGGGGTCGGACTCGGCCTCGGCGTCCTTCTCTACAACGCTTTCCAATAGAGGACCGGCCGTGCTTTGGCACTCCATTGCGGTCGATGCCGTGCTCGAAGAGCTCGGCACCCACGCGGACCGGGGGCTCGCCCAGGAAGACGCCGCGCGCCGGCTCGCCGAGTACGGCACCAACGAGCTGGCGAGGACCGATCGCGCCTCGCCGCTGAAGCTCTTCCTGTCGCAGTTCAAGAATACGCTGGTCGTCATTCTCATCGTCGCGACCGTCCTGTCCGCGGTGCTCGGCGAAGTGGTCGATGCCGCGATCATCGCCGCGATCGTCGTGTTCTGCGCCGCCCTGGGATTCATTCAGGAATACCGCGCAGACCGCGCGCTCGACGCCCTGCAGCGCATGCTGGCGCCGTCGGTCCGCGTGCTGCGCGACGGCCAGGAGCTGCGCGTGCCCTCACGCGAGCTGGTGCCGGGGGACGTGATCCTGCTCGAGGCGGGCGACCGCGTCCCGGCCGACGCGCGCCTCGTCGAAGCGCACAGCCTGAAATGCGACGAAGCGCCCCTGACGGGCGAATCGTTCCCGGTCGACAAGTCGCCTGCGCCGCTGCCTGCCGAGACCCTCGCGGGCGACCGCCGCAACATCGTCTTCACCGGCACGACGGTGACCTACGGCCGCGGCAAGGCGGTGGTGATCGGCACGGGCGCGGGGACCGAATTCGGCAGGATCGCGCAGCAGGTGTCCGCGGTGAAAACCGAGGCGACGCCGCTCGAGAAGCGCACCGCCGAGATCGGGCGCTGGCTCGCCATTATCGCGGTCGGGGTGTGCGCCGTCGCCATCACGGTCAGCGTGGCGAGGGCCTGGCTCGGCGGCGAGCTCGACCTGCAGCTCGTCCTGACGACGACGATGTTCGCCATCGCCCTGGCCGTCGCGGCAGTCCCGGAGGCGCTGGCCGCCATCGTCACCGGCGCGCTCGCGGTCGGCATGCACGAGATGGCCAAGCGCAACGCGCTCGTGCGCCGCATGCCGGCGGTGGAAACGCTGGGCTGCACTACGGTCATCTGCAGCGACAAGACCGGAACGCTGACGAAGGGCGAGATGACGGCACGGCGCCTCTTCGTGGGCGGCCGCTCGCACGAGGTGAGCGGCGCCGGCTACGATCCGGCAGGCTCCTTCGCGCCTTCGCTCGCCGCCGACGACGGCGCTGTGCGCATGCTGCTGAGCGCGGGAGTCCTGTGCAGCGACGCCGTCCTCGCATCGGAAGCGGGAAGGTGGTCGGTGAAAGGCGATCCCACCGAAGGCGCTCTCGTCGTCCTTGCCGCCAAAGCGGGCGTGGACCCGCAGGCGCTCAGGCGGGAAGCCGCCCGGACCGGCGAGCTGCCGTTCAGCTCCGAGCGCAAGCGCATGACGACGCTGCACCGCATGCCCGACGGCCGCCGCCTCGCCTTTGTGAAGGGAGCGCCCGAAGTCGTGCTCGAGCGCTGCGCGCTTGCGCAGCAGGGCGCCGGGTGCGAGCCGCTCGCCGGCGAGGCGCTCGGCCGCATCCTGGCCGCGAACGAGAAAATGGCGAACGACGCCCTGCGCGTGCTCGCCCTTGCGTACCGCGAGATCGACGAGGGCGAGCCGCAGGAAGACGAGGCCGCCGTCGAGCAAGGGCTCGTCTTCCTCGGCCTCGTGGGCATGATGGACCCGCCGCGCGAAGAGGCGAGGCAGGCCGTGGCGGTGTGCCGCCAGGTGCACATCCGGCCGGTAATGATCACCGGGGACCACAAGCTCACCGCGGTCGCGATCGCCCGCGAGCTCGACATCTATCGCCATGGCGACCGGGTGCTGACCGGCGAAGAGCTCGGCCGTATGGGCGAGGCGGAGCTGGAGCGGATCGTCGAGCACGTAACCGTCTACGCGCGCGTGTCGCCGATGGACAAGCTGAAGATCGTGCGCGCGTGGAAGAGCCGCGGCGAAGTCGTCGCGATGACCGGAGACGGGGTGAACGACGCGCCGGCGCTCAAGCACGCCGACATCGGCATCGCCATGGGGATCACCGGCACCGACGTCGCCAAGGAAGCCGCCGACATGGTGCTCGGCGACGACAACTTCGCCACCATCGTGCGCGCCATCGAGCGCGGCCGCTGGATCTACGACAACATCCGCAAGTATCTGACGTATCTGCTCCGGGCCAACATCACCGAGGTGGTGGTGCTCGGCGGAGTAGTCATCGTCGCCGGCCCCGAGCTGTTGCCCCTGCTGCCGGCCGCGATTCTCTACATCAATCTCGCGACCGACGGCCTGCCGGCGCTCGCACTCGGGCTTTCTCCGGCCGACAAAGACATCATGCAGCGGCCGCCGCGCGACCCGAAAGAGAGCGTCTTCTCGCGCGACGTGCGCGTGCTGGTGCTGCTCGGCGTGCTGATCGAATGCCCGATCTTCCTGTGGATCTATTTCGACAACTACGCGGACATCGAGGCGGCGCGCACCAAGATCTTCATGATGTTCGTGTTCGTCGAGCTGATCATCGTCATGAGCTTCCGCTCGCTGCGCTACAGCCTGTTCGAGGCGCCGCCGCACAAGTGGCTGCTTCTCGCCATCGGCTGGGAGCTGCTGCTCCTGGGCGTGCTGCTCCAGTTCGCAGGCGTGCGCGAGGCTTTCGGGATCGCCATGCCGAGCGGGTCCGACCTGGCGATGGTTCTCGCGGCGAGCGTCGTCGTCCTCGCGGCGATCGAGCTCGCCAAAGCCTACTTGAGGGCGACGGCGAAGCACGCCGCCGGCGGGCGGCTGCGGCCAGCATCCGCGCCGGCCGCCGGTTCCGAGGCTGCGCTTCCAGCGACAGGAGGAGACACAATGCGACGCATCCTTATCCCGGTCGATGGTTCAGGCAATTCCCAGGCGGCTGTCAGGCAGGTCATGAAGGAATTCATGAACGACACGGCCACGGAGATTCATCTGCTCAACGTCCAGCCGCCGTTCAGCTCGTACATCTCCCGCTTCATCGGCCGCAAGGCCCGCCGCGATTACCATCGCGAACAGTCCGAGAAAGCGATGGTCCCGATCCGGCGCATGCTCGACGCCTCAAGCATCCCGTACGCCACTCACCATGCAGTAGGCGACCGCGCCACCGAGATCGCGGCCGCCGCAAGGCGCCTGTGCTGCGATCTCATCCTGATCGGCACCGCGCGCAAGAACTCGCTCACTCGCCTGGTCGAGAACTCCGTCACCAACCGGGTAATGGCGCTCAGCCCCGTTCCGGTGGAGGTCGTCCCGGGCCAAGGCATGTCCAAGTGGGAGCGCTACGGCATCCCGGCCGGCCTCGGCGCCGGGCTCGCGCTGGCGCTCGCTGCCATGGATTAGGGCTGCGCGCGATGGCTCTAACCTTCAACACTGAGCGCGGCGGAGAGTGAGGGATTCGAACCCCCGAGCCCTTGCGGGCTAACGGTTTTCAAGACCGCCGCATTCGACCGCTCTGCCAACTCTCCTGCCGGCATTCTAGCGGCGGTCTCGCAGCACCTAGCAGATGGTCATCCCATTCGGGCAGACCCGCGCACCGAACGTCGTCGGGGGTGCCGGCGTGATCGGCGCGAAGGGCGTCACGTTTTGGATGCCGGGCGGCGTGCCGGTGATGAGTCCGGGCGTGGTAGCGCCGATGCCGGATGTTGTGGCGCCGATGCCGGGTGTCGTGGCGCCGATGCCGGGCGTGGTGGCGCCGAAAGTGGGCGCGGCGGTGCCGAAATTAGGCGGGGCGATGCCGAAAGTAGGCGAGGCGCCGATGACGCCGGGCGCGCCGATGACGTTGGGTGAACCGGGCGCGATGCCGAACGTGCCCGGCGACGTGCCGATTGCCCCGGGGGCGGTCCCGACCACGCCAGGGCTGGCGCCGATCGCACCGCCGGGGCCGGGCGCCGTGCTGCCCGCTGTCTGGGCAAAGCCCGGCGTCGATAGCGCAACCAGAAATGCGGCCGCAACAAGGGTGACGGATTGTGAGCGCATCGCCAAATCTCCTCTGGAGTGAGCACTTTGCAGAGGAAAACGCACGCAAGCTCCGTTCCGCCACTGACGGCAGGGGATTGAAAAGCGCCGCGCGCGGACCCATTTGGGCTTACTATGGATCGTCTAAGCTATTGAAACTTTAAGACGCTTTGGTAGTCTTAGCTTGCTAGGAGGATTAACGAGACTATGCAACCTGAATTCAAGCCGGTAAGAGCCGACAACCCGGGCTTCGGACGCGGAGTGGCCTACGACGCGACGCCAGACGTCGCCGTAGCAGCCGAGCGCCAGAAGGTCCTGCGCAACACCTATCTGCTGCTTGCCCTGACGATGGTGCCGACCGTGATCGGCGCGTTCGTCGGCATGTCGACCAGCGGCATCGTGGTCGCCAATCCGATCATCAGCTCGCTGGTGATGCTCGCGGCGGTGATCGGGCTGCAATTCGGCATCGCCGCCAACCGCAACAGCGGCATCGGCGTCGCGCTGCTGCTGCTCATGACCGGCATCCTGGGCTGGTGGCTGGGGCCGATCCTCAACGTCGCGCTGTCGATGAAGAACGGCATGGCGCTGGTGGGCTATGCGGCCGTGGGCACCGGCGCGATCTTCCTGACGATGGGCGCGATCGCCACGACCACGAAGCGCGACTTCAGCTTCATGGGCAAGTTCCTGTTCGTGGGCATGATCGCGGTGCTGATCGCGATGATCGCAAACATGTGGCTGCAGATCCCGGCGCTCGCGCTGACGCTCTCGACGCTGGTGATCGTGGTGTTCTCGCTGTTCCTGCTGTACGACCTGAACCGCATCGTGCGCGGCGGCGAGACCAACTACGTGATGGCCACCACCGGCGTGTACCTGAGCCTCATCAACATCTTCGCGAGCCTGCTGCACCTGCTGATGGCCCTGACGGGCGAGCGCGAGTAGAGCGGCTTACTCTTCTCGAAAAAGGCGCCTGCGGGCGCCTTTTTTGTTTGCAGCGCCCGCTCATCTTTCGAACACCGCGATGCTTTCCACGTGCGCCGTGTGCGGGAACATGTTGACCACGCCCGCCGCGGCGAGGCGAAAGCCTTTCGTGTGGACGAGCGCGCCCGCGTCGCGCGCGAGCGTGGCCGGGTCGCAGGAGACGTACACGATGCGGCGCGGCCACGCCTCGGGGAGCGCCTTCGCGATCTCGATCGCGCCTTCGCGCGGCGGGTCGATAAGCATCTTCTGAAACGGGCCGTAGGCCTTGATGTCGCCCTTGAACAGATCCGCCACCTCGAACTGGGCCGTCAAGCCATTGGCAAGAGCGTTGCCGCGCGCCCGCTCGACGAGCTCGCGGCTACCCTCGAAGCCGATCACCTCGGCGCCGCGCGTCGCGAGCGGCAGCGAGAAGTTGCCCAGGCCGCAAAAGAGATCCGCGATGCGCTCGCCGGGCCGCGGATCGAGCAGCCGCACCGCGCGCGAGACGAGGATGCGGTTCACGGCGTGGTTGACCTGCGTGAAGTCGGTGGGACGGAAATGCATGCGCACGCCGAACTCCGGCAGCGCGTAATAGAGCTCGCTCGCCTGCGGGCTCAAAGGGTGTGCGCTTTCCGGACCGGCCGGCTGCAGCCACACGTGCACATGGTGCTCTTCCGCGAATGCCTTCAGCAAGGACTTGTCCTCGCCGGAAAGCGGGTCGAGATGCCGGAAGACCAGCACATCGGCGTTGTCGCCGGCTGCGAGCTCGATCTGCGGCAGCCGCGCGCGCACGCTAAGGGCTTCCACGAGCTGGCGCAGGCTGGGAATCAGCCTGGAAATCCTCGGGGGCAGGACATGGCATTCCCGCATGTCGGCGATGTAGGTCGAGTGGCGCTCGCGGAAGCCGACGAGCACGCCGCCCTTCTTCGGCACGCGGCGCACCGAGAGCCGAGCGCGGTGGCGGTAGCCCCATTCGGCGCCGTAGACGATCGGCAGCATCGTCTCGGGGTTTGCTTTTCCGATGCGCGCGAGGTTTTCCTCGAGCCAGCGCTGCTTCGCCGCCATCTGCGTCTGCGCGTCGGCGTGCTGCGTCGCGCATCCGCCGCATACGCCGAAGTGCGCGCAGCGCGGCGCTACGCGGCCGGACGAGGGGTGCAGGATCGCGCTCGCCCTTGCGGTCTCGTACGACCGCTTGCTCCTGAAAACTTCAACGATCACCTTCTCGCCCGGCAGCGCGCCCTCGACGAACACCACCTTGCCTTCGGCGCCGCGCGCGACGCCGCGGCCCTCGGCGTCGAGCGAGTCGACTTGCAGGATCAGGTCTTCCAGAGCGACAGGAACTCCCGCCAGTGTGGCTCGGGACGCTTCTCGAGCGCCGCGCGCAGCAGGGCGCATTCGGCGTCATAGCGCTCGGGCGTATAGGCGCAGCGCATCAGCTGGAAGCGCAGGAAAAGGAGGTAGGTGTTTGCCGTGTCGGCCTCGCAGTAGTTGCGGATCGACTCGAGCCTGCCCGCGCGGTAGCTCTCCCACACCGCGGCGCCGCCGATGCCGAGCTTGCCGGGAAAGCCCGCGAGGCGCGCGAGCTCGTCCAGCGGCGAGCCGCGACCGCCATAAATGGCGAGCACGTCCATCAGGTCGAGGTGCCGGTCGTGGAAGCGGTTGACGTAGTTGTTGTACTTGCTGTCGCCGCCGGTCTCCCAAAAGCAGGCAGCCCGCACCGCGTTGATCATGCCGCGGCTCACCAGCACCGGCAGGTCGAAGTTGCGGCCGTTCCAGGTCACAAGCTGCGGCACGTACTTCTCCATGCCGTCGAAAAAGCGCTGGATCGCGCCCGCCTCGGTGTCCTGCGGCTCGCCGATGGAGAAAATGTGGATGCCGTCGTCGTTGCGCAGCACGCACGAGATCACGACGACGCGGTGCAGGTGCAGGGCGAGAAAGTCGTTGCCGGTCTGCACTCGGCGCTTCTGGAACGCGATCTCGGCGACGTCGTGGTCCGGCAGCTCCGCCGGAAGGTCGTAGATCTTCCGGATCCCCGCGCAGTCGGGAATCGTTTCGATGTCGAAGACCAGCGTTGGCGTCATGAAATAAATGGGGTCAGATCAACATTACCCATGAAATGCCCGCCGCAGGTAGTGCCGTAATGTTGATCTGACCCCATTTATTTAGTCAGGGAATACACCGGTGGAAAGGTAGCGGTCGCCGCGGTCGCAGACGATGGTGACGATGACCGAGTTCTTCAATCCCCTGGCGATGCGCAACGCCACGTGGACCGCGCCGCCCGAGGAGATGCCGGCGAAGATGCCTTCCTCGCGCGCGAGGCGCCGCGTCATCTCCTCGGCGTCGGCCTGGCTCACGTTCTCCAGCCGATCGACGCGCAGCCGCTCGTAGATTTTCGGCAGGTAGGCCTGCGGCCACTTGCGGATGCCGGGAATCTGCGAGCCTTCGTCGGGCTGGCAGCCGATCACCTGGATCGCCCGGTTCTGCTCCTTGAAGAAGCGCGAGCAGCCCATGATGGTCCCGGTCGTGCCCATGCTCGAGACGAAGTGCGTGATCTTGCCTGCCGTGTCGCGCCAGATCTCGGGCCCGGTGGTCTCGTAATGCACCAGCGGGTTGTCCGGGTTGGCGAACTGGTCGAGCATGGTGCCCTTGCCTTCGCGCACCATCTTCTCGGCGAGGTCGCGCGCGGCCTCCATGCCGCCCTTCTGCGGCGTGAGGATGATCTGCGCGCCGAAAGCGCGCATGGTCTGGCGCCGCTCCATGGAAAGATGCTCGGGCATGATGAGCACCATGCGGTAGCCGCGGATCGCCGCGGCCATTGCGAGGGCGATGCCGGTGTTGCCGGAAGTGGGCTCGATCAGCGTGTCGCCCGGCTTGATTTCGCCGCGCGCCTCGGCGTGGCGGATCATCGAGATCGCCGGCCGGTCCTTCACCGAGCCTGCCGGGTTGTTGCCCTCGAGCTTCGCCAGGATGACGTTGCGGTTCTTTGCGTTCTCCTCGCCCGGAAGGCGCTGCAGCCGCACCAGCGGCGTATTGCCGATGAAATCCTCGATGGTGTGCTTCATGACCCTTGCAGTTCTCCCACATACGCGGCGACGCCCTGCTCGACGCTCTTGAATTCCCCCGGATAGCCCGTGGCGCGCAGCCGCGAAAGATCCGCCTCGGTGAAGCTCTGGTACTTATCCTTCAGGCCGGGCGGAAACGGGATGTATTCGATGAGTCCCCGATTGGCAAGCTCGTTGGGCGGGAAGCTCGTGCCCTGCACCGCGTTGATCACGGCGGCGGCGAGCTCGTTGAAAGTCTGTGCGCGGCCCGTGCCGCAGTTGTAGATGCCCGAAATATGGCGCCGCTCCAGGAACCACAGGTTCATGTCGACCACGTCGTCTACGTGGACGAAGTCGCGCCGCTGCTCGCCGTCGGCGTAGCCGCCCGAGCCGACGAAGAGCCTGACCTTGCCCTGCGACACGAGCTGGTTGTAGGCATGGAAGGCGACGGAGGCCATGCGGCCCTTGTGCGCCTCGTTCGGGCCGTAGACGTTGAAATAGCGGAAACCGGCGATCTGCGCGGTCTTGCCTGGCAGCGTGCGGCGCACCAGCTGGTCGAACAGGAACTTCGAGTAGCCGTACACGTTGAGCGGCCGCTCGCAGCCGCGCTCCTCGCGGAATTGCGGCCCGGCGCCGTACACCGACGCCGATGAGGCATAGAGCAGCGGCACTTCCTCCTCCTGGCACCAGTCGAGCAGCAGCTTCGAATAACGGTAGTTGTTCTCCATCATGTAACGGCCGTCGGACTCCATGGTGTCGGAGCAGGCGCCCTGGTGCAGCACCGCCTCCACCGCGCCGCCGAAGCTGTCGAGCCGCGAGATGAAATCCGCCTGGTCGAGATAGTCGGCGATGTCGACGCGCGCGAGATTGCGCACCTTTTCCGACTGCTGGAGGTTGTCGACCGCGATGATGTCGCGCACCCCGGCGAAGTTCAGCGCCTCCACGATCTTCGAGCCGATGAAGCCCGCCGCACCGGTCACCACGTAGTACATGAATCAGTCTTTCCCGAAGAGTTCCGCGCGGGTCGCCGCGGCGGTGCCGAGCTTCCCGACGACGATGCCCGCCGCACGGTTGGCGATGCGCACCGCCGACTCGAGCCCGGCGCCGGCCGCGAGCATGACCGCGAGCGCCGCGATCACCGTGTCGCCGGCGCCTGTGACGTCGAACACCTCGCGGGCCTGCGCTTTGATGCTAATGGATTTCGTTTTCGTAAATAAAGTCATCCCCTGCTCGCCGCGCGTGAGGAGCAGCGCCTCCAGGCCGAGGCGCGCGCGCAGCGCCCGCGCGCGCCGCGCGAGGTCGCGCTCGTCATTCCATCGCCCGACCACCTCGCGCAGCTCCGCCATGTTCGGGGTGATGATGCTTGCGCCCTTGTAGCGCACATAGTCGTCGCCCTTGGGATCGACGAGCACGCGCTTGCGCGAGCGGCGCGCCGTTCGAATCATCTCGGCGATGTGCGCGAGCCCGCCCTTGCCGTAGTCGGAAAGGATCACCACGTCGCAATCGCCGAGCGCGCGCTTGAATTCCTCGAGCTTCGCCGCCAGCACTTCGCTCGAGGGCGGCCTTTCGAAATCGATGCGCAGCAGCTGCTGCTTGCGTCCGATCACGCGCAGCTTCTGCGTGGTGGCGAGCTTGTCGTCGCCATGCAGGCTCGCGTCGACGCCTTCCTTCTTCAGGAGCTGAGCGAGCTTGCGGCCCGGCTCGTCCCGGCCGACCACCGAAAGCAGGCGCGTGCGAGCGCCGAGCCGCTTGCAGTTCCAGGCGACGTTGGCCGCTCCGCCCAGCCGCTGATCCTCCCTTTGCACCAGGACTACCGGAACCGGGGCCTCGGGCGAAATGCGCGACACCTCGCCGAACCAGTAGCGGTCCAGCATGACATCGCCCACCACCAGCACCCGTCCCCTGGAGAGATCTATGTCCGCCTCCCGATCGGAAAGTATTCGAACCCCAGGTCTTTCAGCACCCGCGGGTCGTAGAGGTTGCGCCCGTCGAAGATCGCCGGGGTCTTGAGCTGCGCCTTGATTGCGGCGAAATCCGGGCTGCGGAATTCCTGCCATTCGGTGACTACCGCGAGCGCATCGGCGCCTTCGAGCGCGGCCGCCGCCGACTCGACGATTTCGACGCTCTTGTCCTTCTCGAAAAGCTTCCTCGCCTGCGCACCCGCCACGGGGTCGTACGCCTGGACGATCGCCCCCGCCTTCACCAGGCTGGAAATCAGGACAAGGCTCGGCGCCTCGCGCATGTCGTCGGTGTTCGCCTTGAAGGCGAGCCCCCAGATCGCGATGCGCTGGCCCGCGAGATTTTCTCCCAGCCTGTTCTTTATCTTCTTCGCAAGAACGTGTTTCTGCGCCTCGTTCACCTCTTCCACCGCGGCGAGCACGCGCAGCGGCCGCCCGGCCTCGGCGGCGCTCTTGCGCAGCGCCTTCACGTCTTTCGGAAAACAGGAGCCGCCGAAGCCGGCGCCGGCGTACAGGAACTGGTAGCCGATGCGCGGATCGGCGCCGATGCCGCGGCGCACCTCCTCGACGTCGGCGCCGATCGCCTCGGCGAGGTTGGCGATGTCGTTCATGAACGAGATGCGCGTGGCGAGCATCGCGTTCGCCGCGTACTTGGTGAGCTCCGCCGAGCGCACGCTCATCACCAGGATGCGCTCGTGGTTGCGCTGGAAGGGCGCGTAGAGCTGGCGCAGAAGCGCGACCGCGTGCTCGTCCTCGGCGCCGACGACGACGCGGTCGGGCCGCATGAAGTCCTCCACCGCCGCGCCCTCCTTCAGGAACTCCGGGTTCGAGACCACCGAGAAGCCGATGGTCGCTCCACGCCTTTGCAGTTCGAGATTTATGGCCTCTTTGACTTTGTCCGCGGTCCCGACCGGCACGGTCGATTTGGTGGCGACGACCTTGTAGGTCTGCATGTGCCTGCCGATCGCGCGCGCGGCGGCGAGCACGTACTGCATGTCGGCCGAGCCGTCCTCGCCGGGCGGCGTGCCGACCGCGATCAGCTGCAGCTCGCCATACGCCACGCTTGCCGCGACGTCGGTCGAAAAGCGCAGGCGCCCCGCCTGCTCGTTGCGCCGCACGATCGGCTCGAGCCCGGGCTCGAAGATCGGCATTTCGCCCGCATTGAGGCGGCGGACCTTGCTTTCATCCACGTCGAGACAGAAAACCGAATTGCCGGCGTCGGCAAGGCAGGCTCCGGTGACCAGGCCGACGTAGCCGGTTCCGATGACGGTGATGTTCATGGGGTCGGGTCGCTCATGGGGTCAGGTCGAATTCCTCGGTGCGCCGCGGCGGGTAGGTCTCCCAGCCGCCGCAGGCCGGGCAGCGCCAGTGGAATTGGCGCGCCTTGAAGCCGCAGGTCTCGCAGCGATAGCGGGCAAGGCGCCGCGTGTGGCCGTGCACCAGGTTGCGCACGAGCTCCAGGTCCCGGCGCTTCTCCGGGGAGCCCGCGGCGATGATCTGCGCCTCGAGAAGGCGATCCAGCCCGAGCAGCGTCGGGTTGCGGCGCAGCTCGTCGCGCACCAGCGTATACGCCTGCTCGTGGCCCTTCACCTCGAGGGTCTGCTGGAACACCGTGTCGAGGAGATCGAGCGACGGATAGCGCTCGAGGTAGCCGGCAAGGAGGCGCAGGCCTTCCTCGTCGCGTCCCAGCTCGCCATAGGCTTCGAGCAGCCGCTGGGCCACGAGCGCGAGGTAGGAGGGATTCTGCGACTCGATGCGCTTCCAATGCTCTGCGGCTTCCTCCGGGCGACCGGCGCTTTTCTGGAGATCACCCAGCTGCAGGCTCGCGCGCACGCACTTGCGGTTCGCGTCGAGCGCCGCCTCGAGGTACCGGCGCGCCGCGTCGGGCCGCGATTGCGCCGCTTCGGACGCGGCAAGCTCGCAGTAGTACTGCGCGAGGTCGCGCGGATCCGACTCGACCTGCCGGGTCATCTCGATGGCGCGCGGCCAGTCCTTCTCCTGCTCGTAGATCTCGAGAAGATGCCGCCGCGCGGCCGGCGCCTGCGGGCTCGCCTCGAGCTTCTTGAACACTTCCTCCGCCCGGTCGAGGATGCCCGCCTTCAGGTAGTCCTGGCCGAGCTCGGCGAGCGCGGTCACCTTCTGCTCGGCGCCGAGGTCGGGCCGCTCGAGCAGGTTCTGGTGCATGCGGATGGCGCGGTCGTACTCGCCCCGGCGGCGAAACAGGCTTCCCAGCGCGAAGTGCAGCTCGATGGTCTCCGGGTCGACCTTCACCACCTCGATGAAGGCCTCGATCGCCTTGTCGGGCTGCTCGTTCAACAGGAAATTCAGCCCCGTGAAGTACGAGCGCGGCAGCGCCCGCGACTCCGAGACGATCTGCTTGATATCGATGCGCGCGGCCACCCAGCCGAGGCCGAAAAACAGCGGAAACCCCAACAGCCACCAGTATTCGAACTCCATCAGAGCGGCGGCACCGGCGGAGGCGCCGGTTCAGCAGTGCCAGCGCGGCGCAGCCGCGAGATCTCCCTTCTCTGGCGCAACAGCGTGGCGAGGAGCGCAAGAACCCCGAAAAGCGCGCCGGCGGCGAAAAAGCCGAACAGCACCAGGATCAGCGGCGCCTGCAGCGACAGCTCGAAGAAGAAGCGAAGCGTGACCGGCTCGACGTTCTTGGCGCCGAAGGCGATCAGCAGCACGAACACGACGAGGCGGATCGTCCAAGTGACGACTCGCATGACCCGCCTGCTTTCCTATGGCCTCAGCGAACCGGCTGCGAGGCGCGCTGCAGCGCCGCGCGAGCGGCTTCCTCGTTGGCCTGGTCGACCCGTTCGCGCAGCTCCTTGCCAGCCTTGAAGTGCGGCACGTACTTCTCCGGCACCTGCACCTTTTCGCCCGACTTGGGATTGCGCCCCGTGCGTGGAGGGCGGTAGTTCAGTCCGAAGCTGCCGAAGCCGCGGATCTCGATGCGATTGCCGGCGAGCAGCGCCTGCGTCATCGCATCGAGGATCATCTTCACCGCGTATTCCGCGTCCTTCGCGACCAGTTGCGGATAGCGCTGAGCGAGGCGCGCGATGAGTTCCGACTTCGTCATGGCTATCCTTCCCCCCTCCATGGCACGCCCCTTTCCCGTGCTCGCCCGCCTTACTGCTCGGGCTTGTTGCCCTTGTCCAGCTTCGCCCGCAGCAGCGCCCCGAGGTTGGTGGCGCCGGCGCTCGCGGCCGCGTTCTCGCTCCGGAGCTGCTTCATGGCTTCGCTCTCCTCGGACAGATCCTTCGCCTTCACCGACAGGTTGATCGAGCGGTTCTTGCGGTCGACGTTGATGATCATCGCCTGCACGCGGTCGCCCTCTTTCAGGTGCTTGGTCAGGTCGTCGACCCGGTCGCGCGCGAACTCGGAGGCGCGCAGGTAGCCCTCCACGCCGCCGATGTCGACCACCGCGCCCTTGGCGTCGATCGACTTCACGGTGCCGCTCACCACGCTGTTCTTCTCGTGGTTGGCGATGAAGTTGGTGAACGGGTCGCCCTCGAGCTGCTTGACGCCGAGCGAGATGCGCTCGCGCTCCACGTCGATCGACAGCACCACCGCCTCGAGCTCCTCGCTCTTCTTGAAGTTCTTGACGGCTTCCTCGCCGGGCGTCGACCACGACAGGTCGGAGAGGTGCACCAGGCCGTCGATGCCGCCGGGCAGCCCCACGAACACGCCGAAATCGGTGATGGACTTGATCTGGCCCTTGACCTTGTCGCCCTTCTTGTACTCGCGGGCGAAGTCTTCCCAGGGGTTGGGCATGCACTGCTTCATGCCGAGCGAGATGCGGCGGCGCTCTTCGTCGATCTCGAGGATCATCACCTCGACCTCGTCGCCGACCTGGACCACCTTGGACGGATGCACGTTCTTGTTGGTCCAGTCCATCTCGGACACGTGCACCAGCCCCTCGATTCCCGACTCGACCTCCACGAACGCGCCGTAGTCGGTGAGGTTGGTGACTTTTCCGAACAACCGGGTTCCCGGGGGATAGCGCCTGGCGATCCCGACCCACGGGTCCTCGCCCAGCTGCTTCAGGCCGAGCGACACGCGGTTCTTCTCGGAGTCGAACTTGAGCACCTTCGCGGTCACCTCGTCGCCGACGTTGAGCACCTCGGAGGGGTGCTTCACGCGCCGCCAGGCGAGGTCGGTGATGTGCAGCAGCCCGTCGATGCCGCCGAGATCCACGAACGCGCCGTAGTCGGTGATGTTCTTGACGATGCCCTTGACGGTGGCACCTTCCTGCAGCGAGGCGAGCAGCTGCTCGCGCTCGGCGCCCGCGGTCTCCTCGAGCACCGCACGCCGCGAGACGACCACGTTGTTGCGTTTGCGGTCGAGCTTGATCACCTTGAACTGCATCTGCCTGTTTTCGTACGGCGTCGTGTCCTTGACCGGCCGCAGGTCGACGAGCGACCCCGGAAGGAAGGCGCGGATGCCCTTCGCCATGACGGTCAGGCCGCCCTTCACCTTGCCGGTGATGACGCCGTCGATCTTCTCGCCGCTCTCGAGCGCCTTTTCGAGCTCGAGCCACGCGGCCATGCGCTTCGCTTTGTCGCGCGACAGGCGCGTCGCGCCGAAGCCGTCTTCGAGGGCCTCGATGGATACGCTCACGAAGTCGCCGGGCTTGACTTCGACCTGCCCGGCGTCGTTGCGGAATTCGTCTACGGAAATGATGCTCTCGGACTTCAGCCCCGCGTTCACCACCACGAAGTTCTCGTCGACGCTGATCACCTCCGCGGTGATCACCTCGCCGATGCGCATCTCCTTGCGATTGAGGCTTTCCTCGAACAGCGCGGCAAAGGATTCGCCGGCAGGGGTGGACGACTTGGACGGAGCGGGGGAGATACTGGCCATGTAAGAAAAAAACCTTTCAAACCGGAAGCTTGCGCTTCACGGGTCACGTTGAAGAAATCGGGCGGAGTCAGCTCCGCCCACCCAATTGCCTTTCCCGGCACCAGCCCACGATGCGCTCGACCACCTCATCGATCGAAAGCGCCGAAGAATCCAGCGCCTGCGAATCCGGCGCCGGAACCAGCGGTGCGACGGCGCGATTCGCATCGCGCGCGTCCCGTTCCGCAAGATCTCGGGAAAGGGCGCGCAGATTAGCACTGATTCCTTTTTCTATCAACTGCTTATAGCGGCGCTCGGCCCTCACTTCGGGGGTCGCTGTCAAGAAGATTTTGAGCGCGGCGTCTGGAAATACCTCCGTCGCCATGTCGCGCCCGTCGGCAACCAGGCCTGGCGGCTGGCGAAAGGCGCGCTGTCGCGTGAGGAGCGCCGCGCGCACCGCCCGCATTTTCGCCACCTCCGAGGCGCGGTTGGCGCAGGCCTCGCTGCGCACCTCTTCAGTAACATCTTGTTTTTCCATAAAGATCCTGCCGCCGCGGAACGTCGCGTCCATCGACGCCGCGAGCTCGGCGAGGCGCCGCTCGTCCAATGTTCGGTGCCGCAGCGAGATGAGCGCGACCAGCCGGTAAAGCGCCCCGCTCTCGAGATAGTGAAAGCCGAGGGCGTCGGCAACGCGGCTCGCGATCGTGCCCTTGCCCGAAGCCGAAGGACCATCAATCGCGATGACGGGCACGTTCATGGGTCTAAATCGTGGTCCGTCCCTGATTTTCGTTTCATGCGGTGATGCTGCGGAAGAGCTTGAAGTAATCGGGAAACGTCTTCGCCACGCATGCCGGATCGTTGATCGTCACCGGCACGCCTGCAAGCGCGACCAGCGAGAAGCTCATCGCCATGCGGTGATCGCCGTACGTATCGATCGAGACGTTCGGCCTGATCGTGCCCGGCGAGATTTCTAGATAATCGCTTCCTTCTTCCACCTCCGCGCCGAGCTTGCGCAGCTCGGTCGCCATCGCGGCCAGGCGGTCGGTCTCCTTCACGCGCCAGCTCGCGATGTTGCGCAGCCGGCTCGGACCGTCGGCGAACAGCGCCATCACTGCCGCGGTCATCGCCGCGTCGGGGATGTGGTTCAGGTCCATGTCGATGGGCTTCAGCTTCGCTTGCGCGCTTCTCACTTCTATTGCATCGTCGAAAAGCGATACCCGCGCGCCCATCCGTTCCAGAACTTCGGTGAAGCGCACGTCGCCCTGGATGCTGTCGCGGCCGACGCCCTCCACCCGCACCCGGCCGCCGCCGAGCGCGCCCGCGGCGAGAAAGTACGACGCCGACGAGGCATCGCCTTCCACCAGGATTCTCCCCGGCGACGCGTATGAACTGCCGGGAACGAGAAAGTCCTGCCAACCGTTGCGCGTGACGACGACGCCGAAGCGCCGCATCACGTTGAGCGTGATCTCGACGTAGGGCTTGGAGACAAGCTCGCCCTGGACTTCGATGCGCGATGGCTTGCCCGCGAGCGGCAGCGCCATGAGCAGCGCGGTCAGGAACTGCGACGAAACATCCCCCCTCACGCACACGGGTTTTTCGAGGGAAACCGTTCCAGGAAGGATGTGCAGCGGGGGAAAACCTTCCTTTCCCGCATATTCGATGCGCGCGCCGATCGAGCGCAGCGCCTCGACCAGATCGCCGATCGGCCGCTCGTGCATGCGCGGTGCGCCCGAGAGCCGGTATTCGCCGCCCGAGAATGCGAGCGCCGCGGTGAGCGGACGGAACGCGGTGCCGGCATTGCCGAGGAAGAGCTCGGCCTCCTTGACGGGGAATGGGCCACCAACGCCTTTAACAAGAGAACCCTTGAATTGCACTCCTAACTTCGAAAGGGCGTCGCGCATCACGCGCGTGTCGTCGGCGTCGAGCAGGCCGCTGACCTCGGTCTCGCCGCGCGCGAGCGCAGCGAGCAGGAGCACGCGGTTCGAGATGCTCTTGGAGCCCGGCAGCCGCACCGTGCCTGCGGCGCGGCGCACCGGCTCTAGCTCGAGGCAATCCATTTGTCGCGCGCGGCGCGCGCTTCGGCGAACAGCTTCTCCAGTCCTGCCGCGTCGCCCGCCTCGAGCAGCTTGCGGATCAGGAGGAGCTCGTCCTCATAGGCGCTCAATTCCTGCAGGAGGCGGTCGCGGTTTGCCATGCAGATGTCGCGCCACATCTCCGGATGGCTCGAGGCAATGCGCGTGAAGTCGCGGAATCCGCCCGCCGCCAGCGAAAAAAGCTCGGCCGGATTCTCGCGCCCGGCGATCCCGTGCACCAGCGCGAAGGCGAGCAGATGCGGCAGATGGCTCACCGCCGCGAGCAGCGCGTCGTGCGCTTCGGGCGCCATGCGCGTGACGCGCGCGCCGCAGGCCGACCAGGCGGCGTCCGCCTTGCGGACCGCGGAATCGGCGTTCTCGGGAAGCGGCGTGAGGATCACACGCTTGCCGCGGAAAAGATCCGCGGCTGCCGCCACGGCGCCGCTCTTTTCGGCGCCGGCGATCGGGTGCGCGGGAACGAACTGCGCGACCTTGCGGCCGAGGCCGCTCCTCGCCGCAGCGATCACGCCGCGCTTGGTGCTGCCGGCATCGGTAACGATTGTCTTTGGATTCAACACTGAACTGATGTCTCTGAAGATCTTCGGGAACTGCGCCACCGGCGCGGCGACGAGCACCAGGTCCGCGCCGTGCGCGGCGGCTACCGCGTCCGGCGCGATCGAGTCGACGATGCCGCGCTCCTGCGCGAGCTTCACGTTCGCTGCGTTGCGCCCCGCGCCGACCACGTGGTTGCAGGCGCCCGCAGCCTTGAGCGCCAGCGCGAAGGAGCCGCCGATCAGGCCGACGCCGATGATCGCGACGCGCTCGAAGAGCATTATTCCTTCAGGCTTGCCGCCAAAGCGGCGAGAAACTTCTCGTTCTCCGCCTGCGTGCCGATCGTCACCCGCAGGTGCTCGGGCAAGCCGTAGCCCCCGCCCACCGGCCGCACGATGACGCTGCGGCGGAGCAGCCGCTTGTAGATCTCCGGCGCCTTGCCGACCTGGATGGTGAGGAAGTTGCCGTACGAAGGTATGAACCGCAGCCCCAGGCGGCGCGCGCCCTCCTCGAGCTGCGCCATGCCCTGCAGGTTCAGGGCGTAGCTGCGCGCGACGAACTCCATGTCGTCGAGCGCGGCCGCGGCCGCGGCGAGCGCGAGGCTGTTCACGTTGAACGGCTGGCGCACGCGGTTCATCACGTCGGCGACCGACGGGTGCGCGAAGCCGTAGCCCACGCGCAGCCCGGCGAGCCCGTACGCCTTGGAGAAGGTGCGCACCACGACGAGATTCGGGTGGCGCTTGAGCCACTTCGCCGGATCGGCGCGCAGGTCGGGCTTGAGGTACTCGTTGTAGGCCTCGTCGATCACCACCAGCACGCGCTCCGGCACCTTGCGCAGGAAGGCCTCGACCTCGTCGGGCCGCGCGAGCGTGCCGGTCGGATTATTGGGATTCGCGACCCACACCACGTAGGTTTCCTCGTCGATCGCGCGCGCCATCATTTCCAGGTCGTGGCCGTAGTTCTTCGCCGGCACGACGATGGAGCGCGCGCCGCGCGCCTGCGTGGCGAGCGGGTACACCGCGAACGCATGCTGCGACATGACGGCGGCGCGGCCGGGCCCGAGGAAGGCAAGCGCGACGAGCTCGAGGACGTCGTTCGAGCCATTGCCGAGCACGATCGAGGACATGTCGACGCCATAGCGCTCGGAGAGCGCCAGCTTCAGCGCGAAGCCGTTGCCGTCGGGATAGCGCGCGATCTCGGGAAGTGCCGCGTCGATGGCCGCGCGCGTGCGCGGCCCGATGCCGAGCGGGTTTTCGTTGGAGGCGAGCTTGACGATTCCCGCCTCGTCGAGCCCGAGCTCGCGCGCGAGCTCGGAGATCGGCTTGCCCGGCTGGTAGGGCGCGATCGAGCGCACGTAGGCCGGCGATAGGTCACACAGGTCCATCAGCATATTCTGATCATTGCACCGCTACCGGATACGATCCGAGGATTTTCAAAAACGGGGCTTTCGCACGCAGCGCGGCGATCGCCGCCGCGACGCGCTCGTCCTTCTCGTGGCCCTCGACGTCGATGAAGAAGACGTACTCCCACAGCGCGGTGCGCGCGCGCGCAGGCCGCGACTCGATGCGCGTCATGCTGACGCGGTGCTCGGCAAGCGGGGTGAGCAGCGCGTGCACCGCCCCGGGCCGGTTCTCGGCGGACATCACCATCGAAGTGCGGTCGCGCCCCGTCGGCAGGGGCGTGAGGTTGCCCAGCACGATAAAGCGCGTGGTGTTGTTCGGATCGTCCTCGATCGAGCGCGCTAGGGCCGCAAGCCCGTAGCGCTCGCCGGCGAGCTCTCCGGCGATCGCCGCGGCGCCCGGCTCCTGCGCCGCGCGACTCGCCGCCTCGGCGTTCGAGGCCACCGGCACGCGCTCGGCGCCCGGCAGGTTCTGCGCGAGCCAGCTGTTGCATTGCGCGAGCGACTGGGAGTGCGAATAGATTTTTCGTATCCCCCGCATGTCCCGTTCTTTCGTCAATAGGTGCTGGTGCACGCGCAGCTCGATCTCGCCGCAGATGCGCAGCGGCGTCGCGACCAGCAGGTCGAGCGTGCGGCCGACCGCGCCCTCGCTCGAGTTCTGCACCGGCACCACGGTGAACTGCGCGGCCCCGGATTCGCAGCGCCGGAACGCCTCGTCCACCGAGCCGACAGGCAGCGCCTCCACCGCGCTCCCGAAATGCTTGCGCACCGCCTGCTCGCTGAAGGTGCCCGCCGGCCCGAGGTAGGACACGCGGATCGCCTCCTCGAGTCCGCGGCAGGCCGAGATGATTTCGCGGAACACCGCAGCGATGCGCTCGGGCGGCAGCGGTCCGCGCCTTTCGACGATCCTATTCAGGATCTGGCTTTCGCGATCCGGGCGGTACGCCGGCGAGCCGCCCTTCAGCGCGCCGATTTCCTTCGCGAGCGCCGCACGCCGCTCGAGGGCGGCGAGGAGCTCGTCGTCGACGCGGTCGATCTCGCCCCGCAGCTTCTCCAGGTCACTCATCGACGGGAAGGTAGCGCACCGCGAGCACGCCGTTCAGGTCCGCGAGCTCCTTGACCGCGTCGGCGGGCACCGGGCTGTCGGCGTCCACCAGCGTATACGCCATCTCACCCTTCGACTTGTTGAGCATGTTGTGGATGTTGATCTTGCGGCGGCCGAGCGCGTGCGAGATGCGGCCGAGCATGTCGGGCACGTTGGCATTGGCGATCGCCAGGCGGTAAGGCGCCTCCCGCGGCATCGCGGCTTCCGGGAAGTTGACGGCGTTCTTCAGGTTGCCGTTCTCCAGGTAGTCGCGCACCTGGTCCGCCACCATGACGGCGCAGTTGTCCTCCGCCTCGCGCGTCGAGGCCCCGAGGTGCGGAAGCGCGATCACGCCCGGGTGCCCGAGGAGCTCGCCGGTCGGAAAATCGGTCACGTACCACTTCAGCCGGTGGGAGGCGAGGCCCTTCAGCACCGCGTCCCCGGCGACGATGCCCTCGCGCGAGAAATTGAGCAGCACCGCCCCGTTGCGGAACTGCTCGATGTTCTGCGAGTTGACGAGGTGCAGCGTCTTGTCGCCCAGCGGCACGTGCAGGCTGACGTAGTGGCTCGAGCGAATCAGCTCCTCGATCGAGCCGGCGCGCTTCACCTGCGAGGGCAGGCTCCACGCCGCCTCGACGGTGATGTCGGGATCGTGGCCCTGCACGCTCATGCCCAGGCGAATCGCCGCGTCGGCCACCAGGCTGCCGACCTTGCCCAGGCCGATCACGCCGAGCGTGTGGCCCGGCAGCTCCGAGCCGGCGAACTGCTTCTTCCCTTCCTCGACCCGCTTTTCCAAATCGTCATGATCGAGCTTCTTCACGAAGTCGAGAGCGGGAGCAATATTGCGCGCCGCGATCAGCAGTCCGGCAAGCACCAGCTCCTTGACCGCGTTGGCGTTCGCGCCGGGCGCGTTGAACACCGGCACGCCGCGCTTGGAGAGCGCGGCAACGGGAATGTTGTTGACGCCCGCGCCCGCTCTTCCCACCGCGCGCAGCGAAGGCCCGAACTCGTACTTGTGGAGATCCTGCGAGCGCACCAGGATCGCCTGCGGGTCGTTCGACTCCTTGACGATCGCGTAGGCCTCGGCAGGAAAGCGCTTGAGCCCCACCTGAGCGATGTTGTTGATGACCAGGATCTCGCACTTCTTCTGGCGAGCCTTAGCCATGTTTCTGTTCGAATTCCCTCAGGTACTGGACGAGGCGCTCGACGCCTTCGAGCGGCATGGCGTTGTAGATCGAGGCGCGCATGCCGCCGACCGAGCGGTGGCCCTTCAGCTGCACCATGCCTCGCGCTTCGGCACCTTTCAAGAACTCGGAATCGAGCTCTGGGTTCGCCAAGGTAAATGGGATGTTCATGCGCGAGCGGTCTTCCTTGGCCACCGGGTTCCTGAAAAACCTGCTCGAATCCAGATAGTCGTAGAGCAGCTTCGCCTTCTCGATGTTCTTCTTCTCCATGGCGGCAAGACCGCCTTGCTGCTTCAGCCACTTGAACACCAGCCCGGCGACGTACACCGAGTAGGTGGGCGGGGTGTTAAGCATCGAATCGGCATCGGCCTGGAGCTTGTAGTCCATGACCGAAGGGGTGCCCTTTTCAGCTTTGCCGATCAGGTCTTCGCGCACGATGACGAAGGTGAGCCCCGCCGGCCCGGCGTTTTTCTGCGCCCCGGCGTAGATGAGCGCGAACTTCGACACGTCGAGCGGCCGCGACAGGAAGTGAGAGGACGCATCTGCCACGAGCGGTATCGAGGCCGGGGGGGTTTCGTGAAATTCGACCCCGCCTATCGTCTCGTTGGAGCAGAAGTGCACGTATGCGGCATCGGGGCGCAGCTTCCACTGCTTGGGCGCGTAGGTGAATTTCCGGTCCTCGGAGCTCGCCGCCACTGCGGCGTCGCAGTAGTTCTTCGCCTCCTTGAGCGCCTTCTTCGACCATTCGCCGGTCAGGACGTAATCCGCCTTGCCCTTGCCATGCAGCAGGTTCATGGGAACCTGGGCGAACTGCAGCGTCGCCCCGCCCTGCAGGAACAGTACCTTGTAGTGGGCCGGAATGGCGAGCAGCTCGCGCAGGTCGGCTTCGGCTTGCGCGGCAATGCCGATGAACTCGCTTCCGCGGTGGCTCATCTCCATCACGCACATGCCGCTGCCGTGCCAGTCGAGCATCTCGTCGCCGGCGCGCGCCAGCACCTCGGCGGGCAGCATTGCGGGTCCTGCGCTGAAATTGAAGATTCTCGACATCAGTGCACCGTCGGGGAAGGGGGTTCTATCTCGTCGTCCGAGCCGCTACCGTTACCGTTGCCGCCATTGCCATTTTCGCCATGGCCGTTGCCGTTGACATCACGCTCCTCGATTCGCTCGAGGCCCGCGAGGCGCTCGCCTTCGCCCAGCGAAATGAGCGTCACGCCCTGCGTCGAGCGTCCCTGCTCGCGGATCTGCGCCACGGCGGTGCGGATGAGCACGCCTCCGGTGGAGATCAGCATCACCTCCTCGTTGCCGTCGACGAGCACCGCGCCCACCAGCGGCCCGTTGCGCTCGGAGGTCTGGATCGCGATCACGCCTTGGCCGCCGCGCCCGTGGCGCGGGTACTCGGCGATCGGCGTGCGCTTGCCGAAGCCGTTGGCGGTTGCGGTGAGCACCGACTTCGACTGCTCTTGCGCCGCGAGCATGCACACCACGCGCTGGCCTTCGCCGAGACGCATGCCGCGCACCCCGGTCGCCTGCCGGCCCATCGGGCGCACGTCGCCCTCCTCGAAGCGCACCGCCTTGCCCTCCGAGGAAAAGAGCATCACGTCGTAAGCTCCATCGGTGAGCGCCGCGCCCACGAGGTAGTCGCCCTCGTCGAGCCCCACCGCGATGATGCCGCTGGGGCGGGGCCGCGAGAACTCCGCGAGAGGCGTTTTCTTCACCGTGCCCTGCGCGGTCGCCATGAACACGAAATGGTTCTCGTCGAACTCCTTGACCGGCACCACCGCGGTGATCTTCTCGCCTTCCTCCAGCGGGAACATGTTGACGATCGGCCTGCCGCGGCTCGAGCGGCTGCCCGCCGGCACCTCGTAAACCTTCAGCCAGTAAAGCCGCCCGCGGTTGGAGAAGCACAGCAGGTAGTCGTGCGAGTGGGCGACGAACAGCCGCTCGATGAAGTCGTCCTCCTTCATCGTCGTGGCCATCCTTCCCCGCCCGCCGCGCCGTTGCGCCCGGTAATCGGCGAGCGGCTGCGACTTCACGTAGCCGCCGTGCGAGAACGTCACCACCATGTCTTGCGGCGCGATCAGGTCCTCGATGGAGATGTCCTCGGCGACCGTGACAATCTCGCTCTTCCTCTTGTCTGCGAACTCCTCCTTCAGTCTGGCGAGCTCCTCGCCGATGATCTTCACGATGCGCGCCGGCTTGGCGAGGATGTCGAGCAGGTCGCGGATCGTCTCGATCACCTCGCGGTACTCGTTGCGGATCTTGTCCTGCTCCAGGCCGGTGAGCCGCTGCAGGCGCAGCTCGAGGATCGCCTGCGCCTGCTCGTCCGACAGGCGATAGCCGTCTTCCTTCAGGCCGAAAGCCTTCGACAGGCCCTCCGGCCGGAACTGCTCCGATACAGTGCTTCCAACCAGGGTCCCGACCAGCTCGGAGGACCAGGCGCGCCCCATCAGACCGCGCTTGGCCTCCGCCGGAGACGGCGCCTTCTTGATCAGGTCGATGACCGCGTCGACGTTGGAGAGCGCCACCGCCAGGCCTTCGAGCACATGCCCGCGCTCGCGCGCCTTGCGCAGCTCGAACACCGTGCGCCGGGTCACCACCTCGCGGCGGTGGGAAATGAAGGACTCGATCAGCTCCTTCAGGTTGAGCAGCCGCGGCTGGCCTTCCACGAGCGCCACCATGTTCATGTGGAAGCTGTCCTGAAGCTGCGTCACCTTGTACAGGTTGTTCAGCACCACGTCGGGGATTTCGCCGCGCTTGAGCTCGATCACCACGCGCATGCCCGACTTGTCGGACTCGTCGCGGATATCGGAGATGCCTTCCAGGCGCTTGTCGGTGACCAGCTCGGCGATCTTCTCGAGCAGCGCCTTCTTGTTCACCTGGTAGGGCAGCTCGTCGACGATGATCGCGCTGCGCTCGCCCTTGCCCACTTCCTCGAAGTGCGTGCGCGCGCGGATCACCACGCGCCCGCGCCCGGTGCGGTAGCCCTCGTGCACGCCGGTAAGGCCGTAGATGATCCCCGCGGTGGGGAAGTCGGGCGCCGGCATGAGCTTGATGATCTCCTCGATCGCGCAATGCGGGCGCTCGAGGACGTGCAGGCAGGCATCGACCACCTCGGCGAGGCTGTGCGGCGGGATGTTGGTCGCCATGCCGACCGCGATGCCGGAGGAGCCGTTGACCAGGAGGTTCGGCGCGCGCGTGGGCAGCACGCTCGGCTCGAGCTCCTTGCCGTCGTAGTTCGGCACGAAATCGACCGTCTCCTTGTCGATGTCGGCGAGCAGCTCGGAAGCGATTTTTTCCAGCCGGCATTCGGTATAGCGGTAGGCCGCCGCCGCGTCGCCGTCGACCGAGCCGAAGTTGCCCTGGCCATCGATCAGCGTGTAGCGCATGGAGAAATCCTGCGCCATGCGCACCAGCGCCTCGTACGTCGCCGAGTCGCCGTGCGGGTGGTATTTGCCGAGCACCTCGCCGACGATGCGCGCGCACTTGACGTACGGCCGGTTCCAGACGTTGTTCGACTCGTGCATCGCGAAGAGCACCCGCCGATGCACCGGCTTCAGCCCGTCGCGCACGTCGGGAAGCGCGCGTCCCACGATCACGCTCATCGCGTAGTCGAGGTAAGAGCGGCGCATCTCCTCCTCGAGCGAGATCGGGAGCGTTTCTTTGGCGAAGGATTCCATGCGGGAGAGATCGGATTTTATCATGCAAGCCCTCGTTTTCTCTCGCAAAAGCCTCGTCTTTGCCCTCGGAAAGCGCTTGTATCGACGGCGCTGCATGTGCTTAAATCCCCCGGGTCGGAAAAGACAAGAACGGGAGGCAGTAGTGACCAAGACCAGCTTGTGCTCGACCGCATTTCTCGCTGCCGCGCTGTGCATTCCCGAAACGCTGATGGCGCAAGGCCAGACCAGCGGCTACCTGATGACGCCCAGCAGCACGGTTCCGGTGGTGAAGTGGGCCGGGGGTTGCGTGCGCGCGAGCTACTGGTCGCCTGCGATGGCGACGAGCGAGTGCGATCCGGACCTGGTGCCCAGACCCGCAGCGGCGCCCGCCCCTGCGCCTGCTCCCGCTCCGCGCGCGGCGCCCACGCCCCCTCCCGCGCCGGTGGTGAAGCCCGCTCCAGTGCCCGCGCCGGTGGCGAAGCCGGCGGCGCGGAAGCCGGTGCAACGCAGCGTGACGCTCACCGATTACTTCGCCTCCAACAGCGCGACGCTCACTCCCGCCGCGCGCGCGGGGATCGACAAGGAAGTGGTCGAGCCGATGCGCGGCATGTCGTCGATCTCGCTCATTTACATCGAGGGACACACCGACCGGATCGGCTCGCCGCAGGCGAACCAGAGGCTCTCGGAGCGGCGCGCCGAAGCGGTGGCGAACTACCTGGTGTCGAAAGGCGCGGACCGCTCGAAGATCGAGACGCTCGGCCTGGGCAAGACCAACCCGGTGAAGAGCTGCCCCGACCAGAAGGATCGCAAGAAGCTCGCCGAGTGCCTTGCGCCGAACCGCAGGGTGGTCGTCCAGGTGACCGGCATGCCCCGCTAGCCGGGCGCCTCTTTCAATCTCAATCGGGCGAGGCCCCGGCGCGACCGGGGCCTTGTTTCTTATGGACAATGGAACGCTGATCCGGGCGCGCTGGGTCGTGCCCGTCGAGCCGGCCGCCGCGGTCCTCGCCGATCACGCGGTGGCGGTCCGGGACGGCAGGATCGAAGCGCTGCTGCCAGCGGCCGAAGCGGGGCGCTTCGCCGGGTACGACAGCATCGAGCTCGCCAACCATGTGCTGATTCCGGGGCTCGTCAACGCGCACACGCACGCCGCGATGGCGCTGATGCGCGGCCTCGCCGACGATCTTCCGCTCATGCAATGGCTGCAGGAGCACATCTGGCCCGCCGAGATGAAGCATGTCTCGCCCGATTTCGTGCGCGACGGGACGCTTCTCGCGTGCGCGGAGATGCTGCGCGGCGGCGTCACCTGCTTCAACGACATGTATTTCTACCCCGAGGCGGCGCTCGAGGCGGCGCTTGCCGCCGGCATGCGCTCCTCGCAGGGCATGATCGTGATCGAGTTTCCCTCGGCCTACGCCTCGGACCCCGCCGACTACCTGCGCAAGGGGCTCGAGCTGCGCGACCGCAGCCGCGACGAGCCGCTCGCGTCGTTCTGCTTCGCGCCGCATGCGCCGTATACCGTCTCGGACGCGAGCTTCCGGCAGATCGCCACGCTCGCGGGCGAGCTCGACATCGGCGTGCACGTGCATCTTCACGAGACCGCCGGCGAAGTCGAGCGCTCGGTGGTCGAGCATGGCGTGCGGCCGCTGCAACGGCTGCGGCGCCTCGGGCTGCTCGGGCCGCAGCTCATCGCGGTGCACGCGGTGCATCTCCTGCCCGAAGAAATCGAGCTGCTCGGCCGCCACGGGTGCTCGGTGGTGCATTGCCCGTCGTCGAACCTCAAGCTCGCGAGCGGCTTCGCCCCGGTTGCCGCCATGGCTGCGGCCGGCGTCAACGTCGCGCTCGGCACCGACGGGGCCGCGAGCAACAACCGCCTGGACATGTTCCAGGAGATGCGCACCGCGGCGCTGCTCGCGAAAGCGGTTGCCGGAGACGCGCAGACGCTGCCGGCGCACGCCGCGCTGCAGGCGGCAACGCTGAATGGCGCACGCGCTCTAGGCATCGACGCGACCGTCGGATCCATCCAGCCGGGCAAGGCGGCAGATCTCGTCGCCGTCGAAATGCGCGCCCCCGAGCTCATGCCGGTCTACGACCCCATCTCCCAGCTCGTGTACTCGGCCGGACGGGAGCACGTGACCCATGTCTGGGTGGCCGGAAAGCCGGCGGTGCACGAGGGCGCCCTGCAAAACCCCGTCTTCGGCGCCTTGTATGCCCGCGCACAGGTGTGGCAGAATTCCCTGGCTCGTACAGGCCTTTGAAACAAAAAAGCTTTTTCGAACAGTGGAGGCGCAAATGATCAGGAACGTGTGGACGATATCCCTTGCCGCGGCTGGACTCGCTCTTTCCGCGATCCCTTTCAGTGCAGACGCGCAGGGCCAGACCAGCGGCTACGTGACATCGCCCAGTACGGGCACGGCGGTAAAGTGGGCGGGCGGTTGCGTACGCGCGAGCTACTGGAGTCCCGCGCTCGCCACGGTCGAATGCGACCCGGATCTCGTGCCGCGCCCCGCCGCCGCTCCCGCTCCCGCACCGACACCCGCGCCGCCCCCGGCTGCAGTGCCCACCCCGGCGCCCGTGGCGCCCATCGCACCTGCGCCCACGCCGGCGCCGAAGCCAAAGCCAAAGCCCGTGGCCGAAAAGATCACTTTCGCTGCCGACGTGCTGTTCGACTTCGACAAGGCGACGATCAAGCCGGAGGGGAAGGTGAAGCTCGACGAGCTCGCCGCCAAGGTCAAGGACATCAACCTGGAAGTCGTGATCGCGATCGGGCATACCGACTCCATCGGCACCGATGCCTACAATCAGGGGCTCTCTGTGCGCCGCGCCGACTCGGTCAAGGCCTACATGGTGTCCAAGGGCATCGAGCCGAACCGGGTGTACACCGAGGGCAAGGGCGAGAAGCAGCCCATCGCCAGCAACACGACGAGAGACGGCCGCCAGAAGAACCGGCGCGTCGACATCGAGGTCATCGGCACCCGGAAGTAACCTGCCTTTTGGCTTTGGATACGAAAACCCCGCTGCGGCGGGGTTTTTGTTTGCGAGAATGTCCAGGTGAACGCCGATCCGGCAGAACTGGAGAAATTCAGCAGGCTCGCCCACCGCTGGTGGGATCCGCGCGGCGAGTTCCGGCCGCTGCACGAAATCAATCCGCTGCGCCTGGACTGGATCGACGGCCACACCCCGCTCGCGGGCAAGGACGTGCTCGACGTCGGCTGCGGGGGCGGCATCCTCGCCGAGGCGATGGCGCGCCGCGGCGCGCGCGTCACCGGCATCGACCTCTCCGAGAAAGGACTGCGGGTGGCGGAACTGCACCTGCACGAGAGCCAGCTTCCGGTGCGCTACGAGAAGGTCATGACCGAGGAGTACGCGGCGGCGCACCCGGGCGCCTTCGACGTGGTGACCTGCATGGAGCTCCTGGAGCATGTGCCCAACCCGGAGAGCCTGGTCGCGGCCTGCGGCCGGCTCGCACGCCCGGGAGGCACGGTTTTCTTCTCAACCATCAACCGCAACCCCAAGTCCTATCTTTACGCCGTGATCGGGGCCGAGTACGTGCTCGGCCTGCTGCCCAAAGGAACCCACGACTACATGCGCTTCATCAAACCCTCCGAGCTCTCGCGCTGGAGCCGCGCGAGCGGGCTGCGGCCCGACGAGCTGATCGGCATGATCTACAACCCGCTCACGCGTCGCTACCGGCTCGGAACCGACTGCGACGTCAACTACCTGCTGCGGTGCGCGCGTGACTAGCCGCGCGGTGTTGTTCGATCTCGACGGCACCCTTGCCGACACGGCGCCCGACCTCGCGGCGGCGGCGAACCGCATGCGCGTCGAGCAGGGCCACGAGCCGCTGCCCATCGAGCGGCTGCGGCCCTTCGCCTCCGCGGGCGCGCGCGGGCTGGTGCACGCGGCCTTCGGCATCAAGCCCGACGACGCCGAATATCCGGCGCTGCGCGAAGCGTTCCTGGAGTTCTACGGCGAGAACGTGTGCGAGCGCACGCGGCTCTTTCCCGGCATGGCCGAGCTGCTGAGCGAGCTGCACCGGCGCGAAGTGCGCTGGGGCATCGTCACGAACAAGGCCACGCGCTTCACCGAGCGCATCGTCTCGAAGCTGGGGCTCAAGCCCGACTGCGTGGTCTGCGGCGACACGACGGATCACCTGAAGCCGCACGCGGCGCCGCTCCTGCACGCCGCCGAAGAGCTGGAGCGCGCGCCGCAGAGCTGCTTCTATCTCGGCGACGACCTGCGCGACATGCAGGCCGCGCGGGCGGCGGGCATGCAGCCGGTCGCGGTCGAATGGGGCTATCACCATCCCGAGCATGGCGCCCCCGGCACCTGGCAAGCGCAGATCGTGATCGCCCATCCAATGGATCTCGTCAAGCACCTATGAAAGCCATCGCGCATACGCTGGTCGATGTCGAACTGCCCGAGCCCACGGCGAGCGGCCGCGACCTGCTCGTGAAGGTGGAGGCGGTCTCGGTGAACCCGGTCGATTACAAGCAGCGCATCGTCTCGGCGAAGTCCGAAGTGCCGACGCGCGTGCTAGGCTGGGACGCCGCCGGGACGGTGCAAGCCGTCGGAAGCGAAGTGACGCTCTTCAAGCCCGGGGACGAGGTGTACTACGCGGGCGACGTGACGCGCGCGGGATGCAACAGCGAGTTCCACCTCGTCGACGAGCGCATCGTCGGCCGCAAGCCGAAGAAGCTCGACTTCGCGCAGGCGGCCGCCATGCCGCTCACGTCCATCACCGCCTGGGAAGCTTTCTTCGACCGCATGAAGATCGACCTCGGCGGGCGCCACCGCGGCTCGTCGATCCTCGTGATCGGCGGCGCCGGCGGCGTCGGCTCGATCGGCGTGCAGCTCGCGCGCATCGCCGGACTCACCGTGATCGCGACCGCGTCGCGCCCTGAGTCGATCGCCTGGGTAAAGGAGCTGGGCGCGAGCCATGTCGTCGACCACCGCAAGCCGCTGCGGCCGCAAATCGAGGCGCTGGGCAAGAAGCACGTGGATTACATCGCCAACTTCAACGATCTCGACGCGCACTGGGCCGCGATGGGCGACCTCGTCGCCCCGCAGGGCGCGCTCGTCGCCATCGTCGCGAACCGCAATCCCCTGCCGCTCGACGCCGTGCGCGCGAAGAGCGCGACGCTCTCCTTCGAGCTCATGTTCACGCGCCCGCGCTTCCAGACCCCCGACATGATCGAGCAGCACCGCCTGCTCAACAAGGTCGCAGACTGGCTCGACGCCGGCGAACTGCGCGGCACCCTGCGCGAGACCCTCTCGCCCATCAACGCCGCGAACCTGCGCGCCGCGCACGCCAGGCTCGAGTCGGGAACCATGATCGGCAAGCTGGTGCTCGCCGGCTGGGCCTGAGCCGCCGGGCCCGCGTCCTAGAAGCGGAAGCGCGCCATGATGAGGATCATGCCGAGCTGCATTACGCCCTGCGCGCCCGAGAGCCAGATGTTGTAGCGGTTGAGGCGCACGACGCGCTCGCGGTCCGGAGCGCTGCGGTGCAGCTCGTTCCAGATCCGCAGGCTGTTGGGCAGCAGGAAACCCAGGCCGACGACCGTCATCACGCCCACCAGGGCGAGCGACACCATGGCCCAGAAGAAGAACGGGCTCCCCGGATTCGTGTAGCCCAGGCGTGAAGCGAGGAAGTAGCCCGCCGTGCCCGCGGTCAGCGCCACGGCGGGAAAGTAGAGCAGCGTCCTCGGCACGAGGTAGCTGATCACCGCCATCCGGCCCGGCATGTCGAGCGAGCGGATCACCGGACCGACGATGAATCCCATGAAGAGGTCCGCGCCCGTCCAGAGCACGCCCGAGAGCACGTGGACCCAGTTGAGGAGGTAAAGGCTGCCCAGGCCCAGCGCGAGCGCGAGCGCCGCCGGGAAAAGCAACACCCACCAGGTCATCTGCCGCCACAGGGGCGGCATGCCGCCGTCCGCCGATTCCACGCCCCGAATTATGACCTTGAAGCCGCGCTCCCCGTCCCCATATGGGAGAATGCATCATGTTTTACCGACGAATCCGGGGGCGACCTGGTTTCGACGTGGGCAGCGAAGCAGCGCAGGGCATGCCGAGGACCAGATCACCTCGTAAATCCAGTCTGGAAACACCATAAACGCCAACGACGAGCGTTTCGCTCTAGCCGCCTAACACCGGCTAGACGCTGCACTGGTCTGCTGATGGGCCAGGCCCGGAACATCGGGTGCAGCGTCATTCACATCAGCCCCTCTTCCCGGCTTGGCCGCTTGGCCGGGAAGATCCGTCGAAGCGGCTAGCCGAGCGTCAGCCTGCCGGTTGGCGGGCGCAAGGCGAAATACAAACAACCAGGCTAAGCATGTAGTCCTGACTGTCTAGGGTTCACGGACGCGGGTTCGATCAGCATGGTCGCCTTTGCCCGAGAGGGCAAAGTGAAAACGGGGCTCACATCGGCGAACCCTGTTGCCGCACCGGGCGAAGAAACCCGGTCGGCATGGCAACGCCGAGGGGTAGGAAGAGGGCCAACCTCAGGCCTGCCCTGTAGAGACTCATAGACGCGCCGAGCGGGCGACCGCCGGGCGCGCACTAGGATCCGCCGCGAGGCGGATAACACGCCCCGCATCCTGGCAACAGGATGAAGGCATAGTCCGGCCCGCCTCGAAAGGGGTGGAACACAGCCGTCCCGCCGCCTCCACCAATCTCGCGGCCGCTCCAAGCGGCCGTTTTCTTTTTGTGCGCTCGCGCGTTGATCGTCCATGGCGCCTCCGCGTGTCATCAACACGCTTGATTCGCCCAATGCCGCGTACATCGCCGGCCTTGTCGACGGGGAAGGCACGATCACGCTGTCCCGCACACATCGCAACGAGCGGCGGCGGCTCGTCGTCTGCATTAGCAACAACGAGCTGCCGATTCTGCGCTTCGTTCTCGCTGCGATCGGCGCAGGCAAGGTGACGTCAAAGCGCACGTACCAACCCCGCCACGGGGCCAGTTATACCTACCAGGTCTCAAGCAGACAGGCGCTTGACCTGTTGAAGCAGATCAGCCCATATCTCAGATCTTACAAAGCGAGGCGCGCGCAGCTTATCTTCAAGCACTACCTGGCTCTTACGCCTCGTAACGGTAAGTACTCGGCAGACGCCGCAGCGGCGAGGACCTCCTTCGAAGCAGAGTTTCTCGCGATCCGTCCCGGCTCCTGACCGGTTCGATTCCCGCCGCCTCCACCAGAATTAGTGCTGGTTACGACGCCCGCACTTAGCCGGGGGTTGTCCGATCAAAAACGATCCGCTCGAAATGGCGCCATGTCGATGCCGGCCCCGCCACAAGACCAGCAATCACTCGCCCCGAAGC
Source organism: Burkholderiales bacterium (assembly GCA_035550695.1). Lineage (GTDB taxonomy): Bacteria > Pseudomonadota > Gammaproteobacteria > Burkholderiales > SG8-39 > SCGC-AG-212-J23. Next base: position 7,754 of record DASZOS010000009.1, on the reverse strand, counting down.
TGGTCAAAGAGCGCGGGATCAAGCGATAGTCTTCGTGGACCGAGTTCCAATCAGACAGGATTTCCAGACCCGGCCTCTAGTAACCCGTTAGAGGTGGCGGCAGAGGCAAGTTACCTGTGGCGGACGAATGCCTCGAACGCCATGTTGATGGAAACGGCAATTCTTGCGTCGTCGGGCCGCTTCCACTTGCGCGGATAGCGGTTCATTCCGGTTCGATCTTCGCAGCTTTGACGATAGAAGCGTACTTCTTCATCTTGCTCGTGAGCTGGCGATCCAGTTCTTCGGGCGCTCCGCCCGCACCTTCCAGCGCCAGCGAAACGAAGCGCTCCTTCACCACCGGCTCATCGAGCACGGCGTTGATCTCGCGATTGAGCTTGAGGATGATTTCTCGCGGCGTCTTCGCCGGCGCATACACCGCCGCCTGGATGCCACCGTCGAGGTCATAGGACGGGTAGCCCGACTCCGCCATCGTCGGCACGTTCGGCATCTGCGCCAGGCGCTTCTGCCCGGTGACGGCGAGAGCGCGCAGGCGCCCGTCCTTGACGAGATTGATTCCCTGCACCGGGCCGAGGAACGCCGCCTGCACTTCGCCGCCGTAGAGCGCGGTGACCATCGGTCCGGCACCCTTGTACTGCACGGCGAGCACGCTGGTGCCGGCCATCATGTTGAAATATTCCCCCGCGAGGTGCGTGAAGTTGCCGACACCCGCCGCGGCATAGGCAGTGTTCCGGCTCCTGGACAGCGCGACGAAGTCCTGCGGCGTCTTTGCCGGCACGGCGTTGCCCACTACCATCACCATGCAGGTCGACGCGCCTAGGTAGACGACCGAGGCGAAGTCTTTCAGCGTGTCGTAGGGCAGCTTCTTGTAGATGCTCGGGTTGATCGCGTGCGAAGTCGGCGCAACGAGCAGCGTGTAACCGTCGGGCGCACTCTTCGCCACGTGCTCCGTGCCGATGATGCCGTTGGCGCCTGCGCGGTTCTCGATCACCGCCGGCTGGCCGATGCGCGCGGAGAGGCGCTCGGACACGATGCGCGCGACGATGTCGGTCGGGCCGCCCGGCGCGAAAGGCATCACCATGCGGATGGCCCGGGACGGATATTCCTGTGCGTAGCACAGCGCAGCGAAGAGCATCAAAGCTATCGATCTGCCGACAAACCTGATCATGCTGCCTCCAAGAAAGATGGGACGAATACACGCTCGGCCTGGTCCAGATCCAGGAGCAGCACCGGCGTATCGACTTCGGGTAATAGGAGCGATTGAATCATGTCCGCATTCTGCCCTTTCAGCGCGGTAAGCAGCGTCAGATCTGTAGGCCGATCCCTGCCCGCGTCTGATCGCCTCCAGCACGTAACTAGGTTCGCCGCCCCGGGCATCGCCCGAGCGATGTACTTCCAGAACTACCGCTTTAGGGAAGGAGGCAGCGAGCGGGCCCTTCGAGCGGCGACGGTCAATGGGACTTGCGTCGATCACCTTCGATGAGAAGCGCGAAGGCTTTTCCAGAGATCGGCAAGGGGTGAGAGCGCGGATTTCGATTTCCGTCGCCTCCACCAGACTTAGTCCTTGGTGCATCTTCCGCCGCCGGCGTCTGCCTGTTAGCCGTCTTCTCGATGAACTGGCGGGTCAGCTCGATCAGCGCATCGGTAAGCGATTCTTTAGCCCACGCGAGCGGCCGCAGAAACTCGCAGTTGATCTCCACGCGGCGCCGCAAGGCGCCTGCCATGGCGGCGGGGGGCGGCGATATTCCTCTCGATGTCATGCACCGGCGCATTCGCGAGGCCTTGGTGTACCCGTGTTGGTGATTCGCGTGCCGTCGGGAAATTTGACAGACGGGCATCAGTCGCACACTAACCCCATGTTTTTGCACACGACCAAGCCTTGGCGCGTTTTTCGGTGCCTTCCCTTAAAACTACAGCGACATGACGGGCACCGTGCTGATCGGCACCACGAACCCGACAGGAAGCTGGCGCAGCGTGATCGACAGCGGGCTCGCCGATCCGGATTGGGACAAGGTGCTCTGGAACGAGACCGGCGGATTCGAGGGCGGCGGCACCGACATCATGATGCAGGTGCGCTGCTCCGACGCCATAGGGGACCTCAGCTCCGCGAGCTACCAGGAAGTCGCGGCATCCGGCGGCGGCATCCGCACTTCCTGCTCATGCGCGCCGAGCAAGCCATGCGCAGCCGCAATTTGAGGGCAGCGGAAGCTGACTATCGCCGCGCCGCGGATCTCGCGCCCAAGCTCTATGTGACCCAACTCAACCACGCGCGCTTTCTCGACCTCGCCAAGGGCGATGTTGCGGCGGCCCGGGCGCGCTACGAGACGGCGGCGAAGCTTGCGCCGCAACGGCCCGAAGTGTGGCGGCATTACGCCGCGTTCCAGTTCCGGCAGGGGCAGCACGACGAGGCGCTCGCTTCCCTGCGCAAGCTCAAGGCGCTGGACCCGACCGCGTCCCTGCCGGAGCGGCGGGTGGCGGAGCTGAGCGCCGCCGCCGGCCGGTACACGCAGGCGCGCGACTGGTTCATCCGGGCCAAAGCGCAGAACCCGTCGGATGCCGAGATGCAGGCGATCCGCCTGGCCTTAGGTGATACCCTGCTGCGGCTCAAGCGCTATCCGGAGGCTCGCGCCGAGATCCAGGCCGCGCTGAAGGTGCAGGAAACCGCGCCGCCCGTCTTCGCCCTGGCGACGATCGACGAGGCGGAAGGCAGGCTCGACGCGGCCGAGCGCGGCTATCGCCGCACTCTGGAGCTGATGCCCGGCAATCCGCTCGCCGCGAACAACCTGGCCATGCTGTTCGTCCGCGCCGGCAGGAACTCGCGCGAGGCCCTGGGACTCGCCGATCAGGCGCGCCGAGCGATCCCCGGCAATGCCATCGTCGAAGGCACGTGGGGTTGCGCGCTATCCGCGAACGGGCGCGGCAAGGAGGCGCTGGAAGCGCTCAAGCCGGTGGTGCAGGCGACCCCCAAGGATCCCTGGGTGCACTACTGCCTGGGCAAGGAGCTCGTCGCCGAACGCCAGGTGAAGGACGGCTTGGCCCACCTTCAGCAGACGCTGCAGCTCGACGCCGCATTCCCGCGTCGAGAAGAAGTCACTCGCCTCATCCAAAAAGTGCGCTGAGGCTGCGGCGCGCGCCCTCACCGCGTGTCGCGCAGCTCTCTCGCGTCCCCGTTCGCCGCCTGCAAGCTGGCAGGGTTTGTGGGATGCGGACGCGTCATCCGAACCCGGCTGCCTGCGCGATCAGAAACAACCCTGCCCCGACGACGACGGCCCCGATGGCCCGTGCGACGCGCTCACCGGCCGGCGCGAGACGCTCGACGGTGATGGCTGCCGCCGCGAAGGCCATCGCGCGAAGGTCCATGACCCCGATGGCGAGGAGGATCGCCATCAGACCGGCACAGCATTGACTGCAGTGGAGGCCGAGGCGCAGGCCTTGTCGCCAGGCCGTGCCGGCGTCGGCCGGCAGCGTACGGCCGCGCCCGGGTTCTTCCCGGCAGCACGCAAGGTGACGCGCCTTCCACGCGCTGAACTGAAGCGCGCCGGCGACAAGGACGACCACGCCGACCGCGATCGGAACGGCGCGCGCGAGCTCCGGCTGCTGCATTTCGACCGCCGCCAGCGCGGCACCCAGCGGAAAGGCGGCGATTCCGAGCACGGTCCACACGAGGAAGTAACCCGCGCCCACGAGCGCGGTCAGCCAACCGAGGCGCGTTTCCCCTGTCCTGCCGACGGCCTGGCGGTAGCGCCACAGCATCGGGACCAGGGACGGCAGCATCATCGCCACCATCATCACGGCCCACATGCCGAGGAACGACGCCGCGGCGCCGGCCCACGTCTGTCCGGGCATTCGCATCCACGCCATCGACATCGTCCAGCCGCCGGGCATCGGCATTCCGCCCATCGCCGACATGGACGCGCACCAGACGATCGTCACCGCCGCGCTGGCGGCAAAGAGCAGCGCCGAGGCGCCAAGAAACGCTTGCTGCGACGCTCTTTCGGAAGTCACGTGTCGTGCTCAGCGCTTGGCGTACTCGTCATGGCGGCGCCACCAGACACCCGTCTCGTTGCGCCCCTTGGGGGCGCGGTCGAGCCACTGGTACATGCCCCAGAGGCCGTCCAGTCCGCGCGCATAGGTGGAATAGGTGTGGTAGACGACGCCGTCCTCGAGCACGAACGCGCTCATGCCCGGCCTCTCGCGCGTATACGTGGCCGCGTCGGTTCCGGTCATGGCCGCGATCGAGGCGACAGGCCCCTCGCCGCCGCGTAACTGCCACGCCGCCTCGCGCCGGTAGTTGTATTCGATGCCTCCCTCGCGCTGTTGCTCCTCGGTGAACCGGACGTTGAAGTCGGCGTTGAAGTGGTTGCCGAGCGAGGATGCCCAGGGAAACGTCCAGCCCATCCGCCGCTTGTACGCCTGCAGCTTCGCGAGCGGCGCCCGCGACACCGCCGAAAGCGTGACGTCGTGGTTGGCCAGGTGAACGGCGAAGCCGTCGAACCCGTCCGCGATCGCCGAGCACGACGGACATCCCGCCGTGTAGTCGGGCCCGAACATGAAGTGGTAGACGAGCAGCTGCGAGCGCCCCCGGAAGAGCTCTGCCAGCGAGGCGCTCCCCTCGTCGGTTTCGAATCGATACTCCTTGTCGATGCGAACCCACGGCAGCTCCTGCCGGCGCCGCGCAAGTTCGTCGCTGCGCCGCGTGAGCTCCTTCTCCGCCTCGAGCAGCTCGAGCCGGGCTGCAAGCCACTCCTTACGTGTTCCGGTCATGTGCTTCGTCATCGCTCGTCTCTCCTGGTAGTTGTTGACCATGAGATAGATTAGGCGCCGGGCATAGAACGGTGGGAGTGACAAGTGTGGCGGGATTCCGATGGACTCGCTGATCACGGCTGCGGCGCGTGCGCTCGCGGCGGGTGATCCCCTCGGCGCGCTGAACCGGGTCGCCTTGCGCGACGACGCGCCCGCGCTCGCGCTGCGAGGCATCGCGATGGCGCAGCTCGGCGATCTCGTTCGGGCGAAGGCGCTCCTGCGAAGTGCCGCGCGTGCCTTCGGTCCCAAAGAGGCCGTGGCTTGTGCGAGATGCGTCGTCGCCGAAGCGGAGATCGCGCTCGCCTCGCGCAACCTGGGCTGGCCTGCAAAGGCACTCGACGCGGCGCGGGAGACGCTCGAAGCACACGGCGACCGGGCAAACGCCGCGCACGCGCGCTATCTGGAGGTCCGGCGCCTTCTCTTGATCGGGCGAATCGACGAAGCCGAGCGTACGCTCGCCCAGTTGGACCCCTCGCCTCTTCCTCCCGCGTCGAGGACTATTCACGAACTGGCGGCCGCAGGGATCGGGATGCGGCGCCTCCGAACGCAGGCAGCACGCGGGGCGCTCGCCCGCGCCGAACGCGCAGCGCGAGAATCACGCATTCCTGCGCTGACTGCGGAGGTCGAAAGCGCACTCCTCGTCCTGAACACGCCCGCCGCGCGCCTGATTGCGAGCGGCGAGGAGCGACTCCTCCTGCTCGAGGAGGTCGAAGCGTTGCTGGCGTCGAAAGCATTCGTGGTGGACGCCTGCCGCAATGTCGTGCGTCACGCAGGCACGGTGATCCCGCTCGCGAAGCGCCCGGTGTTGTTCGCGCTCGCACGCGCGCTGGGCGAAGCGTGGCCGGGAGACGTACCGAGAGACACGCTGGTCTCGCGTGCATTCCGATCGAAGCACGCCGATGAATCGCATCGCGCGCGGTTGCGAGTCGAAGTCGGCCGGCTGCGCAGGGTGCTCCGGAAGCTGGCCGACGTTGGCGCGACGAAGCGAGGTTTTGCGCTGAAGCCGCGCCGCGCACGCGAAATAGTGGTGCTGGCGCCGCCGGTCGAAGAAGAGCACGCGGCAGTGCTCGCCTTCCTCGCCGATGGTGAACCGTGGTCGAGCTCGGGCCTGGCGCTTGCGCTTGGAACGAGCCAGCGCACCGTGCAGCGAGCGCTCGACTCGCTTGCGGCAGCGGGCAAAGTGCAGTCGTTCGGCCGCGGGCGAGCTCGTCGTTGGATGACCCCGCCCGTGCCGGGATTCACGACAACCTTGTTACTCCCGGCGCCTCTGCCGATCGACTAGGATGGAAGCATGAGTGGACCCACCGCCGAAATTGTTTGCGAGTACGGACCCTTTCCAGGCGCCGACAGCGTGCATGGAGTCACGTATGACGGTCAGCACGTCTGGTTTGCCTCCGGAGACAAGCTGAACGCCTTCGATCCTGCGAGCGGGAAGGCGTTGCGCTCGATCGATGTTGCCGCGCATGCCGGAACGGCCTTCGATGGCCGGCACCTGTTTCAGCTCGCCGAGGATCGCATCCAGAAGATCGATCCGAAGACCGGCCGTGTGCTCGCCACGATCCCGGCGCCCGGCCGCGGCGGTGACTCGGGGCTCACGTGGGCCGAAGGGACGCTCTGGGTGGGGCAGTATCAGGACCGGAAGATCCATCAAGTCGATCCCCAGACAGGGGCGATTCTTCGCACGATCGAGTCCAACCGCTTCGTCACCGGGGTCACCTGGATCGACGGAGAGCTCTGGCACGGCACCTGGGAAGGTGACGAGAGCGATTTGAGGCGAGTCGATCCTCGAACGGGAGAGGTCCTGGAGAGGCTCGAGATGCCGCCCGGAGTGGGCGTTTCGGGGCTCGAGTCCGATGGCGGCGATCAGTTCTTCTGCGGAGGAGGAAGCAGCGGCAAGGTGAGAACCGTCCGCCGGCCCAGGCGAGGCACCGCGACGGGCGGCGGCTCCGAGATCCCCGTCATTCGCTGTCACCTACCCGCCGGCGATCCTGGGAAACAGGAATAGCTCGCTGTCCTCGGCGATTGGCTGGAGCAGCGCGTCCTGATAGACCTCGCCGTCGATCGCGACGGCAACTTCCGCTTTCAAGCGCGGCAGCAGGTCGGGATAGCGCTCGCCCAGCGCCTGGAATAACTGACGAATGTTGGCGGCCTGGAGCTCGCACTGCGTCTCTCCGCCGGTGTACGGCGCAAGACTGCTGGAGAGCGAAACCTTGGCCAAAGCGTCATGCCTTGCGTCTGCCGCCAAGCGCATCGTCGATCGCCTTGAGGATCCGTGGCGGCGACATGGGCTGCTCGCACAGCCTGATGCCGATGGCATTTTCTATGGCGTTCGCGATGGCCGCCATGGGCGAGATGATGGGCACCTCGCCACAACCGCGCACGCCATAAGGATGGTTCGGATTAGGCACCTCGACAATGACTGTGTCGATAAACGGCACGTCTGACGCGACGGGTACGCGGTAATCAAGAAAGCCGGGATTCTGCAGGATACCGTCCGCCCCGTAGACATATTCCTCGTTCAGGGCCCAGCCGATGCCTTGCACCGTACCGCCCTGTAGCTGGCCTTCCACGTAGGCGGGGTGGATTGCCTTGCCGACATCCTGAACGACCGTGTAGCGCAAAATTTTCGTCAAGCCCGTTTGTCTGTCCACCTCAACATCGACGATGTGCACTCCGAAACCGGGCCCCGCGCCCTGCGCGTTGATTTCCGCATGTCCTGCGATGCTGCCACCCGTTTTGCCGGCCACACTGGCGATTTCGGCTAGAGACATCGGCGAAAAACTCCTAGCGCTGCCCTCGGCAGGCTGAGCTCGGCCGTCTTTCCACGCCACGTCCCCGAGCGGAACCTCTCTAATCTGCGCGACGCGCTGGCGCAATTTTTCGATCGCCTGGCGCGCAGCGGCGACGCATGCCATGCCGCCGGCGAAGGTCCCTCGACTGCCAGCGGTGATGAA
>DASZOS010000008.1:0-27192 GCA_035550695.1 Burkholderiales bacterium | reverse complement strand
CCCCCTGGGGCAGCGCTGCGGGCAGGTACCGCAGGTGGTGCAGCGCCAGATGTCCTCGTTCTCTATCTCGGTCAGGCCGAAGGTGGCCTGGCGGACGATCTTGCGCATGCTGAACTGCCTGACCCGGTTCCAGGGACAGACCACGTCGCAGATGCCGCACTGGTAGCAGAACTGGAACGAGGCGCCGCCGTTCTCTTTTACGAGATCGGTAATCTCTTTGATAGGGGAAACAGCCTCCACGCTCTCTCCTTTAGCTAGCGCATGGTGCCGAGGCTTCGGGCTATTTCATTGCGGTAAATCAAGCTTGTGAATGCCGAGTAAATCAGTCGGGATAGAAAGGCAGGCGTAAGATCGCGCCATGGCGGTGAACCAGGTGCGAAGGACGCTGGAAGCGCGTGTTCCGGGACTGCACGCTCGCATCGAGAAAATGCTCCTCGATTCCGAGGCGCTCTACACCCGGCAGGCAAGGCAGGCGCCCTCCGAATTTCTGCTCGAGCACACCCGGCGCACTGCGGCGATTGCCTACAAAGTCGCGCTCATGGAGGGCGTCGACCCGTTCCTGCCGTGCCTGATCGCGCTCTATCACGATGCCGGCAAATTTCACGGCGGCGCCTACCACGAGGATGATGTCCCGGAAGAGGAGCATGCGGCGGCCATAGCCGAGCGCATGCTGAGCGCGGCGGCCCTGCCGCGCGCCGACATCGACTGCGTGCTGGAAGGCCTGCGTGCGCTGTACAAGGATGCATTGCCCTCGAGCGCCGCGTGCCGCGTCGCTCAGGACGCGGACCGGCTGGACAAGCTGGGCGTCCTGGGAATCGGCGCCTTCTTCACCAAGGCGGCGCTGCGCGGGCGGGGCCTGGTCGCCGCGCTCGCGAGCTCGCTCAGCCGCGAGCTGACCTACTCGCTGGCGGCGCCGTATTCGATGCTGACCGAAACAGGGCGCAGGCTCGCCCGCGAGCAGGCCGCGAAGACGGTGGCCTTCTTCGACGACCTGCTGCAAGACCTCGAAGACTGGGGCATCGCCTCGTTCGAGCGCCGGATCATCGTGCTGGAAGAGGATTTCCGGGCCCGCGACGGATCGCCTCTGCAGCGTCTCGAGGTGACGATCGTGATGCCGCGTGCCTGCCCGGAGTGCGATGCGTCTCTTGCCCTCGAGCATTCGCGCGGCCGGGGCGTCAAGTGCGAGCAGCTCATCGCCCGCTTCGAATGCCGGGGCTGCGGCCATACGCTGAAGACAACGTTCTGCCTCCCGGTCTTTGCCCGCAGCGAAGATGACCGAGCCGACCTGGGCCGAGCTGTGGCGCGAGCTTACTGAGCGCGTGCGCCGTCCCGAAAGGGAGGGCGAGGCCGTGGAGCGGGTGAGAAGCGAGATCCGCGGCGAGATTGAGTTGCGCGCCGAGCCGTCGATCGCACGGCGGGCGCTGCGCCTCGTGAAAATGGGCTAGCGGGCGGGCGGCACCGCCGTGAGCTTGGTGGCGAACACCACGACGTGAAATGGCAGCACGCGCTCCGAGGCGAGTACGCGGAATCCTGCCTGCTGCACGGCGGCCACGGCGAGCGCGTGGTCGAACACCTGAAGCGCGAGCGCTTCCTCGACGTGACTCTGGTCGTCTTCCGCGGTGCCGCGCTCGAAATCCTCGACGAGGTGCGCGAGGCTTGTCACCGGCCGCGCGTGGTCGAAGGTGCGCAGGCAATCGGGGAGGACGAGCAGCAGCCAGCCGCCCGCTTTCAGTACGCGGTGCGACTCGCGCAGCGCGCGCCGCAACCGCCGCGGATAGCGTCGGCCACCATCTGGAAACATTTCGCTTTGCGACGGAGCACGCGCCGCGCGAGGTGGCGGAGCCTCGTGATGGGGTCCACCCGCCAATGGTAATCGCCGGGGAGCGCCTACGTCGTGATGTGGTTCGCCGCTGAGCGCTGGTCGGCGTCGCGGTCGCACACGCTGCTCGCCGTGCCTATGCGGGCTCTCGTCGGCGAGAGCGCTTCGCTCTCGCAAAAAGATCCGGTAGCCCACCCGGAACTCGAAGCCGAGAGACGTGCTTCTGACGCACGCGCGTATTCCCATCAAGTTTCATGGCGGCGGCTGCCAAAGCCGTTGCGTAAGCGCAAAATGCGCGCACGCGCTACGGCCGGGGAGGGATGGTGAACGGGTCGACACGCAGCAAGCTCGGGCTGGCGCTCGCCGGCGGCGGCTTCCGGGCTTCGTTGTTTCATCTCGGGGTAATGCGCCGCATGGCGGAGCTCGACCTGCTGCGCTATGTGGAGGTGCTCTCCACCGTATCCGGGGGATCCATCGTCGGCGCGCTCTATGCACTGCTGCTCAAGCGCGAGCTCGAGAAGGCGGCCGACGGCACGCTGCGTCGCGAAGACTACCTCCGTATCGTCAATGAGCTGCAGCAGGCGCTCGAGAAGGGTATCCGCAAGAACCTGCGGCTGCTGCTCTTCCTCAATCCCCTCGGCATCCTGCGCGTGATGCTCACCGAGCACTCGCTCGGCAGGCGCATGGCGCGCCTGTACGAGCGCTACCTGTACAAGGACGTCGTGCAGGAGATCGAGCCGCGCTCCTTCTGGCAGCGCTTGTTCCTGCCGGGCCAGATCGCGCTGTCTGCCATACGCATTCGCCCGAAGACCACGCCCGGCGGGCCCGACATGAAGGCGGGCATCGAGGCCTATAACCGCGAGATGGTGGAGCGCAACGGGTCCGCGGTGACGAAGCTGGTGCTGAACGCCACGGCGCTCAATTCAGGGGCCCGTTTCTGGTTTTCGAGCACCGAGCTCGGCGACTGGTACCTCGGCCATTTCAGGGGGGACGAGCTGAAGGAGCTGCTGGCGCGCAAGCGATTGCTGCAGGAGGCGCGATCGAGCCGGGAACGGGCAGGTGCAGACTTTCCGCGCCGCACGCTCGCCCTCGCGCGCTGGCTGCAGAGCGAACCTTCCTCGGTACTGGAGGGATGGGAGGGGCTCGCGGGAGTGGAAGGCTTTCCCGGCGGAATGCGCGAGGCGAGCTTCGGCCTCCTGCGCCGGGCAAAACTCGCTGCCTGGTACATCCGCAGCGGGTCGGCGATGCAGCCGCCGGTGTGGGGCGGGTTGAGCGAGGCCGAGCACATGCAGTGCTTCTGGGATGCGCTGGGCGAGATGGATGCGGATCTCGCGACGGCGCTTCGCAGGCCGGCGGAGACTTCGGAAGCTTTTCGCGACCTGCTGCTGGATTTCGTCATCGAGCTCTATCTGCTGCGCAGCGCGGTGATCGTCGCCTCGCGGATCGAGCGGCACTGGGCGGGCCTGACGCTGGGCGAGGCGGTCGGCGCCTCGGCTTGCTTTCCGCCGGTGTTCCCGCCGCTCGTCATGCTGGGTTTCTACGACGACCTGCACGTGAGCCGGCTGGGGCTCACCGACGGCGGCGTATTCGACAATGTCGGCATCACGGCGCTCGTGGACGAGCAGTGCAACTACATCATCGCGAGCGACACGGGCGGTCTCTTCGACGTGCAGCAGCGGGCCTCCAGCGGACGGCTCGGGCTGAGCGCGCGGGTCATCGAGATCGTGATGAACGCTTTGGCGCGCTTCCAGCGTCACGGCCTGCAGGAGCGGCGGCGCGTATCGCGCGCCATCGAGGGCGAGCCGAACGCAGGCGCTGCGCTGCGCGAGCTGCGCGCCGCGCGCCAGCTCGACGGCCTCGCGTTTTTCCACATCAATTCGCCGCAGCTCTCGGGTGCCGGCCTCGAGCTCGATATCGATCCGCGCGCGGTGGCGAAGATGCGCACCGATCTCGACGGTTTCGGCGAAATCGAGACCGCAGCGCTCGTGAACCGCGGCTACGACACCGCCGACCGCTACCTGCGCAAGCACCTGGCAGGGACGCTGTACGAGAAGAACGCGCAGGCGCATTGGGTGGCGCCCGAGCGGCCGCCGGTGGACATCGGAGCGCACAGGACCCGGGCGCAGCGCATCGTCGAGGTCGGCCGCTACCGCTTCTTTCGCGCCTTGCGCCTGGGCGCGCCGGTCTCGTGGCTTTTCGTCATCGCGCTTGTCGGTGCCGTGGCTGCCCTCACGTGGAATGTCCCCGTGTCGCTTCGCGGTATCGTCGAGGCGGCCTCGCGCCAGCTCGTCATCGCCGTCGAGAGCGCCTTCGCCTGGCTGCCCGGAGGCTGGACGGGGAGCGCGGTGTCGCTCGGCAAGCTCGTTCTATGGGCGGCTGCCATCGCGGCCCTGCTGCTGCTCATACCGGAGAGGATAGTCACGGCCGCGCGATGGCTTGCCTGGCTCGGGAAGATGGCGCGCGCCTATTCCGGAAACCTGCTCTGGGTGCTCGGCGGCCTGCCCGCGGTCGTGGCGATCGTAAGCAGCGCGAGCGCGGCGATCAGCTACGTCTTCTTTTACCTGCCGTTTCGCGCGGCGACCCGGGTGCGGACCGGCAAAAAGCCTTGACTGCGGCGTTGACCCTGGCTTCGAATCGACGTCTTTCGCACTGCGGAGAAAAAATGGAAAAATGGTTCGAGCTCTTCCGTTCCATCGTCATGCCGGCCCAATGCGACCCATACGGGCACCTGAACGTGCGCTACTACACCGGGTTTTTCGACGACGCGGCGTGGCATTTCCCGGCGATGGCGGGACTCTCGCTCTCGGAGCTGCGCGCGCGAGGCCTGGGCACCGTGGTGGCGACGATGACCATGGAATTCCACAACGAGATCAGGGCGGGCGAGCTGGTGCTGATCAAGGGCGCCATCACCCGCGTCGGGACAAAGAGCTTCAGCTACGAGATGCGGCTCTACGAGCCCGACTCGATGCGCCATTGCGCCACCGAAAAGGCGGTGGAAGTCTGTTTCGACACCGCCAAGCGCCAGAGCGTGCCCCTACCCGAGGACTTCAAGGCCAAGCTCCAGGCGATCGCGTCCGCTTGAGGCCTGCGCTCGGCTGACCACGTTGCGCGGGGCTCAGACGGGCGGCAGGGCGCATTCCTTCGTCGCCCAGAGGATGAACGAACGGTACAGCTCTCCAGAGCGCCGTTCCTCGGGAATCCATGCGAGCAGCGATCGTCCCTCCAGGCAATGGTGGAAGGCGGTGACGAGCTGTCCCTTCGCGCTCATCGCCATGAAGCGCTCCTTATCTGCCGGCTGCGCGGGACGGCGATTGGCGAGGGCGTCGATCGCGAGATGCTCCGCGGCGAGCGGAGCGGCAGCAGCGGCGCGCGCGGCGCTTCTCGCGACGGACGCGCCGCTGCCGAGCACCCAGCGGGGAAGCTCGACGAGGTCCGAGCCGCGGATGAGCTCGGCCACATCGCGCCAGAAGTTGTAATCGGCCGGCCGCAACGCGGGATAGAGCGCCGCCTGCAGGATCTCCCGCCGCCTAAAGCCGGCCGCGCTTTCCGCGACGACCGGCGCCGGCAGCACGTTGGCACGCTCCAAGCGCTTGCGGGCGAGCCGTGCATCCATGAGCCAGACATAGCGGGGGGTGCTTGGCTCGGCGTAGAACGCCGGCCCGATGCGCCTCGGGAAATCGTCGACGAGCGGCAGCGATTGCGCCGTCAGCTCGCGCAACGCGGCCGCGTCGGCCATGAATTGCCCCGCGAGCTGCGCGGGCCCGTCAATGCCGATGCGTCCCAATTCAGCAGCCGAACGCTGCAGGGCCCACAAGCGCGAAACCTGCTCCTTGGAAACGGGCGGTATGCCGCCGCGGCTACCGACGAGAATCCAGTCGAGGTTCACGCCCGACCAGAGCGAGCAATCCTCGAACGCGTCGCAGAACGCGCGGATGATGCCAGCCGCCTCCGACTCGAGGAGCAGGTGCGCGGGCAGCCAGTACGTCGCCATGCCGCCCGGGTTCAGGCGGTCCTTCATCAGCTCGAAATATTCGCGCGTATAGAGCGCGCTTACCCCGGCCATCTTCGGCGGCGGCGGCTCGCCGGTGATGAGGTCGTAGCTTCGCCCGGTCTGCTGCAGGTAGAAGCGGCCGTCCTCGACGTGCACCTGCACGCGCGGGTCGCGCAGCGGGTGGCGGCGCTCGTCCGGATGGACGATATCGCTCATCTCGAGGATGTCGCGCGACACGTCGACGACGTCGATCCGGCGCACCTCTGGGAGATCGGTGAGCGCGGCTGCGGTCGCGCCGACGCCGAAGCAGATCACCAGCGCCTGCTCGATCCGGGGATGGAGCGCCGCCGGCAGGTAGGCGAAGAGCTTCATGTAGCGCTGCGCGCCTACCGAAGTCGAGGCCATCGAATACGAGTTGGTCGCGAGCCGGAAAAACAGCGGCTCGCCGAAGAACTCGTGCGACAGGTAGAAGACGGTTTCCCCCGGGCCCTCGCGCGCGGCAACCAGGCGCCCGCCGAAGTGCTTCTCCATGCGGCGGTGGATGCTGTCGGTCATCGTGCCGAAGGGAAAAAGCGCGAGCGCGACGGCGGCCGCGAGCGCAGGCCGCGCCGCGCGCCAGAGGCTCGCCTGCGGCGCTGGGACCACGAGCGCGATTGCGCCATAGAGCACGGCGAGAAGGAAGAACGAGCGTTCCATGCCGAGCGCCGGAAGCAGCACGAACGCGGCAGCGAGCGATCCGAGCATGGCGCCGAGCGTGTTCGCGAAAGTAAGGACGCCTGTCGTGGCGCCAGCGTCGGCGATGCGCTGGCGCAGCTGAGCGCCGAGCGCGGTGAACAGCACTCCCGAGAGGATGGCGACAGGCGCCATGAGGAAAAGCGACAACAGCAAACCGAAGAGCACGAATTGGCCTTGGATCGGCGCGAGGAGCCGTGCCACCGTATCGAAGGCGGCATAAGTGACCACGATCGCCATCGCCCCGCCCGCGGCCACGGCGCGCGCCATGCCGCCGGTCAGCCGCCCGCGGCGAGAAAGATACGACGCCGCGATGCCGCCGAGCCCGATGCCCCCAAGCACCACCGCGAGCATCACGGCGAAAATCAGCGTGGTGCCGTCCTGGAAGAGAAGAAGGAACCGGAACCACACCACCTCGAGCGCGAGCAGGACGCCGCCCGCAAGAAATGCGGCGAGCAGGATGCGTTTTTCGCCTCCGATGAAAACCGCGTGCGTCTCGAGCTTTCCATGCAATGACAAGCGCCAGGCGATCGCGGCGGCGGACAGGCTGCATCCCGCGGCGAAAAGCCCGCTATTGCGCAGTCCCAGCGCGGGAACCAGCCACAATTCGGCGAGCAGCGCTCCCGCCACCGCGCCCAGCGTGTTGAAGCCGTAAAGCTGGCCGAGTGCGTAGCCGTAGTTGCCGGTCAACGATTCCAGGGGCCTGGCAAGGAGCGGCAGCGTCGTTCCGAGGGCGGTCGCAGGAATCGCCATGAGCCCGAAGGCAATCGCGAGCTTCACCGCGCCGAGAGCCGCCGGCGCTTCGAGAAACGGCGCAAGAAGCGGGCGAAACGCGACTGGGAGGAACGGAAAGCCCGCGACGAGCAGCGCCCCGGAGAGCGCCGCGATCGTCTCCATCGCGGCGTAGGCGCGCACCGGATTGCGCAGCCGCCGGGAGAGCGGGACCGCCGCGGCGTTGCCTAGCGCGAGCCCGGCCATGAAGGCGCCCACGACCAGCGCCGCCGACCAGACGCTGTTGCCGACGACGAGCCCTGTCTGGCTGAACCAGACGTTCTCGAACACGAGCGCCCCGACGCCGGAGAGAAAGAACATCGCGCAGATGGCGTGGTTCATCGAGCTATGATGCCGGATGAAAAACTCCGAAGTGCCGATGATGGCGCTGCGCCGCGCGGTGCAGCTGTGCAGCGGGCTGGACGCGCTGGGCGACACGCTCAACGTCTCCAGCGGCAATCTCGAGCGGATGCTGACGGGCGAGGAGGAAGTGCCGCACGCGGTGTTCGTCCAGGCGGTGGGGCTGCTCCTGGAAGCCACTGCGACGCGCTCGCCCCGGCGATCGACGCCCGACTCCAACGAGGGCGGCAGGAAAGGCCCGCGGCACTAGGCTTGCGCGCGGCAGGCGCGGCCCGCCTCTTCCCGGATGATCTGCGCCAGCCGCCGCGTGCCCGGGCCGGCGGCGTCGCGATCGGCATAAACGAGATAAAGCGTCGTAAAACGCTTCGCGCCTTCGCGCAAGGCGAGCGGCTTCAGCGCGCCGGAGTCGAGCTCCTCGCGGATGCTTTCCTCCGGATACCAGGCGTATCCGAGGCCCATGACCGCGGCGCGGATGGAGGTGGCCTTGTGCGAGACGGTCCAGCGCAGCTCGTTCAGCCAGCCGGCGGCGCGCGCGCGCTGCACACCGGAGTCGCGGATCACGAGGTGGCGGTGAGGGCGCAGGTCTTCCAGTGCGAGCTCGCGCCCGAGCGCGTGCAGCGGGTGCGAAGGCGCGGCAACGCAGACGAAGCGCACCGGAAGCAGCACGTCGCCGAGGAAGCCAGGCGGAACCATGGAGCCGATCGCGAAATCGGCCTTGCGCTCGGCGAGCGCTTCCTCGGTGCCGCCGAGCACCGCTTCGATAAGCTCGATGCGCGTCTCGGGCCGCTCGGCTGCGAACTGCGCCAGGCAGCGAAGCAGCAGCCAGGTCGGAAAGACGATGTCCACCGCCAGCCGGACCTCCGGCTCCCAACCCTGCGCGAGCTCGCCGGCGGCATGCTCCAGGCGCGCTGCGTCCTCGACGAGTGCCTTGCCGCGCCGGTAGAGGAGCTCGCCCGTGGGCGTAAGCACGGCCTTGCGGCCGCGGATCTCGAAGACGTTCACGCTCAGGAGCTCTTCCATTTTCTGGATTCCATAAGTGAGCGTTGACTGACTTTTGTGCAGACGCTCGCTTGCCTTCGCGTAACCACCTGATTCAACTACTGAAACAAGTGTTGTCCACTGGTCGAGCGATATCCTCGGCCGTTGCATATATATCCACAGAATAGATTGATACGGCCGAATTATTGCGCTTTTTAATCGAGTGCATCAATACTACAGTGGAGGCATGAAAGTCCTCCAGATCAAATCCAGTGTGTTTTCGGGAAACGGTCAGTCGAGCCGTCTTGCCGATGAGTTTGTGGCCCTGTTGCGCCAGCAAAACCCTGGCGCGCGGGTGGTGGAGCGCGACCTCGCGGTCGAGCCCGTGCCGCATCTCGACGGCGCCCGGGTCGCTGCGTTCTTAGCCAAGCCGCAGGAGCGCAGCACCGAGCAGAACGCAGTGCTCGCCTACTCGGACGCGCTCATCGACGAGCTGCGCCGAGCCGACGTGATCGTGCTCGGGCTGCCGATGTACAACTTCGGCGTGCCCTCGCAGCTCAAGGCCTGGTTCGACCACATCGCGCGCGCCGGCGAGACCTTCAAGTACACGGACAAAGGCGCAGTGGGCCTGCTGACCGGAAAGCGAGCCTACGTTTTCGCGGCGCGCGGCGGTGTATATGCCGGCACGCCGAACGACTGGCAGACCCAGTACGTGCGCTACTTCCTGGAATTCCTCGGCATCACGGACGTCGAGTTCGTGTACGCCGAAGGCCTTGCATTGGGCGAAGAGAGCCGCAATAAAGGTATTGCAGCGGCCCGGGCGGATGTGCGCCGGGCGGCCGCACAGTTGCGGCTTGCGGCATAACCGAGGAGAAGTGCATGACGGGCAGAAAACTCGAGCGCGTGATTTCTTCCATCCCGGCCTCCGACGGCGCCGGGGTGAAGCTGCGCCGCAGCCTCGGCTCCAGTCCGAGTGCGCGCCTCGATCCGTTCCTGATGCTGGACGAGTTCTTCTCCGACGACCCGAACGACTACCTCGCCGGCTTCCCCGCGCACCCGCACCGCGGCTTCGAGACGGTCACCTACATGCTCGACGGTCACATGCGGCACGAGGACAACCACGGCAACACCGGCAATCTCGGCCCGGGCGACGTGCAATGGATGCGCGCGGCGCGCGGCATCATCCACTCCGAGATGCCGCAGCAGACCGAGGGCCGCATGCGCGGCTTCCAGCTTTGGCTCAACCTGCCGGCGAAGGAGAAGATGACTCCGGCGGCCTACCGGGACATTGCGTCGAGCCAGATCCCAACAGTGAACGCTGCAGGCGGCGTGCAGGCAAGAATCATTGCCGGGAAACTGCGCGAGACGTTTGGCCCCATCCACGGCGGCAGCACCGATCCGCATTACTTCGACGTGCACCTCGCACCGCGCGCGACCTTCGAGTGCGCGCTTCCCGCGGGCCACAACGCCTTCGTCTATGCCTACGAGGGCGAAGCGCTCGTCGGCGAGGAGCTCAAGCCGCTCGCGCGGCGCAGCGCCGGCGTGCTGTCGGCAGGCGATGAGCTGCGTCTCGCCGCGGCCGACACCGGGGCGCGCGTTCTCCTGCTCGCCGGAAAGCCGCTCGGCGAGCCGGTGGTGCAGTACGGCCCCTTCGTGATGAATTCCCGCGAGGAGATCGAGCAGGCGATCCTCGACTACCAGTCGGGCGCGCTGGCGCGCGAGGGCATCGGCCGGATCAAAGTCGCAGCGCCGCAGTGAGCTATTCCACAGCGCAGTCATAAAACCGCGCACGGCGCGACTTGTTCCTCGCGCGCTGCGCGCCGCGAGCGCATTCTCGGCACCATGAGTTGCGAACAGGGTCTTGAGCGGCTGGAAGCGGATCTCGCGGCGAGCGTCGCAGCGCTCTTCCGGCGCTGCCCGCCGCTTTGCGGCTTCAGCCTCGACGGCGAGCTTTGCGTCGAGCAGGTTGCCTGCCATCCCGCGCTGGACCGCCACGGCGCGGCCGTGATCGCCGAGGAAATCGTGCGCGCGCTTTCCGAGCTGGTGGACGAGGAGCCCGCAGCCGCCGAGCTGATCCGCGGCCGCACCTTCGCCCGCGCGCTGCACTGATCTTGCACCACAGCGGATTGATTGTAAGCAAGCGTCCGGGTTGTCGATTCTGACCGGGCGTCCGGGAAGCGCGTCTCTAGAATCCGGCGCTGCCATGAACACCCACGACGAGGGCCTGCGCTTCCTGCGCCGCATGTATGTGCCGCGCATGATCGGGCTCGCGCTCGGCGGACTGTGCGTCGGCGCGACATTGCGGGCCCAAGGCGATGCGACTGCGGGAACTTGGACGGCGCTGCTCCTCTGCGCCTTGGCTTGGCCGCACATGGCCTACTGGCTTGGCCGCAAGACCGGCGATCCGTATCGCACCGAGCTCGCGAACCTGACCGTGGACTCGGCGATCGGCGGCGCGTGGATTGCGCTGATGAAGTTCAGCCTGTTTCCGAGCGCGCTGCTCGACGCCATGCTCAGCATGGACGGGCTCGCGGTGGGCGGCCCGAAACTGCTCGCACGTGGCGCGGCCGCGCTCCTCGCGGCGTGCGTGACGAGCGCGCTCGCGTTCGGCTTCGAGGTTCGGCGGGAGATCAGCACCGAGGAGATTTTCGGCAGCCTGCCCCTGCTGGTGTTTTATCCCATGACCGTGGGCATCGTGAGCTACCGCCTCGTGCGGCGGGCGCGTCACCAGAACAGGCTGCTCTCGGCGATGAGCCGCACCGACAGCCTCTCGGGGCTGCTCAACCGCCGCTCATGGGAGGATGCGGTGTCGGCCGAGTTCCAGCGCTGCCGGCGCGGCGGGCGAGTGGCGGCGCTGCTCATGCTCGACATCGATCATTTCAAGCGCATCAACGACCGGCATGGGCACCCGGCGGGCGACGAGGTGATCCGCCGCATCGCGGCGGTCCTGCGCACCGCGTGCCGCCAGGAGGACATGGCTGGACGCTACGGCGGGGAGGAGTTTGGCATCGTCCTGCCCGAGACTGGGGACTGCGGTGCCCGCGTGATCGCCGAGCGGGTGCGCCGGCGCATCGAAGACTGCGCGCTGCCCCTTGGGATCCGGTGCACCGTCAGCATCGGCGTCGCCGAGCGGCGGCCCGGCGACTCCGGCTACGCCGAGTGGATTTCGCGCGCCGACCGGGCGCTTTATGCGGCGAAGGAGCGCGGGCGCAACCGCATAGAAGTGCTCGAGCCGGCGCCCGCATTCTGAGCGGCGCGTTGTATCCTCCGCTGAGCTGCTACGGAGGAGCGATGAAAATTTCCATGCACCAGGCGAGCGCGCCGCGCTTCGCCAACACGCTGCGAAACCTCTCCGTCATCCTGGACAAGGCGCAGGCCCACGCCGACGCGAAGAAGACGGATCCGGCGGTGCTATGCGGCTGCCGGCTGATCGCCGACATGTTCCCGCTCGCGCGCCAGGTGCAGGTGGCCTGCGACACCGCGATGGGCGCGGTGGCGCGGCTTGCGGGGATCGAAGTGCCGAGGCACGAAGACATCGAGCAGACGCCCGTGGAGCTCAAGCAGCGCATCGCCAAGACCATCGATTTCATCCTTTCGGTCAAGCCCGAAGCGATCGACGGCAGCGAGGCCAAGGAGATCGTGCTCAAGCTCGGCGGCAAGGAGACCAGGTTCAGCGGCCTGCAGTACCTCCTCGGCCACGCCTGCCCCAATTTCTACTTCCACGTCACCACGGCGTACAACATCCTGCGCGCCAATGGTGTCGACATCGGCAAGCGCGATTACATCGGAACGCCCTAGCGCACGTTGAGGTCGTCGCGGGCGCTTTCGCGGCCGGCACGACGATTGCTGGTGCAGGGCACAACTTCACGCGAGGGAAAGTCATGGAATACGCTCAGATGAACGAGGCGCCGAGCAGCGTGCGCGACATGCCGTCCGAAGAGCAAAGCAGGGCGCGCCACATGCGCGCCGCCATGGACGAGTACTGGGCGAGCGTCACCGAGCGGGCGCGCGAGGCCGCCGCTTACGCCGACCGGCAGGTACACCACAATCCCTGGACCGCGGTCGGGGTCGGGTTCGGCATCGGCATGATCTTCGGCGCCCTGGTGGCGATGCTCGCGAGCTCGCAGCGCAGCGGCATCGGGCGCATGATGTAGTTTCGCCATACGCCGCCTCCGTCGCTTACCATCCGGCGCACGGAGGAGGCGCCATGGACGGCAAAATCGGTCTCGAAGAGCATTTCGCGATCGCCGAGACGCTGCAGGACTCGAAGGGCTTTCTAGGCGAGGCGGTCTGGCCGGAGCTCGAATCGCGGCTCCTGGACATCCAGGAAAAGCGGCTGCGGCTCATGGACGCGCACGGCATGGAGCTCATGCTCCTGTCGCTCAACGCGCCCGCGGTGCAGGGCATTCCCGATCCCGCGCGGGCTGCGGAGATGGCGCGGCGCGCGAACGACTTTCTCGCCCGCGAGGTCGCCAAGCGCCCCGAGCGCTTCAAGGGGCTTGCGGCGCTCGCGATGCAGGATCCGGACGAGGCCACGCGCGAGCTGCGGCGCTGCGTCAGGGAGCTCGGCTTTCGCGGCGCGCTGGTAAACGGCTTCTCGCAGGTGCGCGATGCGGACTCGATGGTCTACCTCGACGACGCGCGCTACCGCGGCTTCTGGGCTGAGCTCGCAAAGCTCGACGTGCCCTTCTACCTGCACCCGCGAAACCCCCTGCCCAGCGCCGCGCAGATCTACGAAGGGCATCCGTGGCTTCTCGGGCCGACCTGGGCGTTCGGCCAGGAAACCGCGGTGCACGCGTTGCGGCTCATGGCGTGCGGCCTGTTCGACGCGCATCCGCGCATCCAGATCGTCCTCGGCCACATGGGCGAGGGGCTGCCCTATAGCATCTGGCGCGTCGACAACCGCAACGCCTGGACCAGGCAGCCGCCGCGCTACCCGGCAAAGCGCAAGCTCGGCGAGTACTTTCGCGAGAATTTCTACGTCACCACTTCGGGCAACTTCCGCACGCAGACGCTGATCGACGCGATCCTCGAGCTGGGCGCCGAGCGCATCATGTTCTCCACCGACTGGCCGTTCGAGAACATCGACCATGCCGCGGATTGGTTCGACGCCGCGCCGATCGCCGAGGCCGACCGCGCGAAGATCGGCCGCGGCAACGCCGTGCGGCTTTTCAAGCTCTAGCGCTGCTGCTTGAAGGGTGCGCCGAGCTCGGCGCACTGCTCGCGCGCGTATTTCGCGCCAATGACCCCGAAATCGTCGGGGCCGTTGTTCACCGCGACGATCTTCTCGTCGCGCAGGAAGAAGGTCACCGGGTAGAACCCCTCGTAGCCGCCCCTCGCGTTCTTGTCGTTCACCCACACGCACACCGCCCAGCCCCACTGGCGCGTGCGCAGGCCGGTGTCTTTCTGGTAGAGCGTCTTCGGCTCGGTGCGGAATTCGACGATCGCGTTCTTCGGATCGGCGAGGCGGATGCCGAGGTAGCTGCGGATCTCGTCGCGCCAGCGCGTGGGCTTGGGCCCGTAATCGACCGATTCGGCCTCCGAGCGGCGCACCGTGGCGTCGCAGCCGGCGAGGCCGAGGATGAGAAACATCAGAATTGCCGCGCGCATCATTCGGGACATTCCTCCTTGCGCGAATTTTATTTGAAGATGCGCAGCCCCCGGTAGAAAAAAAGCAGCGCCGCGATCTGGACGACGTGGTAGAGGTCGTTGTGGTTGAAGTGGCGGTGCAGCGCAAAGCCGCTTGCCTGCACCGCGCCGGCGAGCGCCGAGACGGCCACCCCGGCCAGCATCCATCCGCTGAAGCTCCACAGGTAGAGCGCCGCGATGATCGCGAGCGCGACGCCGGTGTCGACGATGACCCAAATGAACTCGCCGTGCTCGAGCGTCCAGGCTACGTAAGCGAGCAGCTTGATCGTCGCGAACGCGAGGAGCAGCACGCGCGCCGTCCCGGTGCTCGCTACCAGGATGGAACCGGAGAGCATGCCGAAGCTCGCCACGCCGGCAGCGACCACGGTGGCCTTCCATAGCGCGTCGCTTGGTACGAGACCGTGCCAGGTGCCGCCCAGAAACGCGGCAAGCGAGAGGGCAGCGAAGCCAAGCGCCCAGAACGGTGAACCTCTGACGACCTTGAAGGCGAGCCAGGCCGAGACCAGGCCGAGCAGGTAATCGGTGACGAGCGTCGCCGGCTCGGCGATCATCGCCGGTCATTTCTCCCCGAAGAACATCCTCTTGTAGTGCCGGTACCACTCGCTCTGGAAGAGCTCGTCGCGGTCGTACTTGCGCTTGAGCTTGAGGAACTCGGGGAACTGCGGGTAGCAGGCGAGCACCTGGCGCTGCAGGGTGTAGCGGTTGAAGGTCGGATGGTAGCTGCCGCCGTGCCGCAGGCCGATATCGACCAGCCGGCGCAGCGCGTCGGCGCCGCGGATGACCCCGCCGGTGCTGTGCTCGATGTGCAGGTTGAACATCACGCAGGCGTAGGGCTTGCGCGCCCAGGCGAGGAAGCTTTCGCGGTCCTGCTCGATGAGCCGCACGGCGCCGCTGATGATGTTGACGTTGTCGCGGCGTGCGTAGGCACGCACCTCGTCCATGAAGCGCTCGAGCGCCGCTCGCTCGCAGTAGATCTCGGTGATCGCCTCGGTCGCCTTGTTCGGCGCATTCATCTTGCGGTCGAGCACCCGGTGGTAGTCGTTCGTATAGACGCTCATCTGCTGCTCGTCGGACCAGTAGACCCGCCCGTTGGTCGACTGGTAGTAGCGCGCGTAGCGCTTGAACGCCTCGGCTTTGTCGGTGTGCGCGAGGGAGACCAGATCGAGCCACTCGTCTTCGGGCAGCTCGCGCTGTAACGACGGCAGCGGCGTCCCGTCGTCCACCGGCCGGTAGCAGGACAACACGCCCTTGCGCAGGAAGTCCCCCGACTTCTCGTCGATCGCGTACCGGAACTCGCCGTAGAGGTAGCCCTCGCGAATGCGCTCGGCGAAGGCCTGCGCCAGGCCGCCGTGCTCGCGCACCTCGACCACGCGCTCGAGCTTGCGCCGCGGCACGAGCCGCAAGGTCACCGAGTAGATGAAGCCGAACAGACCGTAGCCGCCGATCGCGAGGCGAAAGAGCTCGGTGTTTTCGCTGCGGCTGCACCTGAGCAGGTTGCCGCGCGCGGTGACGAGCTTGAACGACTCGACGTCGTTGATGAACGGCGGCATGGAAAGCCCGCGGCCGTGGATGTTGGCCGAGAGGCAGCCGCCCATCGTCAGGCGGTCGGCGCCGGTCTGCTTCTGGGCGAACGCCCAGGCCTTCTCCAGGCCGCGCTGCGAGACGTGCAGGTGCTCGAGCACATCCGGCCATTCCACGCCTGCCTCGAGCTCGAGCAGGCCGCGCTCGGTATCGAAGTCGAGCACGCGCTTCAGCTTGCGGATGTCGAGCATCACGGCGTCGGCGCAGAACTGCTGTCCGCCCATGGCGTGGCGCGCGCCCGAGATGCACACCGGTCGCTCTTCCTTGCGCGCGGCGGCGAGCGCGGCGCGCACCTCGTCGAGCGTCTGCGGCGCGACGATGCGGAACACCCGCGCCGAGTTGAGCTGCGACTGGACGTCGTTGACGAGAATCGTGCCGGGAGCGGGCTTCGCCTTCTTGGGCTGCGGCCAAACCTTTGCCGGCCACGCTGCCCCGAGGGCAGCGAGACGCAGAAGATCGCGGCGCGTGATCACGCGCGCGATTCTACTTTGCGGCTATTCCGAGCGCTTGAGGTCGATCGGCAGCGTGCCGGGCGGCAGATCGTCGTGCCGCAGGCCGCGCTGATGGTTCTCGCTGAGGGACTGGACCGCGGGCGCGGCGGCGTTCTTCTTCGGGCGTCCCGGCCGGTGGGTGACCTGGAAGATTTTCACCGGCGGCACGGCAGGCGGGCTTTCCAGGAACTTGCAGTCGGATTCCGTCGGCACGCTGAGCAGCGCGCCGAGGCGCTTGCCGTTGAGCATTACCGTGTAACGCAGCATGTGCGCCGAGCCCAGGGCGGGCTGCGCCACGATGTCGTACTTGCCGATCTTGAAATTCCTGCGCTCGACTGCTGGAAGAGCCATGAATGTCCTCTGCGGATCAAGGGAGCGAAGCAGAGGACAGCGGAGAGACGGATGCCCAAGCTTCGAAACCAGACATTCTATAACTTGTTGAAGCAGAAGGCTAGTATCGGCCCTACTTCAACGTCTTGAACATGCCGGACAGGTCCACTTCGTCGAGCTTCACCGCGGCCTTGGACGCCGCTTCCAGCGCCGCCTTCACTTTGGGCGTTTCCCGCGAGGCGGCGTCGAAGGCCTCGGCGAGACGGAAGCACAGCGTGGCGAGCGCCTTGGGGTCGGGCTTTTTCTGCTCGGGATTCGAGGGCGCGGTGTATACGCGACACGCCAGGCCGATGAAGATCTCGCGCGCGAGTTCGACGTTCGGGTCCCTGAACGCCTCGGCGGCAGAACCTGTATTGGTATCCGGGTTGCTCATGGCGACGAGCCTAGCGGTCTCGCCGGCCGCTTGGCAAGCACGAAGAACATGGAACCGAGACCTGCGAGCAAAGCGAGCGCCGTAAAGCCGGCCCGGTAGTTGCCAGTGAGGTCGGCGGCGATGCCCGCGATCATCGGGCCGCCGATCTGCCCGATGACGGTGATCATGAACGACAGCCCGAGAATCATGCCGATCGCGCTGCGGCCGAAGTAGTCGGCGCGGATCGCCTGCATGAACGGTCCGCGCAGGCCCCAGCCGACGCCGTGGAGCACGGCGAAGGCGATGAGCCAGGCGAGGTTGCTCGCGTACGTGAGCGCAAGCAGCCCCAGCATGTGCATGAGCATGCACGCGGCGGCGATCAGGCGCTTCTCGTAGCGGTCGCCGATCGCCCAGCCGATCGCGATGCCGGCGATCTGGAACACCGTGAGCAGCGTGATGATCGCCGCTGCGGCGCTGACGCTGTAGCCGAGCGCCTCTTTCATGTGCGGGATCGCGTGCACGCTCACCGCGCCGACCACGAACAGCGCGAAACCGTGCCCGAGCGAGAGCAGCCAGAACGCGGGCGTGCGAAGGGCTTCGCGCGCGGTGAAGTCGCGGCTCGCTTCGGCTTTCGCGGGCTGCGGCTCGTGCCGCGCGCCGGGGCGCCGCGCGAGCCCGTCCACCGTTTCGCCGTAATCCTCCGGCCGGCGCCGCATGACCATCGAGAGCGGAACGCCTACCCCGATCGCGAGCACCCCCGAGCCGAAGGCGGTGGCGCGCCAGCCGTACTCCACGAGTGACCATCCCACCACCGGCACGAACACGCCGCCCAGCGCGAGACCGAGCCCCATCGCGGCAAGCGCGCGCGCGCGCTTGCGCTCGAACCAGTTGATGAGCGCCACGTTGAGCGGAAAGAATCCGCACAGGCTCGCCCCGAGCGCCACCATGATGAAGGCGCCGTAGAACTCGAGCAGCGTGTCGATCCGGCTGAGCAGCATGAACCCCGCGCCGAATACCAGCACGCCGAAGCGGATGACCCACTGCGGGCCGAAGCGGTCCATGACCCAGCCGAGGATCGGGCCGAGAATGGCCGCCTCCATCTGCTGCATGGC
This sequence comes from Burkholderiales bacterium, assembly GCA_035550695.1. Lineage (GTDB taxonomy): Bacteria > Pseudomonadota > Gammaproteobacteria > Burkholderiales > SG8-39 > SCGC-AG-212-J23. The sequence goes on along the minus strand of DASZOS010000008.1, from coordinate 8,966 downwards.
CGCCGCGCCCGAGAGCTCGGTCTTGTTCCACCCGCGGTCCTCCTGAAGCACGGCGACGTATGCGCCGAAGGCGTGGAACAGCAGCCCCGCCTGAAGGAACTGCAGGCCGCAGCCCGCCGCGACCATCTTCCAGCCGTAATAAAGCCTTGCTATTTGAGCTCCCTCAAACCGCGGAACGATGTGGAAATTGGCATGCGCAACTATAGTCTGTAGGTGGTATCGTGACGCGATGAAGCAGGATCCAGTGGAGCTCGAGGCTCGGTTGCACGCGGTATTCCGGCGCCGTCCCGAGCTGTACCGGTTCGTCATCCAGGACAAGTCGGGGCTCGCGGATCACATCGACCGGGGTTCGCTCGAAGGCGAGCTCTTCATCACGCAGATCACCCTGTTTCCGCGCCACGGAGCCAAGCATTACGACGAGGTGTACGCCGAAATCGCGCGCGCCGTCACGCAGCTCGTCGACGAGCGCCCGGAAGCCCTCGCCGAGTTGCGCGGCAAGATTTTCGTCCGCGCGCTGCACTGATCGGAATTTCTTACAGTTTCGCGCGGGTTTAGGCCCAACTGCCGCAGGCGGGTCCGGAACTTGCGGCTTGCGGGTCATGAAACTGGTCGAGCTGGGCAGTCTGAACCAGGATGTGCCCCTCATCGACGAAGATCTGGCCGTGCGTGTCGAGGCCATCTTCGAGCGCTGCCCCTCGCTCCAGGGCTTCTCGATCCAGGACGCCACGGACCTGCCCAAAAGCCTGCAGGGGGCCGCGCTGGAAGGCCTGGTGGTCACCGACATCGGCATCTATCCGGAGCTCGAGCCGGCGCTCACCGAGCGCGTCTACGACGAGATTGCGGTGGCACTACTCGATTTCATCTGCGCTCGTCCCGATGCGCGCGGAGTGCTGAACGGGCGCACCTTCGTCCGACACCTCCATTAAGAGAATCACAAACTTTGACCCCAGGATGTGCCCTCCTTTGGCACTCTTGGAGCATGGCGCACCGAACGACGAAGCGTCGCTCGCCGGCGACAGGGTTTGACCTACTCCGATTGGGCCCGGGGGGCCGCCCGCGTTATGAAAAACACCGGCACTACGCTACGGCCATGAAAAAGCCGGTGCCGCGGCCGATCGAATCGCTTTTTGCGCGCTATCCCAGCCTCTCGGGGTTCTCCGTGCGCGGGCTAGCCGACGTGCCCGACAACTGCGCGCGCAGCGGCGACGACACCGAGCTTTTCGTCTCGGATATCGGCGTGTCGCCTTTGCCCACGCGCGAGCATTACGGCGAGATGTTTCAGGAAATCGCGGAGACGCTCGCCGAGCTGCTCGCCGAGCAGCCCGAGGCCGGCGAGGAGCTGCGCGGGCGCACGTTCGCGCGCACCCTGCACTGAACGCGCGCCGCGCCGGGCGCATTTATTTCCCCGCTAGGGGTTTTGGTGTAGTGCCCTCAGGTATTTCCCTATTGGTGTTCACGCTACACGCCGGTAACGTTTCCTCCTACACGGATTCTCCGTTGCAGAGGCACGTACCGATGAAGACTTTCGAATTCAAGCCGGGTCTACCCGAGACGGTTCTCGGCCGGCTCGAGGCGGACGTAGAGGCGAAAATCAAGGCGCTCTTTGCGCGCTGCCCGGCGCTTTGCGGGTTCGCGGTACGCGACCGCGCCAGCCTGCCGAAGGACATGGACAAGAACCGCATCCCCGACGCCGATCTCTTCGTCACCGAGATCGGCGTGTTCCCGAAGCTCGACGACGCGCAGTACGGCGAAATCTACGACGAAATCACCATCGCGATTTCGGACCTGGTGTACGAGCAGCCGCACGCCTACGACTATCTGCGCGGCCGCACGTTCGCCCGCACCCTGCACTGACAAGGTAAGCCGCATCGTCCTATTCTTGGGCGATGCCGGCGAACCTCTCCCCGGAGTACAAGAAGGCCGAGCAGGCCTACCGCGCCGCGCGCGAGCCGCGCGAGCGGCTGGATTTGCTCAAGGAGATGCTGCGCTCGATCCCGAAGCACAAGGGAACCGAGCACCTGCAGGCCGACATCAAGTCGCGCATCAAGCAGCTCACCGACGAGCTCGTCGGGCCCAAGAAAGGCGGTGCGCGCGCCGCGCAGTTCTCGGTGCGCCGCGAGGGCGCGGCGCAGGTGTGTCTCGTCGGGCCGCCGAACTCGGGCAAATCGAGCCTGCACGCCGCGCTAACCGGCTCGCACAGCGAAGTCGGGCCGTTTCCCTATACCACCCAAGCCGCGATCCCCGGAATGCTGGCCTTCGAGGACATCGCGTTTCAGCTCATCGACCTTCCGCCGGTGTCGCGCAGCCACATGGAAGCCGGGCTGATGGGCGTGCTGCAGGGCGCCGACGCCGCGTGGCTGGTGGTCGATCTCTCCGATCCTGCGTGCACGGAGCAGCTCCTCGCAATCCGCGAAGAGCTCGCGCGGCGCAAGATCGTGCTCGACGAGAGCTGGCCGGCGCGCCAGGCCGAAGATGCGTTCCAGGTCCGGCTGCCCACGCTGCTCGTCTCCAACAAGAGCGACCTCGATCCGGATCCCGACGAGGTGAACGTGCTGGAGGAGCTGCTGCAAATCCGCTATCCGGCGCTCGCGGTGTCGGCGGCGAGCGGCCAGGGACTCGGCGAGCTCGCTCCTTTTCTTTTCCGCGCGCTCGGCGTGGTGCGCGTGTACACGAAGGTACCGGGCAAGCCCGCCGACCGGCAGCGCCCGTTCAGCGTGCGGCGCGGCGACCGCGTGCTCGACGTCGCGCGCCTGGTGCACCAGGACGTCGCCGCGAAGCTGAAGTACGCGCGCGTCTGGGGAAGCGGCGAGTTCGACGGCCAGCAGGTCGGGCCAGGGCACCCGGTCGCCGACGGCGACGTGCTCGAGCTGCACGCGCGCTAGCGCGTTACCTGTAGCGGTAGACCACGAGCTTGTCGGCGCCGGATTCGGGCGTCCAGATCTCGCCCTTGCGCCCGTGGATCTGGCGCACGTTCGGATAGGGGCTCGAGGACTTGAAGCTCTCGAACTTCGCCGTGGCCGGATCGAAGCGCAGCATCACCTGCGCGGCCCATTCGGCGGCCCATACCTTGTCGGTCTCGTCGACGTACACTGCGTACACCTGCGGCGCTTCGCCCGGCGCCTTCCACGACGACCATTTGCCGCTCGCCGGCTCGTAGCGGCTCAGGTTGCCTGAATTCCATTCGGCGACCCAGACGTTGCCCTTCGAGTCGGACCATACGCGCCGTGCGCCCTGGCGCGGCGTCGGCGGCTCGATCACCGTGGCCTTGCCGCTCGCGGCGTCGATGCGCCCGATGTACGAGCCGGCGAGCGAGGCGTAGTAGACGGTGCCCTCGGGCGTGACGTGTATGCCGTAAGGCCCGCGGCCCTTGGGCGCCTTGAACACCTTCATGTCGCCGCTTCGCGGATCGAGGCGGCCGTAGATGCCGCTCTGGCCGGTGAACCAGTGTACGCCCTCGGCATCGAAGATCGCCGTATTGAGGTTGGCGTAGCCCGCGCTCTCCGGCAGCTTCCAGGCCTGTACGGCGCGGGTCTTGGGATCGACGCGCACGATCGAGTTCAGGCCGCTGTCGGTGAGCCAGGGCGCGCCGTCGGGTGCGGCGATCACGCCGTGCGGCGACGAGCCGCGGCCGAGCGCGACGAATTCCACCTTTCCGCTTTTCGGATGGAGGATGCCCAAGTGCCCGCTGCCCTGCGCCGAGAACCAGACCGGGCCGTCGGGGGCTGGGTCGGCCCACGCGTCGTGCACGCGGTGGCCGCTCGGAATCGTGAATTCCTGCACGTTGACCTGGGCGGCGGCGACGGCGGGAAGAAGCAGCAGAAAAAGCGGCAATCTCATCATGGGGGCGCTCATGGCATCATGCGGGAGCCCCAGAATACTAACGCCCCAGGCGAATGGCCGACACCGCAACTCCCGCCTCTTCCGGTCTCGAGCTCGACCTGAGCCTCCAGGTCGGCAAGTACGACATCCAGAAGATGCTCGGCAAAGGCGCTTCCGGGACGGTGTATCTCGCCAAGGATACCTTCACCGGAAAGCTGGTGGCGCTGAAGGTCATCGAGCCCGAGGTGTTCCGCGACACCCGGTTTGGCGCCGTGCACCGCTCGCAGTTCCTGAACGAGGCGTCGCTCGCCGGGAAGCTGCGCCATCCGCACATCATCGCCATCCTCGACGCCGTGGTGGGAGAGGACTCGGGCCACATCGCCATGGAGTTCGTGGAAGGCGGCGATCTCTCCCAGCACGTGACGCCCGAGAAGCTGCTGCCGCCCGCCGACGTGCTGCAGATCGGCTTCAAGTGCTGCGGCGCGATGGACTACGCGTACCGCGAGCAGGGCATCGTGCACCGCGACATCAAGCCGGCGAACATCATGATCGCGCACGGCACCGACATCAAGATCGCCGACTTCGGCGCGGCGTTCCTCAAGAAAAGCCAGGCCGCGCAGACTGCTGCGCTCGGCTCGCCGTTCTACATGGCGCCCGAGCAGATCGAGGGCCACGAGCCGACCTTCCACAGCGATATGTACTCGCTCGGCGTGGTGCTGTACGAGCTTCTCGTCGGCAGGCGACCGTTCATCGCCGACGATCTCGAGGCGCTGATCGAAAAGATTCTGCGCACCGACCCGGTTGCGCCGAGCGAGGCGCGCCGCGGGCTGCCGCGCGAGATCGACGCGTTGGTGCTGCGCGCGATGAAGAAGGATCCGGCGCACCGCTACGGCACCTGGGCGCAGTTCGGCGTGGAGCTCTCCAGGGTGGTGGGCGTCGTCATGCCGGCAAGCGCCATTCCGGACAGCGAAAAATACCTCGCGCTCTCCAAGGTGGAGATGCTGCAGCTGCTTTCAGACGCCGAGTTCTGGGAGCTCGCCGCCGCGGGAAGCTGGAGCCGCGCGGAGAAAGGCAAAGCCGTAATCAAGGAAGACACGCCCGGCAACAGCTTCTATTTCCTCGCGAAGGGCCAGGCCAAGGTCACCAAGCAGGGCCGGCTTCTCAACATGATCAACGAGGGCGAGTGCTTCGGCGAGATGGCATTCATCCGTGGCGGCGAGGAGCCGCGGCACGCGACGGTGGAGTGCCTGACCGACGTCGTGCTCGCGGAATTCAAGCCCGAGACGCTCGAGAGCATGAGCCTCAGCGCGCAGCTGCACCTCACGCGCGCGCTGGTGTGCAACGTCGTCGACCGGCTCGCGCTCGCCAACATCCGCATCGCGCGCTGAAATGGAGACCAAGGCGATCCAGGCCCCGCCCTGGCTCGTTCGTCTGCTGACGCCGCTGATGGCGCGGCACGTGGCGCGCGAGCTTCAAAAAAAATATCCCGGGCTCGGCGCCGGCGAGATCGCCGAAAAGATGCGCGCCGAGACTCCGGTCGGTGTGGACGCCGAGAAGTTCATCGCTGCAGTCGTTGCACGCCTTCCCGACAGCGCCGAAGCGCTCCCGGCCGAAAAGCCCGTCTCGGCCTGGGTGCTGGTTGCCGCCAACCTGCTGCCGCTCTACGGCGTGCTCTTCTGGAGCTGGGAAGTGTTCCCGCTGCTCGCGCTCTTCTGGATGGAGAACGCGATCATCGGCGTGCTGAACGCCGCGCGCATGCTCGCCGTCGACCCGGGCGACGCGGCGCTGTGGGGAGCGAAGCTCCTGCTGGTGCCTTTCTTCTGCGTGCACTACGGGATGTTCACCGCCGTCCACGGCGTTTTCGTGTTCTCGATGTTCGGGCAATACGAGCTGGACGGTCTCGCGGTGCTCGGGCCGGTTGCCCGCGCTACCGCGGACTGGAACCTGTGGCTGCCGCTCGGCGCGCTCGCCGCGAGCCATGTGTTCTCGTTCTTCTGGAACTTCGTGCGCCGCGGCGAATACCTGCGCGCGCGCCTGCAGGACCAGATGATGAAGCCCTACGGGCGTGTCGTCGTTCTGCACCTCGCCATCCTGCTCGGCGGCGCTGCCGCGACGGTGCTCGGCTCGCCCCTGTGGGCGCTGCTGGTGCTCCTCGGCGTCAAGATCGTCGTCGACCTGAAGGCTCATCTCAAGGAACACAGCTCATGAGACTGATCGCGCTTTTGCTCGGATCCGCTCCTGGTGAAGGACTCGGGCGCGAAGCGGACTGAGCGCTAGTTCAGGAGCGGCGCCCGAGAATGGTATCCATGTTGCCGCCGGTCTTGATGCAGGCGCTGAACAGCGCCTCGGCGAACTTCTGACCCGTTGCCGCGGACGCCGGCGCGCCGGGCAGCGTCGCCCCGCCGCTCGCGTTCGCACCCGCGCCGTTCGCGTTGTACGCCGCGTCCATGATGTCGCGCATCAGCTCCTTGCCGCGCTCGGATTCGGCCACGTCGTAAATGCGACCCATGATCGCGTCCGCCTTCTGGCGGTGAACCTCTTCTTTCGCGAGCGAGTGCGCGACCACGGCCATGTCCGCGGCGATGCCGCATTCCACCGCGCTCTCGGCGCGCGGCGCGGCGTGCGCAATCGGTGAAATCATTCCCCCGGCGACAAGTGCTGCCACAAGTTTCTTCACAGTGATCTCCGAATGCGGCGCCCGGTCGTCCCGGGCGCCGTGGTTGGTACGCCTACTTTGCCTTGCCGGTGCCGCTGGTCGACGGGCTGGTCGCCGTGTCGCTCGACGGAGCGGTGCGCGGCGAGGCTTCGCCCGGCCCGGCGGTAGTGCCGGTAGTCGCGCCGGCTGATCCGGACGCGCCCATCGGGTCGCGCCAGCCGCGGATCTCGTTGGCCGACAGCCTGCCGTCGTTGTCGCGGTCGAGCTGGCCGAAGTTGAGCTCGCGCGCAGCCGCCGCTTCGTCGCGCGACACGAAACCGTCGCGGTTGGTATCGAGGCGGTGGAAGCTCCCCGTCGCGCCCGCAGAGGCGGCGCCCGTCGGCGCCTTGGGCTCGCCCGCGCTCTGCGGGCTCGGTACGCCGCCGGTCGGCCCGGTCCCGGTGCTGCTCGCGCCGGCGGGACCGCCCTGGGCAAGAATCATCCTGTCGCCGTCCGCCGACGCCTGCGCCGCAAGCGGCAAGGCAAAGGCTCCGGCGACTGCAACAGCTAGTAAGGTCTTGAGTTTCATGCAGTCTCCTGTCGTTAGTGAATGACGGATTACATCTGGCGAGGCCAGTGACACGTTTCACCGCAAACAACGTGCCGAACCGGATGCCTCGGTTAGGATTCGGCTCCTTGTAGAACACAGGCAAAGCAAGGCATGAACCTCCAGCTCGAGGGCCGTACCGTGCTCGTGACCGGCGCCAGCACGGGAATCGGCCGTGGCATCGCGGCTGCGCTTGCCCGCGAGGGCGTGCGCCTCGCGGTGATGGCGCGACGGCGCAACCTGCTCGAGAGCCTCGAAGCCGAGATCGGCCGGAAGATCGCCATCATCGAGTGCGATTTCCTGCGCCCCGAGGCTGCCGAGACGATAGCCAGCGCTGCGCTCGAGGCGCTCGGCTCGGTGCAGATACTGGTGAACAACGCCGGCGGCAGCCGCCGCTTCACGCTCGAGTCGACCGACGCGCAATGGGAGGAGGCGCTGACGCTGAATTTCATCCGGCAGCGCCAGCTCACCCATCGCCTGCTGCCGCAGATGATCGAGGGGAAATGGGGCCGGGTGATCAACATCACCGGCAAATCGGAGCCCGAAGGGCTGAACGGCGCCTTCGCCGCCAAGGCCGCGATGCATTCGTGGGCGAAGGGACTGTCGCGCGAGGTCGGCCGCCATGGCATCACGGTGAACAGCGTGCCGCCGGGGCGCATCGTGAGCGAGCAGATCCTGCGCAACTACAGCCCGGAGTGGCGAGCGCGGGAAAGCGAGCAAGACATTCCGGTGGGCGAATACGGGCAGCCTGAAGACATCGCCAGTCTGGTGTGCTTTCTCGCCTCGCCGCTCGCGCGCTACATTACCGGCACGGTGATCCCGGTGGACGGCGGCATGCGCAGGTATCAGTTCTGATGTACGACGTCATCGTGGTGGGCGGGGGAAACGCCGCGCTGTGCGCGGCGCTCTCGGCGAGGGAGCATTGCCAGCGCGTGCTCGTCCTGGAAAGAGCGCCCGAGGAAGAAGCGGGGGGCAACTCGCGCTTCACCGCCGGCCTGATGCGCGTCGCGTACGACGGCGTCGAGGACCTGAAGCGGCTCATCGACTTGAGCGACGAGGAGATTGGGCGCACCGACTTCGGCACCTATGGCGCCGAGCAGTTCCTCGACGACATGGCGCGCGTCACCGAGTACCGCTGCGATCCCGATCTCACCGAGCTGCTGGTGAAGGAAAGCCTGCCCTCGCTGGAATGGATGCGCTCGAAGGGCGTGCGCTTCACTGCCGCCTGGGGACGGCAGGCCTTCAACATCGGGGGCAGGTTCAAGTTCTGGGGCGGGCTTGCCGTCGAAGCGGTGGGCGGCGGGCCGGGGCTCGTCGAGGCGCTCACGCGCGGAGCGCGCAAGCGGGGAATCGACATCTGGTATTCGGCGCGCGCGCTATCGCTTCTCGCGGATGACGATGGCATCCACGGTCTAAAGATCAGAAAACAGGGAAAGACCCAGGAAGTGAGAGGCAAGGCGGTGGTGCTCGCCGCGGGCGGCTTCCAGGCGAACCCGGAGTGGCGCACCCGCTACCTCGGGCCGGGCTGGGAGCTCGCCAAGGTGCGCGGCACGCGCTTCAACACCGGCGACGGCATCCGCATGGCCCTCGAGATCGGCGCCTCGCCGCGCGGCAACTGGTCGGGCTGCCACGCGGTCGGCTGGGAGCGCAACGCGCCCGAATTCGGCGACCTTGCCGTTGGCGACCAGTTCCAGAAGCACTCCTATCCCTTCGGCGTGATGGTCAACGCCGAGGGGCGGCGCTTCGTCGACGAGGGCGCCGATTTCCGCAACTACACCTACGCGAAATACGGCCGCGTGGTGCTCAACCAGCCCGGCCAATTCGCCTGGCAGATCTTCGACCGCAAGGTGAAGCATCTGCTCCGGGCCGAATACAACATCCGCCAGATCACCAAGGTCACGGCGG
>DASZOS010000007.1:0-96103 GCA_035550695.1 Burkholderiales bacterium | reverse complement strand
GCTCGCGCCGCGGGTGCGGGTGAACGGCGTCGCGCCCGGCGCGATCGCCTGGCCCGACGACGGCCAGTTCGCCGAAGCCGAGCGCGCCCGCATTCTCGCCACCACGCCGCTCGGACGCACCGGCTCGCCCGAGGACATCGCGCAGGCAGTTCACTTCCTCGCCTGCGCGCCTTACGTCACCGGGCAGATCCTCGCGGTCGACGGCGGGCGCTCAATCTTCATCTAGGGACACGCGAATGGCTTGGATCTGGCTAACCATCGCCGGACTTATGGAAGTCGTCTGGGCGGTGGGCCTGAAGTACACCGACGGCTTCACGCGGCTATGGCCTTCCGTCCTGACCGGCACTGCGATGGCCGCGAGCCTCTACTTCCTTTCGCTCGCCCTGCGCACCATCCCGATCGGCACCGGCTATGCCGTCTGGACCGGCATCGGCGCGGTCGGCGTCGCCATTCTCGGCATCGTGCTCTTCGACGAGCCGCACGACCTCCTGCGTCTCGCCTCGATCCTTCTCATCGTCGCCGGCATCGCCGGCCTGAAGGTCGTTACTCCTTAGGCCCGGAAACGATGAATCCGATCGGGCGGCGCTTGGTGGGCGAAGACATTAGCTGTCGCAAAGTTTCAATGACCTCGCGGAACTTCGCTTGTGTCTCCGAGGCCAAGGCATCATGCTTCATTGCTATTGCCTCCGTCTTCCTTTCCAAATCATCGAGCTTCTGTGCCAGATCCCTATGGTTTGCCAGCGTCTCGCGAAGGCGCACGAACGCTCGAACGACGTAAAGCGATACCTGGATCGCCCTCGTGGAGTTGAGAACGTTCGCCGCCATTAATGCCCCATGCTCCGTAAACGCGAACGGTCGATAGCGCCGCCCGCCGTATCCAGACCTGTATCTTGAGGTCGCATTTTGCGACCTCAAGTGCGTAAGTTCTTGATCAGTAAGCTGAAACATGAAATCTATTGGGAACCGATTGGAGTTGCGGCGCACCTGCTCGTTGAGACGCTTAGTGGCTGCGCCGTACAGGGCGGCTAGCTCGGAATCGAGCAACACCTTTTCGCCTCGAATCAGACGGATTCGATGCGCGATGCTTTCTAGCGCCACTCGGCTATCGGTGCCCACGGTTCATGAACGTGCAGAAAGGCACCGCGGATGACAGCTGAAGTTAAACTTCCACATTCAATGAACGCCCAAGTCGTCCGTATCCACGACCCTCGGAAAGAGCGCTACGAGGAAGCAAAGCTTGCGAAGCGCATCCGGCGCCAGGTGGGCGAGGCGATCGCCGACTTCAACATGATCGAGGCGGGCGACCGGGTGATGGTCTGTGTCTCGGGCGGCAAGGACTCGCACGGCCTGCTCGATGTGATGCTCTCGCTGAAGGAAAAGGCGCCGGTCGGGTTCGAGCTCGTCGCGGTGAACGTCGATCAGAAGCAGCCGGGATTTCCCGAGCGGGTGCTGCCGGAATATCTCGAGTCGCGCGGCGTGCCCTTCAAGATTGCGGAGCAGGATACGTATTCCGTAGTGAAGCGGCTGATTGCCGACGGCCAGACGATGTGCTCGCTGTGCTCGCGGCTGCGCCGCGGCATTCTCTACCGCATCGCGACCGAGCTCGGCGCGACGAAGATCGCGCTCGGCCACCATCGCGACGACGTGCTCGCGACGTTCTTCCTGAATCTTTTTCACGGCGGGCAGCTCAAGGCCATGCCGGCGAAGCTCCTTTCGGACGATGGAAAGCACGTCGTGATCCGGCCGCTCGCCTACGTAGCGGAGGACGATCTCGCGGCGTACGCGCGGGCAAGGCGCTTTCCGATCATTCCCTGCGCGCTGTGCGGATCGCAGGAGAACTTGCAGAGGCAGCAGGTGGGCGAGATGCTGCGCGAATGGGAAAAGCGCCATCCCGGACGCGTCGAGTCGATCGTGCGCGCGCTCACCGAGGTCCGGCCGTCGCATCTGCTCGATCGGAAACTGTTCGATTTCGCGGGGTTGAAGCCATGAAACCTACCGTTCTTGAGCTGCGCGGCAAGAAAGGCGCACGGCTCGCCATGCTCACCGCCTACGATTTTCCGTCCGCGCGCCTGGTGGCCGAGGCGGGCGTCGATCTCGTCCTCGTCGGCGACTCGCTCGGCATGGTGGTGCTGGGCTACGACTCGACGCTGCCGGTGACGATGGACGACATGGTGCACCACACGCGCGCGGCGCGGCGCGGCGCGCCGCAGGCGTTTCTCATCAGCGACATGCCGTTCCTCTCCTACGGCACGCCGCAGCAGGCGCTGGACAATGCCGCTCGCCTCATGAAGGACGCGGGCGCCGACTCGGTGAAGCTCGAAGGCGGCGAAGAAGCGGTGCCCATCGTCGAGGCGCTGGTGCGCGCCGGGGTGCCGGTGCTCGGCCATGTGGGGCTTACGCCGCAGACCGCCTCCGCGCTCGGCGGCTACAAGCTGCAGGGCAAGGACGAGGCGGCCGCCAAGCGCATCCTCGACGGCGCGATCGCGCTCGACCGCGCCGGCTGCTGGGGCGTGGTGCTCGAGCTGGTGCCGGCGCCGCTCGCGAAGCTCATCACTCAGCGCATCGGCATCCCGACCATCGGCATCGGCGCCGGCGCCGACTGCGACGGACAGGTGCTGGTGTTCCACGACATGGTCGGCATGTTCTCGGGCTTCACCCCGACGTTCGTCAAGCGCTATACCGAAGCCGGCCAGGCGATTCGCGAGGCAGTGTCCCGCTATGCCGCCGAGGTGCGCGACGGCAGCTTCCCGGGCGAGGGCAAGAGTTTTGGCATGAAGGACGAGGTGCTGAAGCGCCTCTATGGCACCTAAGGGCGACGAATATCCCTGAAGCCGGTCGGGTCATATCCTTCGCATCTTGGAGCCGCGATAGAATCGTCAACCGTTTGCGTTGCCGAAGCGTTGATTCGACCGACCATCAGCAATAACTCTCTTAGATGCTTCGCGCTTTCCGCTCCCTGTTCTACGCTCTCATGGCGGGGCTGTTCGTGGCCGCGGGAGCGAGCGTGATCGCGCAGGACTGGAGAACCGCAAGCCGCGAGCCGGTGGGCCTTGCGCCCGACCCGCGTGCGGTGAAAGAAGCGGTGGTCCAGGTCTACGGCGCCCGCGCCGTCGGCGCGAAAGGGCTCTTCGGCGTGCACACCTGGGTCGCGGTGAAACCGACGGACGCTGCCGAATGGACGGTCTACGAGCTGATCGGCTGGCGCCTGCGCTGGTCCGATTCCGCGGTGGTCGTGCGCACGCGCGACCCGGACGGCCGCTGGTTCGGCGCCGAGCCCGAGCTCTACGCGGAGAAGCGCGGCCCGGGGGTCGACGAGCTGATCAAGCGCATCGACAAGGCGGCGCGCGAATACCCCTACGCCAAGGAATACACCGTGTGGCCGGGGCCTAACTCGAACACTTTTACCGCGTGGATCGCGCGCGCGGTGCCCGAGCTCGAGATCGACCTGCCCGCCACCGCGATCGGCAAGGACTATCTCGGAGCTTCGCTCTTCGGCTCGGCGCCGAGCGGCAGCGGCTTCCAGTTCTCGGTCGCGGGACTGTTCGGCCTCGCGGCGAGCGGCGTCGAAGGCGTGGAGCTCAACCTGCTTGGACTCAACTTCGGCGTCGGCCCGAGCGGCCTCAAGCTGCCGTTCGTCGGCCGCATCGGCGGCTTCCGGCCGGCGCAGGCGGCTGCGGCCGTGGAAGAGCCCGCCGCGCCGAACTAGCTCGTCTTGACGTAGCTCACTTCGAGGCAGACGTTCACGAGCGCCTGCCGCTTTTCCTCGCGCACCACCTTCAGCGCGCGCTCGAGCGCGGGCATCAGCGCCTTCGGATCGGCTACGCGCTCGCCGTGCCCGCCGCTCGCCTGCACGATGTGCTCGAAGCGCGGCGAGGGTTCGAGGGTGGCGAAGGCGGGCTCGGTCATCTTCGAGGCGTGGCCCTTCGGGTAGATGGAGAGCGTCGAGCGGTGCACCGCCGCCCAGCGCGCGTTGTTGAAGATGACGTAGAGCGCCGGCAGGCGCATGGCCTCGCCCACGAAGTGCCCGGGCGTCGGGTTGCCGAACATGTACGCGCCGTCGCCGAGCGTGCAGATCACGGTCTTCTCGGGCGCGCCGAGCTTGGCGCCGAGCGCCGCGCCGATGCCCCAGCCGAGGCCCCCGGAGGGCGCGTTGGCGAAGAAGCGCATCGGCTGGCCGATGGTCAGCTCCTCGAGCAGCATCGGGTACTCGTTGACGAGCAACGTCTGCTCGTCCATCAGCCGGTTCACGCAGGCCGAGGCGTACTTCGGCGTGATTACCGAGGGCATCGCCTGCAGCCCGCCGCGCGCCTTCGCGCGCGTTTCGGCCGAGCGCGCCGCGACGCGCTTCCTGCGCTCCTCGATCTTCGCCGGCGACGCCGCGTGCTTCTGCGCACGTTCACAAAGACCAATCAATGTAGAAGCAACAGCGCCGGTGAGCGCGATGTCGGTGCGAAAGCCGCGCAGCGGATAGCGCGCGAACAGCGGGTCCGGTCCGATGTGGATCACCTGGGCGTCGGCCTTGGGCGCGCCCTGCGCCGGAATCCACGGCACGTCGCAGTCGATACACAGCACCAGGTCGGCGTCCTTGAGGAGCGCGTGGGGATCCCAGCCTGCGGCGAGCGGATGCTCGGTCGGCAGCGCGAGGTAGCGCGGCCGGTAGTGGATGACCGGGATCGCGAAGGTCTCGGCGAGCTGCGCGAGCGCGCGCGCCGATTCCAGCGTGCGGCCGCCGTTGGCGGTGATGATGAGCGGGTTCTGCGCGCCTCCGAGAAGGCGAGCGGCTTCCTCGAGCGTGTCCGGGTCGGCCGCCGGCGGCGAGGCGGGCGCGACCGTGGCGCGCGCAGACAGCGTCGCGCCCGAAAGGCCCATGGCGAGGATTTCGCGCGGCAGGCTCACGTACACCGGCCCCTGCGGCTCGCTGCAGGCGATGGCGAGCGCGCGGTCGAGGACGGTCTCGACCTGCTCCGGGTGGCGCAGCTCGTAGTCCCACTTCATGAACTCGCGCAGCATGCCGCCCTGGTCGAAGTGCTCCTGCGCCCAGTGGATGTAGTTGTTGCGTGCGCCCGCGAGCGCACCTGACTCGGTGATCGGCGTGCGGCCCGCGCTGAAGAGAATCGGGATGTTCATGCGCGAGGCGTTTATCAGGCCGTTCATCGCGTTGGCGGTGCCCACGCCCACGTGCACCATCATCGCCTGCGGCCGGCCGGTCACCATGGTGTAGCCGTGCGCCATCGCGACGCCGAGGTTCTCGTGCGGCACGATGACGATCTCGGGCATGCGCCAGCCTTGTGCACGTCCCTTCGCGTAGCCCTCGACCACCGGCGCGAAGTCGGTGCCGCCGTTGGCGAAGAGGTAATCGACGCCGCGCATGGCAAGCAGCCCGAGCCAGGCTTCTGCCGCGGTCTCTGGGGTGAACGTGACGGGCTGATCCTGCTTCATAGGGTTCTCTCCGGGAAGTCGAATGCTACCGGCTGCGTCCCCCCGGATGCAAAAGAAAAGGGGGCCGCAAGGCCCCCCTTTGGACACGAGGAAGGTTCCGCTCAGTCGGATTTCTTGCCCTCCTTGTCCTTGTCCTTGTCCTTGTCCTCGTCGTTCTTCTTCTCCGTGTCGGTCGTAGGGCTCTTGTCGCCGTCGGTCTTCTCCTCGTCGCTCGCAACGATGCCGTCCTTCGGCTGGACCGCGGCATGGGCTGCGAAGGTGGTGAGCGCGAACAGGGCGGCGAACAGGCTGGCGAACAGGGTCTTCATGAAGCTTCCTTTCCTTTCGGGGTGGGAGAATATCGTTTAAGGCGCTACTCGGGCTTCTTCTCGCCTTCGTCCTTCGCCTGGGGCTCGGCTTCCTGCTTCGCCTGCGGCTCGGCCTTGGGCTCGTCGCTCTTTTCCGGCTGCGCCGCGGTCTGCTCCGCGGGCATGGCTTGCGTCGCGGTCGAGCCGCTCGCAGCCTCGGACTTGGCGCCGCCGCCCTCCGGCGTGGCGTCGATGCCGCAGCCGGCGAGCGCCGTCACGGCGAGAAGGGCAGCAAAGAGTTTCAGGGACACGGCATTCCTTTCAGGTCGGTGTGGAATAGGGCGCCATTGCAGCGCAGGCTTGTGTCGGCGCGATGTCCGGGCGCGCCGACATCGTTTCCGCTGCCGGCCGAATGGTTACGTACTGTTGCGGACCTTGCCTCTGCAACACGCCGTTACATTGGTGCCTGACGCGGCGACATTGGCGCTTGACGCCGCGGCGACCCGAATGCGATATAGCGTCGCCATGAACCGCCCCGACCACGTCCTGATCGTCGACGACGACGAGGAGGTGCGGCGGCTGCTCGGCGAATACCTGGAGCGCAACGGCCTGCGCGTGACGCTCGCCGTGGACGGGGGCGAGATGCGCCGCGCGCTCGACGACGGCAGCCCGGACCTCGTGGTGCTCGACCTCATGCTTCCCGGCGAGGACGGGCTGGCGCTGTGCCGCGATTTGCGCGCGCGCTCGAACCTCCCGGTCATCATGCTGACCGCGCGCATCGACGAAGTCGATCGAATCGTCGGCCTCGAAATGGGTGCCGACGACTACCTCGCGAAGCCCTTCAGTCCGCGCGAGCTGCTCGCGCGAATCAAGAGCATCCTGCGCCGCACGCGGTCGCTGCCGCCAGGCGGCGGCGTCGCGCACCGGCTACGCTTCGCCGGCTGGACCCTTGAGCTGGCAACGCGCCAGCTCGTTGCGCCCGACGGCCTGGTCGTCCCGCTGAGCGGCGCCGAGTTCAGGCTGCTCTCGGTGTTCGTCGAACACCCAAACCGCGTCCTGCAGCGCAGCCAGCTGCTCGAGCTCGCGCTCGGGCGCGAGCGCGAGCCCTTCGATCGCTCGATCGACGTACAGGTGAGCCGCCTGCGCACGCGGCTCGGGGACGACGCGCGCGAGCCGCGCATCATCAAGACGGTGCGCAACCTGGGCTATGTGCTCGCCGCGGTCGTCGAACGCCTCGACTGATGCGACTTGTCCCCGCCTCGCTTTTCGGGCGCACGCTGCTGATCCTCGCCGCAGGGCTGCTTCTCGCGCAGGGCGCGAGCCTCGTCATGAATCTCTTCGACCGCGGCAGCTCGGTATACCGGCTTGCCTCGTACCAGATCGCCGCGCGTATCGCGCAGACCGCGCGCATCCTCAACCGTTTGCCCCTGGAGCAGCGTCAGCTCGTGGTCGAGGAGCTCGATGGCCGCCATCTACGCGTCGCGCTGAGCCGCGGGCCGATCGCCGTCGCGGAGGGCTATGCGGAGCACGACCGCTACGAAAAGGCATTCGCCGAGTCGCTGCAGGGCCTGCTGGGCGCGTCCTGGCCGGTAAGCGTCGACATCGCTCAGTTGCCGCGCTCGCGTCGGGTTCCCGGCGACGGATCGGTCAGCACCCCGTTCGAGATCTGGCTCGCGCGGCACTTCTATTTCCTTCTGCCCGGAGCGTTTTCGCTGGTCGCGCAGGTACGTCTCGAGGACGGCACCGTCGCCGTGTTTTACGCCGCCATTCCGCAGGAGCCGCTCAGCAGGCTGGAATCGCTGGCGCCGCGGCTGCTGCTGCTGGTCGCCGTCTGCTTCGTACTTGCCGCGGTGCTCGTGCGCATGACCACGCGCTCGCTCGGCGAGGTGGCGCGCGCCGCCGACGCCCTCGGCGAGGATCTCGAAGGCCCGCCACTCGGCGAGCGCGACCCAAGCGAGATCCGCCGCGTCATCACCGCGTACAACCGCATGCTCGCGCGCGTGCGCAGGCAGCTCGCCGAGCGCGCCTGGCTGCTCGGCGCCATATCGCACGACCTGCAGACCCCGATTACACGGATGCGGCTGCGCTGCGAGATGCTGGCCGACGCCGGCCTGCGGGCCAAAATGGAGCGGGACCTCGACGAGATGGCCGGGATGGTCGGCTCCAGCCTTGAGTTCTTCGGTGCGCTGGGCAACGCTAAGCGACGCCGGCCCGTGGACGTCGGCGCCCTGGTGGAAACCGTGTGCGAGGACCGGCGCGAGTCGGGCGAACAGGTGAGCATGCATGGCGCACCGCAAGCACCGTACCGCGCCGATCCACAGGCGCTGCGCCGCTGCATCGAAAACCTGGTGGGCAACGCGGTGCGCTACGGCGGGGCGGCGGAGCTCGACATCGAGGACGATGCAAAGCAGCTTTGTATCTCAGTCCGCGACCACGGCCCCGGCGTCCCGGACCAGCAACTCGAGCGCGTTTTCGAGCCGTATTACCGCATCGAGGGCTCGCGCAACCGCGAGAGCGGCGGCACGGGCCTTGGCCTCAGCATCGCGCGCAACATCGCTCGCTGGCACGGCGGCGACATTCGCTTGCGCAATGCGCCGGGCGGCGGGCTCATCGCGCAACTCACGCTGCCACGCTAGCTTCCTGCGCTTAGGCGAGCGTGCTCGGCCGGATCTCCAGCCACACGGCTCCCGGAGTGCGCTCGACGCTCACCGAGTCGACGAGCGGGTTCATCCGGTAGGTGAGAAAGCACAAGTCGCGCGCATCGGCGAGCGCCTCGGGCCGAAAGATCGCCGCTGCCGTGCCGCTCGAGCGCGCCGAGCGGGTGAGCAGGCCGCTCTGGCCGCGCTGCCACAGGAAGCGGCCGACCTGCCAGGTGAAACTGTAGTCGCGGCGGTCGGTAAGGCGCGGCTCGGGCATGGCGCGCAGGTCGATGAGCACCGCGTCGCAGCGCACCTGGAACGCGCGGCGCTCGCCGACGATGTCGCGCTCGAGCCCGGCGAAGCTGTCCATCACGAAGCGGTGCCAGTGGTACAGCGTTTCATACACCGTAGTCTCGAGCTCGAGCGCCCCGTACCAGACGCCGTAGTGCAGGCCGTCGGAATAGCGCGTCGCCTGCCAGTTGTGGGGCACGAACGGATAAGTGATCACGGCGCCGTAATCGAAGGGGCGCGTGATGAGAGGCGCGGCGCTCGGCGTGCGGGTCGCGCTTTCCGCGGCGATCGCCACCGCGCGGTCTGCCGCGTCGGCGCAGAGGTCGTCGAAGAGATCCTGCGACACGCGGATGCCCTTGATGTTGCGCACCAGGTCGCCGTCGAATACGGCGGCCTTGCGCACGAGCGCCTCCAAGCTAGCGGCCGCGCTCGAAATCGAGGTAGCGCCGCACCGCGAGGATTCCCTCGTAGCCGTGGCGCCTCATCACCTCGAGGGGGGTCGCGCCGCCGAAGCGGCGGTTCGGCGCGCTCACCCAGCGGTAGGCGAGATCCCGGTCCTGCGGAAAGACGATGCGCAATGCCTTGTGAATGCCCAGCAGGTGTCCGGCGCGCGCGAGCAGATCGGCGTTGTCGGCCAGCGGCTCGCCGCGCCGGTAGCGGGCCACGGTCGAGCGCGATTGCGCGGACAGGCCGAGGAGCGCCGCCTGGTCAGCCGCCGAAAGCTCCCAACGCCGGAAGAGCTCCACCAGCATGCGGGCCAGCCGCTCGCGGCTCTCGCGGGTGCGCAGGTCGATCTGGGAAACGGGTTCGGGCAAGGCAGTCATGTATTAGATGGTACGCTATTCATATCAATTAATACAAAGGCGCCCTGTATTTGTCAAATGTGGTTTGACATGCTAGCCTTACATGCGTGAATTGCGCGGAGCGACTCGTCGAGATATTTGGCAGCCAGGCGGAAGTCGCGCGCGCCTTTCAGCTCGACCGCGCGGTCGTGCACCACTGGATCAAGACCGGCTATGTGCCGGCGCGCTGGGCCGGCGAGGTCGAGCGCGTCACCCAGGGGCGCATCCACGCGGTCGAGATCATCCACGAGGCCAGCGTGAAGAACCCGGTGCGCGTGAAATCGCGCCCGGAAGACGCGCCGTTCGGCATTCATCCAGAAAGCGATCCCATGACCCAGTTCGCCCCAACGAAGCGAATCCAATCCTTCCACCCGCCGCAGCGCACGCTGATGGGCCCGGGGCCGACCGAGATCCACCCCCGGGTGCTGACGACGATGAGCCAGCCGGCGATCGGCTACCTCGACCCGATCTTCGTCGAGATGATGGAGGAGCTGAAGTCGCTGCTGCGCTACGTGTATCAGACGAAAAACCCGCTCACCTTTCCCCTTTCCGGTCCCGGCTCGGTCGGGATGGAGTACTGCTTCGTCAACATGGTCGCGCCGGGCGACAAGGTGATCATCTGCCAGAACGGCGTCTTCGGCGGCAGGATGCTCGAGAACGCCGTGCGCTGCGGCGGCGTGCCGGTGATGGTGGAGGACAAGTGGGGCGAGCCGGTCGATCCGCAAAAGCTCGAGGACGTTCTGAAGAAGAACCCGGACGCCAAGATCGTCGGCTTCGTGCATGCCGAGACCTCGACCGGCTGCCAGTCGGACGCGAAGCTCCTCACCCAGATCGCGCACAAGCACGGCGCGCTGGTGATCGTCGATGCCGTCACCTCGCTCGGCGGCACGCCGGTCAAGGTCGACGAGTGGGAGATCGACGCCATCTACTCGGCGAGCCAGAAGTGCCTGTCGTGCACGCCGGGCCTCTCGCCGGTGTCGTTCTCCGAGCGGGTGGTCGAGCGCGTGAAGAAGAGAAAAGACAAGATCCACAGCTGGTTCATGGACATGAACCTGCTGCTCGGCTACTGGAACGCGACCACGCGCACCTATCATCACACCGCGCCGACGAATTCGCTCTTCGCCCTGCACGAGGCGCTGCTGCTCATCCGCGAGGAAGGGCTGGAGAACTCGTGGGCGCGCCACACGCGCCACCACGTCGCATTGAAAGCCGGGCTCGAAGCGATGGGCCTGAAGTTCCTGGTGAAGGAGCAGTACCAGCTGCCGCAGATGAACGCGGTGCTCTGCCCCGAGGGCGTGAACGAGGAGGAGGTGCGCCGCAGGCTCCTCACCGAGTTCGGCCTCGAGATCGGCGCCGGCCTCGGGCCCTTGAAGGGCAAGATCTGGCGCTTCGGCCTGATGGGCTATTCCTGCCGCCCGGACAACGTGATGCTTTGCCTCTCGGCGCTCGGCTCGGTGCTCTCCGACATGGGCCTGCCGGTGCACGTCGGTGATGCCGAGGCCGCTGCCCACGGCGCCTACGCCCAGATGCACGTCAAGGACGCGCAGCGCAAGAAACGCGCCGCCTAGAATTGGGGTCAGAGCATTTGCTCTGACCCCAATTGGTTATGGACACCCTCACGCACGCCCTGTCGGGCGCGCTGCTTGCCCGCGCCACGGCGCCGAAGGATGCGCCGGCGCGCTCGACACCCCGCCGGGTGGCGGCCGGGTTCTTCGCCGCCGCGGCTCCGGACCTCGATTTCGTCCTCGGTCTTGCCGGCCCGGTCGAATACCTGCTCTATCACCGCGGCGCCACGCACTCGCTCCTGCTGCTGCCGCTATGGGCGCTCGCCGTCTCCTGGGTGCTTGCGAAGATCCTGCGCGAGCCGCGCGGCTGGCGCGCACTGTACGGCGTGAGTGCGCTCGCGCTCGCGGCGCACATCGCGGGCGACGTCATCACGAGCTTCGGCACCATGGTGTTCGCGCCATTGTCGGACTGGCGCGCGGGCATCGGCACCACGTTCATCATCGATCTGTGGTTCACGGGCATCATCCTTGCCGGGCTTCTCGCCTCGGCGCTCATCTACCGCTCGCGGTGGCCGGCGATTGCGGCTAGTGCGCTCCTTGCCGGCTATGTCGGCTTTCAATACGTGCAGAAGGAAAAGGCGCTCGATCTCGGGGAGCGCTACGTGCTCGAGCACGGGCTGAGCGGCGCCAAAGTGAGCGCCCAGCCGCGGCCGGTGTCGCCCTTCAACTGGACGGTATTCGTCAGCGACGAGCAGGCGCACCGCTACGCGCATGTCAATCTCGTGCGCGGCGAGCCGCGCAGCTACCGGCCGGGCGACGGATTCATCGCCAGGATCGACTCGCCCTATGTGCCGGCCGCGCAGGCGCTCTGGGTCTCGAGCACGCGCTATGGCCACCCGCCGGCCGACGCGCTCGTGCGCGAGGCGTGGGAATCGCCGGCGCTCGGCTTCTTCCGCTGGTTCGCCGATGTCCCGGCGTTCGACGGCATCACCGAGGGCTCGACGTGCGTATGGTTCACGGACCTGCGCTTTCTCACGCCGGGTCGCGATGCGATGCCCTTTCGCTTCGGCGCTTGCCGCGAAGCCCCCGGGGGCGCGTGGCGCGCCTACCAGCGCGCCGATGATGGCGGGCGGCTTGTACCCGCGTTAAGTCAGTAATTACTTCGGCTGCAGTGCCTGCCGAAAGCGCTCGACAACGCTTGGCTGCGCGGCGTAGGCGTCCAGCGTCGGCTGCATCTTCTCGGTGAGCGCGTCGAGTCGCTCGGCGGGCGCGGGATGGGTCTTGAACATCAGCGCGACCGCGGAGTCCTGCGCGTTCATGGCCTGAAGCATCTGCAGGACCGCGGGCAGGCCATAGGCGTCGTAGCCGCCGCGCGAGCCGATCACCACGCCGAGGCGGTCGGCTTCCAGCTCGTCCGACTTGTCGAGGCCGCGCGAGTAGATTTCGCTGCCGAAGCGCACGAGCTTCGCCCTCGCCTCCGAGTTGGAGTCCCGCATGGCCATCGAAAGCGCCTCGCCCGCGAGCTCGGCTTGCGCGCCCTTCTGGATCGCTTTCAGGTGGTGCTTCTTCAGCACGTGGCCGATCTCGTGCGCGAGCACCCCGGCGAGCTCGGCTTCGCTGCGCATGCGCTGCACCAGGCCGCGCGTGACGAAGATCGTCCCGCCGGGCACGGCGAAGGCGTTGACCTGCGGCGCGTCGAGCACGCCGAAGCGCCACGGCAGGCCCGGTCGCTCGGTCTGCGAGGCGAGCCAGCGGCCGACGTTGTTGACGTAGCGCTGCAGGCGCGCGTCGTTCACGAGCGGCGCGGCGCCGAGCAGGCGCGCGGCCATGTCGCGGCCGATCTCGATCTCCTGCTTTTCGTCGATCTCGGTCGTGGCCCGGCCGAGCTTCCTCACCGACTCGATCGCGCGGTTGAGGTCGAAGTTGAACTGCGCATGCGCCGGGAGAGCGACGAGCGCCGCGGCGAGGACAGCCGCGCGGATCATTGCGGCTCCTCCACGGCGACCGCCTGCAGCTTCGCCTGCGCGGCGAACGCTGCCGCCGCATCCGGGGTGGCGGCGTAGGCCTGCATTTTCTGCAGCTCCGCGGGGTTGGGCTGGGCGCCGGCGATACTCTCGGCGTCGAGGCCGCGGACCCCGGTCGTGACCTGCGCGCCGCTCGAGCCGGTGCGCGCCACGTTGAAGATCTGCGCAAGCCCGCTCTCGCCCTGCCGGCCCGGCGTGCCGTAGCGCAGCGCGAGCATCTTCACCCAGCCCTCGGCGCCGGCGGCCCTGACGCGCGTCCAGCCACCGCGGCGCTCCAGCGCATCGACGCTAGTGCTTTCCGGCAGTTCGGCGACTGTCGGGGCGTCGGTCGCCGGGTCCTTCTTCAGCTCGGTCGCGCGGATGACGGCAGCGGGCTCGGCCCAGGCGAGGAGCGGAAGTAAAAGCAGAATACAGATCGCTTTCATGGCTTGCGGCGCGGCTCGAACAACTCTACCGGCTGCGCGCGTCCCTTGACAGGGAAAGTTCCGCAGGAGGCGAATTCGAAGGCATCGCCGCAGCGCTCGACGGTGTCGCGCGACGCGAGGATGCGGCGCTTCGCTTCCTTGGTGAGCCCCTCGATGCGACTTGCGAGGTTGACGGCGTCGCCGATCGCGGTGTACTCGCGGCGCTTCTCCGAGCCGATCAGCCCGACCACCGCGCGGCCCGAATGGATGCCGATGCCGACGTCGAAGTCGCTTGCCGCCGCGCCGAGCTCGCGCCTGAACTCGGCGAGGGTGTCGGCCATGTCGAGCGCGCAGGCGACCGCGTGGCGCGCGT
This sequence comes from Burkholderiales bacterium, assembly GCA_035550695.1. Classification (GTDB taxonomy): domain Bacteria; phylum Pseudomonadota; class Gammaproteobacteria; order Burkholderiales; family SG8-39; genus SCGC-AG-212-J23. Next base: position 82,299 of record DASZOS010000007.1, on the reverse strand, counting down.
GCTCGGGGTCCTCGAGCGGCGCGCCCCACAGCGCCATGATCGCGTCGCCGATGAACTTGTCGAGCGAGCCGCCGTGGCGGAACACCACGTCGACCTGGAGCGAGAAGTAGCGGTTGAGAAGCGCGACCACCTCCTCGGGTTTGCGCGTCTCGGATAGCGTGGTGAAGCCGCGGATATCGGAGAAAAGCAGCGTCACCTCGCGCGACTGCCCCGCGCCTTCGATGCCGCCGCGCTCGACGAGCTGTCTTACGACATGCGGGTTGACGAAGCGCGAGAACATCGCGATCGCCTCGCGGCGCGCGCGGCGCTCGCGCAGGTGCTCGGCGACCGCGCCCGCGGCGTAGAAGGTCCAGGCGGCCGCCAGCGGCGTGAGCATCGGGATGAGGGTGAGCCGGCCCGCGGCGAACCAGCACGCCACGAGAAGCGTGAGCGAGGCGATCGCGAGCCCCGCGCCGATGAGGCGGGTATCGGTATTCAGCCGCAACGCGGCGAACACGAGGGCGATGAGAACAAAGCCCACCAACGCGCTCCACCACAGCGGCGCATAGCGCATCTGGCGGGCGTTCTTCAGGTTCTCGATCGCCGTGCCGAGGATCTCGGCGCCGGGATGCAGGCTCGAGAGCGGGGTGACGCGCAGGTCCTGCAAGCCGCTTGCCGCGGCGCCCACGATCACGATCTTGCCGGCGAATTCGTCGGGAGCCCGCTTGCGCGCCGAGCGGTTGAAGTCCTCGTAAAGGTCGCTGAAGGAGGAGCGCGGGAAGCTGCGCGCAGCGGCGCGCCAGGCGAGCACGAACTCGTCCTGGTCGGGAACGGGAAAGCCAAGATCCAGGGCGACGCGCGCCGCAAGCGAAGGGATGTGCCAGCCGCCGATCACCTCGCGCAGCAAATGGCGCCGCCCGACGCCGTCCGGGTCTTCCGTGAAGCTGATGAGCCCGGTGCGGGCGTAGGTACGGCGCGGAAGCGCGAGCGGCGGCACGACCGCGGCGCGCGCATCGGCCCGCGCGCCTTTTGACCGGATGAGGCCGAGATCAGGAGCGAGCTCGGCGAGAAGCACGCCGTTCTTGTCGCCGCCCGACGGCAGGCGCAGGAGCGGGAAATACACGTTGGGATGCTTGGCGGCCGTTTCGCCGAACGCCGCGTCGTCCTGCGGGCGGAACCGGTCGGCCTCGGTGAACATGATGTCGAACACGATGGCGCGCGGCTTCTGCGCCGCCAGCCCCTCGACGAGGTCGGCATAGACCACGCGCGGCCAGGGCCAGCGGCCGGCCTCCTTTTCCATGGCGGCGAGGCTTTTCTCGTCGATCTCGACGAGCACGATGTCCGGGTCGGGGGCGAGGAGCGCGGCCTGCGTGCGCACGAAGCTGTCGAGCAGCCGGTTTTCCAGCGCGCGCATGAACGGGAAAGCGATGACGCCGAGGAGCGCGATCAGCACCGCGAGCACCGGCAGCGCGCGGTTCATTTGCCCTGCAGCGTCTCTCTGAGGACGTGGAAAAGCTCGATGCTCGCGTCGATCTCGTCGCGGTTGATCGACACGCTCTCGACGTTCACGCCGAGAGGAATTTCGCCGCGGTACGGCTGATCGAGGATGCGCCGCAGGTTATCGCGGCAGATCTCGATCGACTTGGCGAGCGGGTTGGCGGCGCCGAGGATCGCGCGCTCGGTCTGCGGCGGCACCTTGACGCCGAGCCAGCGGATGAAGGCGAGCGTCTTCTCGCGGCCGCAGGGCGCGAAGGTGAGGATCACGCGGCGCGGGGCGACGCCCGCGCCGCGGCAGTCGCGCAGGTAGTCGCGCAGCAGCCGCTCGGTCGGCCGCGCGTGGTAAACGGTCTGCGAGATGAAGTAGGCGCAGCCCTCGATGCCCTTGGCAAGGAGCCGCGCCGCTTCGCTGCGCTCCTGGCCGTGGCGCTCCGCGATCACCACCCCGCCGACCGTGAAGCCCGCCGCGTGATGGGCGGCAATGCGGATCGCCTGCGAAAGCCCGAGCGGGTAGCGCACTCCGGAAGTCGGGCGGCCGACGACGGAGACGAAGCGCACGCCGTACTCGTGTGCCGCCTCGAAGAGCCAGGCGTTCCAGCCGGCCTCGTCCAGGTTGCCGAGGCTCTTGTAGGTGATCGCCGGCCGGCCGCAGCGCTCGACGAGAAGCCGCGAATAAGCGCGCGGGTCGATCGTGCCGACGAAGGGAAACGGGCGCGGCAGCTCGGTGCGCCCGGTTTCGTCCTGGATGTCGTAGACCACCACCGCGTCGAGCGGCAGGCCTTTCAGCCTGGCGGCGAGCTTGTCGGCGGCGGCCTCCACCGCGCCCGGCGGCGTCCCCGGCCGCGGCGGCGTGGTGCCGTAGAGCAGGTTCATCGTCCGTCGATGTAGGGCTTCAGCGCCGCATAGACCGTGCGGTTGACCGGCGCATCCAAGCCGGCCTCGCGCGCCATGCGCGCCACCGCGCCGCACAGCCAGGGCGCCTCGAGCCGCCCGCCCGCCTCCAGGTCGTGCAGCAGCGAGGCCTTCATGTCCGCGTGCAGGCCGTCGGCGAACTTCATGCGCGTCTCGACGTAGTCGTCGGCAAGCGCCACGCCGCGCGCCCGGCCCACGCTCCAGGTCTCGCGCATCGCCTGCTCCAGGAGCCAGCGCAGGTCCGGGTCGGCGCGCACCACGCCGATCGGCATGCGCGACACCGCCGTGGCGCTGGATAGCGCGACCAGGAACACGAACTTCTCCCAGCTCGCCCGCACGATGTCGTCGGGGATCTCGGCCTGAATGCCTGCCCCCATGCATACTTCCAGAAACGCCTCTGCGGCCGCACGCTGAGCGGGGAGCACCGGACCGAACTGCAGCCGCGCCATCTGCCCGCTGTGCTCGATCGCGCCGGGCGCCTTGATGCGCGTGCCGATGTAGGCCGCGCCGCCGAGCACCTTTTCCTTGCCCAGGATCTTTCCGACGCGCTCGCTCGACTCGACACCGTTCTGCAACGGAATCACGACCGTGTCCTTGCCGACGATCGGGCGCAGGCGCTCGGCCGCGCTTTCGGTATCCCAGAGCTTGACCGCGAAGAGCACCACGTCGGCGATGCCGGCTTCGCGCGGATCCTCGAACACCCGCACCTTGAGCCGCGCGTTGCCGTGCGCGCTCTCGACGGTGAGGCCGTCCTTCTGCAACGCCTGCAGGTGCCTGCCACGCGCGAAGAACGTCACTTCGTGCCCGGCCTGCTGCAGCCGGGCGCCGAAGTAGCCGCCCACGCCGCCCGCGCCCATGGCGGCAATCTTCATTTCAGTATCTGTAGTGGTCGCTCTTGTACGGCCCCTGCTTCGGCACGCCGATGTAGCGCGCCTGCTCGTCGGTGAGCTCGGTGAGCATCGCGCCGAGCTTGGCGAGCTGCAGGCGCGCCACCTTCTCGTCGAGGTGCTTGGGCAGGATGTAGACGCCGACCGCGTACTTCGCGGTGTTGGTAAAAAGCTCGATCTGCGCGAGCACCTGGTTCGCAAACGAAGAGCTCATCACGTACGACGGATGGCCGGTCGCGCAGCCCAGGTTCACCAGGCGGCCCTCGGCGAGCAGGATGATCCGCTTGCCGTCGGGGAAAATGACGTGGTCGACCTGCGGCTTGATGTTCTCCCACTTGTAGGCCTTGAGGCCCGCCACGTCGATCTCGTTGTCGAAGTGGCCGATGTTGCACACGATGGCGTTGTTCTTCATGCGCTTCATGTGCTCGTGGGTGATGACCCTGTAGTTGCCGGTCGCGGTGACGAAGATGTCCGCCTTGTCCGCGGCGTAGTCCATGGTCACGACCTTGTAGCCTTCCATCGCCGCCTGCAGCGCGCAGATCGGGTCGATCTCGGTGACCCAGACCTGCGCCTGGAGCCCGCGCAGAGCCTGGGCCGAGCCTTTGCCGACCTCGCCGTAGCCGGCGACCACGGCGACCTTGCCCGCGACCATGACGTCGGTCGCGCGTTTGATGCCGTCGACGAGCGACTCGCGGCAGCCGTAGATGTTGTCGAACTTCGACTTCGTCACCGAATCATTGACGTTGATCGCGGGGAAGAGCAAACGTTTTTCCTTCGCCATCTGGTAGAGGCGGTGCACGCCCGTGGTGGTCTCTTCCGTGACGCCCTTGATCTCCCTGGCCGCGTTCGAGTACCACCCGGGCGAAGCGGAAAGGCGTTTCTTGATGGCGGCGAAGAGCGAAATCTCCTCCTCGCTGGAAGGCTTGCTCAGCACCGACGCATCCTTCTCCGCCTTGATGCCCAGATGCACGAGCAGCGTCGCGTCGCCGCCGTCGTCGAGGATCATGTTCGGCCCCTTGCCCGCGCCGAAGTCGAAGATCCTGTGCGTGAACTCCCAGTACTCGTCGAGCGACTCGCCCTTGTACGCGAACACCGGCGTGCCGCCGGCGGCGATGGCGGCCGCGGCGTGGTCCTGGGTGGAGAAGATGTTGCACGAGGCCCAGCGCACCTCGGCGCCGAGCGCCTTCAGCGTCTCGATGAGCACCGCGGTCTGGATGGTCATGTGCAGCGACCCGGCGATGCGCGCCCCTTTGAGCGGCTGACGCGCCGCGTATTCCTGGCGGATCGCCATCAGCGCCGGCATCTCGGATTCGGCGATGGCCATTTCCTTGCGGCCCCAGTCGGCAGCCGCGAGGTCGGCGACCTTGAAGTCGGTGAACTTGGAATCGATCTTCATTGCGACGGATCTCCTCAAAAAGCAAAAAGCGCCCGCACCGTTTCCGATGCGAGCGCCGTTGAATTTAGCTGAGCCTGACCCCCGCAGCTACCCCGGGGACGCAACGCTCCTCAGCGGGCGTGATTCTAACCGGTTATTTTTCCTTTTAAAAGGCGGATCGAACCTGCATGCTGCGCGCATGAGCGCATCGGTCATGGCGAGTGTCGTGTTCCTCAAGGTGCACGACTTCGCGCGCCGCCCGGTGAGCGAGCAGGCGCGGCTGCGTGCCCAGCTCGAAGCCGTCGTCGCGGTGACTACGGCCGAGATCGACCGCGCAAGCCGGATAGTGCTCGACGCCACGGACGGAATGGCGATCGTCGTGCTGCGCGATCCCCAGGGCGCGCTGCGCCTGGCCGGGCGGGCGCTGAGCGCGGCGGTAGCGGGCCTTCCCGTGTCCGCCGGAGTCGACCATGGCGCAGTGCGGGTTATCGGCAACGGCAAGCCGGACGCGATGGTGGGCGACGGCATAGCGGTCGCGGCAGCCGTGGCGCAGTTCGCGCCACCGTCCGAGCTGCGCGTATCGCATGCGTTCCGCGATGCGCTGTCGGATGCGGCCCCGGGCGCCGAGTCGTCGCTTGTTCCCGCCGGAACGGCCACCGATTCGGGCTTGCGCAGGCACGAGCTCTTCACCCGCGACAGGCGCGCGGCGGCGCGCCGCCGCATGCGCTATTCGACCCTGAGCGTGGCGGCAGCCCTGGCGCTGCTCGCCGCGGGAATCGGGGCGCGGGTCTCCGAGCAGGGGTACGAATCGGTCATGAGCGGCGTCGCGGGCAAGTACCGGGCGATGAGCGCCCAGGGGGAGAGGCGGGTGCGCGCGCTTGCGCAGAAGGTGAAGCTCCAGTGAGCAGGAAGAAGCCCGGGCAGATAGGCCGGTACAAGATCCTGGAGGAGCTGGGGCGAGGCGCCATGGGCATCGTTTATCGCGCCAAGGACCCGGCGCTCGACCGCATCGTCGCGCTGAAGACCATCGTGCTTGCGGACGACGCCGACGGGCGCAAGGACTACCAGAAGCGCCTTGCTCTCGAGGCGCGCGCGGCCGGCAGGCTCACGCATCCGAACATCGTCACGACATTCGACTTCGGCGAGGAGGGCGAGCTCGCCTACATCGCCATGGAGCTGCTCGAGGGCGTCGAGCTCCGCGAGCGCCTGAAGCAGGGACCGCTGCCCGCGGCCGAGGCGGTGGATATCGCGGTTCAGGTCGCCGATGGCCTGGGTTTCGCGCACGAGCGCGGCATCGTGCATCGCGACATCAAGCCCGGGAACATCATGCTGCTCGAGCGCGGCGACGTGAAGATCATGGACTTCGGCATCGCGCGCATGCGCTCGGAGGACTTCAAGACGAGCACCGGCATGGTTCTCGGCACGCCGCGCTTCATGTCGCCGGAGCAGATCGCGGGCATGCCGGTCGACCATCGCTCCGACATCTTCTCGCTCGGCGTGGTGCTGTACGAGATGCTCACCGGATCGATGCTGTTCGCGGGCGAGGACACGCCGCAGATCGCGCACAACGTGAGCAACGTCGAACATGCGCCGCCGTCGCGGCACAATCCGGACGCCACCTCGATGCTCGACTTCGTGGTCGCGCGGGCGCTGAAGAAGGACCCCGCTGTGCGCTACCAGGACGCCTACGAGCTGGCGGCCGACCTGCGCACCTGCCTTGCCGAGCTGCGCCACCGCAGCGCTCCTGCGGCAGAGATGGCACCCGACGTGACCAGGACCGTAAAGCTCGAGGCGAACGAAAACGCGCCCGCGGCGGCGGTTATCGCGCCCGAGACGCGGCTGCCGCTATCCCGCCAGTTCGATTCGAGCGCGGCACTGCAGCGCGTTGCGAAGCCGGGCCGGGGCGACCGCCGGCTTCTCGGGCGCTCGCCGCGGCCGGTAAGCCTGCGGCGCAGGCTGTGGAACGATGCCGCGCCACGCCTGCTCTTCGTCACGATGCTTGTTGCCGCCGCTGCAGGCAGCTACATCGCCTTCGCCTAGACCGCGCCCCACACCTCTTTCGCGGTGTCGATGCAAAGGCGCAGCTTCGCCTTTTCCTGCTCGACGCTGAGGATGTTGCCGTGGTGCGTGCTGGAGAAGCCGCACTGCGGGGAGAGGCACAGGTTCTCGAGCGGCACGTATTTGGACGCGGCCTCGATACGGCGCTTGAGCTGATCCTTGGCCTCGAGCTCGGGCACCTTGGAGCTCACCAGCCCGAGCACCACGACCTTGCCCTTCGGCACGAAGCGCAGCGGCTCGAAGCCGCCGGCGCGCTCGGTGTCGTACTCGAGGAAGAAGGCATCGACGTCCAGGCCCGTGAACACGCGCTCGGCGACGAAGTCGGCGTAGGCGCCGGCCGCGAGCCAGGTGCTCTTGAAGTTGCCCCGGCAGGTGTGGATCGCGACGGTCATGTCGTCGGGCACCTCGCGGATCGCGGCGTTGACCGCGGCGGCGTACATCTCGGCGTCCTTTTTCGGGTCGTCGCCGAGCTTCTTGAACTGCTCCTGTACTTTCGGATCGCCCCACATCGCGATCGTGGTGTCGTCGATCTGCAAATAGCGGCAGCCTGCCTTGTAGAGGTCGGCGATCTCCTGGCGATAGGCGCGCGTGAGGTCGGCCCAGAACTCGTCCAGGTCGGGATAGGTTTTCTTCAGCCAGGCGCGATCGCAGCGCGCATGCAGCATCGCGGGCGAGGGCATCGTGAACTTGGGCATGCCCTTGGTGACCACCGACTTCAGGAACGTGAAGTGGTCCAGCATGCTCGGCTTCGAGCGCCGGATCTTCGCCTGCACCTGCATGAACGGCGGCTGCTCGTCGGTGTCCTTGAACTTCGCCTCGCCGTAGGCGTTGCCCGCGGCGAGCTCGACGCCGTCGAAGCCGTGGATGAAGTCGATGTGCCACCAGTCGCGGCGGAACTCGCCGTCGGTGATCGAGCGCAGGCCGAGCTCCTCCTGCAGCTTGACGACGTCGCGTATCAGCCGGTCCTCGGCCTGCTTGAGCTCGGAGGCCGGAGCCTTGCCCTGGCGCACCTTGTCGCGCAGGTCGTGCAATTCCCTGGGGCGCAGCAGGCTGCCGACGTGGTCGGCGCGGAACGGGGGCTGGTTGCGGGCTGCCATGGCCGGGTCCTTTTTACGCCGCCTGCTTGAGCGCGAGCGCCTTGTCGGTCGCTTCCCAGGTGAACTCGGGCTCCTCGCGGCCGAAGTGGCCGTAGGCCGCGGTCTTCTCGTAGATCGGCCGCAGCAGGTCGAGCATCTGGATGATGCCTTTCGGGCGCAGGTCGAAGTTCGCGGCCACGAGCTGCGCGATCTTGTCGTCGGAGAGCTTGCCGGTGCCCTGCGTGGTGATCATGACGCTCGTCGGCTTCGCGACGCCGATGGCGTAGGAGAGCTGCACCAGGCACTTGGCGGCGAGCCCAGCGGCGACGACGTTCTTCGCCACGTAGCGGGCCGCGTACGCGGCGGAGCGGTCGACCTTGGAGGGATCCTTGCCCGAAAATGCGCCGCCGCCGTGCGGTGCCGAGCCGCCGTAGGTGTCGACGATGATCTTGCGGCCGGTGAGCCCGCAGTCTCCGGTCGGGCCGCCGATCTCGAAGCTGCCCGTCGGGTTGACGAGGTAGCGCAGCTTGCCCTTCATCATGTTCTTCGGCAGCACCGGCTTGATGATGCTCTCGATCACCGCCTCCTCGATCTGCTTGTGCGACAGGCCGGGCGCGTGCTGCGTGGAGAGCACCACGGTGTCGATCGAGTCGGGCTTGCCGTTCGCGTAGCGCATCGTCACCTGGGACTTGGCGTCGGGGCGCAGCCACGCGAGCCGCCCGTCGCGGCGCACTTCGGCCTGGCGCTCGACCAGGCGATGCGAAAGGTAGATCGCCATCGGCATGAGGCTCGGCGTCTCGTCGCAGGCGTAGCCGAACATGAGGCCCTGGTCGCCCGCGCCCTGGTCGAGATCGAGCCCCTTGCCCTCGTCGACCCCCTGGGCGATGTCGCGCGACTGCTCGCCGTAGGCCACGATGACGGTGCAGGTATGCGTATCGAAGCCGATCGTGGGGTCGGTGTAGCCGATGCGGCGGATGGTCTTGCGCGCGACCGCGTCGAAATTCACCCGCGCATTGGTCGTGATCTCGCCGGCCAGCACCACGAGGTTGTTCTTCACCAGGGTCTCGGCGGCGACGCGCGAGCGCGGGTCCTGGGCTAGAATCGCGTCGAGCACCGCGTCCGAGATCTGGTCAGCGACCTTGTCGGGATGGCCCTCGGATACCGATTCAGAAGTAAACAGAAAATCGCTCATTGCGTGCGCGCCTTCTTATGGAAGGCCGCAAGGATACCAAAAACTTGTCACGGTTCCCCAGCGTGTTGCTCCGGCTGATCGCGAGATTGCCGCTTTCGCTGCTGCACGCCGTGGGAACCGCCCTCGGCTGGGCGATCTATGGGATATCGCCCACCTACCGGCGCAATCTGCGCGGCAATCTCGCGCAGGCGGGCTACAGCGCGGCGCGCGTCCGGCGCGAAGCGATCGCTTCGGCGGGCAGGATGCTTGCCGAGCTGCCGGCGATCTGGTTCCGGCCGCACGCCAGCGTCGCCGCGCTCGTGCGCGAGGTGATCGGTGAGGAGGTAGCGCTCGCCGAGCGCGCGCAGGGCAGGCCGCTGCTCTTCCTCACGCCGCACATGGGCTGCTTCGAGGTCACGGCGCAGTACGCCGCGATGCGCGCGCCGATCACCGTGCTCTACCGGCCGCCGAAGCTCGGCTGGCTGGAGCCGCTGATGCGGGCAGGGCGCGCGCGAGCGAACATGCGGCTCGCGCCGGCCGACGTGAGCGGGGTGCGCGAGCTCTTCAAGGCGCTGCGGCGCGGCGAAGCGGTCGGCTTCCTCCCGGACCAGGTGCCGGGCAAGGGCGAGGGCGAGTGGGCGCCGTTCTTCGGCCGCCCCGCCTACACCATGACGCTCGCGGCGAAGCTCGCCGAGCGCGAGGGCGTGGCGTGCTTTCTCGCCTACGGGCGGCGGCTCGAGCGCGGGCGCGGCTACTCCATCGTCCTTCGGCCTCTTCCAGAGAAACTCGAGGGAGAAACTGCGACAAGGCGGCTCAACCGCGCGCTCGAGACGCTGGTGCGCGAATGCCCGGAGCAGTACCTGTGGGGGTACAACCGCTACAAGGTGCCGGCAGGCGCCCCGCCGCCGCCATGACCCGGCTCGTGTTCGGCTGCATGTGGCTCGCGCATCTCCTGCCGCTGCGGGCTATCGCGGCGTTGGGAAACGTCGTCGGATCGACGCTGTTCTGGCTCATCCCAGAGCGTCGCCACGTGACGCGCGTCAACCTGCGTCTGTGCTTTCCCGACATGGACGCGAGGCGCCGCGAAAAGCTCGCGCGCGCTCATTTCCGCGCGTTCGTGCGCGCGTTCCTCGACCGCGGCATCTTGTGGTGGGCGTCGCCCGAGCGGATCAAGCGCATGGTGCGTATCGAAGGGCTGGAGCATCTGCGCACCCTCGCCGGCAAGCCGGTGATCGTATTTGCGCCGCATTTCGTCGGCTTCGACGTCACTTGGGCGCGACTGTGCTTCGATTTCCCGATGGCGCTGATGTACGCGCGGCAGAAGGACCCGCGCTTCGACCGCCTGATGCTCGCCGGGCGCAGCCGCTTCGGCGCGACGATTTTCCCGCGCCAGGCGGGCGTCAAGGAGGCGATCGCCGCAGTCGGGAGCGGCGCGGTCTATTACTATCTGCCGGATCTCGACTTCGGGCCGAAGCGCGCGGTTTTCGTGCCGTTCTTCGGCGTGCCGGCGGCGACGGTGACCGGACTGTCGTATATTGCTCGCTCTACGGGCGCGGCCGTCGTGCCCTGCGTGACACGCATGCTCCCCGGCGGCGGCTATGTCGCCACGCTGTACCCGGCGTGGAGCGCTTTTCCCAGCGGCGACGACGCGGCCGACGCCCGCCGCATGAACGCTTTCATCGAGGAGCGCGTGCTGGAGATGCCCGAGCAGTACCACTGGCTGCACAAGCGCTTCAAGACGCGCCCGGAAGGAGAGCCGAAATTCTATTGAGAGTCGCGGTGGTTGGCGCCGGGCACATGGGCCGCTATCACGCCCAGAAGCTCGCCGCGCGCAACGACTGCAGGCTCGTGGCCGTCGCCGACGTCGACCGCAGGCGCGCCGAGACGCTCGCCGGCGCGCATGGCTGCCCGGCCTTTACCGACTATCGCGGCATCCTCGGTCTCGCCGACGCCGCGGTGATCGCGGTGCCGACCGAGCGCCATCGCGAGGTGGCCGGCGCCTGTCTCGAGGCGGGAATGCATGTCCTGGTCGAAAAGCCCCTCGCGGTGGACCTCGACGAGTCGAGGCAACTGATTTCCGTTGCGAAGAGGAAGAACATCGTATTGCAGGTCGGCCACGTGGAGCGCTACAACGCCGCCTTCCGCGCGCTTGCCGCACGCATGCAGAGGCCGCTGTTCATCGAGGCGGAGCGCCTCTCCGGCTTCAAGCTGCGCGGCGCGGACGTCGACGTGGTGCTCGACCTGATGATTCACGACCTCGATCTCGCGCTCGCGCTCGCGAAGGGCGAGGTGACCGGGGTGAGCGCTTGCGGCTTTCGGGTGCTTACCGGCGACATCGACATCGCCAACGCGCGCATCGAGTTCTCCGACGGCTGCGTGGCGAACCTCTCGGCGAGCCGCGTGAGCCAGGCGCCGGTGCGAAAGCTGCGCGTGTTCCAGACTGACGTCTACGTGTCGGCCGACCTGCAGGCGGGAAAGCTGCGCTATGTCAGGCAGGCCGGCGGGGTGATCGAGGAGGTCGAGCAAACGCACAGTGGAGATGCGCTCGCGGCGCAGATGGAGGCCTTCATGCGTGCTCTGCTGGAGAAAAAGGCGGTTGCGGTCGACGGCGAAAGCGGCGCCCGCGCGCTCGAGCTCGCGCTCGAGGTGGGCAGGCTGGTACGTGAAAGGCTGCAGCGACTCCAATGAAGACTCCCATACCGATGGTGGATCCGGCGGCGGAATACCGCGCGCTGAAAGCGCAGATCGACGCGGCCGTGGGCCGGGTGCTCGCTTCCGGACGCTACGTCCTGGGACCGGAAGGCGAGGCGCTCGAGCGCGAAGTGGCGGCCTACGTCGGCGCGCCGCATGCCGTCGGCTGCAACTCGGGGACCGACGCGCTGCATCTTGCGCTCGTCGCCGCGGGCATCGGCGCGGGCGACGAGGTGGTGCTTCCGGCGTTCACCTTCTTCGCCACCGCGGAGGCGGTTTCCTACACCGGCGCGACTCCGGTCTTCGCCGACATCGATCCGGCCACGTTCAACCTCTCGACGCAGTCGCTTTCCGAGAAGATTACGGCGAAGACTCGAGCGGTGATCGCGGTGCACCTCTTCGGTCAGTGCGCCGCGCTCGACGAAATCGGCGCGTTGTGCAGCGAGAAGAAGCTGGTGCTGGTCGAGGATTGCGCGCAGGCGCTCGGCGCCGAATACCGGGGCCGGCGTGCCGGTTCGTGGGGCGAGTTCGGCTGCTTCTCGTTTTACCCCACGAAGAACCTGGCGGCGGCCGGGGACGCGGGGCTCATCACGACGACGAGCGCCGACTACGACAAAGTGTTGCGCATGCTGCGCCACCACGGCAGCCGCCAGAGCTACCTGCACGAGCGCGTCGGCTGGAACAGCCGCCTCGACGAGCTGCAGGCGGCGGTGCTGCGCGTGAAGCTCGCTCGGCTGGACGAATTCAACGCGGCGCGCCGGCGCGCGGCGCAGCGCTACCGGGAAAAGCTCGAGGGGGCGCGGCTTGAGCTTCCGTCGGAGGATCCGCGCGGCAAGCATGTCTACCACCAGTTCACCATCCGCGCCGAGCGGCGCGACGCGATCCGTGAAGCGCTCGCGGCCGACGGCATTGCCTCCTCGATCTTCTACCCGCTGCCGCTGCACCGCCAGCCCGCCTACGAAGCGCTGCACCGCGATCTTGCGCTGCCCGCCTGCGAGGCGGCGGCGAGGACGGTGCTGTCGCTGCCGATCAACCCGCTCATCGACGAGACTTCGATCGACCGTGTCTGCGCGCGCATCCGGGACGCGCTCGCATGAAGCTGGCGTTCACCAAGATGCACGGGGCGGGCAACGATTTCGTCGTGATCGACGCCACGCAGCAGCCTTTTTCTCTTTCAACAGAGAAAATAAGACGGATTGCGGACAGGCATCTGGGCGTGGGCTGCGACCAGCTGCTCGTGGTCGAGCGGCCGATCAGCCCGGACGCGGATTTCCGCTACCGCATCTTCAACGCCGACGGGGGCGAGGTCGAGCAGTGCGGCAACGGCGCGCGCTGCTTCGTCAAGTTCGTGCACGCCAGGGGGCTCACCGACAAGCGCGAGATCCGCGTGGAGACGCTCGGCGGCAGGATCGTGCCGCGCCTGGAAGCCGACGGCGAGGTGAGCGTCGACATGGGTGCGCCCCGTTTCGAGGGCGAGGAGACGCTCGTCTTGAACGGGGAGACGGTCAAGGTGGCCATCCTTTCGATGGGCAACCCGCACGCGGTGCAGGTCGTCGCGGACCTCGCTTCGGCGCCGGTCACGACGCAGGGCCCGCGGCTCGAAAAGCATCCAAGGTTCCCGAACCGCGTCAACGCGGGCTATATGCAGCTGCTCGAGCGCCGGCGCATCGCGCTGCGGGTCTGGGAGCGCGGCGCGGGCGAGACGCTCTCCTGCGGCACCGGCGCCTGCGCCGCGGCGGTGAGCGGCATTGTGCGCGGGCTGCTCGATTCGCCGGTGCGCGTCGAGACGCGCGGCGGAGCGTTGACCGTCTCTTGGGCGGGCGGCGACAATGCGGTGTGGATGAAGGGACCGGCCGCGACGGTGTTCGAGGGAACCATAGAACTATAAGAGCCAGATGAACGCCGACGATATCGCGCGCTTCCTGCGCATCCACCCGCATTTCTTCGACCAGCATCCGGATCTCCTCGAATCGATCCACGTGCCGCATCCGTACGGCGGGCGCGCGATTCCGCTTGCCGAGCGCCAGACGGTGGCGCTGCGCGAGAAGCTGCGCCTGCTCGAAGGCAGGCTTGCCGAGATCGTCAAGTTCGCCGAGGAGAACGACGCCATCAGCGAGAAGGTGCACCGCCTTTCGGTGGCGCTCGCCGGGTCGCGCGACTTCCCGGCGCTCGCGCATTCGCTCTACTTCCACCTGCGCGAGGATTTCGCCGTGCCGCACGTGGCGCTGCGGGTCTGGGGCAAGTCCGTGCCGGTCGACTTCCAGGAGGCCGACCCGGTGAGCGAGGAGCAAAGGAGCCTCGCCGAGGCCATGGCCGCCCCGCAATGCGGCCTCGCCGCCGGCAATGCCTTCGTGCCGTGGTTTCGCGAGTCGGCCGAGCACGTGCGCTCGGTCGCGCTCGTGCCGCTCGGGCAGACCGCCGTCTTCGGCCTGCTTGCGCTCGGCAGCGAGGACCCGCGGCGCTTCTTTCCGGAAATGGGCACGCTGTACCTGCGTCGCATCGGAGAGCTATGCGCGGCCGGAGTGACGGCGCGGCTGTAACCCGCGAGTACCTCGATGCCCTCCGGCATCAGCGCCGCCTTTCCCCGGCGACGCTGCGCAATTACCGCCATGCGCTCGAGCTGCTCTTAAGCCTTGTAGAAGACCATTCCCTGAGGACTGTCGATTCGGCCCAGGTCCGCCGCTTCGTCGCCTTGATGCATGCGAAGGGGCTTGCGCCGCGCTCGCTCGCGCTCATGCTCTCGGCGTGGCGGGGCTGCTATCGCTGGCTTGTCCGCCACCGGGGCTTCCAGGCGAACCCGGTGCTTGGCGTGCGCGCGCCGAAGGCCGCGCGGCCGCTCCCCAAGGCGTTGTCGGTCGAAGCGGCGCAACGCCTGTTCAGCGAAGCGCCCTCGTCGGCGGCGGCCAAGCGCGACGCGGCGATGTTCGAGCTCCTTTATTCGTCGGGGCTGCGCCTCGCCGAGCTCGTGGCGCTCAACGTCGACGACGGGCGGCTCGACCTTGCGCAGGGCGAGGTCACCGTCACCGGCAAGGGCTCGCGCACGCGCACGGTGCCGGTCGGCGCCGCCGCGCGCGCGGCGCTCGGCGCCTGGCTCGAGCTCCGCGCGCAGGCGGCGGCGCCAGGCGAGCGCGCGCTTTTCGTCGGCGCCAAGGGCAGGCGCATCGCGCCCTCGGTGGTTGGCGCGCGCCTGCGGGCGTGGGCGCTTCGCCGCGGCCTCGCCCAGCGCGTGCATCCGCACATGCTGCGTCATTCCTTTGCCACGCATCTGCTGCAATCCTCGCAAGACCTGCGCGCCGTGCAGGAGCTTCTCGGGCACGCTAGCATCTCGACCACGCAGGTGTACACGCATCTCGACTTTCAGGCGCTCGCCAAGGTCTACGACGCCGCGCACCCGAGGGCGAAGAAGAAATGAGCGCCCTGGTGCTGAAGAAGGGCCGCGAGAAATCCCTGCGGCGGCGCCACCCCTGGGTGTTCTCGGGGGCGATCGAGAAAACCGTCGGCAGCCCCGGGCCGGGGGACACCGTGGAGATCCGCGATGCGGCGGGAAGCGTGCTCGCGCAGGCGGCCTACAGCCCGAGCTCGCAGATCCGCGCAAGGGTCTGGAGCTTCAATCCATCCGAATCCATTTCGGTGGAGTTTTTTCGCCGGCGCATCGAGCGCTCGCTCGCGCTGCGCGAGGCGCTGCCCGACCGCCGGCACACCAACGCGCTGCGCCTCGTCCACGGCGAGTCCGACGGCCTGCCGGGGCTCATCGTCGACCGCTATGCCGACGTGCTGGTCGCGCAATTCCTCGCCGCCGGGGTGGAGCGCTGGCGCGAGCCGATCCTCGACCTGCTCGCCGAGCTGACGGCCTGCGAGGCGATCTTCGAGCGCTCCGACGCCGAAGTGCGCACCCTCGAAGGCCTGCCGCCGAGAACGGGGTTCTTCAGAGGCAACCGCAACGCCTCGCGCTGCCCGATCGTCGAATACGGGCTCAACTTCCGCGTCGACGTGGAGCAGGGGCAGAAGACCGGCTTCTTTCTCGATCAGCGCGAGAACCGGCAGCGCGTGCGCAGCCTCGCCGCCGGGCGGGAAGTGCTGGACGGCTTCTGCTACACGGGAGGTTTCTCGATCGCCGCGCTCGCGGGCGGCGCGAAGCGCGTCACCGCGATCGAGAGCTCGGCCCCCGCGCTCGAGGTCGCGCGCGATAACCTGGCGGCAAATCCCTTCGACGCCGCGCGCGTCGGCTTCGTGCAGGGCGACGTTTTTTCCGAGCTGCGCACGCTGCGCGACCGCGGCGCGAGCTTCCAGATGGCGATTCTCGATCCGCCCAAGTTCGCGCCGACCGCGGCGCAGGCGCGCAATGCCGCGCGCGCCTACAAGGACATCAACCTCCTCGCGCTCAAGCTTCTCGCCCCTGGCGGCCTGCTCGCCACGTTCTCCTGCTCGGGCGGGGTATCAGCCGAGCTCTTCCAGTCGATCGTCGCCGGCGCCGCGCTCGACGCCGGCGCACAGGCGAAGATCATCGAGCGCTTCGCCGCCGCCGCCGACCACCCCGTGGCGCTGGAATTCCCCGAGGGCGAATACCTCAAGGGCCTGCTTCTGCTCAAGACCTAATCAGGGACGGACCACGTTTTTCCGTCAACGGATATGCGCGCCGATCCGTTGACTCGAGCATGCCAAGACGCGCGCGCCTCATGCTGCCCGACGTAGCGGTTCACGTCATTCAGCGTGGCAACAACCGCGCGGCCTGCTTCGTAAGCGATGAAGATCGCAGGTTTTATCTCTTTCACCTGTCACGCATGCTGCCGAAGACAGGCTGCCTGCTGCACGCCTTTTGCCTCATGACAAACCACGTGCATCTCCTGCTCACCACGGCCGAGGTGAAGGGGTGCGGCCTCTTGATGAAAAGCATCGGCGAGCTGTACGCCCGCTACTTCAACAAGAGCCACAAGAGAAGCGGTTATCTATGGGAGGGCAGGTACAAGTCCTGCCTGGTTCAGGCCGAGGATTACGTGCTTGCGTGCTACCGGTACGTCGACCTCAACCCGGTACGCGGGGGACTGGTGAGACGCGCCGATGAATACCCCTGGTCGAGCTATCGCTTCAACGCGATCGGAGACGCATCCGGGCTGTTGAGCCCGCACGGCGAATACCTTCGGCTCGGCAACACGCCCGCCGAGCGGCAGGCCATGTATCGGGAGCTCATCGCCGAAGTGCAGGGCCAGGAGACGCTGCAACAAATTCGCAACGCCACCAATGGCGGTTATGTGCTCGGTTCCGCCGCGTTCCGCAGCGCGATGGCGCGCGCGCTCGGACGCAGGGTTGATCGGGCAAGCGCAGGCCGGCCCGTGCGGCAACCCGTAGCGAGCGAGCAATCCGACCTGCTCCTGGGGGAATAATCGTGGTCCGTCCCTGATTATCTTTGGAAGGGGGCGTCATATAATCCCGCCCTTCGTTCGGGAGCATCCATGCAAGACAGCAACATGGTGCCGGTGACGATTCTCACCGGCTTCCTCGGCAGCGGCAAGACGACGCTGCTCAACCGCATTCTCAAGGAAGACCACGGCGAGCGCATCGCGGTGATCGAGAACGAGTTCGGCGAGGTCGGGGTCGACAACGACATCATCGAGACCGGCAACGAGCAGATCGTCGAGATGAACAACGGCTGCATCTGCTGCACGGTGCGCGGCGACCTCATCCGCATCCTCGGCTCGCTCAAGGAGAAGCGCGACCAGGGCGCGCTCAGGTTCGACCGGGTGGTGATCGAGACCACCGGCATGGCCGACCCCGGCCCGGTGGCGCAGACCTTCTTCACCGACGAGGAGATCGGCAACTACTATCTTCTCGACTCGATCATCACCCTGGTCGACGCCAAGCACGCGCCGCAGCAGCTCGACGAATTCCACGAGGCGCAGGAGCAGGTGGGCTTCGCCGACAGGATCCTGCTGTCGAAGACCGACGTCGCGAACGAAGACGAAACCAAGGCCCTGGTCGAGAGGCTCAAACGCATGAACCCGCGCGCGCCGATCAGGAAGGTGCACTTCGGCGAAACACCGCTCGCCGAGGTGCTCGACATCCGCGGCTTCAACCTGAACGCCATCCTCGAGCTCGATCCGCAGTTCCTCACCGACATCCAGCACGAGCACCACGACCAGGTCGAATCGTTCGTGTTCCGCTCCGGCAAGCCCTTCGACGGCCAGAAGCTCGAGCAATTCCTCTCCGGCATGATCCAGGTCTACGGCCCCGACCTGCTGCGCTACAAGGGCGTGCTGTGGATGAAGGGCAACCCGCGCCGGGTGGTGTTCCAGGGCGTGCACATGATGATGGGCGGCGATCTGGGAAAGCCCTGGGGCAAGGGCGAGAAGAAGGGCTCGGTAATGGTGTTTATCGGCAAGAAGCTGCCGAAGGACATCTTCATCGCCGGCATGGAGCAATGCCTCGCCGGGTAGATAGAATGCTGCCGTGCTGAGGCGCCTCGCACCGGTTTTCCTTACGCTTGCGCTGCTTGCCGGCTGGCAGGGCGCGCTGCTGCATCCGCTGCAGCACTTCGACGAGTACGGCGCGTTGGTCCACCTGGCCGATGGCCACGCGGGCGACCAGAAACCCGGCAAGTCGGGGTTGTGTGACGCGCTCGCCGCCCTGGCGGCGTGTGTGGCCGGTGCGCCGCTGTTCCTCGCTTACGTCGATTGCGTTCAGCAACCCCTTGCGTCGCATCCCTTCGAGCCGCGTGCGGCGCAAGCGCCGCCGTTTCTCGCGCAAGGACCTCCGCCGCTCCTCTGACGTTTTCCTGGAGCGCGCCCGCCGCATGGGCGCGCATCGCGAAACCTCGGAAGGAGCTCCCATGCTTTGCAAGACGTGGTGCGCCGTGGCACTCGCCATGGCGGTATTTCCTGCCTACGCACAGGATTCCGAACTCTCGAAGCTGCGCGAGGCGTTGCGCCAGCTTCAGCAGCAGGTGCAGCAGCTCGAAAAGCGGCTTCAGGATGCCGAAGCCAAGACCCCTCAAGCGGCGCAGCCGGCCGCCAGCCGGCCGCAAACCGAAAACGCCCTGAACCCAGGGATATCCGCGATCCTGAACGGCGTCTACGCGAATCTGCAGCGCGACCCGAATACCTACCGGATCAACGGCTTCGTGCCGACGCTGGGCGAGGTTGCGCCGGGCAAGCGCGGCCTGAGCCTCGGCGAGTCCGAGCTGGGCTTCTCGGCGAACATCGATCCGATGTTCCGCGGCACGCTGATCGCCGCGCTCTCGCCCGATGACGAGATCGGCGTCGAGGAAGGCTATATCCAGACCATCGGCCTGTCGCACGGCTTCACCATCAAGGCCGGCCGGTTTTTCTCGGCGGTGGGATATCAAAACCAGATCCACGCGCACGCCTGGGATTTCACCGACACGCCGCTCGCGATGAAGGCCTTTCTCGGCAATCAGCTCGCCGAGGACGGCGTCCAGTTCAAATGGGTGGCGCCGACCAGCCTGTATTGGGACGTCGGCCTGGAGCTCGGCCAGGGAAGGGCATTCCCCGCCACCGAGCGCAACAAGAATGGCGTCGGCTCCGGCAACCTGTTCACGCATATCGGCGGCGACATTGGCGAGAGCACCGCGTGGCAGGCCGGGCTTTCTTACTTTCGCACCTCGCCGCGGGATCGCGCCTATGACGACGTCGACTCCCTCGGCACCGGCGTGACGAACAGCTTCACCGGCCGAAGCCGCCTTTGGGTCGTCGACGGGGTCCTGAAGTGGGCCCCGAACGGCAATCCCACTTACAACAACTTCAAGCTTCAGGGCGAGTACTTCCGGCGCAAGGAGGGTGGCGAGCTCACCTTCGACACCGCGGGCGTGGCGCTGGCGGATAGCTACGCGAGCCGCCAGTCGGGCTGGTACGCGCAGGGCGTGTATCAGTTCATGCCGCAATGGCGTGTGGGATATCGCTACGACAAGCTGAATTCCGGCACCACGACGCTCGGACTGGTCGATACCGGCGCGCTCAGCGCGGCCGATTTCCCGATCCTCGGCGCCTACAGCCCGAAGCGGCACACCATGATGGTGGACTGGAGCCCGAGCGAGTTCAGCCGCATCCGGCTGCAATACGCGCGCGACTATTCCCGCATGGGCGAGCCCGACAACCAGGTGTTTCTCCAGTACATCGTGAGCCTGGGCGCGCACGGTGCGCACAAGTTCTGAGGTGATCATGAAATCCATCTTGAAGATCCTGATTGCGCTGGCAGCCTGCGCGGCTGCGCTGCCGGCGTTCGCCGCCGTGAACGTCTTCGCCTGCGAGCCGGAATGGGCGGCGCTCGCGAAGGAGCTCGGTGGCGAAAAGGTCTCTGCGGTCTCGGCGACCACGGCATTGCAGGACCCGCACCACATCGAGGCGCGGCCGAGCCTGATTGCGCGCATGCGCAACGCCGATCTCGTGATCTGCTCGGGCTCGGAGCTGGAAGTGGGCTGGCTGCCCTTGTTGCTCACCCAGTCCGGAAACAACCGCGTCCAGCCCGGCTCGCCGGGATACCTCGAGGCCTCTCAGTACGTCGTCAAGCTCGACGTGCCGCGCGTGGTCGACCGCTCGATGGGCGACGTGCATGCGGGGGGCAATCCGCACATCCAGACCGACCCGCGCAACATCGCCAAGGTGGCGGCGGTGCTCGCCGAGCGGCTGGCGCAGATCGACCGCGCCAACGCCGCCACCTACCGCTCGGGCGCGGAGTCCTTCGACAAGCGCTGGCAGGAAGCGATCCGGCGCTGGGAGGAGCAGGCGGCCCGCCTCAAGGGCGTGCCCCTGGTCGAGCACCACAAGAATTTCACCTACCTGATCCGGTGGCTCGGCATGCGCGAAGCCGGCACGCTCGAGCCTCGGCCCGGCATTCCGCCGACGACCGCGCACCTCGCCGAGCTGGTCGAGCGGATGAAGCGCGACCCGGCTAAGCTCATCGTCTACGCTTCTTACAACGACCCGAGGGCCGCGGAGTTCCTCTCGGAGCGCACCGGCATCCCGAAGGTGATGCTGCCGTTCACTGTCGGAGGATCGGACAGGGCGAAGGACCTGTTCGGCTACTTCGACGACCTTATCGCGCGGCTGCTCGGCCCGCTGCAGTGAAGCTCGATAGCGCGCTGCTCGGCATCCTGTGGCCGGCCCTCGTCGCCGGGCTGCTCGTCACCGCGACGCATGTGCCGCTCGGCATCCAGGTGCTCAAGCGCGGCATCGTGTTCATCGATCTCGCCGTGGCGCAGATCGCCGGCCTCGGCGTGATCGTCGCCGACCGCTTGGGCTTCGAGCCGCAGGGCGCCGCGGTGCAGCTCGCCGCGCTCTGCGCGGCGCTCGGCGGCGCGCTGCTGCTCAACTGGACCGACAAGCGCTGGCCGGAAGTGCAGGAAGCGGTGATCGGCGTGAGCTTCATCGTGGCGGCGAACGCGGCGATCCTGCTCCTCGCGAGCAATGTCCACGGCGCCGAACACCTCAAGGACCTGCTCGTGGGTCAGATTCTCTGGTCCGACGCGACGCGACTCGTCGTCGTCGCAATCGTCTACGCAGCAATCCTCGCCCTCTGGTTCGGGCTCGGCGAGCGACTCGGGCGGGTCGGGTTCTACCTGCTTTTCGCGTGCGCCGTTACGGCCTCGGTCCAGCTCGTCGGCGTCTACCTGGTCTTCACCACGCTCATCGTGCCGGCGCTCGCCACGCGCCGCGTCGCACACAAACGAATCGCCGCGGCCTACACGGTGGGGGCGCTCGGCTATGCTGCAGGCCTCGCCCTGTCGCTCGTCTCCGACCTGCCGCCGGGACCGCTCATCGTTTGCGTCATGACCGCGCTGGGGCTGATGCTTTTCCTGGCGAGCCCACGCGCAGTCTAGGAACAGGATCCACAACCTGTCCGAAGAGCTGGCGAGTTAGTGTATGGTTGAAACTGGATCGGTCGTACCCCACGTACATTTTTTCCCAAGGTATTTTCCATCCTCATGGAATCCTTTCACGGCACCACGATTCTTTCCGTGCGGCGCGACAGGGTCGTGGCGCTGGGCGGCGACGGCCAGGTCACGCTCGGCCAGGTGGTCGTCAAGGGCGGCGCGAAGAAGGTGCGGCGCCTCTACCAGGAGCGCATCCTCGCCGGCTTCGCCGGCGGCACCGCCGACGCCTTCACGCTGTTCGAGCGCTTCGAAGCGAAGCTCGACAAGCACCAGGGCAACCTGATGCGCTCGGCGGTGGAGCTCGCCAAGGACTGGCGCACCGACCGGATCCTGCGGCGGCTGGAAGCGATGCTCGCGGTCGCCGACCGCGAGCGCTCGCTCATCATCACCGGGGCCGGCGACGTGCTCGAGCCCGAGCTCGGCATCGTGGCGATCGGCTCCGGCGGGCCGTACGCGCACGCCGCGGCGCGCGCTCTGCTCGAGAACACCACGCTCGGCCCGCGCGAGATCGTGGAGAAGGCGCTGGCGATCGCGGCGGACTTGTGCATCTACACCAATCACCAGAGAACGATCGAAGTCCTGGAGTAAAAGGGGTCAGAGCAATTTTCGCGAAACAAATCGTCCCGCCGCAGCCACCGTTTTGTAACCGGAAAATTGCTCTGACCCCTTTTCCGGAGGTTGAGTCATGAGCGGCATGACGCCGCAGGAGATCGTCCACGAGCTCGACAAGTACATCGTCGGGCAGGCGAGGGCGAAGCGCGCGGTCGCGATCGCGCTGCGGAACCGCTGGCGGCGCCAGCAGGTGGCCGAGCCGCTGCGCCAGGAGATCACGCCCAAGAACATCCTGATGATCGGGCCGACCGGGGTGGGCAAGACCGAGATCGCGCGGCGCCTCGCGCGCCTCGCCGACGCGCCCTTCATCAAGGTGGAGGCGACCAAGTTCACCGAGGTCGGCTACGTGGGCCGCGACGTGGACACCATCGTGCGCGACCTCGTCGAGATCAGCGTGAAGCAGACGCGCGAGCAGGCGGTGCGCCGCGTGCGCACACGCGCGCAGGACGCCGCCGAGGACCGGATTCTCGACGTATTGGTGGGTTTCAAAGGAACTGAAGACGAAAGCGTCACGCGGCAGAAGTTCCGCAAGAAGCTGCGCGAGGGCGAGCTCGACGAAAAGGAAATCGAGATCGAGGTGGCCGCCGCCCAGCCGCAGATGGAAATCCTCGCCCCGCCGGGCATGGAGGACCTCACCTCGCAGATCCAGGGCATGCTCTCCAACCTGGGCGGCGGCCGGCGGCGCCTTCGGCGCATGAAGATCCGCGAGGCGATGCAGCTCGTCACCGACGAGGAGGCCGGGCGGCTGGTGAACGACGATGAGCTCAAGAGCCGCGCGCTCGCCAACGCCGAGCAGAACGGCATCGTGTTCCTGGACGAGATCGACAAGATCACCAGCCGCTCTGAGATGCAGGGCGCCGACGTGTCGCGCCAGGGCGTGCAGCGCGACCTGCTGCCGCTCGTCGAAGGCACCACGGTGTCCACGCGCTACGGCATGGTGAAGACCGACCACATCCTGTTCATCGCGTCCGGGGCCTTCCACCTCGCCAAGCCCTCGGACCTCATCCCCGAGCTCCAGGGCCGCTTCCCGATCCGCGTCGAGCTCGACTCGCTTTCGGTCGAGGACTTCGAGCGCATCCTGGTGGCGACCGACGCGAGCCAGGTGAAGCAGTACCAGGCGCTCCTCGCCACCGAAGGCGTCGAGATCGAATTCCGCCCCGAGGCGATCCGGCGCCTCGCCGAGATCGCCCACCAGGTGAACGAGAGCACCGAGAACATCGGCGCCCGGCGGCTCTACACCGTGCTCGAGAAGCTGCTGGAGGAGATCTCTTTCGAGGCCGGAAAGCGCGGTCCCGGGAGCGTCACGATCGACGCGGCCTATGTCGACGCGCGCCTCGCCGAGCTCTCTAGGAACGACGATCTGGCGCGGTTTGTTCTTTGAGCTCGGCTTCCAGGCAGGCGCGGCACAGGCAGCCCCTGCCGGGAACCGGCGTCAGCGGCGGCAGGCTCTGGCACCAGCAACCGCGCTCCTTGGCGCCGCAGTGAAACGGCGCGCCGCAGCGCGCGCAACGCTCAGTCGGATTCTGCAAGGCGGCGCATCGCTTTGCGCAGGAACGCCACCTGCTTCTTGAAATTGCTGCAGCCGTCGCAGATGGCGAGATGCAGGCGCAGCGCCACGCGCTCGGCAAGGCCGAGGCGGCGGTCGAGCCCCTGGGAGACCAGGTGCGTGGCTTCCTTGCAGGAAAGCATCATTTGGCGAACCAGTTCTGTTGCAGGCACTCGCGCAGCGCCATGCGCGCGCGGTAAAGAAGCACCCAGCAATGCGTCGGCGTGACGCCCAATTCCTTACAAATGTCGTCAGTCTCGAAGCCGAGGTGCTCGCGCATCATGAACGCCTGGGCGCTTTTTTGCGGCAGGCCGGCGAGGCAGCGCTCCAGCGCCTCGAGAAACTGCTTGCGCCCGAGAAGCGCGTCGGGGTCCTCCCAGTCGCCCGGAGCGTCGCGCCAGTGGCCGCGCTGGTCGAAGAGCGCCTCGAGCTCGCCCTCGTCCTCGGCGAGCGGCGCTTCGCGGGCGAGCCGCCGCAGGGCGTCGATGATCTTGTGCTTGAGGATGCCGGTGAGCCAGGTGCGCAGGTTGGAGCGCCCGGCAAAGGCGGCCTCGCCCGCGAGCGCGGCGAGCAGCGTTTCCTGCACCGCGTCCTCGGCGGCGTGGCCGTCGCGCAACTGCAGCCGGGCGTAGCGCAGGAGGTAAGGTCGCTCCCCCTCCACCAGCGAGCGGAAATCCTTCATGGGCGGGAAGTTTACCCGGGGTCTTGAAAAGCGGGCGTTCGCCCTTACCTCCCTGGCAACGCCTCAGGAAAGGAGACTTATATGGCAAACGTTACCCGGTTCGACCCGTTCAACGACCTGGTCGACGATTTCTTCAAGGGCTTTCTGGTGCGCCCGCTCGCCCTGGAAGGCGGCCGCGGCGACGTGCTGCCGCGCATGAAGGTGGATGTGGCCGAGAAGAACGGCGGCTACCTCGTGAGCGCGGAGCTTCCCGGCGTCAAGAAGGAAGACATCCAGATCACCATCGACGGCGCGCAGGTCACGCTCGGCGCCGAGGTGAAGCGCGAGAAGGAAGTCACGCAGGACGAGCGCGTCCTGCACACCGAGCGCACCTACGGCAAGATGAGCCGCAGCTTTTCGCTGCCGCAGGAGGTCGACGAGGCCAAGGCGGAAGCGAAGTTCCGCGACGGCGTGCTCGAGCTCACGCTGCCGAAGAAGGCCGCGGCGAGCCGCAAGCAGATCGCGATCCAGTAAGCGGGTCTTGCACTCAGGTGTTGCATCCAGGGCCGGGCGACCCCCGGCCCGCTTTTGTTTGTAGAATCCGGCGGTCATGAACGCCCCCTTCAGCGCGAGCCCGCAGGCGGCCGAGAAAGCGCGCATCCTCGGCGAGGCGCTGCCCTACATCCAGCGCTTTCACGGCAAGACCATCGTGGTGAAGCTGGGTGGCAACGCGATGACCGAGGACGCGCTGAAGGCGGCGTTCGCTCGCGACGTGGTGCTGCTCAAGCTGGTCGGCATGAACCCCGTCGTGGTGCACGGCGGCGGCCCGCAGATCGAGGACATGCTCTCCCGGCTGGGCAAGAAGGGCGAGTTCGTGCAGGGGATGCGGGTCACCGACCCCGAGACCATGGACGTCGTCGAAATGGTGCTCGGCGGCCAGGTAAACAAGGAAGTCGTGGAGCTCATCAACCAGGCGGGCGGCAAGGCGGTCGGGCTCACCGGCCAGGACGGCAAGTTCATCCGCGCGCGCAAGATGCTGCTTGCCTCCAAGGAGAACAGCAAGCTCGACATCGGGCAGGTCGGCGAGATCGAGTCGATCGACCCCGCGGTGATCCGGGTGCTCGAGCAGGGCGGCTTCATCCCGGTGGTGGCGCCGATCGCCACAGGCGCGGACGGCACCACCTACAACATCAACGCCGACCTCGTGGCGGGCAAGCTCGCCGAGGTGCTCAATGCCGAGAAGCTCGTGGTTCTCACCAACACCCCCGGGGTGCTCGACAAGGACGGCAGGCTCCTGACGGGCCTTACGCCCCGCAGGATCGACGATCTCGTGGCGAAGGGCGTGATCTCCGGCGGCATGCTGCCGAAGATCGGCTCTGCGCTCGATGCGGCCCGCAACGGCGTGAAGAGCGTGCACATCATCGACGGGCGCGTGCCGAACGCGCTGCTTCTCGAAGTGCTCACCGATCAGGGCATCGGCACGCTCATCAAGAGCAAGTAGTCGTGCGCATCGCGGGTCTGGCGCCTTCCAGGCGCGTCTGGATTTTCGATCTCGACAACACGCTGCACGACGCCACGGCGGCTATCTTCCCGTCGATGCACCGGCAGATCAACGCCTTCCTGCGCCGCGAGTTCGACCTCGACGAGGAAGGCGCCACCCGCATGCGGCGCGATTTCTGGCTGCGCTACGGCACCACGCTGAACGGCCTGATGCGCCACCACGGCACCGATCCGCGCCGTTTCCTCGCCGAGACGCACGTGTTTCCGGAGCTCGCGGATATCGTCGTGCACGAGAACGCGCTCAAGCATGCGCTGTCGCGTCTTGACGGCATGAAGCTCGTCTTCTCCAATGCGCCCCGGCATTACGTCGAAGGCGTGCTGCGAGCGCTGCGGCTCGCGCGCTATTTCGACCGCGTCTACGCCATCGAGGACGCGCGCTACCGCGGCAAGCCCGCCCTGCACGGCTTTCACGTGCTGCTGCGCAATCACGACCTCGATCCGCATCGCTGCGCCTTCGTCGACGACGCGCTGGAAAATCTGCGCACCGCGCATCGCCTTGGAATGTCAACGGTTTGGGTGAGCCGGCTCAAGCGCCGTGTGTCGTTCGTGGACTTGCGGGTCGCCTCGGTGATCGAGCTGCCGCGCCTAGTCTTCCGCTACGGCTGAGTCTAGAATCCGCCTGCCCCACCCCTATGCCCCGAGCCAAAGGCGAACGCAGGCTGGAGATCCTCAAGGCCCTCGCGCACATGCTCGAGGCGCCGAAGTGGGAGCGCATCACCACGGCCGCGCTCGCCGAGAGGCTGGACGTCTCCGAGGCGGCGCTCTACCGCCATTTCGCCTCGAAGGCCCAGATGTACGAGGGGCTGATCGAGTTCATCGAGAACTCGGTGTTCACGCTCGCGAACCGCATCGCCGAAGACGAAGCAGACGGCCGGCAGCAGGCGGAGAAGCTCCTCGAGATGCTGCTCGCCTTTGCCGAGAAGAATCCGGGCATGGTGCGCGTGATGACCGGCGATGCGCTCGTCGGCGAGCACGAGCGGCTGCAAGCGCGCATGAACCAGTTCTTCGACCGCTTCGAATCGACGCTGAAGCAGTCGCTGCGCGACGCGGCCGACGGCGATGCCGCCGGGCGCGCCGGGACGCTGCTGCGCTACGCCATCGGCTGCCTGCACCAGTACGCCAAGAGCGGCTTCGTCAAGAAGCCCACGGAAAGCTTCGGCGCGCAGCGCCGCTACTTGTTGTCCTAGGAATCGGCCAAGTCAAATCAGGGACGGACCACGTTTTCTGCCTGGTGGCGCATTGCAGGACTGGGGGAGAGTTGAGTTCAAGCGCCTCCGAGATGCCTACCCCCGTGCACGCCGGACTGGCTCCGACCTATGCAGCTCGAATCGGCAACGGAATGCCATCGAAAGTCCTACGCCGACTGGCTGAAAACGTGGTCCGTCCCTGATTTGCGTCTGTGGTCAACGTCCCGCGCAGACCGCGCAAGCCGTGTCCCTCTTTACGCGCACGCTGCGCCAGTCGGCGCTCTTCGCGTCGAGCAGCAGGAGCCGCCCGCTCAGCGAAGCGCCGATGCCGGCGAGGAGCTTCAGCGCCTCCATCGCCTGCAAGGCGCCGATCACTCCGGTCATCGGCGCGAACACCCCCATCACGGAGCACTGCACTTCCTCCACTTCCCCGTCCTCGGGGAACAGGCACGCGTAGCAGGGAGAATCGGGGCTGCGCAGGTCGAAGACCATCACCTGGGCGTCGAAGCGGATGGCAGCCCCCGAGACCAGCGGCCGGCGGTGCTTCACGCACGCGCGATTGAGCAGGTGGCGGGTGGCGAAATTATCGGTGCAGTCGAGCACGAGATCGGCCTCCGCGACGAGCGTTTCGGCTTCCTGCGGCCCGAGCCTTTTCTGCAGGGCGACGATCTCGATATCGGGATTCAGGGCCTGCAAAGCGGCGCGCGCCGCATCGACCTTCGGCGCCCCGACGCGCTCGGCCTGGTACAGGATCTGGCGCTGCAGGTTGGTGAGGTCGACCTTGTCGGAATCGGCAAGGGTGATGCGCCCGACACCGGCGGCGGCGAGGTAGAGCGCGGCCGGGCAGCCCAGGCCGCCCGCGCCGACGATCAGGACGCGCGCGCGCCGCAGCCGCTCCTGCCCTTCCACCCCGAATTCGGGGAGGAGGATATGGCGGCTGTAGCGGAGGAGTTGCTCGTCGTTCAGTTCGGTTTGTTCTGCGCCACCGTCGGCGCGACCGCCTTCACGGGCTCGCCCTTGAGGTGGGCGATGGCCTGCTGCAGCTGGAAGTCGTCCTTCGAGCCGAGCTCGATGGGTTTCATTTCCGCCGGCGACACCGGCTGCTGCGGCTTCACCCGCGCGGCCGCGGGGTCCTTCTTTTCTTCCGGCTTCGCTGCTTTGCCGTTTTCGAGGTGACGCGTCAGGTCGGCTTCGCGCACGCGGGTCAGCGTATCGGTCGGGTCCTCGACCACGATGTCGGGCTTGATGCCGAGCGCCTGGATCGAGCGCCCGCTCGGCGTGAAGTAGCGCGCCGTCGTGAGCTTGATGGCGGTGTTGTTGCCAAGCGGCATGATGGTCTGCACCGAGCCCTTGCCGAAGGTCTGCGTGCCGATCACGGTCGCGCGCTTATGGTCCTGCAGTGCGCCGGCGACGATCTCGGAGGCCGAGGCGGAGCCGCCGTTCACCAGCACGACCATCGGCACCGACTTGACCGCGGCCGGCAGCTGTTTCAGGACGTCCTCGCCGCGGCTGCTGCGCGCGTAGTCGTCCGGCGTCGCATAGAACTTCTTCTTCGCGTCCTCGGCGCGCCCGTCGGTGGAAACCACCAGCGATTTCACCGGCAGGAACGCCGCGGAGATGGCGACCGCGCCGTGCAGCAGGCCGCCGGGATCGTTGCGCAGGTCGAGCACCAGGCCCTTGAGGCCCGGGTTGTCCCTGAACATCTGTCCGAGCTGCCGCACCAGGTTCTCGGGGGTCGCTTCCTGGAACTGCGATACGCGTACCCAGCCGTAGCCCGGCTCGATCACCTTGGACTTGACGCTCTGCACGCGGATGACGGCGCGCGTCAGCGTGACGATGAGGGGCGCGCTTTCGCCCTTGCGCGAAATGGTCAGCGTGATCGTGGTGTTCGGCTTGCCGCGCATGCGCTTCACGGCGTCGTTCAGCGTCATGCCCTTCACCGGGGTCTCGTCGAGCTTGATGATGAGGTCGTTCGGCTTGATCCCGGCCTTGAAGGCCGGCGTGTCCTCGATCGGCGAGATCACCTTGACGAAGCCGTCTTCCATGCCGACCTCGATGCCCAGCCCGCCGAACTGGCCCTGGGTGCCCACCTGCAGCTCCCGGAAGGCTTCCTGGTCGAGGTAGGCCGAATGCGGATCGAGGCCCGTCAGCATGCCGTTGATCGCCTCGGTGATGAGCTTCTTGTCCTCGACCGGCTCGACGTAGTTGGTCTTGATGGCGCCGAACACCTCGGTGAACGCGCGCAGCTCCTCGATGGGCAGGGTGGTGCGCACCGCCCGCTCGGCGATGGCCTGGATATTCAGGCTTATGAGCACGCCGGCCACGGCGCCGATGGCGATGAGTCCGATGTTGCGAAGTCTGTTTTGCATAAATGTGGATTATTTCAACCTGACCCACCGCAACGGGTCGAAAGCGCGGCCAAGATGCCGCAGTTCAAAGTATAGCCCGGTTTCCTCGTTGCCACCGCTCGCCCCGGTGGTTGCGATCGGCTCTGCGATCGCGACTGCGTCGCCCACCTGCTTGAGGAGCGATTCGTTGTTGGCGTAGATCGAAAGATAGGCCTCGCCGTGGTCCACGATGAGAACATTTCCGAACCCCCTCATCCAGTCGGCGTAGACCACCTGGCCCCGCGCGACCGCCCGGACCGGCTGCCCCTCGGGGGAACGAATGAACACACCCTTCGCTTCGCTCCCCGCCGCCCCTCTTGGAGCGCCGAAGCGCCCGATCAGTTCCCCGCGCACCGGCAAGCTGAGCCGCCCGCGCAAGGCCGAAAATGGCTCGTTTGCCGAATCGGGTCGCGGCACGCGCTCGTTGCGACGAATTACGCGTCCCAGTGCCTCGACGAGCCTTGCCAGGCGCGCCTCGTCGGCGCGCAGCACTTTGATTTCCCCGCGGCTCGCGCGCAGCTCGGCGGCGAGCTCGCCGAGCAGGCGGCGGCGCGTACGGCGCTCGGCGAGAATTTTGTCACGGTCGGCGCGGCTCTCCTGCTCGAGCGAGCGCAGGCGCGCGCGCCTTGCCTCGGCTTCGTGCCCGAGGCGCTCGGCCTCGGCGATTCCCGCGCGGTACTCCGAAAGCAGGGCGGCCGCCGCGCGCGACACGTAACCTGCGTAATACAGCCTGCGCGACACCGCCCCGGGGTCCTCCCCGGAAAGCGCCACGCGCAGGGCGTCGGGTGCGCCGGCCGCCTGGCGGGCGGCGAGCATGCGGCCGATGGTCGCTTGGCGCTCGGCGAGCGAGCGCCCGAGTGCGCCGCGGCGCTCGGCGATCGCGGACGCCTCGGCACGCAGCCCCCGGCCCTCGGCCTCCAGGGCGCCGAGCGTGCGGTTTGCCTCCGAGATGGCGCGCTCGGACTCGCGCAGCGCATCGCGCGCCTCGCGCCGGCTCTCTTCCTTCCTGTCGAGCTCGCGGGTCAGAGCCTCGATGCGGCCGCGCAGCGCCTTGAGATCCTCTTCCTTCGTCGCTCCCCACGCCGCCGCCGCGCAGAGCGACGCCAGAAGAAGAAACAGCCTGCTCAGGCCTTGACCTTCCCTTGCGCCGATACGGCCGCGATGCGCTTGGCTACCTCGTCGGGGTCGCCGAGGTAGTAATGCCGCAGGGGCTTGAGCTCGGCATCGAGCTCGTAGACGAGCGGCACGCCGGTCGGAACGTTGAGGCCCACGATCTCGGCCTCGCCCATGCCGTCCAGATGCTTGATGAGAGCGCGCAGCGAATTGCCGTGCGCGGCAATGAGCACGCGCCGGCCGGCGCGCACCGCCGGCGCGATGGCGCTCGTCCAGTAGGGGATCACGCGCGCCACCGTGTCCTTGAGACATTCGGTGAGCGGCACCTCCACGCCCGCGTAGCGGGGGTCCTTTGACTCGTACCGCGGGTCGTTGCTTTCGAGCGCCGGCGGGCGCGTGTCGTAGCTGCGCCGCCAGATGAGCACCTGGGCCTCGCTGTACTTCTGGGCCATCTCGGCCTTGTTCAGGCCTTGCAGCGCGCCGTAGTGGCGCTCGTTGAGGCGCCAGCTCTTTTCCTCCGACAGCCACATCTGGTCGAGCTCTTCGAGCGCGATCCACAACGTGCGAATGGCACGCTTCAGCACCGAAGTGAACGCCAGATCGAAGCGATAGCCGCCCGACTTGAGCAGCCGCCCGGCGGAGCGCGCTTCCTCGACGCCCTTCGCGGAAAGGTCGACGTCGGTCCAGCCGGTGAAGCGGTTTTCGCGGTTCCAGTCCGACTCGCCATGGCGCAGAAGAACGAGCTTGTGCATGGCGCTGAATTATAATGTCGGCCCCCCCGTGCAATTCATCCAAGAAAACATTCTC
This sequence comes from Burkholderiales bacterium, assembly GCA_035550695.1. Taxonomy (GTDB): domain Bacteria; phylum Pseudomonadota; class Gammaproteobacteria; order Burkholderiales; family SG8-39; genus SCGC-AG-212-J23. The sequence continues at coordinate 50,897 of DASZOS010000007.1, read as the reverse complement.
CTCATCGCAGTCGCGCTCGCTTCCGGAGCGATGCTGCTGTGGCCGTACCTGCGGCGCACCACGGGCGGTCCTTCGGTCAACCCGACGCAGGCGACGCAGCTCATCAATCGCGAGGACGCGCTCGTCGTCGACGTGCGCGAGCCGGGCGAGTACGGCGCCGGCCACATCCTCGGGGCGCGCAACGTGCCGCTTTCGCGCATCGGCGCGGGCGGCGCGGAAGTTGCTAAGAAGAAGGACAAGCCCGTGATCGTGTATTGCGACACCGGCAACCGCTCGGCAAAGGCGGCCGCTGCGCTGAGAAGCCAGGGCTACGCCAGGGCCGTGAACCTCGCCGGCGGGCTGGGTGCATGGCAGCAGGCCGGGCTGCCGGTGGAGAAATGAGTTGGCAAAGATCCTGATGTACACGACTGCATCGTGCCCTTTCTGCCAGTCGGCGGAGCGCCTGCTCGCGGAAAAGGGCGTTGCCGTCGAGAAGATCCGCGTCGACCTCGAGCCCGCACGGCGCGCCGAGATGATGAAAAGGAGCGGCCGGCGCACCGTGCCGCAGATCTGGATCGGCAGCCGCCACGTCGGCGGCTGCGACGATCTCTATGCCCTCGAGCGCGACGGCAAGCTCGATTCCCTACTAAAGGCGACCGCATGAGCGAAGAACAGCAGCAGCCCAGCTTCCAGATCGAAAAAGTCTACGTGAAGGACCTCTCGCTCGAGATCCCGGGCGCGCCGCAGGTGTTCGTGCAGCAGGTCGAGCCGAAGCTCGAGGTGCAGATCCACACCACGAGCGGGCAGTTCGCCGAGGGCTACTTCGAGGTGACCGTCGCCGCCACGGTCACCGCCAAGTCGGGCGAGAAGACGCTGTTTCTCGCCGAGGCGGTCCAGGCGGGCATTTTCTCCGTGCGCAACGTCCCCGAGAAGGAGGTGCAGCCGCTGCTCGAGATCGGCTGCCCGACGATCCTGTTCCCGTACCTGCGCGAGACCATCTCGGATCTCGTCATACGCGGCGGCTTTCCGCCGGTGCTGCTCAGTCCCGTGTCCTTCGAGGCGCTCTACGTGCAGCGCCTGCAGCAGCAGCAGGCGGCCGAAGGCCCGAAGATCGAAATCGCGCGGTGAGCCGCGTCGCGGTCCTCGGCGCCGGCGCCTGGGGCACCGCGATCGCCTCGGTGCTCGCCGCACGGCTCGACGTGGTCCTGTGGGCGCGCGATGCCGCGCAGGCCGCCTCGATCGCCGCGAGCCGCCGCAACCAGCGATATCTCCCGGATTTTGAACTGCCGCAAGCGCTCGCCGTAACCGCTGATATCGCTCAAGCGACCAGCGGCGCGCGCCTGCTTATCGCCGCCACTCCCGTGGCGGGTTTGCGCACGCTCTTCGAGAGGCTGCCCAAGGCGAGCCCCGTGGTATGGCTGTGCAAGGGATTCGAGGAGGGCACGGGGCTGCTTCCCCATGAGATCGCCGCCCAGACGCTCGGCGAGGCGGCGCGCTATGGCGCGCTTTCGGGGCCGTCCTTCGCCGTAGAGGTGGCGCGCGGACTGCCGTGCGCGCTCACCCTCGCCGCGCGCGACGCCGCCTTCGCGCGCGAAGCCGCCGCGCTGCTGCACGGCGGGCGCATGCGCGTCTACTACAGCGCCGACCTCATCGGGGTCGAGATCGGCGGCGCGGTGAAGAACGTGATGGCTATTGCCGCCGGCATTTCCGACGGGCTCGGCCTGGGACTCAACGCGCGCGCCGCACTTATCACGCGCGGGCTCGCCGAGATCGCGCGCCTGGGCGCCGCGCTCGGCGGCAAGGCCGAAACCCTGTACGGCCTCGCCGGCGCCGGCGACCTCATTCTTACTGCGACCGGCGACCTTTCGCGCAACCGGCGCGTCGGGCTCGAGCTCGCTCGCGGTCGTTCATTAAGCGACATCCTGAAAAACCTGGGTCACGTCGCCGAAGGCGTGCGCTCGGCAAGAGAAGTCGCGCGCCTCGCGAAAACGAAGGGCGTCGACATGCCGGTGAGCGATGCGGTTAACGCCGTGCTCGAAGGCCAACTGTCGCCCGCTGCGGCGGTCGAGCGATTGCTGTCGCGGGATCCAAAGCGGGAGCGCTAGAGAGCGAATCCCAGCTGGCGCCACGCCTCGAACACCACCACGGCGACGGCGTTCGAAAGGTTGAGGCTGCGATTGCCGGGGCGCATCGGCAGGCGCAGGCGCTCGGGGATTTCGTCGAGGATCGGCTGCGGCAGGCCGCGGGTTTCGGCGCCGAAGACGAATACATCGCCGGCGGCGTAGCGGATCTCGGTATAGAGCCGGCTCGCCCGCGTGGTGAAGGCGAACATGCGCCGGCCGGCGAGCGCGGCGCGGCACGCGCTCCAGTCCTTGTGGGTCGTGACCGAAGCATATTCGTGGTAGTCGAGCCCGGCGCGCTTGAGTTGCCTGTCGTCCATGGAGAAGCCAAGCGGCTCGACGAGATGAAGCCGTGCGCCGGTATTCGCGGCAAGCCGGATGACGTTGCCCGCGTTCGGCGGGATCTCGGGCTCCACCAGGACGACGTCGAACATCAAGCGGGAACGCTTGCCGGGGGCTTGATGCTACACTGTAAGACGTAGTCGTACAGAAGGTACCCTGATGAGCACGTTGACGATCAGACTGGATCCCAAGCTGGACAAGGCGCTGGCGCGCATAGCAAGGCGTACAGGCCGCACAAAGAGCGAGATTGCACGCGATGCGCTGAGGCGGCAAGTCGCCGTGACGCGATTCAGGGAGTTGCGCGCCAAAACACTGCCCTTTGCAGAGGCGCAGGGTTTGCTCACGGACGAGGACGTTTTCCGCTCGATATCGTGAGGCTTTTCCTCGACACGAACGTGCTGGTCAGCGCGTTCGCCGTCCGGGGGCTCAGCGCGGACTTGCTGGACGTGGTGCTGCTGGAACACGACCTGGTCACCGGGCGCGCGGTATTGCAGGAGCTCGAGAAGGCGCTGCGCTCCAAAATCAAGCTTCCTGCCGAGCGGTGTGCAGAGATCGTCGAGTATGTCTCCAGCGAAGCGGTCATGGTCGTCGAGAACGCCTCACGAGCTTCATGCAACGCGGAAGAGGACGACCGCCTGGTGCTGGGGGAAGCGCTTCTAGGCGGCGCGGAAGCGTTCGTAACTGGCGATGCAGCCCTTGTCGCCCTCGGATCGCTCGAGGGGATGCGAATCCTAACCCCGCGTCAGCTCTGGGAATTGCTGCGCTCGGGGTGAGCCCCATCAGGTAGGCGGTAGAGTACGCGCGACTACCCAGTTCACGACGCGCTCGGCGCCCGCGCGCTTGAGCGTGCGGGCGATCTCGTCGAGCGTCGCGCCGGTGGTCATCACGTCGTCGACGACCGCAACTTTCGCGCCGAGGAGCGCGCGCCGGCAGTCGAAGGCGCCGCGCACGTTGCGTTGGCGCTCGGCCCAGGGAAGCTCCATCTGCGGCACGCCGTCGCGATGGCGCACGCAAAGCTCCAGTTCCAGCTTCGCCGGCAGGTGGCGCGCGATCTCGACCGCCTGGTTGTAGCCGCGGCTCCGGAGGCGCGCCGCGGAGAGCGGAACCGGCACCACGCAATCGACCGGCTCGCTCGCGGGAATGCGCTCACGCAGCAATTCCGCGAGGAGCGGCGCGAGCGCGAGTTCGCCGCGGAACTTGAGCGCCTGCACCAGCGCGTCGGCCGGAAAGTCGTAGGCGAGCGCGGCGATCGTGGCGTCGTAGCCGGGCGGCTCGGCGAGGCAGCGGCCGCAGAGCGCGCCGCCGGGCGACGGCAGCGCGCAGCGCGGGCATAGCTCGCGCGCGAGAAGCGGCAGCTCGGCGCGGCAGGCGGCGCACAGCAGCTCGCGCGCGGCTCCGCGGCAAACGAAGCAGGCGCCGCCGAAAAACGTCTCCCCGAGAAAATTGCGCATGCTATCTTTTCTCCATGTGGACTGTAGCGCAGCTCGCCGCCGACCTGGCCGCAGGCCGCACCTCGAGCCGCGAGCTCGCCGAGCAGGCGCTTGCGCGGATCAGCGACCGCGCCGGCGAAGGAAGCCGCGCCTTCCTCAAGGTCTACGCCGAAAGCGCGCGCGCCGACGCCGACCATTCCGACCGCTTGCGAAAAATGGGCGTGCGCCGCTCTGCGGTCGACGGGCTCCCGGTGTCGCTCAAAGATCTCTTCGACGTCGCGGGCGACGTGACGCGTGCCGGGTCGAAAATCCTCGCGAACAATCCTCCGGCAAGCGCCGACGCACCGACGGTCGCCCGGCTCAGGGCCGCGGGCGCGGTCTTCGTCGGACGCACCAACATGGTGGAGTTCGCATTCGGCGGGGTGGGGCTCAATCCCCATTACGGCACGCCGAAGAACCCCTATGACCGAAAGAACGGCCGCGTGCCGGGCGGATCGTCCTCGGGCGCGGCCGTAGGGCAGGCCGACGGCATGGCGGTGATGTCGCTCGGCAGCGATACGCGCGGCTCGATCCGCGGACCTGCGGCGCTCTGTGGCGTCGTCGGCTGGAAGCCGAGCGCGCATCGCGTGCCGCGCGAGGGCGCGTTTCCGCTGTCCTACACGCTCGACTCGGTCGGGCCGCTGGTCAATTCGGTCGGCTGCGCGGCGGTGTACGACGCGCTACTTGCGGGCGAAGCGCCGCAGCCGCAGCCGGCCATGCCGGCAAAGGGGCTGAGGCTGCTTCTGCCGCGTTCGTCGGTGCTGGAGGATCTCGATAAAGAGGTTTCCGCCGCGTTCAGCGGCAGCCTTTCGAGGCTGGCGAAGGCGGGCGCCCTGATTACCGAGATGGCCGTTCCGGCGTTCGACCGGCAGGACGAGTATTTCCGGGCGGGCGGCTTTGCCGCGGCCGAGTCCTACGAAATACACAGGCCGCACTTCGAGCGCATCGCCGAGCTCGACCCGCGCGTGGGCAAGCGCGTGCTGCTCGGCAAGGATTTCCTGGCCGCGGACTACGTCGCGCTCGGCCGCCTGCGCGCGCGCTTCGTTCGCGAGGTGGAGGCGCTCGCCGCGCCGTTCGACGCCATCGTCATGCCGACCGTTCCCTGCATTGCGCCCACGATCGAAGAGACGGACGCGCGCGACGAGGATTACTTCCGCTGGAATGCGCGCATCCTGCGCAATAACGGCCTGGCGAACTTCCTCGGCGGCTGTGCGGCATCGCTGCCCTGCCACGAGCCCGGGACCGCGCCGGTGGGCCTGATGGTCTGCGGCACCGCGGGAGCCGACCGCCATCTACTCGCCGTTTGCGCCGCGATTGAGCGAGCGCTCTGCGGAGGTTGACCGGCGCGCCGCCCGCCGGCGCTCCGAGCGGGCGGCGAAGACCTACGCCCGGGCCGCGCGCCTCGAAGACGAGATCGCCGCTCGCATGCTCGAGCGCCTGGACTACGTAAAGCTCGTGCCGCGCCGGGTGCTCGACGCGGGTAGCGGCCCGCCACGCCGCATGCTCGCGAAGCGCTATCCGCGGGCGATGCTCATCGCGCTCGATTTTTCGTTTCCCATGCTGCCGAAGCGGGGATTCATCGCGCGCCTCGCAGGCGCGACGCGCGTGGCGATCTGCGCCGACCTCGAGCGCCTGCCGCTCGCGGACAGCTCGGTCGACCTCGTCTGGTCCAACATGGCCTTGCACTATCTTTCCGATCCCCTCGCCGCTTTCAGGGAATTCCGCCGCGTGCTCACCGCGAACGGCCTTCTCATGTTCAGCACCCTCGGCCCGGATACGCTGAAAGAGCTGCGCGGCGCGGCGGGGGCGGACCGCGTTCACCGTTTCATCGACATGCACGATCTGGGCGACATGCTGCTGGCCGCCGGGCTCTCGGCGCCGGTAATGGACATGGAGATGGTCGGCCTCGCGTATCCGGATGCTGACACCTTGCTGAGCGACCTGAGGGCAAGCGGGCAGACGAGCGCGCGGGCCGACCGGCCGCGCGGCCTCGCGGGAAAAGGATTCGCCGCGCGGCTTCGTCGCGCGCTCGGCGACAAGCCGAAGGCTACTTTCGAGGTGGTGTACGGGCATGCCTGGAAGGCCGAGGAGGTGAAAACGGTTCGTATCTTCCGCAGCATTCCTTGAGGCAGCGCAAGCTTTTGTGATATTTTCGCCGGCTTGCTGAGGAGCCCTGCAGAACCGGCGCGCAGGTTGCCGTTTCGCGACGCGAATGCCGGCTTCAGCCTGACCCTAAAGCGCAATTGCTCGAATTCGCCGGCCGGACTTGCCGGCGTGTACATAGCGCTAGCGGTCGCGGTTCTCGGGATTGGCGGTGCTTTTGCCTTCGCGGGTGCCTGGCTGGTGCTGCCGTTTGCTGGACTTGAAGTGCTGGTGCTCGTGGCGGCGTATCTCGCTTATGCCCGGCACGCCGCCGACTACGAGCGCATCGTGCTCGAGTCCGGTCGCCTGACAGTGGAAGTGGCCGAAGCGCAGAGAGTGTCGCGCTATGAGATCGACGCGCGCCGGGCGGAGGTTTACCTCGAAGCGGGCAAGCGCCAGGGTGCGCGCGTGAAGCTGCGCGGCGCCCGCGAAGAGCTGGAGCTGGGGCGGCACCTCGACGAGCGCACGCGCGTCGAGTTTGCCGCCGAGCTGCGGAAAAGACTGCGGTTCTGATTCGGGGAACGAGGACATGAGGGGAATGAAACTCTTTGCAGCGCTGGCAAGCTTCGCCGGGCTCGCGCTATCGGGCTCGGCGCACGCCCTCGAGTGGTACTTCCAGACGCCCGCGTCGAAGCTCGCCGCCGACATCGACTGGCTGCACCAGCTCGTCATGTGGCTGATCATCGTCATCTTCGTCGGCGTGTTCGGCGCGATGTTCTACGCCGTCTACGCGCACCGCAAGTCGAAAGGCCACAAGGCGGAGCAATTCCACGAGAACACGACGGTCGAGATCATCTGGACCGTCATCCCGGCGATCATCCTGATCGTCATCGCCTGGCCGGTGACCAAGGTGGTGATCGCGCAGAAGGACACCTCGGCCGCCGATCTGACGATCAAGGTGACGGGCTACCAGTGGAAGTGGGGCTACGACTACCTGAAGGGCGAGGGCGAAGGCATCAGCTTCCTGTCGACGCTCGCCACGCCGCGTGCGCAGATCGAGGGCAGGGAGCCCAAGGGCGAGAACTACCTGCTCGAGGTGGACAACGAGCTCGTGGTTCCGGTGGGCAAGAAGGTGCGCGTCATCACCACCGCGGCCGACGTGGTCCATTCCTGGTGGATTCCGGTCTTCGGCGCGAAGCAGGACGCGATGCCCGGGTTCCTCAGGGATACCTGGTTCCGGCCGGAGAGCATCGGCACGTTCCGCGGCCAATGCGTCGAGCTTTGCGGCAAGGAGCACGGCTTCATGCCCATCGTGGTGCGCGTCGTATCGGCCGAGGACTACACGAAGTGGGTGGCCGAGTTCAAGCAGAAGACCGCCAAGGCCGCCGAGGACGACACCAGGAGCTTCGCGCTGCAGGACCTCATGCAGCGCGGCGAGAAGGTCTACGCGGCGAACTGCGTCGCCTGCCACCAGGCCCACGGCCGCGGCACGCCGCCCGCTTTTCCGCCTCTTGCCGGCTCCAAGGTGGTGAACGGCCCGGAGGAGGGCCAGATCGACGTGGTGCTGAACGGCAGGCCGAATACCGCGATGCAGTCCTTCAAGCAACTGAGCAACGCCGAGCTCGCCGCCGTGATCACCTTCACGCGCAATTCCTGGGGCAACAAGTCGGGCGAAGTGCAGCCGGCCGAAGTCAAGGCGCGGCGCAAGTGAAACGGTTGAGGAGAGATAGATGAGCGCAGTCGCAGACACCCACGGACACGCGCACGACGCCCACGGCCACCACGGCGGCTACAGCGGCATCATGCGCTGGATCACGACCACCAACCACAAGGACATCGGCACGATGTACCTGTGGTTCAGCTTCATCATGTTCTCGGTCGGCGGGCTGATGGCGGTGGTGATCCGGGCGGAGCTGTTCTCGCCCGGCCTGCAGCTCGTCAACCCCGACTTCTTCAACCAGATGACGACCATGCACGGCCTCATCATGGTGTTCGGCGCCATCATGCCGGTGTTCGTCGGCTTCGCGAACTGGCTGATCCCGATGCAGATCGGCGCGCCGGACATGGCGTTCGCGCGGCTGAACAACTGGTCGTTCTGGCTGCTGCCGTTCGCCGCCTTGCTGCTCATCCTGTCCTTCTTCACGCCGGGGGGCGCGCCGGGAGTGGGCTGGACGATGTACGCGCCGCTCACGGTGCAGATGGGCATGGGCATGGACCTCACCATCTTCGCCGTGCACATCCTGGGCATGAGCTCGATCCTGGGCTCGATCAACATCATCACCACCATCCTCAACATGCGCGCGCCGGGGATGACGCTGATGAAGATGCCGCTTTTCTGCTGGACCTGGCTCATCACCGCCTACCTGCTGGTGGCGACGATGCCGGTGCTCGCCGGCGCGGTGACCATGACGCTCACCGACCGGCATTTCGGCACCAGCTTCTTCAACGCCGCCGGCGGCGGCGACCCGGTGCTCTACCAGCACATCTTCTGGTTCTTCGGGCATCCAGAGGTGTACATCATCGCGCTGCCGGGCTTCGGCGTGATCTCCCAGGTGATCCCCGCGTTCTCGAGGAAGCCGCTGTTCGGCTACGCCTCGATGGTGTACGCGACCTCGGCGATCGCCATCCTGTCGTTCATCGTCTGGGCGCACCACATGTACACCGTGGGCATGCCGGTGACCGGGCAGCTGTTCTTCATGTACGCCACCACGCTCATCGCGGTGCCGACCGGGGTCAAGGTGTTCAACTGGGTGACGACCATGTGGAAGGGCTCGCTCACCTTCGAGACGCCGATGCTCTTCGCCTGCGGGTTCCTCTTCATGTTCACGCTCGGCGGCTTCACCGGGCTCGTTCTGGCGCTGGTGCCGATAGACATCCAGCTGCACGACACCTACTACGTGGTGGCGCACTTCCACTACGTGATGGTGGCCGGGGCCCTCTTCGCCGCCTTCGCGGGAATCTATTTCTGGCTGCCGAAGTGGACCGGCCGGATGTACAACGAGACGCTCGGCAAGATCCACTTCTGGCTGACGCTGATCTTCTTCAACATGATCTTCTTCGTGCAGCACTTCCTGGGCCTCGCGGGCATGCCGCGGCGCATCCCGGACTACGCGCTCATGTTCGAGACCTGGAACAAGATCTCGTCGCTCGGCGCCTTCGGCATGGGCCTCACGCAGCTCCTGTTCCTGTACGTCGTCGTGCAGTGCATCCGCAACGGCAAGCCGGCGGCCCAGCTGCCCTGGGAGGGCGCCGATTCGCTGGAGTGGACGCACCTTCCCACGCCGGCGCCCTATCACAGCTTCGAGACGCCCCCGGTAGTGAAATGAGCAAGAATGCCAAGACCGCTCTCGTGCTGGCGTCGATCGCGGCCGCGTTCTTCATCGGCATCATCGCCAAGTACTGGCTGCTGAACGGGTGAGCCTCAAACGGCAAAACCGCAGGCTTTCGGCGCGGCTGGCGGTCGTCGCGGTGGCGATGTTCGGCTTCGGCTTCGCGCTGGTGCCGTTCTACAACCAGATCTGCGCGGCACTGGGCGTCAACAACCTCGAGCGCCCCGAGACGCTCGTCAACACGCAGGTGGACCGCTCCCGCACGGTGGTGATAGAGCTCGACTCGAACGCGCACAACCTGCCGTGGCGCTTCAAGCCGCTGGTAAGCCACGTGGCCGTGCACCCGGGCGAGCTGACCACCGTCGAGTACGAGATCGTCAACGTGCGCAGCGCGCCGGTGACGGCGCAGGCGGTGCCGAGCTACGGCCCGTTGCAGGCCGCCGAGTATTTCAAGAAGATCGAGTGCTTCTGCTTCACGCAGCAGACGCTCGCCGCCGGCGAGGCCCGGCGGCTGCCGGTGACCTTCGTCGTCGATCCGAAGCTGCCGAAGAGCATCACCAGCATCGCGCTCTCGTACACGTTTTTCGAGGTCGCGGGCCGCGGAGGAAAGTCTTGATGGAGCTGATCAAGACAGTGCTCTACGGCGCGATCGGCATCCGCCGCAAGTCCGACCACGAGCGCGTGCAGATCCGGCCCGCGCACATCATCGTCGCGGCGATCCTCTTCGTGGTGCTGTTCATACTCACCCTGAGCACGATCGTGCACTTGGTGACGAGCTAAGGGAGATCAAGAAATGGCGCACGGCGCAACCACCCAGGGGCAGGTCCGGCAGCAGCACTACGCGGTGCCGCAGCCGATGCCCTGGCCCATCATGGGCTCGAGCTCGCTGTTCCTCATGGCGCTCGGCGCCGTGTTCGTGTTCAACGACATGCGCGCCGGCTGGCTATCGATCGCGGCCGGCCTGGTGCTGCTGATGTACATGATGGTGCGCTGGTTCGGCGACGTGATCCGCGAGTCCGAGGGCGGCAGGTACGGACGCTGGGAGGACGTGTCGTTCCGCTGGGGGATGAGCTTCTTCATCTTCTCCGAGGTGATGTTCTTCGGCGCGTTCTTCGGCGCGCTGTTCTGGACGCGCGTCTACTCGGTGCCGGACCTCGCGACGCTCGAGAGCCAGGCGCTGGTCTGGCCGGGCTTCAGCGCGCATTGGCCCTCGGCGGGTCCCGCGTTCGGCGAGCAGTTCAGCCCGATGGCCGCCTGGGGCATCCCGGCGCTGAACACGATGCTGCTGCTGAGCTCCGGGGTGACCGTGACTTTCGCGCACTGGAACCTGATCGCCAACCAGCGCGGCAAGCTGCTCGCGTGGCTCGCGGCGACGATCGTCCTGGGCGTCACCTTCATCGGCTTCCAGGCGTACGAGTACATCCACGCCTACCAGGAGCTCAACCTGAAGCTCACCACCGGGGTCTACGGCTCGACCTTCTTCATGCTGACCGGCTTTCACGGCTTTCACGTCACGCTCGGGGCGATCATGCTGACCGTGATCTGGTTCCGCTGCCTGAAGGGGCATTTCAACCCCGACCACCATTTCGCCTTCGAGGGCGTCGCGTGGTACTGGCACTTCGTCGACGTGGTGTGGCTGGGCCTCTTTATCTTCGTGTACTGGCTATAGCCGGCCGGGGATCACGCCGAAGTAGTAGCCGGCCATCAGCATAAGGAACAGGCTCACAGAAAGCCCGACGCGCACGGCAAGCGCCTTCACCATGCGCTTGGAGTCGCCGCGGTCGCGGAACATGAACACCGCCGCGGAAGCGAGGCTCGCGACGATGGCGGCGAGCATGGCGATGACGACGTAGCGCATGCTTTCAGGATACTCTTTCCGTCCCCGGCTCTGGGCCGCAGCGCTCGCCGCGACGGCCTGCGCCGCCGCCATCGCGCTCGGCATCTGGCAGGCGCAGCGCGCGGGAGAAAAGCGCACGCTCGGCGCGCGTCTCGACGAGGAAATGCGTTCCGCTCCGATCGAGCTCGCCTCGCGCACGGTCGAGCCGGGAGAATTGGCCTTGAAGCATGTCGTTGCGAGCGGACGATTCCTGCCCGAGCACACCGTCTATCTCGACAACAAGCTGCGGCGCGGCCGTCCCGGCTACGAGGTGGTGACGCCGCTTCGGCTGAATGGCGTGCACGTGCTGGTGAACCGCGGCTGGGTGCCGGCGGGCCGCACGCGTGCTGAGCTACCCGAGGTGCCGACGCCGAGAGGTCCGGTGCGCGTCGAAGGCCTCGCGCTCGAGCGTCTGCCGCGCGTGCTCGAGGCGGGCCCGGCGACCGGCACGAAGCTGAGGCAGAACCTCGAGATCGAGTCGTTCGCGCAGGAGACCGGGCTCTCCCTGCAGCCGATCGTCATCGAGCAGCATTCGCCCGCGGCCGACGGCCTTGCGCGCGACTGGCCGCGCCCGGACGCCGGGATCGAGAAGCACCAGGCCTATTCGCTGCAGTGGTACTCGCTTGCGGGCCTCGCGCTCGCTCTATTCATCGTGCTGTCCTTCCGCCGTGTCGAACCGGCTTAAGCTCGCCGGCATCTTCGTCGCGTGCGCCGCGCCTTTCGTGCTCGGCTGGGCCGCCTGGTATTTCGGCTGGGGAACCGGCAGTCGCGGAAACTACGGAGAGCTCATCGCGCCGCGCGTGCTGTCGGGGCCGCCTTTCGCCGAGCTGCGCGGCAAGTGGGTGCTGGTGAGCTTCGACGCGGCGGCCTGCGACGCCGCTTGCGAGAAGAAGCTGTATTTCATGCGCCAGCTGCGCAAGGCGCAGGGCAAGGACGAGGCGCGCATCGAGCGCCTGTGGATCATTACCGATTCGGGGACGCCGCGTCCGGAGCTCCTGGTCGCGATCGCGGGCACCCGCGTCGCCGGAACCATTCAAGCGAACGAGGCTTTTCCGGGCAACCGCCGCGATCACGTCTACCTCGTCGACCCGCTGGGCAACCTGATGCTGCGCTTTCCGCGCGACCCCGATCCCTCCAGGATGCTCAGGGACCTGCAGCGCCTCCTGAAGTATTCGCGCATAGGATAGGGTCCGGTGCTAAACTCCCGCGCTTTCCGCCGCGTGCGTTCGTCCCGGTGAATACTCAGGTTCTTTCGAGCAGCTTCGCGCAGCAGGCACGCGCGTTTTTCGCGCTGACCAAGCCCCGCGTGGTCTCGCTCATCGTCTTCACCGCCGTGATCGGCATGTTCCTCGCCACGCCCGGCATGGTCCCCGCGCGCACGCTCGCCGCCGGCACGCTGGGGATCTTTTTCGTCGCCGGCGCCGCCGCCGCGATCAACTGCCTGGTGGAGCACAAGATCGACGCGCTGATGCGGCGCACGCTGTGGCGGCCGCTGCCACGCGGGGAGCTGACCGCGCAGCAGACCCTCGTTTTCGCCGGGGCGCTCGGCGGGCTGGGGCTCTGGACGCTGTACACCTTCGTCAACGCGCTCACGATGTGGCTCACGGTGGCCACCTTCATCGGCTACGCCATCGTCTACACGGTGCTGCTCAAGCCGGCGACGCCGCAGAACATCGTCATCGGCGGTGCCTCGGGCGCGATGCCGCCGGTGCTCGGCTGGGCCGCAGTCACCGGCGAGGTGAGCACCGAGGCGATGGTGCTCTTTCTCATCATCTTCGTCTGGACGCCGCCGCATTTCTGGTCGCTCGCCCTGTACCGCACCGAGGAGTACGCCAAGGCCGGCGTGCCGATGCTGCCGGTGACGCACGGCAAGCCCTACACGCAGCTGCAGGTGCTGCTCTACACGATTGTCCTCGCGGCGGTGAGCCTGCTGCCGTACGCGATCCGCATGAGCGGCGTGCTGTACCTCGCCGCGGCGCTCGTGCTCGGCGGCATCTTCCTCGCGCACGCCTGGGGCATCTACCGGGCATATACCGACGCGCTCGCGCGCAAGACGTTCCGCTATTCGATTGTCTACCTGGCCACTCTCTTTGGCTCGCTTCTGGTCGATCATTATCTTTAGCCTCGCGGCTGCGGCCTGCGACAGCGGCCCGAAGTTCAAGAGCACCGACATCAGCGGGGTCGATTACGGCAGGTCGTTCGAGCTTACGGACCACGACGGCCGCGCGCGCCGGCTGGAGGATTTCCGCGGCAAGGCGGTCGTGGTCTTCTTCGGCTTCACGCAGTGCCCGGATGTCTGTCCGACGACGCTCGCGGGCGCGGCCGAGGCGCTGAAGAAGCTCGGCGCCGATGACGCCAAGCGCGTGCAGGTGCTTCTCATCACGGTAGACCCCGAGCGCGATACGCCGGCGCTGCTCAAGCAGTACGCGACCGCCTTCGACCCGAGCTTCCTGGGCCTATACGGGGATGCCGCGGCCACGCAGCGGACCGCGAAAGAATTCAAGATCTACTACGAGAAGAGAAAGCAGGGCGACAGCTACACCGTCGACCACAGCGCGCAGACCTACGTGATCGACCCGCAGGGGCGGCTGCGCCTGTTCATCCGGCACGACAGGATCGCCTCCGACCTTCCCGACGACCTAAAGACCCTGTTGAGCGAGCGGGCACGCGCGCCGTAGGCTGCTTGCGCGGGCAGCAGAGCAGGGTTACAGCGCTCTGACTTGCCCCGAACAATGCGCGCATGCGTCCTCATTATCGAAGGCAACCCTGCAAACCTGCAGGTAATGACCGACCTGCTGCGTGGCTGTCGATGCGAGCTGCTGTACGCGCAAGACGGTGAGAAAGGGCTCGCGCTCGCGCAAGGCGCGCGGCCCGACGTCGTGGTCTGCGACATCCAGTTGCCGCGCATGGACGGCTTCGAGGTCTTGCGGCGCCTGAAGTCCGACGCGGCGACATGGTCTATTCCGGTAATAGCGGTTAGCGCTTCTCCCATGGCGGGCGGGCGCGACCGGGCGCTTGCTGCAGGCTTCGACGGTTACATAGACAAGCCCCTCGTTCCGGAAACGTTCGTATCGCAGCTTGAGCGGTTCCTTCGTCCGCAAGCCGAGCCGCAGCTCGAGATCGAAGCACGCTTCCGCCAGATGGCGGAGAACATCCGCGACGTTTTCTATCTGAGAGATCTCGAAACCCTCGAGATTCTGTACATCAACGAGGCCTACGAACGGATCTGGGGACGCAGTCGCGAAAGCCTGTACGCGGACGGGCACTCCTGGGTGGAAACCATTCACGCCGACGACCTGGAGCGCGTATCCGGCTTGTTCCGTGAAAGCACGGCTACCGGCGAATACGATTACGAATACCGCATCGTGCGCCCCGATGGCGAGGTGCGCTGGATCCACGGGCGCGGCTTTCCCATCCGCGACGCCGCGGGCAAGGTCTACCGGATTGCCGGGGTCGCCGCGGATATCACCGGACGCAAGCGCGCCGAGCAGTTGCGCGCGCTCGAGCATGGCGTAACCCGTTGCCTCGCCGGGGCGGAAAGCGCCTCGGCGGCGATCCAGGCGGTGATACGCACGATCTGCGAGGCGGAAGAATGGCCTTGCGGCCGGTATTTCACGGCCGACGAGGCGGCTGGCGTATTGCGATTCGCCGAAGCCTGGAGCACGAACGACCCCGCGGCCGAGCAGTTCATCGCGCGGTCCCGAGAGCTCGTCTATCGGCGCGGCCAAGGCTTATCCGGGATCGCATGGCAGGCTGGCCAGCCGCTGTGGGTCGCCGACCTGAGCAAGGATGCGCGTGCCCTGGGCGCGTGGCGGTCGTCATCCGGACCGAGCCTTCAGGGTGGGTGCCATATTCTTCCGGTGACGTTTGAAGGGAAAACGCTCGGCGTGCTCAGCTTTGCGAGCGCGCAGGCGCGCGAGCCCGACGAGCGGTTCCTTGAGGCGACCGCGGTGATCGGCAGTCAGGTCGGCCAGTTCCTCGCGCGCAAGCAGGCCGAAACAGCGATGCGCAACAGCGAGGCGGCGCTGCGCCGCGCCGAGCTCATGGCCAAGGTCGCGCACGTGGTCACCGGACCGGGCGGGGGCGTCGAAAGCTGGTCGGAGACCTTTCCGCAGCTCATCGGCGCAGATCCCGGCGAGGTGGTGCGCAGCACGCGCGACTGGCTGGAGTTCCTGCATCCAGACGAACGCGATGCGTTCCGGCAAACGAGCATCGAAGCGGCGGCGAGCGGCACCCGCCGGGACACGGAATACCGGCTGCGGCGCGGAAACGGCGAATGGATTCATCTCCGCCACGTGATGGAGCCCCTGCAAAGCGATCTTCATGGCGCGAGCGGCATGCGCTGGTTCAGCACGCTGCAGGACATCACGCAGGAGAAGCGCGCAGAGGACAAGATCAGGCGCCTGAACCGCGTTTACGCGGTGCTCAGCGGGATTAATTCGCTGATCGTCCGCGCGCGTTCACGCGATGAGCTTTTCAAGGAATCGTGCCGGATCGCGGTCGAGGACGCAAAATTCCAGCTGGCATGGATCGGAATAGTCGACAACCAAAAGGAGGAGATCGTGCCGGTCGCCTCCAGCGGGGCCGACCAGGGTTTCTTGCGCGTCATCCGGCTCTCTACAAAGGACGACGATCCGGAGCGCTTTGGCATGGCGGGACGCGCGATCCGCGACCGCGCCCCGGTCGTGTCCAACGAAGTGGCAACGGATCCGTTCGCCTTGCGTCGCATGCAGAGCGTATCGCGCGGCTTTCAATCGGTCGCGATGCTGCCCCTCGTCGTATCCGGGCAAGCGATCGGTGTACTCGGCCTGCACGCGGTCGAACCCGGATTCTTCGACCATGAGGAGATGAACCTCTTGAGCGAGCTGGCAAGCGATATCGCTTTCGCGCTCGAGCACCTCGAGAAGGAAGAAAAGCTCAGGCGGCTGACGCGCGTGAACGCGGTGCTCAGCAGCATCAACGCGGCCATCGTGCGCATTCGCGGTCGGCAGGAGCTATTTCAGGAGGCGTGCCGGATCGCGGTCGAGGAAGGACAATTCCCGATCGCCTGGATCGGCGTGGTCGACGAGGCCGCGGCGCGCGTGCAACCGGTTGTCTGGCAGGGGACCGATGAGCAGCTTCTCGGCCGCATCCGCATGACGTTGCAGGAATCCGCGCCCGGGGGCATAGGCGTCGTAGGCCGTGCGGTCAACGAAGGGGTGCCGGTAATCTCGAACGACCTGGAGCACGATCCGCAGGTTCCTGCCAAAGGGGCTCTGGAGCGCGGGGCCCGGTCGCTCGCCGCGCTCCCTTTGGTCGTCGGGGGTAAAGCAGCCGCAGTGCTGATGCTGTACGCCCCGGTGGTCGGTTTCTTCGATAGGGACGAGATGACGCTGCTGCTCGAGCTGGCGGGCGACCTCGCGTTCGCGCTCGATCACATCGAGAAAGGCGAGAAGCTCGATTACCTCGCCTATTACGATGCGCTCACGGGGCTCGCCAACCCCACCCTGTTCCACGAGCGCTTGGCCCAGTTCTTGAGCACGGCGAAGGCCGAAGGACACCGCCTCGCCCTCGTGCTCATCGACATCGAGCGCTTCAAGACCATCAACGATTCCCTCGGAAGGCACGCGGGCGACGAGCTGCTCAAGCAGGTCGCGGCACGGCTCACTGGGGACTCCGCGGACGGCACGCGCTTTGGGCACATCAGTGCCGATCAATTCGCGGTGGTGGTGCCGGAGGTGCGCAGCGACGAGGAATTCGGACGCATCTTCGAGGCGCAAGCCACCCGCTGCTTCGGCGCGCCCTACCGCCTGGGCGATACGGAGCTGCGCGTATCGGTGAAGGCGGGCATCGCGATGTTTCCCGACGACGCCGCCGACCCCGAGGGGTTGTTGAAGAATGCCGAGGCGGCGCTGAAGAAGGCGAAGGCGAGCGGCGAAAGATACCTTTTCTACACCCAGCAGATGACCGAGCGCGTCGCCGAGAAGCTCGCGCTCGAGAACCAGCTGCGCCAGGGGCTGGAACGCGAGCAATTCGTCCTGCACTATCAGCCGAAGGTCGACCTCGAGAAGCGAGCCATCGTCGGGCTGGAGGCGCTGATCCGCTGGCAAAGCCCGGAGCGGGGCCTGGTGCCGCCGGGGCAGTTCATCTCGCTGCTCGAGGAGACGGGGCTGATCCTGGAGGTGGGCGCCTGGGCGCTGAAACGCGCCGCGCTCGACCATCGCAACTGGGCCGAGCAGAAGCTAAAGCCGTCGCGCGTGGCGGTGAACGTCTCGGCGATCCAGCTGCGCCAGCGCGATTTCGTCGCGGTCGTCGAGCAGGCGATCATGGAGGGCGTCGCGCCCACCGCGATCGACCTGGAGATCACCGAGAGCCTGGTGATGGAGGACGTCGAAGCGAATATCGCCAAGCTGAAGGCGGTGCGCGAGCTGGGCGTCAGAATCGCGATCGACGACTTCGGCACCGGCTACTCCTCGCTCGGCTATCTCGCGAAGCTGCCGGTGCAGGCGCTGAAGATCGACCGCTCGTTCATCGTCAACATGCACGGCGACCCGGACGCGATGTCGCTCATCTCGACGATCATCTCGCTCGCGCATTCGCTGCGCCTGAGCGTGGTGGCCGAGGGGGTCGAAACCGAGGAGCAGGCGAAGTTCCTGCGCCTGCTGAGGTGCGACGAGATGCAAGGCTATCTTTTCAGCAAGCCGGTACCGTTCGACGAGATCACCCGCCTGCTGCAGAAGGGCTGATTACGCCGGCGCGGGCAGCGCCTTGCGCATCTTCTCGAGCGCTTTCGCCTCGATCTGGCGGATGCGCTCGGCCGATACCTTGAACTCGGCAGCGAGGTCGTGCAGCGTCGCCGTGTCCTTCTCCCGCAGCCAGCGCGCCTCGACGATGCGGCGGCTGCGCGGATCGAGGCTCTTCAGCGCCTGGTCGAGCCCCGCGGCGCGGTTCTCCTCGGATTCCCTGGCTTCCAGCAGGCGCAGCGGCTCGGCGTCGCGGTCGGCGGCGAGGTAGTTGACCGGCGCGTACGCTTCCTCGTCGTCCTGATCGGCTTCGAAGGCGATGTCCTGGCCGGAAAGGCGCGTCTCCATCTCCACGACTTCCTCGGGCTTCACGCGCAGCTCCGCGGCGACGCGTTCGACATCGTCGCTCGAGAGGGGCGCGAGGCCCTTCTTCATCGAGCGCAGGTTGAAGAACAGCTTCCTTTGCGCCTTGGTCGTGGCGACCTTGACCAGGCGCCAGTTGCGCAGGATGTATTCGTGGATTTCGGCCTTGATCCAGTGGATGGCGAACGAAACCAGCCGTACCCCGCGGTCAGGATCGAAGCGCTTGACCGCCTTCATGAGGCCGATATTGCCCTCCTGGATCAGGTCGGCGTGCGGCAAGCCATAGCCGAGGTAGCCGCGGGCGAGCGCCACCACGAGCCGCAGATGCGAGAGCACGAGGCTGCGCGCGGCCTCGAGATCGCCGTGGTCGCGGTAGCGTTGCGCGAGCGCGCGTTCTTCCTCGGCGCTCAGGATCGGGAAGCGATTGACGGTCTGGATGTAAGCCTCGAGGCTCCCCGTAGGCATCGGCATGGCGGCGGCCGGATAGGGCAGGGGCAATGTGGCTTGCATGGTCAATTGGATTCCTCCTTGAGGCAGGTATTTTAGCACTCTGGCTGTTAGAGTGCCAATCCTGCAGGCTAGTTCCGCTGAGGGGTTCGTGGTAAGTATGTGCTTACAAAACAACACCTCTCCAACACTTCGACCGTGGCGGCTCCCGGTCGTTCGTGAAGCCTGCGAAAGTGCTAGCTCGCTTCGATCTGCCGCAGGTGGCGGCTGACCGAAAGGTGGGCCCCGAGCCAGCCGAGCAGCCCCGCGAAGAGCACGACCGCGCAAGCGTCGCCCGCGTCGAGGAAGGCGAAGCGAAACGTCGAGCCGTAGGAATCGGCGAGCACCGCCACCTCGCGGTTGAGGAGCGCAAGCCCGGCAGCGACGATGGCGATCGCCGCCACCCCGCCGGCCACTCCCTGGAGCGCTCCCAGGTAGTAGAACGGCCGGCGAATGAAGGCGTCGGTTGCGCCGATCAGCTTCGAGACCTCGATTTCCTCGCGCTGGGTGAGGATCTGCAGCCGGATCGTGTTGAACGTGACTGCAACCAGCCCGATCCCGAGCAGCGCGCTCAGCAGCCAGAGCGCCAGGCGACCGATCGCGGCGAGCGCGGCGAGGCGGCGCGCCCACGCGGCATCGGCCTGTACATGCGCGACGCCGGGGAGCTTGCCCAGGTCGACGGCAAGGGCTTCCAGCGTGTTGCCCTTGGAGCTCACCACGAACACGTCCGGCAGCGGATTGTGGCCGAGCGCGGCGATGACCTCCGGCATGCCTTGCACGGCGGCTAGCTCTTTCAGGGCTTCTTCGCGCGGCACGAAGCGCACGGCTGCGATGCGCCGGTCGGCGCGCAGCGTTTTTCCGAGCGCCTCGGCCTCGGAGCGCTTCAGGTCGGCGCGCAGGAATACGGAAACCTGCGCATCGAGCGCGAAGCGGCCGGCGAGCGCGCGCAGGCCGTCGAGCAGGACGTAGCCGCCAGCCGGCAGCGAAAGCGCCACGCCGATGACCAGCGCGTTGAGCGCCCCCAGGCGCCGCAGTCCCGTGGCGAACGCCCGGCGGTGCAGCCGCAGCCACGCGCTCATGCGATGCGCCCCGCCTCGAGGTGCAGGACCTTGCGGCCGTAGCGCTCGACCAGCGCCTGGTCGTGCGTGGCGATGAGGACGGTCACGCCCACCTGGTTGAAGTCGACGAAGATGTCGAGGATGCGGGCCGCGGATTCGGCGTCGAGGTTCGCGGTCGGCTCATCGCCGATCAGCAGCGCGGGCCGGTTGACGACCGCGCGCGCGATGGCGAGGCGCTGCTGCTCGCCGCCGGAGAGCTCGACCGGGTTCGAGCGCTCGCGCCCGAGCAAACCCACCTTGTCCAGAGCGGCGCGCGCCCTGCGGGCCGCTTCGCGCGGCGCGTGGCCCGAGAAGGCGAGCGGCAGTATCACGTTGTCGAACACGCTGCGGTCGTAAAGCAGCTTCTGATCCTGGAACACCATGCCGATATTGCGGCGAAGGTAGGGGATCGCCGCGCGCTTGAGCGCGCCGACGTTCTGGCCGTTGACGATGACCGAGCCCGCGCTCGGCCGCTCGATCGCGGGAATGAGCTTGAGAGCGGTCGATTTCCCGGCGCCCGAGCGCCCGGTAATGAAGGCGAGCTCGCCGGGCTCGAGGGCGAAGGAAACGCTTTTCAGTGCCTCCTGGCCGCCCGGGTAGCGCTTGGCGACGGAGGAGAAGCTAACCAACCAGCGCCTCGGCGAAGTCGCGCGCCACGAAAGGGCGCAGGTCGTCGATGCCCTCGCCGACGCCGACGAAGAGCAGCGGGACCGGCTTCTCTTTTGCGATGGCGCACACCACGCCGCCCTTCGCGGTGCCGTCGAGCTTGGTGAGGATGAGGCCGGTGAGGCCGAGCGCCTCGTCGAAGGCTTTCACCTGCGCAAGCGAGTTCTGCCCGGTGTTGGCGTCGAGCACCAGCAGCACCTCGTGCGGCGCGCCCTCGAGCGCCTTGGCGGCGACGCGCTTCACCTTGCGGATCTCTTCCATGAGATGCAGCTGCGTCGGCAGCCGGCCCGCGGTATCGGCGATGACGACGTCGGTGCCGCGCGCGCGCGCGGCGCTGAGCGCATCGAACACCACCGCCCCCGGGTCGCCCGAAGCCTGCGCGATCACCGGAACGTTGTTGCGCGCGCCCCAGGCGACGAGCTGCTCGCGCGCCGCGGCGCGATAGGTGTCGCCCGCGGCGAGCATCACGCTGCGCCCCTGCGACTGCAGCCACTTGGCGAGCTTGCCGATCGAGGTGGTCTTGCCCGAGCCGTTCACGCCCGCGATCATGATGACGAAAGGTTTCGTGCGCGCGGCCTCGAGCTTCTTCTCGAGCGGCGCGAGAAGCTCGGCGATCGCGTCCTTGAGCGCCTGCTTCAGCGCCTCGCCGTCGGCGAGCTTCTGCTTTCTGAGCGAATCGACGAGCGAGCGGGTCGCCGCGACGCCGCAGTCGGCCTGCAGCAGCGCCGTCTCGAGCTCCTCGTAGAGCGCCTCGTCGATCTTGCGGCGCGTGAGCAGCTCCGAGACCGGCGTATTGAGAACATCGCGTGTGCGCGCGAGACCAGCCTTGAGGCGCGCGGCCCAGGAGAGCGCTACCATCGATGCGTGAATTCTAGCAAAGGGCGCGTCCGCATCATCGGCGGCGAATACCGCGGCAGGCGCATCGCGGTTGCCGATCGCGCCGATCTTCGGCCGACGCCCGACCGCGTGCGCGAGACGCTGTTCAACTGGCTCGGCCAGAGGCTCGATGCTCGCACCTGCCTCGATCTTTTCGCCGGCAGCGGCGCACTTGGCTTCGAAGCCGCCTCGCGCGGCGCCGCGCGCGTGGTGATGGTCGAGCAGGATCGATCCGTGTTCGAGGCGCTGCGCAACACCAAAGCGACCATTGCCGCGGCCGCGGTGGAGCTCGTTCACGGCGACGCGTTCGCGTACCTCGCCAGCAGCGCAGAAAAGTTCGACGTGGTTTTCCTCGACCCGCCGTTCAGGCAGAATGCCCTGCCGGCGGCTCTCGAGGCGATTGCGCCGCGGCTCGCGCCAGGCGCGCGGGTCTACGTCGAGGCGCCGGCGCCGGTCGAAACCGGAGAAGCGTGGCGCGAGCTGAAGCGTGCGCGCGCCGGCCAGGTCAGCTACCAGCTTCTGGAGAGACGATGATCCAGGTCAAGGCGGTCTACGCCGGAACGTTCGATCCCCTCACCCGCGGCCACGAGGATCTGGTGCGCCGCGCGAGCACGCTGTTCGGCGCGCTGATCCTCGGCATCGCCGACAGCAAGGCGAAGCGCACGTTCTTCACCCTGCAGGAGCGCGTTGCGATGGCGCGCGAGGTGCTCGTCGACGTGAAGAACCTGCAGATCATCGGCTTCAGCGGCTTGCTGATCGACTTCGTGCGCAAGCAGGGCGCGCAGGTGGTACTGCGCGGGCTGCGTGCGGTCTCGGATTTCGAGTACGAGTTCCAGCTCGCGGGAATGAACCGCAACCTGTATCCGGAGATGGAGACCATCTTTCTCACGCCCTCCGAGCAGCACATGTTCATCTCGGCTACGCTGGTGCGCGAGATCGCCATGCTCGGCGGCGATGTCTCGAAGTTCGTGCACCCGGCGGTGCAGGCGAAGCTGCGGCTGAAGGTGCAGTCCCTGGGCGGCTAGCGCAGGCGCTGGCAGCCGGGACAGAAGAACGTCGAGCGGCCCCCCTGCCGGATCCTGCGCACCGTCGTGCCGCAGCGCCGGCACCTCTCACCCTCGCGATCGTAGACCCAGTAGCGGGTCTGGAAATACCCCGCGTTGCCGTCGGCGCCGACGAAGTCGCGCAGGCTCGAGCCGCCCGCGCGGATCGCCTCGCGCAGCGTGCGCTTGATCGCCGCCGCGAGCCTGGCGGACTTCTCGAGCGAAAGGCGCTGCGCCGGGGTGCGCGGATGGATGCCGGCGCGGAACAGGCTCTCGCTCGCATAAATGTTGCCTACGCCGACGATGCGGCGAGCGTCCATCAGCAGCTGCTTGATCGGCGCGCGACGGCCGCGCGTTAGCTCGAAGAGCCGCGCCGGGTGCAGCGCGCGCGACAGCGGCTCGATGCCCAGGTGGGAAAGAAGCGGATGGCGCTCGACCTGCGCCGAGGTCCACAGCACGGCGCCGAAGCGCCGCGGGTCGCGCAGGCGCAGAAGGCGATCGCCGAGCAGCAGGTCGAAATGGTCGTGCTTCTGCGCCGGCGTGCCGCGCGCGAGCACGCGCAGGCTGCCCGACATGCCGAGGTGCACGATGAGGTGGCCGTCGCCGCAGTCGAGCAGCAGGTACTTCCCGCGCCGGCGGATTTCTCGCACCGTGCGGCCGGCGAGCGCGTGCACCTCTTTCGGCACCGGCCAGCGCAGCCGAGCGTCGCGCACGGTCACGCCGGAGATCACGCGGCCGGCGATGTGCGGCGCGAGGCCGCGTCGCGTCACTTCGACTTCGGGAAGCTCGGGCATGTGCTGAGGTGGCTTGTGCGGGGCACCAAATATACCTAAGATCGGTCGAACCCCCAGATGCCGAAAACGTTCCGCTTTCTGATCGTCGTTTCCGCGCTGTCGATCGCCGGTTGCGCCGCGGTCGCGCAGACCAAGGATATTCCTTCCGGCGAGCTCAACGAGCCGACGCTGTACGAGTTCCTGCTGGGCGAGATCGCGCTGCAGCGCGGCGACCACGCCCTCGCCGCCCAGACTTTCATCGATCTCGCGCGGCGCACCCGCGACCCGCGCGTCGCCCGGCGGGCGGTCGAGATCGCCAACCAGGGTCGCATGCCCGAGCTCGCGCTGGAGGCGGCGACGACCTGGCTCGACCTCGAGCCGTCCTCGACCCATGCTTTGCAGATCGTCGCGGCGCTGCTCGTCGCGGGGAAGCGCGTCGAGCAGGCGCTGCCCTATCTCGAGCGGCTGCTCGCCTCCGACGGCGTCAATCTCGAGAACGGCTACATGCAGCTCAATCGCCTCCTCGCCGCCAATCCGGACAAGGCGGCCAACCTGCGCGTGGTGCGCAGCCTCGCCGCCAAGCACCCCGAGCTCGCTCAGGCCCATTTCGCCTTGGCGCAAGCCTCGGCGAGCGCGGGCGACGACGATGCCGCGATTGCCGCCCTGCGCCGCGCCGCAGCGCTGCGCCCCGACTGGGAGCTCCCGGCGCTCCTCGAGGCGCAGATCGTGCAGAAAAGCTCGCCTTCGGCCGCCGCGAAAGTGCTCGGCGACTTCGTCGAGAAGAACCCCAACTCGCGCGAAGCGCGCCTCAACTACGCGCGCGCCCTGGTGCTCGACAAGCGGCTTTCCGAGGCGCGCAAGCAGTTCGAGGCGGTGCTCGCCGCGAACCCGGGCAACACCGAGGTGATCTACGCCGTCGGGCTGCTCGCCTTCCAGCTCAAGGATTACCCGATCGCCGAAGACAACATGAAGCGGCTGCTCGCGCTCGGCTATCGCGATGCCGACACCGTGCGCTACCTCCTCGGCCAGATCGCCGAAGAGCAGAAGCAATGGATCCAGGCGGTGCAGTGGTACGAGCGCATCAAGGGCGGGGACAACCTCGTTCCGGCGCGCATGCGCATCGCCAACGCCATCGCCAGACAGGGCAAGCTCGAAGAGGCGCGAGCCTATCTCAAGCGCGTGGCCGCAGAAAATCCGGAAGACGAGCCGCAGCTCACGGTCGCCGAGGCGCAGCTGCTGCGCGACGCCAACCGCGGCGAGGAGGCCTTCAAGATCCTCGGCGAGGCGCTCGCCCGGCAGCCGGATCAGCCCGAGCTGCTCTACGACTATGCGCTCACCGCGGAAAAGCTCGAGCGCTTCGACGTGGCCGAAGCCAACCTGCGCAAGCTGATCGGCGTGCGCCCCGACCATGCCCACGCCTACAACGCCCTCGGCTATTCGCTCGCCGAGCGCAACCTGCGCCTGCCCGAGGCGAGAAAGCTGATCGAGAAGGCGCTCGAGCTCGCGCCCGATGACTACTTCATCGTCGACAGCCTCGGCTGGGTGCTTTATCGCGAGGGCGACCTGCGCGGCGCGGTCGAGCAGCTGCGCCGCGCCTACAACGGCCGCCCGGATGCGGAGATCGGCGCCCACCTCGGCGAGGTGCTTTGGATGATGGGCTCGCGCGAGGAAGCCGACCGGATCTGGCAGGAGTCGCTGAAGGCGAGCCCGGACAACGAGACGCTGCAGAAGACCATCAAGCGCCTAAGGAAGTGATGCGGCTCGCCTCCACGCTCGCGGCGCTCGCTCTCGCCGCTTGCGCGAGCGTCGCGCCGTCGATCGAAAAGCCCGAGTTCGATCTCGCCGGGCGCCTTGCCGCGCGCTACGGCAACGAGTCCTTCAGCGCCAACCTGGCATGGCGGCATGCGCGCAACGCCGACGAGATGCTGATTACCTCTCCACTCGGTGCAGGAATCGCGCGCCTCGCGCGCGAGGGAGAGCAGATAGTGCTTACCACTGCGGAGCCGCGCGAATACCGCGCTTCGGACGCCGAGGCGCTGACCGAGCAGGTGCTCGGCTTCCGCGTGCCGCTTGCCGGGCTTGCCGAATGGGTGCGCGGCCGCCCCTCCACCGAGTCGCCCGCGACGGCCGAATACGCGCCCGACGGGCGGCTGCTTTCGTTGCAGCAGGGCGGCTGGAACATCGAGTTCGTGGAATACGCGGGCAAGCTCCCTTCGCGCATGCGGCTCGCCTATCCGGGCATCGAGCTGCGGCTGGCGATTTCCCAATGGAAGTGAGCTGGTACCCGGCGCCGGGAAAGCTCAACCTGTTCCTGCACGTCCTCGGGCGGCGCGAGGAAGGTGAACATGCGGGCTACCACGAGCTGCAGACCGTGTTTCGCCTGATCGAGCGGGCCGACCGCGTCGGCATCGCGGCCCGCGAGGACGGTGACATCCGGTTCTCGGGTCCGTTCGGCGAGGACAACCTCTGCGTGCGCGCCGCGCGCCTTCTCAAGGCGCAGACCGGAGCGCGACAGGGCGCCGATCTCGCGCTCGAGAAGAAGCTGCCGGTGGGCGGCGGCATGGGCGGAGGCTCCTCCGACGCGGCAACAGTGCTTCTCGTGCTCAACAGGCTCTGGGATCTCGGCATCGATCGGCAAAGATTGATGGATCTGGGAAAAAAGCTCGGTGCGGACGTGCCGGTGTTCGTCTACGGCCGCAATGCGCTCGGCGAAGGCATCGGCGAGCAGCTTCGCGCCCTCGATCTGCCGGCCGCGTGGTACCTCGTGCTCGAGCCGCAAGTCTCGGTTTCCACACGAGAAACCTTCGCTGGCTCGTTGACACATCATTCGAAACGACTCACAATACCGCCCTTTTTCTCGGGGCAGGGACGCAACGATCTGGAAGCGGCGGTCGTGGCGAGATATCCCGAAGTCGCGGCGAACCTCGAATGGCTCAGGCAACGCTGCCCGCAGGCGCGCATGACCGGATCCGGAGCGTGCGTATTCGCCGAGTTCGAGGCCGAGGCCGAGGCGCGCGCGGTGCACGCCGCGTTGCCGGGGGCAATGAAGGGGTTCGTGGCGCGGGGACTGGATCGGCACCCGCTCTGCGAGTGGACGGATTGATTCCGACTGGGGAGTCGCCAAGCTGGTTAAGGCACCGGATTTTGATTCCGGCATACGAGGGTTCGAATCCTTCCTCCCCAGCCATAACACGAAGGCGCGATGAATCACGGCATGGCTAGCGCGGCGCCGCTCGAGCGGTTGATGGTTTTTACCGGCAACGCCAATGCGCGCCTCGCGCAGGAGGTCGCGCGCCACCTGAACCTTTCGCTCGGCCGCGCCATAGTCGGCAAGTTCTCCGACGGCGAGGTGATGGTCGAGCTCCTCGAGAACGTGCGCGGCAAGGATGTCTTCGTGCTGCAGTCGACCTGCGCGCCTACCAACGACAACCTGATGGAGCTGCTGGTGATGATCGACGCGCTGAAGCGCTCCTCGGCGGCGCGCGTCACGGCGGCGATCCCGTATTTCGGCTATTCGCGCCAGGACCGCAGGCCGCGCTCGGCGCGCGTGGCGATCAGCGCGAAGGTGGTGGCGAACATGCTGCAGTCGGTGGGCGTGGCGCGGGTGCTGACGATGGACCTGCACGCCGACCAGATCCAGGGATTCTTCGACATCCCCGTGGACAACATCTACGCCGCGCCGGTGCTCCTCGGAGACGTGTGGAAGCAGCGCTACGAGGATCTCATCGTGGTGTCGCCCGACGTCGGCGGCGTGGTGCGCGCCCGGGCGCTCGCGAAGCGGCTGGAATCCGATCTCGCGATCATCGACAAGCGCCGGCCGAAGGCGAACGTCTCCGAAGTGATGAACGTGATCGGCGAGGTGAAGGACCGCACCTGCGTGATCATGGACGACATGGTCGATACCGCCGGGACGCTGGTGAAGGCGGCCCAGGTGCTGAAGGAAGAGGGCGCCACCAAGGTGGTCGCCTACTGCACGCACGCCGTGCTTTCGGGGCCGGCGGTGGAGCGCATCGCCAAGTCCGACCTCGACGAGCTGGTGGTCACCGACACCATTCCGCTGCGCGAGGACGCGCGCGGCTGCGAAAAGATCCGCAGCCTGTCGGTGGCGGGGCTGCTCGCCGAAACGATCCTGCGCATATACACCGAGGAATCGGTGAGCTCGCTGTTCATAGAATAGTTTTTTTTGGAGTAACGAGATGAAATTCGAAATCAACGCGCAAAAGCGCGAGTCCCAGGGAACCGGCGCGAGCCGCCGTCTGCGCCGCACCGGCAAGGTGCCCGGAATCGTCTACGGCGGCGCCGACGGCCCGGTGAACATCGAGCTCGACCACCAGGATCTTTTCCAGCACCTGCGCAACGAGAAGTTCCATGCCTCGATCCTGACGCTCGATCTCGCGGGCGCGAAGCAGCCGGTGCTGCTGCGCGCGGTGAACATGCACCCGTTCAAGCTGCAGGTGCAGCACGTCGACTTCCAGCGCGTCTCGAAGGACCGCAAGATCCACATGAAGGTGCCCCTGCACTTCGTCAACGCGGAGAAGTCTCCCGGCGTGAAGGAGCAGGGCGGCATCGCGAGCCACGTGCTGAACGAGGCCGACATCGTCTGCTTCCCGGACGACCTGCCCGAGTACATCGAGGTGGACCTCGGCCATCTGAGCGTGGGCCACTCGATCCACGCGGCGGATCTGCAGCTGCCGAAGGGCGTGGAGCTCACGCTGCGCAAGGGCGAAAACCCGGTGGTCGCCACCGTGGTGATTCCGGCGCTCATCACCGAGGAAGAAGAAGCCGCCGCCGCGGAGGCCGTGGCGCCGTCCGAGGTGCCGACGACCGAGCAGGCCGCGGCGCCGAAGGAGGGCGAGGCCCCCGCCGAGGGCGCCGAGAAGGCGGCCGACAAGGGCGAGAAGGGCGAGAAGAAAGAGAAGAAGTAAGCCTTGATCCGCCTCGTCGTCGGCCTCGGCAACCCGGGCAAGGAGTACGAGCGCACCCGCCACAACGCGGGCTTCTGGCTCGTCGAGCGCTTCGCGTCGGCGAACGGCGTGGTGCTGCGCAAGGACCAGAAGTTCAAGGCGCTGGTCGGGCGCCACGACCCGAGCGGGACATGGCTGCTGCTGCCGCAGTCATTCATGAACCTGAGCGGCCAGCCGGTGCACATGCTCGCGGGCTTTTTCAAGATCAAGCCGGACGAAATCCTCGTGGTGCACGACGAGCTCGATTTCCCGCCCGGCGTGGCGAAGCTCAAGCAGGGCGGCGGCATCGCCGGCCACAACGGCCTGAAGGACATCTCGCAGCGGCTGGCGACGCACGAGTACTGGCGGCTGCGCCTCGGGGTCGGCAAGCCGCCCCCCGGGCGCGAAGGCGCGGACTATGTGCTGGAGAAGCCGCCCGCCGAGGAACGCGCCGCCATCGAGGCGGCGATCCAGAGGGCGCTCGACGTCCTGCCGCTCATGCTCTCGGGCGACATGCAGGCGGCGATGAACAAGCTCCACACCGAGGAGAAAAAGCCGGAGCCGCAGGACAAGGCAGCGCCGCTCACCGAGCCGGAGCCCCCGGCGCCGAAGAAGACCGGCCTGAGAGCCCTCTTCGGCAAGAAATGAGCTTGAGGTGCGGCATCGTGGGACTGCCGAACGTCGGCAAGTCCACGCTCTTCAATGCGCTCACCAAGGCCGGGATCGCTGCGGAGAACTATCCCTTCTGCACCATCGAGCCGAACGTCGGCATCGTCGAGGTGCCCGATCGCCGGCTCCAGGTCATCGCCGAGATCGCGCAGCCGCAGAAGGTGGTGCCCGCGGTGGTCGAGTTCGTCGACATTGCCGGGCTGGTCGCCGGCGCCTCGAAGGGCGAGGGCCTGGGCAACAAGTTCCTCGCCAACATCCGGGAGACCGACGCGATCGTGCACGTGGTTCGCTGCTTCGAGGATCCGAACGTCGTGCACGTCTCGGGCAGGGTGGAGCCGGTCTCCGACATCGAGACCATCAACACCGAGCTGGCGCTCGCCGATCTGGAGTCGGTGGAAAGGCAGCTCGCGAAGTACGAGAAGGTCGCGCAGACGGGCGGCGACAAGGAAGCGCAGCGCCTGGTCTCCGCCCTGAGAAAAGTAACCGCCGTTCTGGACGAGGGCCGCCCGGCGCGCAGCGCCGATCTTTCCAGGGAGGAGCTCGCAATCGTCAAGCCGCTTTTCCTGCTCACCATGAAGCCCACCATGTACGTGGCGAACGTCGGCGAGGACGGATCGAAGAAAGCGCTCGGCGAGGTCCAGGCGTACGCCGATAGGGAAGGCGCGCCGGTAGTCCCGATCAGCGCCTCGGTCGAGTCGCAGATCGCCGACATGCCCGACGAAGACAAGCAGCTGTTCCTCGAGGACATGGGGATGGACGAGCCGGGCCTGAACCGCGTCATCCGCGCGGCGTACGCGCTCCTAGGGCTGCAGACCTTCTTCACCGCGGGACCCAAGGAAGCGCGCGCCTGGACCGTGCCCGCCGGCGCGACCGCGCCGCAGGCGGCGGGCGTGATCCATACCGACTTCGAGCGCGGCTTCATCCGCGCCGAGGTCGCTGCCTACGACGACTTCGTCGCCCACGGCGGCGAGCAGGGCGCGAAGGAAGCCGGAAAGCTGCGCCTCGAGGGCAAGGACTACACCGTGCGCGACGGCGACGTCATCCACTTCCGCTTCAACGTCTGAATCGCATCTGCGATTACGGCGCCGGCGAGATGAAGTTGTGGTCGTGCGCCCAGGGCGACTCGCTCTCCTCGCCGGACTTGTAGGACGTGCCGCCGGTACTTGCCAGCAGCACGGGCTCGGGCAGGCCGAGGTGCGCACGGTCGAGCATGCTTTGCTCGAAGGGCATGCGCTCGCTGGAGATCGGCTCGTAAGGGGCGATGCTCTCGGGCACCGTGGGGAGCGCGCGGTCGAGCTCGTTCTGCTCGAACGGCCCGTCGCGGTGCTCGGCGAGGGCGGGGGCGGTGGACAGCGCAAGCGCGACTGCGACGATAAGGCGTTTCATGGTTCATCTCCTCAGTTTGGGTTGGGTTCACTCGTGCTACAGCCCCGACCTTAGAGGAGGCCTCCCTCGCCGGAAGTGCGTCTACGCACGCGATTCAGCGGCTATTGGTGACAGTCACCATTTAATAGTCCGCGGCGCGGATCACCGCGGCAAGGCAGGTCCCCGGCGGCCCCTGGTGCTCGGCGCCTCCGGAGATGAACGAGCGCGTGGTGCCGAGAGTCGCCCCGACCACGCCGCTCGCCGCGGCGCGCAGCTGCTTGTCCGCCGCGAGCTCGCTCGTCAGCACCGTCGTGCGCGCGCCGCGCACGGTGCCGAAGCGGCCGATGCCCGCTTTATAGAATACGGCCCTGGCTTCAGAGGCGAGCGCGGCGAGCGGCGCGGCGTCGAGGATGTCGGCGAGGACGGCGCGCTCGACGCGCAGGCGCGAGTCGCCGCCGCGCCGGTTGCCCATCACCAGCGCCTCGCAGCAATCGGTCTCGGTGCCGGAGAAGGCCATCGTTCGCGAGCTGTGCAGCGTCCAGTCCGCGCACAGGCTGCTTTCGTCGATGTCGGAGCCGCGCAGCTCGCCGAGCGCGAGCGCGCCGCCCAACGCGGCCGCCCCACGCGAGGCCGCCGTAGAACCTGCATGGCGCCCGGCGCCCGCCAGGAGGATCGGGCTCTTGATGAGCACCAGCTCCACGCTCTTTCGATCCAGGCCTGCCCGGCGCATCGCTGCGCGCACGGCGCCTGCGGCGGTGCGGATATGCCGCGGTGTCGCGCGGTCTCGCATCGCCACCGGCGCGCTGCGCGCATGGCCCAGTGCGAGGCCGAACGCGGCGCCGCCCCTCGCTCTCAAGGAGGCGATGACCCAGCCGCCGGGGGTGATGACGCCCTCGCAGCCCGCCGAGAGGAGCCGGAGCGAGCGCCGCAGCAGGGCATGACCTCCCGCGCGGCGCAGCTCTGCGCCGATTCGCTCGGCTGCCAGCTCGCGCGACACGTCGTTCAGCGTGGCGGTGCCCTCGATCTTCGCGACGACCGCGAGCTGCAGCACCTCGTCCAGCGCCAGGCGCCGCAGGGCGCGGCGCAGGCCGGCGCCATCTCCGGGGGAAGACATGTCGAACGGGAGGACGGCGACCTTCATGGGCTAGTGAAAGCGTCTTCTGCCTGGCGCTCTATGCGTATATAGTAAATATTACCCTCCCGAGAGAACATATCCCCCATGAGATTCTCGCGCCGCAAATTCCTTGGAACCACCATCGCATCCGCGGGACTCGCCGCGACGCCGCGCTTCGGCTTGGCGCAGGCGTATCCGTCGCAGCAATTGAAGTGGATCATCTACCAGTCGCCGGGCGGCCTGATCGACACGTCGTCGCGCACGCTGCAGCCCTACCTCGCGGAGCAGGGTTTCAACTCGGTGTTCGAGTACGTGCGCGGCGCTTCCGGGCGCATCGCGCGCACGCAGCTCTATCGGGCGAAGCCCGATGGCTACTCGATCATGACCGAGGCGCTTCCCGAGGAGATCCTCGGCGAAGTCGTCTACAAGGCCGATTACAAGGTGAAGGAGTTCCAGCCGGTCGCCGGCTGGTTCGTCAACGCCTTCAATCTGTACGTGCGCAAGGACTCGAAGCTGGGCAGCCTCGACGATTTCATCAAGGCAGCGCGCAGCCAGCGCCTGACCGTGGGCACCATCGGCAAGGGCGGCCCGAGCCACCTCCAGGTCATGCTTCTGCGCAGCCGGCTGAACCTCCAGTTGCAGCCGGTGCATTTCAACGGCGGCGCGCCGGCTTACGCGGCGCTCGCCGGCGGCCACGTCGACGTCGCCATCGGCGGCTCGAGCACCGCGCGCCAGGCCGATACCGTCAATTTTCTCGCGGTGTTCCGCGAGGGGCGCGATCCGGCCCTGCCCGCGGTGCCGACCGTCGAGGAGCTGGGCCACAAGATTCCGAACATCAACGAAGTCATCTACATCAATACCGGACCCGGCGTCCCGGCGGAGCGCCTTCAGCGCCTTGTCCAGGCCTTCACCAAAGCGATCGAGAACCCGGAGCACATCGAAAAGCAGAAGAAGGTCGGCGTGTTTCCGAAGCTCATCACCGCGTCCGAGCTCAAGGGCATCATCGCTTCGCGTTATGGAATGGTGACGGAGTACAAGTCCGAGCTCGAGGGCTGACCGCAGCGTGACCAAGGCAGTGCGGGCCTGGGCCGATGTCGCCATGGCCTCGGCGCTGGGCGCGTATTTCGTCTACCAGCTCGCCGCGGCGTCGCGCTATCCCCCCGAGCCGGCGCTATTCCCCCGGATCGTGGGCGTCGCGGGGGTTCTGCTTGCGGTCGCGGTCGTGGTCAGGGCGCTCGCGCAGACCGCGGCGGCGGGCGATCGGCTTGAATTGCGCCGAGCCGCGCTGGCGGTGGCGGCACCGGTGGGCTTCGGCCTCGCGCTCTGGCTGCTAGGCTACTGGGTGGCGTCGCTCGCGGCGCTTATCGCCTTCCCGCTGCTGCTCGGATTCCGTCGCATGGGCGCGCTCGTCGCGACCTCCGCGGGCGTGACGCTGTTCTTCGGCGTCGTCCTCGCTTACCTGCAGGTCCGGCTGCCGCGCGGCTTGCTCTTCGAGCGTCTGCTCGGCGGCTGATGCTCGACAATCTCTGGCTGGGTCTCATTACCGTGCTCGCCTGGAAGCACCTGCTCTTCATGGTGGCGGGCGCCTTCTTCGGTCTGTGGATCGGCGTGATCCCGGGCCTGGGTCCGGTGATGGCCATGGCGATTCTGATTCCCGTCACCTTCGCCATGGACCCCTTGTCGGGCCTGCTCATGCTCGCGAGCATCCACGCTGCCGGGACCTACGGGGGCTCGGTGTCCGCGATCATGATCAATGTGCCCGGCGATCCGGGCTCCGCCGCCACTACCTTCGACGGCTATGCGCTGGCGCGGCAGGGAAAGGTGCTGGTGGCGCTCGGCCTCTCGGTGTGCGCATCGATGATCGGCGGCATGGTCGGCGTGGTCGCGCTCATCGCCGCGGCGCAGCCGCTCGCCGAGATCGCGCTGACCTTCGGGCCGCCGGAGTATTTTGCGCTCGCGCTTCTCGGTCTGTCGGTCGTCGCGGCCGCCACTGGCGGCTCGGTGTTCAAGGGCTTGCTCATGGGTTGCCTCGGACTCGCGGTGAGCTTCATCGGCACCGACAGCGTGCTCGGATTTGCCCGCTTCACCTTCGGCGTCATCGAGCTCGAGGCGAAAATCGACTTCGTCCCCGTGGTCATCGGCCTGTTCGCGGTGAGCGAGCTGATGATGCTGATGGTACGCGGCGGCACGATCTCCGAGAGCGGCAAGCTGGAAGGAAGCCTCTGGGACGGCATCAGGCTCGTGTTCGCCTATCCGCTCGCATTGCTGCGCGGCATCGTGACCGGCATCTTCGTCGGTATCGTTCCCGGCATCGGTGCGGTGACGGCGAACCTGCTCGCCTACGCCATCGAGCGGCGCCAGGCGCGCGATCCTTCGCGCTTCGGCAAGGGCGCCCCGCAAGGCGTGATCGGGCCGGAGTCGGCCAACAACGCCTGCGTCACCGCCGCCATCATTCCCACCGTGACGCTCGGCGTTCCGGGAAGCGCGGGCGCTGCCATCCTGCTTGTAGCGCTCACCATCCACGGCCTGCGCCCGGGACCCGCTCTGTTCACCGGGTCGACCGACCTCATCTATGGCTTCTTCGTCGGGCTGATCATCAGCCAGCTGCTGTTCGCCGTCATGGGAGTGCTGTTCACGCGCTGGTTCGCGGTCGTGACGGTCGTTCCGAGCCAGGTTCTCGCGCCGGCATTGCTGGTGATCAGCCTGGTCGGCGCCTACGCTTACCAGCAGCAGCCTGCCGACGTCGTCGTCGCGATCCTTTTCGGCCTCATCGGCTTCGCGGCCCAGCGGCTGCGCTACCCGGTGATCGGGCTGGTGATGGGGCTGGTGCTGGGCGAAATGGCCGAGACCGCCTTCCACCAGTCCCTGCAGATCAGCGACGGGTCCTACCGGATCTTCGTCTCCCGGCCGCTGTCGGCATCGATCATCGCGCTTTCGGCGGGGCTCGTGCTCTGGCCGATCATTTTCCGCCGCAAGGGCTCCTGATGGAGAAATTCCTCATTCGCGGCGGCCGCGTCCTCGACCTCGAGCGGGACCTCGACGCGCCGCCGATCCTCGACATCCTGGTCGAGGGGAATTCCATCGCCTCGGTCGGCCCGCGGCTCGATGCGCCCGGCGCGGAAATCATCGACGCGAGCGGCATGCTGGTCGTCCCGGGCTTCGTCAACGCGCACTACCACTCGCACGACGTGCTGGCGAGGGGCATGTTCGAGGACCTCGCGCTCGAGTACTGGGGAACGCTCGCCGGGCCGCTCGGCTCGCGCCGCTCGCTCGCCGAGGTCCGCGCGCGCACCCTCGCGGGAGCGCTCGAGTGCCTGCGCAACGGCATCACCACGGTGCAGGACATGGCGAGCTTCGCGCCGATGACCGAGGAATACGTCGATGCCATCCTCGACGCGTATGCCGAGGCCGGAATCCGGGTGATCTTCTCGGTCACGGTGCGCGACCTTTCGCAGCTGGAGACGATTCCGTGGATCGCGGAGCTCCTGCCGAAGGAGCTGCAGGAGGTCATCGGTACGCAGCGCGATCCGCACGGACCGCAAATGGACTTCGTCGCGCGCCAGATCGAGCGCATCGGCAGCCGCGGCGGCATGGTGCGCTGGGCGCTCAGTCCGTCCGCGCCGCAGCGCTGCACGCCGGCGCTGCTCGAAGCGCTCGCGGACCTCTCGCGGCGCATGAGTCTGCCGGTCTACACGCATGTGTACGAGACCCGTGTGCAGCGCATCTTCTCGCACGAGCGCCTGTCGGCCTACGGCGGCTCGGCGCTCAAGTTCATGGAAGCGGCCGGCCTGCTCGGGCCGCTCGTCACGATCGCCCACGGCGTCTGGCCAGAGGAAGACGAGCTCGATCTCGTCGGCCGCTCCGGAACCAACGTGGTGCTCAACATGCTGAGCAACCTCAAGCTGAAAAGCGGCGTCGCCCCCATCCTCGCCTATCGCGCGCGCGGCGTGAACCTCGCGCTCGGCTGCGACAACTGCAGCTGCAGCGACGTGCAGAGCATGCTTCAGGTCATGAAGCTCTACTGCCTGCTCTCCGGCATCAGCGCGCCGCAGCGCACCGGCGTCACCGCGGCCGAGGCCTGGCGGGCGGCAACCCTCGGCGGCGCCCGCACCGCCGGACTCGCCGAAACCGTCGGCGCCCTGCGGCCGGGCTACAAGGCGGACCTCGTGCTGATGGACCTTGCCGATCCGGCCTACGTGCCGCTCAACAGCGCGGTGCGCCAGCTCGTCTACTCCGATTCCGGGCGCTCGATCCGCACGGTGATCGTCGACGGACGCGTGGTGGTGCGCGATGGCCGCGCCACCCGCGTCGACGAGGCCGCGCTGCGCGCGGAAATCGCCGGCCTCATGCCGACGGTGCGCGGCGACGTTGCCAGGATGCGCGCCGGATACGACAACGTGCGGCCGTTCATCGACGAGGTGCACAGGCGCGCGTGGGCGAGGCCGCTGCCGATCGATCGTTTCGTGGGACAGAGGAGCTGGAAATGACCGTCGAAGTCATCGCCTACGACACCGCACATCCGGGCGACGTCGCCGACCTCACGCGCAACCTGGAGCGCTTCGACCCCGCGCGCGTCCGGCGCCTCGCGCTGCTCGTCAAGACCGAGGGCAACTCGGACGTTAACGACTATTCGCGCGAGTACGCCATGCAGAGCGCGGCGGCTGCGATCGAAAGGCGCGGTGGGCAGGCGCTCCTGGGACGCTCGACCTTCCTCTTCTCCACCGGCTGCGAAGGCGCGATGACGCCCTTCGGGTATCTCTTCGTCGATTTCGACGAGCCCGGCGCCAAGCCCTCGCGGCCGAGCGCACTCGCCATCGGCTGCGCGCGCAGCCGCTCGCTCGAGGCGGAGGAAATCGGCACGCCCATGCACGCCGACATCGTCGCCGACACCGTGAGGAGCGCGATGGCCGACGCGGGCGTGCAGCCCGGCAATGTGGGCCTCGTCATCGTCAAGACGCCGGTCATGAGCTTTCTTCCCTCCAAGTCCGGCAAGCGGATCAGCTCGGCGTATTCCAAGGCCGTGGGCGCGCTAGGGGCGGGGCTTGCGCTCGGCGAAGTGGACAGAGCGAAAATCGTGCAGGAGGCCTTCGACCGCGACCATTCGCTGCATGCGAAGCGCGCCATGGTGTTCTCGGGCGCCGAGCTCGATTGCGTCGAGATCCTGGTGCTCGCCAACCGCCCCGGCGCGCCCGGGCGCCTCGCGGTGCATACCGGCTACCTCAAGGACGTGCTCGACGCGCGGGGGCTGCGCGACATGTACGCGGGCGCGGGCTGCCGCATCGACGCCGCCGGAGCGCTCGCCGCTCCTTCGCGCGTGCTCGCGACCATGATCAAGGTCGGCGTCGCGCCGGATGGAAAGCTCCGCGGCCACCGCACCACCATCAAATCGAGCCATATCGACATGGACAAGCATGTGCGGGCCGCGATGAGCGGCATCGCCGGCTCGATCCTGGGCTCGACGCGCAGCTTCATTTCCGCCAACACGGTGCACCAGGCGCCGCCGGGCGGAGGGTTGTGCGCCTGCATTGTCACAGACGACCATGCGCCTGCTGGGTGACGCCGACGTCCGCGCGGCCATCGACTGCGACACCGCTCTGGAGATCGCGCGCCGCACGCTGCGCGACCAGGCCGCGGGCCGCGCGCTCCTCTCCGCGCCCTCGGCGATGATTCTCGACGCCTCGCCAATCGGCGGCCCGAAGGCGAAGTTCAAAGCCGCCGCCGTCGGCCACCTCGGCGCATCAGGTATCCGCCTGCTCGCGCATCCGTCGCCGACCGAGAAGGCGCACAACTACTGCGCCGTTTTCGACCACGAAACCATGATGCTTTGCGGCCTGGTCTCGGAGCGCTGGCTGAGCCGCGTGCGCACCGCGGCATTCGGCGCGGTTTCGATCGAGCCGCTGGTCAATCCGGGTTCGCTCGTCGTCGCTCTCTTCGGCGCGGGCGGCATCGCGAAAGAGATGGTGCCTCTCATCGCGCGCACGCTGAAGGTCCAAGAGCTGCGCGTCACCTCGCGCCGCGCCGAGAGCAGCGCGGCCTTCGTCGCCGAGCTGGCGGCGGCGGCCGGTTTCCCGATGCGCGCCGAGCCCGACGGTGCGCGCGCGGTCAAGGACGCCGACCTCGTCATCACCCTTACCGAGTCGCCCAGCCCGCTCGTGTTTCCCGGGACCGTGAAGCCGGGCGCGGTCGTGTGCTCGATGGGCAGCTACAACGAGGTGGATTACGGCGTGCTTCGCGAAGCGCAGCGCCTGGTGGTCGACGACGCCGAATTCGCCGCCGAGATGGGCGACGGCGGCGCCTGGATTTCCCAGGGGCATCTATCCCGGGAAGCATTCGCCAGGCGCGTCGACGCGCTCGCCTGCGAGGTCATCGCCGGAAAAAAGCCCGCTCGGCTCGCGGCCTCCGATCGCGTCGTCGCTCTCATCCAGGGCATGGCGATCGGCGATGTCGCCTTCGCCGCCTATGCGCTCAAGCACGCGGAAGCGACCGGCCGGGGAAGGACCGTAGAGCTGCCATGAAAGAGCGGTTTATCGGCGAATGGAGCAAGCTCGGGTGGCTGCTCGGCCTGGGCTGCTCGCTCTATTACTCCTGGGTGGCGCTGGTCGGGATCACCCTGCCGGCGCTGGACCGGAGCCTGTTCATCTACATCGGCATCGCGGTCGCGATCTGCCTCAAGCCGCTCGGCAGATCGCTCGCGCTGCGGCTCGTGGACGCGGTGCTCCTGGCGGCTGCGAGCGCCGCGACCGTGTACTTCAACGCGAACTACACGGACTACATGAACAACGCCGGGCTGGGCCTGAAGCCGATCGACATGGTGCTGGGCATCGCCATCACGCTGATCTCCATCGAGGCGTCGCGTCGCGTCCTCGGGCTATGGATCCCGGTGATTTCGCTCGTGTTCCTCGCCTACCTGTTCGCCGGCCCCTGGATGCCCGGCGCCCTGCGTCACGGAGGGTTCGACCTCGATACCGTGGTGTCGAACCTCTACGCCTCCACCGAGGGCCTCTACGGCGTCATCACCTATGTGCTCGCCTCGACGCTTTTCCTGTTCCTGGTGTTCGGCCAGTTCCTGGTGCGCTCGGGCGCCTCGGATTTCTTCAGCGATCTATGCCTGTCGTTCCTGGGCCGGCGCCCCGGCGGCGGCGCGAAGGCCTCGGTCGCCTCAAGCCTGATCGTCGGCAGCGTGACCGGCTCGGCGGCGGCCAACGTCGCCATCACCGGCGTGCTGACCATCCCGCTCATGAAGCGCACCGGCTACGCGCCCCACATCGCCGCGGCGACCGAGGCCGCGGCATCGACCGGAGGCACCGTCATGCCGCCGGTGATGGGCGCCGCGGCGTTCATCATGGTGGCCCTCACCGGGATTCCGTACGCGACGATCGCGCTGCTCTCCGCCGTGCCCGCGCTCGTTTACTTCCTGTGCGTGTATCTGCAGGTGCACTTCTATGCGAAGCGTCACGGCCTCGCCGGGCTGCCGGCCGCGGAGGTCCCGGCGTTCTGGGCCGTCTGGCGCCGGGGCTGGGTGTTCGTCGCGCCGCTCGTCGTCGTGGTGGCGCTCGTATTCGCCGGCTACTCGCTCGCGCGCATCGCGCTGCTCGGCATGGTCACCTGCGTGCTGTGCTCCTGGCTCGACCGGCGCACGCGGATGGGCTGGCGGGCGATCCTCGATGCGCTCGCCGAAGGCACGAAGCACGGCCTGAGCATCATCGCGGTCGCCGGACCCGTGTCGGTGATGACCCTCGCCATCCTGCTGCCCGGCACCGGGCTGAAAATCACCGGCATCCTGATCGACCTGGGCGGCAGCAGCATCGCGCTCACCATGGGCATCATCTTCGTCATCGCCTACATCCTTGGCATGGGGCTGTCGATGGTCCCGGCCTACATCATTCTCACCACGCTCGCCGCGCCGGCGCTGATCCGCATGGACGTGCCGGTCATCGCGGCGCATTTCGTAGTGATGTGGTGGAGCCAGGCGTCGAACATCACGCCACCCGTTGCGCTTGCCTCGTACGTGGCGGCGAACATCGCCGGCTCGCCGCTGTGGCAGACCGGCAATGCGGCCGTCGTCAAGGGCGCGGGGCTGTTCTTCCTGCCGCTGCTTTTCGTCTACCAGCCGGGCTTTCTCTTCGAGGGCAGCGCGCTCGAGATCGCCTCCACCATCGGCTCGGTGCTGGTCGGGGTGCTGATGATCTCGGCGGCGATCGAGGGCTATCTCACGCGCGCGCTCAACGCCGGGTTCCGCATCGCCTACGGCGTTGCCGGCGGCCTGCTGATCATCGCGCACGAGCCGCACGAGGTCGCGATCCTGCTCGTTTTCGCCGGGGCCTTGCACGCGTTCGATCGCTGGCACGCCCGGCGCGCATCCACTCTTACTCAAGGAGGTCTGCCATGAAGATCCGCAAACTCGCAGTTGCCGCAGCCGCCGCGCTGCTCGCCGGCGCCGCGCAGGCGGCCGATGTCGTGATCGGCTCGAGCGCCGTAGGGGGAAGCTACTATCTCTACGCAGGGGGGCTCGCGACCTATCTTTCCTCGAAGACGCCGAACATCAAGGCCACCGCGCGCACCACGCGCGGCTCGGTGGAAAACGCGCGCCTTCTCGACCGCAAGGCAATGGACCTCGCCTTCATCAACGCCTCGGTGCTCTTCGAGCAGAAAAGCGGCTTGAACCAGTTCAAGGACGCCAAGTCCGACCGCCTGCGCGGCGTTGCCCTCGTCGACCTCGCGCCCACGCACGTCGTGACGCTCGCCTCGCACAACATCAGGACGCTGCAGGACCTGCGCGGCAAGCGCGTGTCGATAGGCGCCGCCGGCTCAGGCGGGGCCAACTCCGCGCTCGTGGTGCTGAACGCGCTCGGCATCCGCAACGACGTGCGCATCCAGAACCTCGGGTTCGAGGAAAGCGCGAACAACCTGCGCGACGGCAACCTCGAAGCGTTCATGGGCGGCTCGGCGCTGCCCATGCCGGCGGTGATGGACCTCGCGACCACGCAGAACATCCAGCTGCTCGCCTTCGAAGAGTCCTTCATCCGCAAGCTGCAGGCCTCCGACCCTGCGACCGAGGTAACGGTGATCCCGGCGAAGACTTACCGCGGCGTGGATCAGCCGGTGACCACCATCGGCCACCCCTCCACCCTGGTGACGCATGCAGACATGGCCGCGGACACCGTCTACGAGATCACGAAGGTCCTTCTGCAGCCGGAAAACAGGAAGTACATGCAGACCATCTACCGCGCCTGGAACCCGGAGCCGGGCGCTGGGCTCTGGAAGCGCATCGGCGTGTCGCTGCATCCGGGCGCCGAGCGCGCCTACCGCGAGGCCGGGGTCAAGTAGGACGGCGTAGCGGCGGCGCGGGCGGCAGCGCAGGGAGTGCCGTTTCGATAAGCCGCGTCACGGCGAGCAGGCGAGCCTCGTCTCCGCCGCTCGCCGTGAGATGCAGGCCGGCGGGCACGCCCGCGGAAGAATAGAGGCCCATCGGCAGCGTGATGGCGCAGGCGTCGATGGCGTTGGCGGCGCGCACGAAGCAATTGCGGTGCGGGTCGACCGGCACCGACCTGCCTTGCACCAGCACCGTCTGCGCTTCGATCGGCGGCGCCGCGAACGGCCACGTCGGCGTTGCGATGGCATCCGCACCTGCAGCTTTCAAAGCCTGGGCAACGTTCCGCCGCAACGTCGAGCAGGCAAGCCTGGCGGCAGCGACCTGCTCCCCGGTTAACTTCGTTGCGGCGGCCGCGCGGGCGCGGATGCCGTCGCTCGCGCGCGCGAGGTCCATGCGCGCGAGGGCCTGGCCGCACTCGAACAGCGACACCACGCCTGCTGCGCGCTCGCCTTCCAGCCAGCCCGGGATGTCGGCATCCAGGATCTCAAAGCCGGTTCTCCCGATTGCGGCAGAAAAGAGCGCCTGCGTTTCGTCGTCGCTCATCCGCCCGATCAGCTCGCGCGGCACGAGAAGCCGGCGCGCAAGGGCGGGCGCGGGCGGCACGTCGGCGAGGGCGCGGTAGGCCTTCTCCACCTCGCCGACGCTGCGGCCGATGAGCCCTATGGTCGACAGGCTCGGCGTGTGATTGGGTCCGCCCTCGAGCGGCAGCGCGCCGATGCGCGGCATGAAGCCGACCACGCCGCAGTGGCAGGCCGGGTTGCGGATCGAGCCGCCGCTGTCGGTGCCGATGTTGACCTGCGCGAGCTCGAGCGCCGCCGCGACCGCGGCGCCGGTCGAGGACCCGCCCGCGGTGCGCTCGACGTTCCATGGATTGAGGCCCATCGGCT
Organism: Burkholderiales bacterium; assembly: GCA_035550695.1. Lineage (GTDB taxonomy): Bacteria > Pseudomonadota > Gammaproteobacteria > Burkholderiales > SG8-39 > SCGC-AG-212-J23. Next base: position 9,323 of record DASZOS010000007.1, on the reverse strand, counting down.
CGAAGGGATTCACCACGCCGTACATCGCGAGCTCGGACAAGGTCGTCGTGCCGACGACCACGCCGCCCGCGGCACGCGCGCGTGCGACTACGGCGGCGTCCCGCGTTGCGATGCGCCGGGCAAAAATAGCCGACCCCTCGGTCCATGGCAGCCCCGCGACCGGCAGGTTGCCCTTCACGCTGACCGCGAGGCCCTGCAACGGGCCGCGCGAGGCTCGCGCCTGCTCCTCGGCATCCGGCGCAAGGTGGGAGAAAGCGCGATAGACCGGATTGAAGCGCGCGATGCGCGCAAGGGATTCGGACAGCCGCATCGCCGGCAATCATACCGGTTGGCATTGCCTGCATGTAATATTGAAACGCCGACCTAAGGAGGAGGCCAATATGAAAACGATCGCAAGGATGGTGGTCGCGCTTGCCGCCGTGGCGCTCGCCGCGCCCGCTCTGGCGCAAGGAGATCTGCGCACGCCGCTCAAGCAGCCGGTGAAGGTGAAGCAGGGCATGCTCAACGTGCCGGCGCTCTCGCCGCTGTACCTGCTGCCCGAAGAAGCGAAAAAGTACAACATCGACATCGAGGTCGTGATGTTCCAGCGCTTCGCGGACGCGCGCACCGCGCTCGCCTCGGGCGACATCCAGCTCACCGCCTTCGGGCCGCAGGACATCTCGCTCGGCCTCGGCCAGGGCGCGAAATCCATGGTCGGCGTCGCGGGCGTCGGCTCGGGCAACGACTGCCTCATCGTGCGCAAGGGCGAGGACATCAAGGACTGGAAGGGCGTCGCCGGCAAGCGCATCGGCATCGGCGCCGGGTCCATCTCCTGGCTCAAGTTCGCCGCTTCGGTGCAGGAGAACGGGCTGCAGTACAACAAGCTGAGCATCGTCAACATCGTCGGCGGCGGCGGCAACTATCTCAAGGCGCTGCAAGGCAAGGAAATCGACATGGCGGTCGTCTGGCAGCCGTTCTGCGCGCAGGCCATCGTCGAGGGCTTCGGCGCCTATCCGACGCTGGATCACAACCGCTCGAAGACGGTCGGCGGACTGATCTCGGTGCTCGCGGTGAACCGGCCGTTCATGGAGAAGAACCGCGACGCCGTGCAGCGCCTGGTCGTGTCCTACCTCGACGTGCTTGAGGTCGCGCGCAAGGACACGAAGCGCTGGGCGAAGATCTACGCGGAAAAGGCGGGGCTGCCCGAGCCGGTGGCCGCCGAATCCATCCGCATCACGCGCCTCGATCCCACGCTGCCGCTCGAATCGATCAAGCGCATCTCGAAGTTCCTGTCCGACAACGGCGTCATCACCCGCGACGTTTCGGGCGAGATCGCGCAGTACTACACCTACGACTTCCTCGCGAAGGCGACGGGCAAGCGGGCGGACCAGCTCGGGTTGAAGCAGTAAGCGCATTGGGTAAGCGGCTCTCGGCGCCCTGGTTCCTGCTGTTGCCGGCGGCGCTGCTCGCGCTCTGGCATTTCGCGGTCGACCTGCGCTGGGTCACCGAGGGCATCATTCCCTCACCGGCGCAGGTGCTGCGCTCCTGGGACACGTGGATCTTCGGCACCACCAAGGCGATGCTCTCGCCCTATTCGGGCACGTGGCTCTCCAACGTCGCCTATTCCACGCGCCGCGTGCTGCAGGGTTTCGGCCTCGCGGCGCTCGTCGCCATTCCGCTGGGCCTGATGATCGGCTGGAACCGGCTGGCCGCGCGGCTGATCGATCCGACCGTGCAACTGCTGCGACCGGTGCCGATCACCGCATGGCTTCCCTTTGCCATCGCGGTGTTCGGCATCTATGACGCGAGCGCGCTTTTCCTTATCGGCCTGGGCGCCTTCTATCCCATCGTGGTGAACACCACGCACGGCGTGCGCGACACGAACCTGCTGCTCCTGCGCGCGGCGCGCATGATGGGCGCGGGATCGGGGACCGTGCTCGCGAAGGTCGTATTTCCCTCGGCGCTGCCGTCGATCTTCACCGGGCTGCGCCTGGGCGTCGGCGTGGCCTGGACCGCGGTGATCGTCGCCGAGATGATCGCGGTGAAATCGGGGCTCGGCTATGTGCTGTGGGACGCTTATTACGTCGGGCGCATGGACATCTGCGTCGCCACCATGTTCTCGGTCGGCTTTCTCGGCTTCCTCTCCGACCGCGTGATCGTCTGGGCCTCGCGCCTCCTGCTGCGCTGGCGCACGCTCGAGGCGCACGCTTGATCGACATCCGCGGCGTCTGGAAGGAGTTCGCCAAGGCCGAGCGCCGGGTGCTCGCTCTCCAGGACATCGACCTGCGGGTCGCGCAGCGCGAATTCGCCGCCATTCTCGGCCCTTCGGGCTGCGGCAAGTCGACGCTGCTCAACATGGTGGCGGGGTTCGATCGCCCGACGCGCGGCACGGTGCGCGCGGCCGGCGAAGAGATCCTCGAGCCCTCGCCCAAGCGCGCGGTGGTGTTCCAGGAGCCGGCGCTCTTCCCCTGGTACTCGGTCATGGACAACGTGGTCTTCGGCCCGAAGACCCAGGGCCAGAGCGCGGCCGAATACCGCGCGCGCGCCGCCCAGATCATCGAGCAGGTCGGCCTGAAGGGATTCGAGGCGAGCTACCCCGCCGAGCTCTCCGGCGGCATGCGCCAGCGCGTCGGCATCGCCCGCGTGCTCATCATGCAGCCGCAGATCCTGCTCATGGACGAGCCTTTCGGCAGCCTCGACGCGCAGACGCGCTCGCTCATGCAGGAGCTGCTCCTGCAGGTCTGGGAGCGGCACCAGCAGACGGTTCTCTTCGTTACGCACGACATCGAGGAGGCGCTGCTCCTCGCCGATCGGGTGTGCGTGATGACCGCGCGTCCCGGCCGCATCAAGAAGAGCATCGATGTCCGCATTCCGCGCCCGCGGGCGATCGAAGTGACCACCTCGCCGGAGTTCAACGAGCTGCGGCGCGAGGTGCTGGCGCTCATCCGCGAGGAAAGCCAGCGTGCCGCGAGCGAAGCGGCCTAGTCGGGGCGCGCCTGCGCGGCGAACCAGTCGGCGATCTGGCTCCCGGACATGAAGCACACGTCGTTGCGCGACTGCAGCAGATCGAGCATGCGCACCATGTCGCCGAAGCGGTGCGGCACGCCGATGAGGTGCGGATGCAGGCCGATGCCGAGGACCCGCGTCTGCCGCGCGGTCTCGCGCTCGAAGCATTCGAGCGTGCGCGCGAGCCGCCTGTACATCTCGTCGGTGCTCTGGCGCTCGACGGCGTAGATCACGCTGTCGTTCACTTCGAGCGCGTAGGGCATGCCGATGATCGGCCCGTGCGCGGTCTTCATCCACACCGGCACGTCCTCGATGACCCAGTCGTGGCAATAGTCGATGCCGCAGGCTTTCAGATGATCGAGCGTGTCCCAGGTCTGGCGCAGCCCCGGCGAGAGCCAGCCGCGCGGCCGCCTGCCCGCGAAGCGCGCGATCTTCTCCAGGCACGCTTCGATCAGCTCGCGCTCGTTCGCCGCGGCGTTGAGCGTGCGCTGGTGCATGCCGTGGCCGACGAATTCCCAGCCCGCCTCGAGCATCGCCCCGGCGGCCTGCGGGTAGGCGTCGATCACGCCCGCGTTGAAGCTCGTCGATACCGGGAGCTTGCGCTCGGTGAAGAGGTCGATGAGACGCGGCAGGCCGCAGCGCATGCCGTAGTCGGCCCAGGAGAAGTTCGGCACGTCGGGGATCGTCTCCTTTCCGTGCGGCGGCGTGAGGAGCGTGCGCGGCATCGCCTCCTCGATGCGCCAGTGCTCGACGTTGACGACCAGGTTGACGACGATGGGCTTCCCGCCCGGCGGCGAAAGGCGCGGCCGCGAGGTGGAGAACCGATACGCGATGCGCGGATTGGACATCGGCAAATCCTAACCCAGGCGCGCCGCCACGCCGAGCACGAGATCGTCCCTCGCGCCCATGCACTGCAGGCCGATCGGCAGCTCGCTCCCCGGCACCGGAGCCGGAACGCTGATCGCCGCAAGCTCCGCGATGTTTGCGAGAGCAGTGAGATCGGCCTGCGTTTGCGGGACACGCGCGCCGAAAGGGAAGGCGGTCTGCGGGGTGGTGGGCACCAGCAGCACTTCGCACTGGCAGAAGAATCTTGATAAGGACTCTCTTGTTTTCTCAAGCTCTTTCATGGCGCGCTCGATCCGACCGGCGTCGGCGCGCCGGCCGAACTCCAGTGCCGCCCGTACCGAGGCCGATAGTCGAGACGAGGCATCGGAAAGAAGCTCGGCGTGCACGCGCGCGCCTTCGACTTCCGCAAGCAGCCATGCGGCGCGCCGGGCTGCGGCGAAATCCAGCCTGGCGTCGATGAGATGGCAACGCGGCAGCCGGCGCGCCGTCGCCTCGAGCGCGGCGAGAATCGGCGCGGCGACGAACGACTCCAGGCCGCGCAGCAAGCCGATCTTCACCGGAGAGTCTGTGGCTGCCAGGGTGCGCGCCGCCATGACGCTTGCGACCTTGGCCGCGTCGGCGACGTCGCGCGAGAGCACGCCGAGGCGATCTAGCGACGGCGCGAGCGGCACGACGCCCGTGCGCTCTATGAGGCCGGCGCCCGGGATGTAGCCGACGACGCCGCAATACGAAGCGGGGATGCGCACCGAGCCGAGCGTGTCGGTGCCGAGCGCCGCGTCGCAAAGACCCGCCGCGACAGCGGCGGCAGAGCCGCTGCTCGAGCCGCCCGGCGTGTACCCGGGGCGGCGCGGGTTTTCGCAGCGGCCGAACCAGGGATTGTCGCCGAGCGCGCCGAGCGCCGCCTCGTCCATGTTCGTCTTGCCGACGATGAGCGCGCCCTGCGCGCGAAGACGTGCGACACAGGGTGCATCGTTCGAAGGCCTGCGCTCGCGCAGCGCGCCGATGCCGGCCGCGCACGGGAGCCCCGCGACGTCGATGTTGTCCTTCACCGCGATCGTCATGCCATCCAGCAGCCCCGAAGCGCTTCTTTGCGGATTCGGCTCGAGTGCGACGAAGGCATTGAAGTCGTCTCGCATCGCGGGCGATCTTACCGGTTAGCATGGCGCATGACCGAATTCGGCCCGGCGCGTCGCGAAGACCTGCCGCAGCTCGTCGCGCTCCTGGGAATCCTGTTCTCGCAGGAGAGCGAATTCGCGCCCGACGACGCCAAGCAGGCGAGCGCGCTGGAGAAGATTCTCTCGGACGAGACGGTCGGCCGGATCTACGTGGCGCGCGAGGGCGGCCAGGTCGTGGCGATGGCGACGCTGCTCTACACCATCAGCACGGCCGAAGGCGGCATGGCGGCGCTGCTCGAGGACGTCGTCGTGCAGCCGGGCCACCGCGGGCGCGGCATCGGCTCGGGACTGTTGCGGCACGTGCTTGCCGAAGCGAGGAAGCAGGGAGCGCTTCGCGTCACGCTGCTCACCGACGCGCAAAACGAGCGGGCGCAGCGGCTCTATTCGAAGCTGGGATTCGAGCGTTCCACCATGACCGCCATGCGGTTGTGGTGGAAGTGATCAGGCGCCCGTTCCTTACTGAATGCCGCCGAGCAGGATGTACTTCACCTCCAGGTACTCCTCGAGCCCGTACCTGGAGCCTTCGCGGCCCAGGCCCGACTGCTTCACGCCGCCGAAGGGTGCTATCTCGGTCGAGATGATGCCCACGTTGGCGCCGACGATCCCGGTCTCGATCGCCTCGGCGACCCGGAAGATGCGGCCGACGTCGCGGCTGTAGAAGTAGCCGCAAAGGCCGAACTCGGTGTTGTTCGCAAGCCCGATCACTTCCTGCTCGGTCCTGAAGCGGATGAGCGGCGCCACCGGACCGAAGGTTTCCTCGCGCGACACCACCATCTGCGGCGTGACGTTCGTGAGCACCGTGGGCTGGAAGAAGAGGCCTCCGCGCTGGTCTCTTTTCCCTCCGAGCAGGACCTGGGCGCCCTTGCCGAGCGCATCGGCGACATGCGCTTCGACCTTCTTCATGCCCTGCTCGTCGATCAGCGGCCCGATCACCACGCCGGGCTCGGTGCCCGCGCCGACCTTGAAGCCTTTGACTTTTTCAGCGAGCTTGGCCGCAAAGGCGTCGTACACGCCGTCCTGCACGTAGATGCGGTTCGCGCACACGCAGGTCTGGCCGGCGTTGCGGTATTTCGAAGCGAGCGCGCCCTCGACCGCGGCATCGAGATCGGCATCGTCGAAGACGATGAAGGGCGCGTTGCCGCCGAGCTCGAGCGAGAGCTTCTTGACGGTGTCGGCCGACTGGCGCATGAGGATGCGGCCGACCTCGGTCGAGCCGGTGAAGGAGAGCTTGCGCACCTTCGGGTTGGCGCACAGCTCGGCTCCGATGGTCGCCGCATCGCCGGTGACGATATTGAGGACGCCCTTCGGGATCCCGGCGCGCTCGGCGAGCTCGGCCATGGCGAGCGCCGAGAACGGCGTCTGCTCCGCGGGCTTGAGCACCACGGTGCAGCCCGCGGCGAGCGCCGGCGCCGCCTTGCGGGTGATCATCGCGTTGGGGAAGTTCCACGGCGTGATCATCGCCGACACGCCGATCGGCTGCTTGATCACGAGAATGCGCTTGTCGGCCTGGTGCGACGGGATGACGTCGCCGTAGGCGCGCTTGCCTTCCTCGGCGAACCATTCGATGAACGAGGCGCCGTAGGCGATCTCGCCGCGCGCTTCCGCCAACGGCTTGCCCTGCTCGGCGGTGAGAATCTGCGCCAGGTCCTCCTGGTTGGCCATCATGAGGTCGAACCACTTGCGCAGGATCGCCGCGCGCTCCTTCGCGGTCTTGGCGCGCCAGGCCGGCCAGGCGCGCTCCGCGGCCTCGATGGCCCGCCGCGTCTCGGCGACGCCCAAGTCAGGCACCGAGCCGAGCACCGCTCCGGTGGCGGGGTTGTCGACCGGGAAAGTCCCGTGGGCGCAAACCCATTGCCCGTCGATGTAGCACTGCTCGCGGAAGAGCTTCGGGTCCTTCAGGGGAATGGCGGGGAGACCTGCCTGGGCGGGTGCGTTCATGAAATGCCTCCTGAATGCGCGGGATTTTACCTCCGGACCGGTGTACATTCGGCCTTTCCTGAGGAGGAGAAAACATGATCAGGTTTGTCGTCAACGGCAAGGAAGCCTATTCCGAGCAGCCGGGCGATACCCCATTGCTGTGGGTGGTGCGCGACGAGCTCGGGCTCACGGGAACCAAGTTCGGCTGCGGCATCGCGCAGTGCGGCGCGTGCACCGTGCACGTCAACGGCGTGCCGACGCGCTCGTGCGTCACGCCGGTGTCCGCGGTGCAGGGCAAGAGAATCACCACCATCGAGGGCCTAGCAGCCGCTTCGGACCATCCGCTGCAGAAGGCGTGGATCGCCGAGCAGGTGCCGCAGTGCGGCTACTGCCAGTCGGGCCAGATCATGACCGCGGCGGCGCTGCTCGCGAAGAACAAGAATCCCTCGCGCGCGCAGATCGTCGAGCACATGAAGGGCAACATCTGCCGGTGCGGCACCTACAACCAGATCGTCGCGGCGATCCAGCGCGCGGCGAAGGAAGCGTAGGGGGCGCCATGACGAACATCGCCTTTACGAGCGTTTCGCGCCGCGCTTTCCTGATCTCGACCGGCTCGGCCGCGATCGGCGTTGCCTTCGGCGGGCTCCTACCCAAGAACGCGTTCGCGGACAACGGCCTGCTGCGGCCGAACGGCTGGGTGCGCGTCGGCAAGGACAACATCGTCACCATCTATTCGCCCGCCGCGGAGATGGGGCAGGGCGTCATGACCGCCATGCCGCTTCTCATCGCCGAGGAGATGGACCTCGACTGGAACCTGTGCCGGGTCGAGCAGGCGCCCTATATGCCGAAGGTCTACGGCAACCCTCTTTTCGGCGGCAACATGCTCGCCGGCGCCTCGCGCACCACCCGCGGCTACTACCAGATCATGCGCCTCGCCGGCATGCAGGCGCGCGAGATCATGGTACAGAACGTCGCGAAGAAGTGGAGCGTGCCCGCCGCAGAGCTCGCCACCGAGCCGCACCACGTGGTGCACAAGGCTTCCGGCCGCAGGATGAGCTACGGCGAAATCGCGACCTTCGCCGACGTGCCGGCCCAGCCGCCGAACTTCACGCCGCAGCAATTGAAGCCGATGAGCCGCTTCCGCCTCATCGGCAAGGATGTGCCGCGCATCGAGGTGCCGGACAAGGTGAACGGAAGCGCGCAGTACGGCATCGACGTGCGCCAGCCGGGGATGCTCTATGGCGCGATCCTGCGCGCCCCGGTAAACGGCGAGGCGCCGGTCAACGTGGAGGAGTCCGAGGCGCGCAAGGTCCCCGGCGTGCACAACATCGTGCGCCTGCCCTACGGCGTGGGCGTGATCGCGGAAACGTATCCGGCGGCGCTCAAGGCGAAGCGCGCGCTCAAGGTGACCTGGAGCGAGCGCTCCAAGGCGCGCGGCTACACGCCCGACAAGCTGATTCCCGAGTGGACCCAGCGCGTGCGCAACCTCGCCGACAAGGGCGTGCCGTACGAAACGCACGGTGATGCGCGCGCGGCGATGGCGAAGGCCGCGAAGCGCGTGGTGGCGGAGTACACCTCGCTCAACGTCACGCACGCCTGCATGGAGCCGATGAACTGCACCGCGCGGGTGGACGGCGACAAGATCGAGTTCTGGGCGCCGACCCAATCGCCCTTCGGCGTGTTCCTCGCCGCCGTGAAAGGACTGGGATTCAAGCCCGACAACGTGAAGATCAACGTCACGCTGCTCGGCGGCGGCTTCGGCCGGCGCGCGGAGAACGACTATGCGGTCGACGCCGGCCTCATGGCCCGCGCCGCGCCCGGCCGCGCGGTGAAGACGATCTGGCAGCGCGAGGATGACATCCGCTACTCCAAGCCGCGGCCGCTCGTCGTGCAGCGGCTCGAGGCGGGGCTCGACGCGCAGGGCAACCTCATCGCCCTGCACCACCGCATCGCCGGCGAGTCGATCTACAAGCGCTTCGCGCCGCCGGCGTTCCAGGCGAGCGGCGGCAAGGACCTGCCGCTGTGCGAAGGCGCCTACGAGCCGACCTACAGCTACCCGAACTTCGCGCTGGAGCAGCTCTTCCAGGAAACCGGGGTCGATGTCGCGGTATGGCGCTCGGTGGGCGGCGGCTACACCAAGTTCGCTCTCGAGACCTTCCTCGAGGAGGTGGCGGCCGCGGCGCGCAAGGACCCCATCGAGCTTCGCATGCAGCTTCTTGCCAGGCAGCCGCGCGGCCAGGCCGTGATCCGCGAGGCGATGTCGATGGCGGGCTGGAACCGCAAGCGGCCCGCGGGCCGCGCGCTCGGCCTTGCCTACAGCGACATCTGGGAGACCTTCATCGCGACGGTCGCGGAGGTCTCGGTCGACCGCAAGACCGGAAGAGTGAACGTGCACGAGAC
>DASZOS010000006.1:0-62429 GCA_035550695.1 Burkholderiales bacterium | reverse complement strand
GAGCCTTGCCACAGGCAAGTCGGCCAGCCACGTGACCACTGCGGCCGCGTGCGAGACCTGCCACCGCTCGACCACGACTTTCTCGGGCGCGGTGTTCAGCCACAGCGGCATCACGACCGGCTGCGCGAGCTGCCACAACGGCACTACTGCGAGAGGCAAGTCGGCCAGCCACGTGCCCACGACGGCCGCATGCGAGTCCTGCCACCGCTCAACTACGACTTTCACCGGGGCGGTGTTCAGCCACAGCGGCATCACGACCGGCTGCGCAAGCTGCCACAACGGGACTCAGGCCATAGGCAAGCCAGGAAATCACATCCTGACCACCTCCGCGTGCGAGTCCTGTCACCGCTCAACCACCGCTTTCAGGCCGGCGACAATGAATCACGCCGGCATCACCACCAGCTGCGCAAGCTGCCACAACGGAATTCAGGCACTGGGCAAGCCGAGCAATCACGTTCCGACCACGGCGGCATGTGAGACCTGCCACCGCTCAACCACGACGTTCTTGGGGGCAGTGTTCAGCCACACCGGCATCACCACCGGTTGCGCAAGTTGCCATAACGGAACGCAGGCCCGAGGCAAGCCCGCGACTCACATTTTGACCACGGCAAGCTGCGAGAGCTGTCATAGGTCGACGGCAAGTTTCGCCACGGTAACGATGAATCATGCGGGTGTTGTCGCGGGTACTTGCCTGACTTGCCACAACGGCACCACGGCGCGCGGCAAACCCTCCGGGCACGTGCAGACCACCGCCGCTTGCGACAGCTGCCACCGCACCACCGCATGGCTCCCGGCGACCATGAATCACACCGGCGTCGCCCCGGGGACCTGCAGCACCTGCCACAACGGCACCACGGCGCGCGGCAAACCCTCCGGGCACGTGCAGACCACCGCCGCTTGCGACAGCTGCCACCGCACCACCGCATGGCTCCCGGCAACCTTCAGCCATACAGGGGTCGCACCCGGCACCTGCATGACCTGCCACAACGGCACTTCGGCGAGAGGCAAGCCGGCTACTCACGTGCTGACGACGGCATCGTGCGACAGCTGCCACCGCACCACGGCATGGATCCCGGCGACCTTCAGCCACACCGCCGTCGCACCGGGCAGCTGCGCCACATGTCACAACGGGACCACGGCCCGCGGCAAGTCGGGCACCCATTTCGTCACCACAAAATCCTGCGACGCCTGCCACAGAACGACTGCTTGGCTGCCGGTGACGACCTATTCGCATACTTCGCCGTTCTACAAGGCGCACAGTTCTGGGGTAACCTGCAGGGGCTGTCACTCCACGAATAACGAGGTGATCGCGTGGAAATTTGCGGCTTACAAGCCCGACTGCGCCGGCTGCCATGCGGACCGCTTCAAAGTCAGCGAACACAAGAAGGTCGACAGCCCGACGATCTATTACACGGTCGGCGAGCTGAAGAACTGCAGCGGCAGCTGCCACGTCTATACAAACTCCACGTTCACGACGATCCGGTCGACCAAATCGGGCGAGCACCGGCCGACGGGTGGCTTCTGAGCATAGTGTGTTTCAACAATCCGAAAGAACCGGTGCGGCATTGCGGTATGCCCGGAAACCGGGAAGGCATGGCTGTTAGTGACTGCCGCGGCGGATAACGGCGCAGCCACTAGGGCGAAGCGTCTCTTATCCCTTCTCGCGGGGCTGCTTGCCTTCTTTTCGGGCGCGCTTTCGGCTCAACCGATCGAGCGAGTCGACGTTGAGCGCTCGGGTCCGGAAGCCGAAATCCGGATTCGATTCACCACGACCATACAATATCTGCGCCACTTCCCGGCTACGGAGGGTGAATTCATTCGAGTCATCCTCCAGTTCACCGCCACAGGTGACAGCTCCGTCGGGCGCGTGATCCTTGACTCGCGCACGCCGCCGACCGGCGGTCTGGTGCCGAGGTTCACCGTGTCGTGGCCCGAAGAAGGTGGGACTCTCGGCGTGCGATTTGCGGAGCGCGTGCACTTCCGTGTGCGGCCCGGACCCGACGGACGAAGCCTTTACGTCTACGTGCCGCTGCCAGCGGCGCTGCAAGCTGCACCTGCCGTAGTGACAACGCCCGAGCCGGCGCCCACACCGCCGCCTGCGGCACCGCCGACCGCTGCACCCGCGCCGACTGCACCGCCTCCAACTGCCGCACCGCCGCCGGAGGTACCTCCGACGACTGCCGCTCAGGCACCCGCAGGCCCGCCACAGGCTGCGCCACCGGTGCCTGCGGATATCGAGCGCCAAGCGCGTGAGCTCATGGAGCAGGGTCGCCGCGCGCTGCAGAACAACAACCCTCAGGCGGCCACCGACGCGCTGAACCGGCTGCTCAATCTGCCTCCCAACTCCTACTCCCAAGAGGCTCAGGAAGTAGTGGGCGTAGCGCGTGAACGCAATGGCGAGTTCGCCAAGGCACGCGCGGAGTACGAGCTCTATCTCAAGCTTTATCCCCAGGGCGATGGCGCCCGCAGAGTGCGCGAGCGGCTCGCGGCTTTGCCGGCGCCGGGCGCCGCGCCGGCTGCCGGCCGGCGCGTCCTTGGCCGACCCGAAAAAACCGAGGTCACCGTTACCGGCGGCATTTCACAGAACTACTACCACGGCTCTACCAAGTTCGACGCGACGATCGTCCCGCCGACGCCGGGCCTCAAGTTCGACCAGGTCTCGCTGACCGCCACCGACCAGAATTCGCTCATTTCGAGCGTCGATCTCTTTACCCGGATGCGCGGTCCGGACCACGACAGCAAGTTCGTGTTCCGCGACATTCATACTGCCAACTTTCTCGCCGGACAGAGCAACACCAACCGGCTGAATTCCCTGTACTACGAGCGCCAGAACGCCGATGCGAGCCTGCTGGGTCGAATCGGACGCCAGCCCGGTTTCACCGGCGGCCTGCAGGGCACCTTCGACGGTCTGTGGGCCGGTTACACCACCGTACCGGGGCTGCGCTTGAACGGAGTCGTTGGCAGACCGGTCGAGTTCTTCGCTATCCAGCGCAAGAATTTCGCCGGCTTCAACGCGGACCTCGGGCCTTTCATGGAGCGCTGGAACGCCAATGTGTTCTTCATGGAGCAGCACGTCGATAGCCGAATCGACCGCCGCGCCATTGGAAACGAGCTTCGGTATTTCGACGCGCGCAGGAACCTGTTCGCACTGTTCGACTATGACCTGGCGTTCCGTGCACTCAACATCGCGATGCTTCAGGCTAACCTGATCGGCGCTGACGGTAGCAGCACTACCTTCCTTGCCGACCGGCGCCGCGTACCGGTGTTGCAGCTCACTAATGCCCTCCCCGGCGAAACAGCGACCATAGCCGGCGTCACCAATCCCACGATCAGAGAGCTATTCGATGCCGGTCGAAGCCTGGAGGAGTTGCGCAACGCCGCCAAGGCGCTGACGCCGACCTCGACTTTGATCCTCGTCGGCCACACCCGGCCCGTGACTCCAACGCTGCAGCTCGGAGCCGACGTGCGCATCTCTGAAGTCTCGGGGACCGAGGCGAGCGGAAACCTGCCGGAGAGTCCGGGTACGGGCACGGTATACGTGTACGGAGCCCAAGCGATCAAGTCGAAGATGTTCACCGAGACGGATACCGGCGTGGCGAGCCTCAACCTGATCGACGGCGCGACGCTCAAAGGCACCTCGCTCGCGCTCAACTATGTCTTCGTCTACGAGCTGTGGCGGGCGGATGCGGCGCTGCGGCTGTACCGACAGCGCAGCAACCTTGACGTACTGCTGGTACGCACCACGCCTTCGCTACGGCTTTCCTACCGCTTCCGCGACAACATCAGCTTCGAGGCCGAGGTCGGCACCGAGCGCAGCACCAACACCGGCCCCACGCAGACGGACCGCACCGTCCGTAAGTACTTCAGTATCGGCTACCGCTGGGACTTGCTCTGAATTCTGTCCGTCGATCGGTTTTGTCGCCGTCTCCCGACAATATATCCGGTTAGTTTTCAGGTATTACGCGCATAGCGGAAATATGTAGTCTGCGCTGCACGACATACCTGGGCTCTTGCGCACCAATCGACCCCGTAGCTGAAAGGGAATCTCCGTGGTACAGGGCTTGCTTGCATTCTCTGACAAGAGCGCTGGAAAGCGCCTGCCGTGTAAAAAGCACGCTGAAACAGGAAACTGGGGAATCGTCAGCACAGGGAGGTCCAATGGACCAGCAATACGACCAGCGGTTTTGCGCGGCTGTGAAAGAGTACACGCATGCTCATCCCACGGACGGAATCGGGGGCACGGGCGCTAGGCGGGATTCAGGGTGCAGCACCCAGCGCGCCCTGCGCGCAGTGGCTGAGGACTGAACCATCAGCGGCAAGTAAACCCTCGCGGGTCCCCGCCCCGCACTACTTCTTGCGTAGCCTTCTGATCGCGGCGAGTTGCGCGGCGAGCATGGCAAGCTCGCCTTCCACCGCCGCGATTTCCTGCTTGTCCTGCGCCTTTGCGCGCGCTTCTTCGGCGCGCTTCAGCGCCTCGGCGGCCTTTGCTTCGTCGAGATCCGCCCCCCGGATGGCGGTGTCGGCGAGCACCGTGATCACCCTGGGCTGAACTTCCAGGATGCCGCCGGCGACGAAGATGAGCTGCTCCTCGCCGCCGCCGGCCGGCGTGATGCGCACCGCGCCCGGCTTGATGCGCGTTATAAGCGGGGTGTGGCGCGGGTAGATGCCGAGCTCGCCCGCCTCCCCCGGCAGGACCACGAACTCAGCCTCTCCGGAAAAGATTGATTCTTCGGCGCTGACGACGTCGACGTGGATGGTGTTGGCCATTACTTCAGGGTCTTTGCCTTCTCGAAAGCTTCCTCGATGGCGCCCACCATGTAAAACGCCTGCTCGGGAAGCGCGTCGCACTCGCCGTTCACGATCATTTTGAAGCCCTTGATCGTGTCCTTGAGCGGCACGTACTTGCCGGGGGTACCGGTGAAGTTCTGCGCCACCGTGAACGGCTGCGACAGGAAGCGCTGGATCTTTCGCGCGCGCGCCACCGCGAGCTTGTCCTCCGGTGAGAGCTCGTCCATGCCGAGGATCGCGATGATGTCCCGCAGCTCCTTGTAGCGCTGCAGCGTCGCCTGCACGGCGCGGGTCGTGTTGTAGTGCTCCTCGCCGATCGTGTTCGGGTCGACCTGGCGCGAGGTCGAGTCGAGCGGATCAACCGCCGGATAAATGCCGAGCGACGCGATGTCGCGCGACAGCACGACCGTCGCATCAAGGTGGCCGAAGGTGGTGGCCGGGCTCGGGTCGGTGAGGTCGTCGGCGGGCACGTAGATTGCCTGCACCGAGGTGATCGAGCCGGTCTTGGTCGAGGTGATGCGTTCCTGCAGCCGGCCCATTTCCTCGGCAAGCGTCGGCTGGTAGCCCACCGCGGAAGGCATGCGGCCGAGCAGCGCAGACACTTCGGTGCCCGCGAGAGTGAAGCGATAGATGTTGTCGACGAAAAACAGGATGTCGCGGCCCTCGTCGCGAAAGCTCTCGGCCATGGTGAGCCCGGTGAGCCCGACCCGCAGGCGGTTGCCCGGCGGCTCGTTCATCTGGCCGAACACCATCGCGACCTTCGACTCTTCGAGATTGTCGAGCTTGACGACCCCTGCCTCCATCATCTCGTGATAGAAGTCGTTGCCTTCGCGCGTACGCTCGCCGACGCCGGCGAACACCGAAAGGCCGGCATGCTGTGTGGCGATGTTGTTGATCAGTTCCAGCATGTTCACCGTCTTGCCGACGCCCGCGCCGCCGAACAGGCCGATCTTGCCGCCCTTGGCAAAGGGACAGATGAGGTCGATCACCTTGATCCCGGTTTCGAGCAGCTCGACCGACGGCGAGAGCTCGTCGAATTTCGGCGCAATCTGGTGGATCGAGCGGCGCTGGTCGGACTTGATCGGCCCGACCTGGTCGATCGGCCGGCCGAGCACGTCCATGATGCGGCCGAGCGTGCCCTTGCCGACCGGCACCGAGATCGGCTCGCCGGTGCTCTTCACCTTCATGCCGCGGCGCAGGCCGTCGGAGGAGCCGAGCGCGATGCAGCGCACCACGCCGTCGCCAAGCTGCTGCTCGACCTCGAACGTGAGTCCCTTCTCCACCAGAGCACCTTCCGCGACCTCCTCAAGAAGCAGCGCGTCGTAAATGTTCGGCATGTGCTCACGCGGGAATTCGATGTCGATCACCGCGCCGATGGTTTGAACGATGGTGCCTTGTGGCTGTGCCATATTTGTTCCGTTTAAACGGCGGCTGCGCCGCCGACGATTTCCGAAAGCTCCTTGGTGATGCCGGCCTGACGGTTCTTGTTATAGATGAGCGTCAGCTCGTCGATCAGGCTGGCTGCGTTGTCGGAGGCGGCCTTCATCGCCACCATGCGCGCCGACTGCTCGGAAGCCATGTTCTCCGACACCGCCTGGTAGATGAGCGCCTCGATGTAGCGCGTCATCACCTGGTCAAGCACCGCGCGCGCCTCGGGCTCGTAGATGTAGTCCCAGACCGTCTCGGGCGCGCCCAGGCGCTCGCCCGCGAGCGGCAGCAGCTGCTCGATGACCGGCTCCTGCTTCATGGTGTTGATGAAGCGCGTGTAAGCGAGTACCAGCCGGTCGAAGCGGTCGTTGGTGTAGCCGTCAAGCATAACTTTGACCGCCCCGATCAGCTTCTCCATCTGCGGGCGGTCGCCGAGCTGGATGACTTGAGACACGACCGTCGCCCCGAGCCGTTGCATGAACCCCAGACCTTTGTTGCCGATCGCGCAGACCTCGATCTGCTCGGCCTGCGCCTGCCATTCCTTGTACTGGGCGAGCACCAGGCGCAGCAAATTGGTGTTGAGTGCGCCGCACAGCCCTTTGTCGGTGGTGATGACGATAAGGCCGACTCGCTTCACCGTATCGCGTTGCACGAGGAACGGGTGCCGGTACTCCGGGTTCGCGTGCGAAATGTGCGCGGCTACGTTGCGGATCTTCTCGCCGTAGGGGCGCGCCTGGCGCATGCGCTCCTGCGCCTTCCTCATCTTCGAGGCGGCGACCATCTCCATCGCCTTGGTGATCTTCCGCGTGTTCTGGACGCTTCGGATCTTGACGCGGATTTCCTTGGTGCCTGGCATTAGAAGCTGCCGTTCTTCTTCCAGTCCTTGATGGCCTCGTGCAGCGCCTTCTCGTCGTCGGAGGCAAGATCTTTCTTTTCCTCCATGCGGCCGACGAGCGCGAGATACTTGCCTTTCACGTAGTCGCGCATCGATTTTTCCGCCGACAGCGCCTTCTTCACGTCGATGTCGTCGAAGTAGCCGTTGTTGACGGCAAATAGCGTGAGCGCCATCTCCCAGACCTGCAGCGGCTGGTACTGCGGCTGCTTCATTAGCTCGGTCACCATGCGGCCGCGCTCGAGCTGCTTGCGGGTCGCTTCGTCGAGGTCGCTCGCGAATTGTGCGAAAGCAGCGAGCTCGCGGTACTGGGCGAGCGCGAGGCGTACGCCGCCGCCGGTGTCGCGCCGCTTCATGATCTTGGTCTGCGCCGCGCCGCCGACGCGTGACACCGAGATGCCCGCGTTGATGGCCGGCCGAATACCGGCGTTGAACAGATCGGTCTCGAGGAAGATCTGGCCGTCGGTGATGGAAATGACGTTGGTCGGCACGAACGCGGTCACGTCGCCCGCCTGGGTCTCGATCACCGGCAGCGCGGTAAGCGAGCCGGTCTTTCCCTTGACCGCGCCCTTGGTGAAGTTCTCGACGTACGCCGGGTTGACCCGTGCCGCGCGCTCGAGCAGCCGCGAGTGCAGGTAGAACACATCCCCGGGGTATGCTTCTCGCCCCGGCGGCCGACGCAACAGTAGCGACACCTGCCGGTAGGCCCAGGCCTGCTTGGTCAGGTCGTCGTAGATGATTAGCGCGTCCTGACCGCGGTCGCGGAAGTACTCGCCCATGGTGCAGCCGGAATACGGCGCGATGTACTGCATCGCCGCCGACTCGGAGGCCGTAGCGGCGACCACGATGGTGTAGGCCATGGCGCCGTGCTCCTCGAGCTTGCGCACCACGTTGGCGATGGTCGAAGCCTTCTGCCCAATCGCGACGTAGACGCAGAAAAGGTCCTTGCCCTTCTGGTTGATGATCGTGTCCACCGCCACTGCGGTCTTGCCGGTCTGGCGGTCGCCGATGATGAGCTCGCGCTGGCCGCGCCCGATCGGCACCATGGAGTCGATCGCCTTGAGGCCGGTCTGCACCGGCTGCGACACCGACTGGCGCGCGATCACGCCCGGTGCCACCTTCTCGATGACGTCGGTGAGCTTGGCGTTGATCGGCCCCTTCCCGTCGATTGGCTGGCCGAGGGAGTTCACCACGCGACCGAGGAGCTCGGGGCCGATGGGCACTGACAGAATCTTGCCCGTGGTCTTGACGGTATCGCCCTCGCTGATGTGCGTGTACTCGCCGAGGATCACCGCGCCGACCGAGTCGCGCTCGAGGTTGAGCGCCAGTCCGAACGTGTTCTTCGGGAACTCGAGCATTTCGCCCTGCATCACGTCGGACAGGCCGTGGATGCGGCAGATGCCGTCGGTCACCGAAACCACGGTGCCCTGCGTGCGCATCTGCGCGCCGGCGTCGAGGTTCTGGATGCGGCTCTTGATGAGTTCCGAGATTTCGGACGGGTTCAGTTGCATGGGTGCTCCTTAAGCTTTCAGTGCGGTCTCCAGCGCGCCGAGTTGCGCGCGCGCGGAGGCGTCGATGACCTTGTCGCCGAGCACGACTTTCACCCCGGCGATCAGGTCCTTGTTGATCGTGACCTTGGTTCTCACCTTGCGTCCGGTCTTTTTCTCGAGTCGCTGCACCAGGTCGGCGATCTGCGCCTCGGTGAGCTCGAACGCGGACTGCACCTCGGCTTCGACCACGCCTTCGCGCTCGTTCTTCAGCGCCTCGAACTGCGCGTGGATCTCGGGCAGCAGCTCGATGCGCCTGTTCTCGGCAAGCACGCGCA
Organism: Burkholderiales bacterium; assembly: GCA_035550695.1. Taxonomy (GTDB): domain Bacteria; phylum Pseudomonadota; class Gammaproteobacteria; order Burkholderiales; family SG8-39; genus SCGC-AG-212-J23. The sequence continues at coordinate 53,496 of DASZOS010000006.1, read as the reverse complement.
CGAAGTTCTCCGCCTCGCCGGTGAGCCTACCGTTCAGGACCGAGATGAAGATGCCTGCCGCCTGCGCGTCGGACAGATGCGGGTCGGCGACCGCGCGCTGCACGCGCTCGTCGCGAGCCACCAGCGCGAGCGCGTCGAGAATCTCGGACCACTTGGCGAGCGCGCCGGCGGCATCGGCGAGCCTGAAGGCCGCTTCCGCGTACGGTCTCGCTACGGTGCTCGGTTCGGCCATTACAGCTGACGCTTGATCGATTCGAGGAGATCGGCGTGCGCCTTGGCGTCGACTTCGCGGCGCAGGATCTTCTCGGCGCCCGCCACCGCAAGCGAGGCCACGTGATCGCGCAGCAGCTCGCGCGCGCGCGTTACTTCCTGCTCGATCTCGGCTTTCGCGGCCGCCTTTTCACGGTTGCCCTCGTCCTTGGCCGCGCTGCGCGCCTCGTCGATGAGCTCGGCGGCGCGCTTGTCCGCCTGCGCGAGGAGCTCGGCGGCGCGGCGGCGCGCCTGTGCCACCGCTTCCTCGGCCTGGTGCGTCGAAGTCTCGAGGGAGCGGCGCCCCTGCTCGGCGGCCGCGAGTCCGTCGGCAATCGTCTTCTGGCGCGTCTCTATTGCGCGCAGCATGTACGGCCATACGAACTTGACGGTGAACCAGATGAACGCCGCGAAAACGACGGCCTGCGTGAAGAGCGTCAGGTTGATGTTCATGCTGCCCTCTCGCGCAAGATGCCGTTAGCGGAAAGCCGTGGCGAGCGGGTTGGCGAAGGCGAAGAACATGGCAATACCCAGGCCGATGATGAACGAGGCGTCGATCAGGCCGAGCAGCAGGAACACTTTGCCCTGGAGGGAGTTGGTGAGCTCCGGCTGGCGGGCCGCGGCCTCGAGAAAGCGGCTGCACATGATGCCGACGCCGATGCACGCACCGGCGGCACCCAGCCCGATCATGAGACCGACGCCGATCCCGGTGTAGGCCTGGACCATCGCCAGCAACTGAAGTTTTTCCATGAAGTTGTTCCCTTTCTTGAGCGAGAAACGAGTAGTGAAATCAGTGGTGTTCGTGGGCCATCGCGACGTAGACGACGGTAAGCATCATGAAGATGTAGGCCTGCAGGAGCACGATCAGGATGTGGAAGATCGCCCAGCCCAGGCCGAGGATCGAGCCGAAGATGGTCCCGGCAAGCCCGGTTGCCGCCCACATCCACAGCAGGAGGAACAGAATCTCGCCCGCGTACATGTTGCCGAACAGACGCAGCGAGTGCGAAAGCGGCTTCGAGACGTACTCGACGAGGTTGAACAGGAAGTTCGCCGGCCACAGCAGCGGGTTGGCGCCGAAGGGCGCGCAGAAGAGCTCGTGGATCCATCCGCCAAGCCCCTTCGCCGAGATGGAGAAGCCGATCATCAGCAGCCACACCGAGAGCGACAGCGCGAAGGTCGTGTTGACGTCGGCGGTGGGCACCGGGCGCCACTCGTGCAGGCCGATCAAGCCGAGCGCGGCGGCGATGATGTCGATCGGCAGAAAGTCCATCGCATTCATCAGCACCACCCAGACGAACACCGTTAGCGCCGCGGGCGCGACGAAGCGGTTGCGGTCACCGTGGTGAAAGATGCCCTTCACCTGGTCGTCGACGAACTCGATCAGCAGTTCGACGAACGCCTGGCGCTTGCCCGGGACGCCGGAGGTCGCGCCGCGCACCACCCACCACAGGAAGCCCAGCCCGATCACGCCAAGAAGCGTCGCGGTGATCACGGAGTCGACGTTGATCGTCCAGAAGCCGCCGTCGCCGATCGGCTTCTCGAAAAAGGTCAGGTGATGCTGGATGTAATCGGAGGGGTTGAGCTCTTTACCTGCGGCCATCGCGGATTGCGTCAGTATTCGCGGACAAAGAACGCCATGGAAAAAACAAGCATCGTCACGACAAAGGCACCGAGAAAAACGCCGACTACCGCGTCCGCGTAGTTCGCCAGCACGAGCCACAGGAGGAACAGCGCGAGGCCGATCTTCACCCCTTCCGCACTCAGCGCGCCAGCCAGAACTCCCCCCGCAGACTTCGCCTTGCCCAACGCCGCCACCAGCGCCGACGCCAGGCCGGCGAGGATGCTTACTGCGCCGCCGGCGGCGGCCGATAGCGCAGTGTCGGTGCCCGCCAGCAGCCACGCCGCCAGCGCCATCGCGGCGCTGACCGCGAACTGCCACGCGAGGACGGTGCGTATCGGCTTGCTCAAGGCGCGAAGCATGGCGTTCGACTCCTTCGCACCCCGCAAAGCAGAAAAAGTATAACGCATACCGACGTCTCAGCGCAGCTTCTTCATGAGCTCGCCGAGGTGATCGAGGCTCGAGTAGTGAACCACGAGCTTGCCGCTGCCCCTCTTCGAAGACCGAATCTCGACCGTAGTCCCGAGGCGGCCCGAGAGCTCCTCTTCCAGGCGGGCAAGATCGCGATCGATCTTTTTCGTGCGCACAGCGCCCGGCCTGCCGCGCAGCATGCTTTGCACCAGCGCTTCGGTATCGCGGACCGATAGGCCCCTGGCCGCAATTCGGTGCGCTGCCTCGATCTGGCGCGCCGGGTCGAGCGCGAGCAGCGGGCGGGCGTGGCCCATCTCGAGGGCGCCCTCCATCACCATCTCCTGCACCTGTTTCGCGAGCTTGAGCAGCCGCAGCAGGTTCGTCGTGGCGCTGCGCGAGCGTCCCACGGCGTCGGCCGCCTGCTCGTGGGTCATGTTGAACTCTTCCACCAGCCGCTGCAGCCCGGCGGCCTCCTCCATCGGGTTCAGGTTCTCCCGCTGGATGTTCTCGATGAGCGAGAGCGCGAGCGCCGCCTCGTCGGGCACGTCGCGTACCAGCGCCGGCACCTCGTCCAGCCCTGCCATCTGCGCCGCGCGCCAGCGGCGCTCGCCGGCAATGAGCTCGTAGCGCTCGCGGTCGACAGGGCGCACGAGGAGCGGCTGCATCAAGCCTTGGGAGCGGATCGACGCGGCGAGCTCCGCCAGCGCCTGCTGATCCATCTTGGTCCGCGGCTGGTACTTGCCGGGCCGGATGCGTCCGACGGGCAGGGTGAGCAGCGTCTCGCGCCGTGCCTCCTGATCAGTGCCGAGCAGCGCATCCAGGCCGCGCCCGAGTCCCTTGGGTTTGCTCATGCCGGTTGTCCTTCCCCGAGTATTTCCGCGGCGAGCGCGAGATATGCCTGCGCCCCCTTCGAGGCCGCATCCCAAAGGACTGCGGGAACGCCGTAGCTCGGCGCCTCCGCAAGCCGCACGTTGCGCGGCACCAGCGTGCGGTACACCTTGCTGCCGAAGTGCGCCTCGAGTTGCTGCGAAACCTGCTGCGAGAGGGTGTTGCGGGGGTCATACATCGTGCGCAGCAGCCCGGCGATGTCGAGCTCCGGATTGAGATTGGCGCGCACGCGCTTGATGGTGCCGACGAGGTCGGAAAGCCCTTCCAGCGCGTAGTACTCGCATTGCATGGGGATCAGCACGCGCTGCGCCGCGGTGAGGGCGTTCACGGTGAGCAGGCTGAGCGAGGGCGGACAGTCGATGAGGATGAAGTCGTATTCGTGCGCCACGCGCTCTAGCGCCCCCTTGAGCCGGGTTTCGCGGCCCTGCAGCTCGACGAGCTCGACCTCCGCGCCGGCGAGATCGCGGTTCGCGGGCAATAGATCGAACCCGCCGCGCTCGACGCGCACGCGCACGCTTGGGAGCTCGCTCAGGCCGAGCAGCACGTGGTAGACGGTACGGGCGACGCTGCGCTTGTCCACGCCGCTGCCCATGGTGGCGTTGCCTTGCGGATCCAGGTCGACGAGCAGCACCCGCTTCGTTGCCTGGGCAAGCGCCGCCGCCAGGTTGACGCTCGTAGTGGTCTTGCCGACGCCGCCTTTCTGGTTCACCACCGCGAGCACGCGCGCCATTTCAGCCGCCGAGATGAACCAGAATGAGGTGGCGCTCCGCGTTGAGCAGCGGCACCCGCAGCCGGATGATCTGTGCGCCCTCCGCAGCCGCCGGGGCGGCGCCTTTCATCGCGGCAAGCACTCCGCCCGGTGCGACGAGATGGCGACAGGCGGCGATGAACTCGGAAAACTCCGCGAAAGCCCGCGAGATCACCGCCGCGAAGCGCTGCGCGGGATTCCAGCCCTGCACGCGTCCTTCGTGAACGGAAACGTTGGCAAGATGCAGCTCGATCGCGGCCTGACGCATGAACGCTGTCTTCTTGGTGTTCGAATCGTTCAGGGTCACGTCCCAATGCGGACATGCGATCGCCAGCGGAATGCCGGGCAGTCCTGCGCCCGAGCCGACATCGGCGATCCGAGCCCCCGCGGAAAGCCGCAGATGCGGTGCGACGACGAGCGAGTCGAGCAGATGATGGCTCACCATTTCACCCGGCTCGCGGATTGCGGTCAGATTGAACGTTCGATTCCATTTCTCGAGCAGCGCGACATACTGCAACAGCTTGTCTCTTGCGCCCCCCGGCAACTCGAACCCGAGCTCAGCGAGCCCACGGTCGAGCGCCTGGTGAGGCGTCATGCCGTCTTCTTGTCGAGCGGCTCAAGACCCCGCTTCAAATGCACCAGCAGCAGCGATATCGCTGCCGGCGTCACCCCGGAGATGCGCGAGGCCTGCCCGATCGTCTCCGGCCGGTACCGGTTCAGCTTTTGCTGCGCCTCCGCGGACAGCCCCCTGACCTGACGGTAATCTATATCTGCCGGCAAGGGGCGCGACTCCATGGTCGTGCGCCTCGCCACCTCGTCGCGCTGGCGCTCAATGTAGCCCTCGTATTTCGCCTGGATCTCGACCTGCTCCGCCACCACGGGGTCGGCCACCGGGCTCTCGACAAGATCTGTATATCGCACCTCCGGCCGGCGTAGAAGCTCATAATACGAGCGTTTTTCACGACAGTGTGCGCTCACATACAAATGCTTGAGGCGATCGGTTTCGCGATTGATCGCATCGCGCTTGCGGTTAAACGCGTCCCATCGGGTGTCATCGACAACGCCAAGCTTGCGGCCGGTTTCGGTAAGGCGCAGGTCCGCGTTGTCCTCGCGCAGCATGAGCCGATACTCGGCACGGCTCGTGAACATGCGGTAGGGCTCCAGGACGCCGCGGGTGACGAGATCATCAACCAGGACACCGAGGTACGCCTCGTCGCGACGCGGGGACCACTGCTCTCGCTGCGCGACCTTTAGCGCCCCGTTGACCCCCGCAAGCAGTCCCTGCGCGGCGGCCTCTTCGTATCCGGTCGTGCCGTTGATCTGGCCGGCGAAAAACAGCCCCTCGATGCTTTTCGTCTCCAGCGAAGAATGCAGGTGGCGGGGATCGAAGTAGTCGTACTCGATCGCGTACCCGGGCCGTACGATGTGCGCGTTCTCAAGCCCACGGATCGAGTGCACCAACGCGAGCTGAATGTCGAACGGAAGGCTCGTCGAAATGCCGTTCGGGTAGATCTCGCTCGTGGTCAGGCCTTCCGGCTCGAGAAAGATCTGGTGACTGGTCTTGCCGGCGAAGCGGTGAATCTTGTCCTCGACCGATGGGCAATACCGCGGACCCACGCCTCGGATCACGCCTGTGAACATGGGCGAGCGGTCCAAGCCGCGCCGGACGATGTCGTGGGTACGCTCGTTGGTGTGCGTGATCCAGCAAGGCATCTGGCGCGGATGCATGTCGCGCCGGCCAAGAAACGAGAACACCGGCTCGGGGTAATCGCCCGGCTGCTGCTGCATCACCGAGAAATCGATAGTGCGGGCATCGAGCCGGGGCGGCGTGCCCGTTTTCAGACGCCCAACCGGCAGCTTGAGTTCACGCAGGCGCGCCGCCAACGTGACGGCGGCCGGATCACCAGCCCTGCCCGCCGCATAGTTTCGCAACCCCACGTGGATGAGGCCAGACAGGAACGTCCCGGTGGTGAGGATTACCACGCGCGCACGAAACTGCACCCCGAGCTGGGTAGCGATTCCTACAACACGATTACCCTTGACGAGGATGTCGTCGACTGGTTGCTGGAAGAGCGTGAGGTTCGGCTGCGTTTCGAGGCGCCGCCGGATCGCCTGCTTGTAGAGCAGCCTGTCTGCCTGCGCCCGGGTGGCGCGCACGGCGGCGCCCTTGGATGAGTTGAGCGTGCGGAACTGGATCCCTGCTTCGTCGGCAGCGAGCCCCATCGCGCCACCCAACGCGTCGACCTCCCTGACGAGGTGGCCTTTGCCGATGCCGCCGATGGACGGATTACAAGACATCTGGCCAAGCGTCTCGATGCTGTGCGTGAGAAGAAGAGTGCGGCAGCCCATGCGGGCCGAAGCCAACGCTGCTTCGGTACCAGCGTGGCCGCCTCCGACCACGATGACGTCGAACTGCCTGGGAAATTCCATGGAAGGCGCGATTCTACGCGAGCGTTCCACGTGGAACCAGCGGCACGCTAAGACCTTGGTTTCACGTGGAACAAGGCTTTATGCTGCGATGCAGCAAACTGGCGCCGTGCGACAATCGCGGCCCTTTCCCAGGTTCCGTGATCTCGCTCGAGCGCTATGCAGCGCTGCTCCGGCCCCGCGAAATGCGGCAAACCATTGCCGCCTCGCTCTTGGGCCGTTTGCCCATCGGCATGACGGGGCTCGCCATCCTGCTCCTCGTGCAGACGGCTACCGAGTCGTTTGCGCGCGGAGGCGCGGCCACGGCTTCGTATGTCCTCGGGCTTGCTGCCGTCGCTCCAGCGCTCGGCCGACTGATTGACCGCCATGGTCCGCGCTCGACGCTCGCCACCTGCGCGCTTGCATTCCCGGCGGCACTGATCGCGCTGGTACTTGCAGTAGAAGGGCAATCGAAGCCATGGCTAGTACTTGCCCTCGCCGCGGCAGCGGGCGCCAGCTTCCCTCCGATCACGGTGTGCATGCGCACTTACCTCAGGCAGCGGCTCGGTGAGGACCCGTTGCTTACCGCCGCGTACTCGCTCGAGTCGGTGCTCATCGAACTGGTCTTCATCGCGGGGCCGATGCTAGTGGCGCTCTTCACCGCCCTCGCCTCGCCTGCGATCGCAGTGTTGTTTTCCGCCGCGTGCGGCTGCGCGGGCACCGTGCTTTTTCTGCGCACGCCGGCACTGCATGCCTGGCACATCGACGTACCCAGCGTGCGCCGCCTGCTCGGGCCGCTCGGCGAGCGCGGCTTCATCGCCCTCATCGGCGTGATCCTGTGCTACTCGGCGGCGTTCGGGCTGATCGAAATCGGACTTACCGCTCATGCCACCGAAAAAGGCGCCCCCGCGCTCGCCGGCGTTCTTCTCGGTCTTATGAGCGCGGGTAGCGCGCTCGGCGGCCTCGCCTACGGTAGCCGCAGCTGGCGTGTGCCACTCGCGCGGCAGTTCGCGCTAACGCTCGCACTGATGGGCGTCGGCCTGTTGGTGCTTGTGCTGCCATGGAGCGCTTGGCCGTTCGCGCTGTGGTCGGCATTTGCCGGCGTCGTCATGGCGCCGGCACTCATCATCCAATCGATGCTGGTGGCAACCACCGCGCGTCAGGAGCACATGACCGAGGCGTTCACCTGGTCGGCGAGCGCGCTGCTCTCCGGCGTGGGAATCGGGATGGCACTGGGCGGTGCGCTGCTCGAATATTTCCGTTCGCCCGCGGTGCTCGCGGCGGGCTCCGCTGCCGCGCTACTTGCCGCGGCAAGCGCCCTAGCGCTGCGACGCGCCTAGGCGGCGAGCTTCTCGTGCATCCGCCCGCGGCGCGCTTCGAGTGCCTGCGGCAGCCGCTCGCCGAGCTTGCCGAAGAGCTCGTCGTGCGAGGCGAGCTCCTCCTTCCAGGCGGCGGTGTCGACGCGCGCGAGCTCCGCGTACTGCGCGCGTGTGATCTTTTTCTCGAGGCCCGTCCAGACGAGATCATCGAAGCTCGGCATGATGCCGAGAGGCGTCTCCATGCCGGATGCGCGGCCCTGGCAACGCTGCGCGATCCATTGCAGTACGCGCATGTTCTCGCCGAACCCTGGCCAGATGAACTTGCCGTTGGCGTCGCGCCGGAACCAGTTCACGCGGTAGATACGCGGCGGGTGCGCAACGCTGCGGCCCATCTTGAGCCAATGGTTGAAATAATCACCCATGTTGTAGCCGCAGAACGCCAGCATCGCCATCGGGTCGCGGCGTACCACGCCCACCTTGCCGGTAATCGCGGCGGTCGTTTCCGAGCCGAGCGTCGCCGCCATGTAGACGCCTTCTTCCCAGGTTGGCGCCTCGACCACCAGCGGAATCGTGCTGGAGCGCCGGCCACCGAAGAGGAAAGCCGAAATCGGTACGCCGGCGGGATCTTCCCAGCTTGCGTCCATCGATGGGCATTGCGACGCAGCCACCGTGAAGCGAGCGTTGGCGTGCGCCGCGAGTCGGCCGTTCTTGCCATCTTGCGGCGTCCATTCCTTGCCCTGCCAGTCGATCAGGCGCGCGGGAGGCTGCTCGGTCATCCCTTCCCACCACACATCGCCGTCCGGCGTCATCGCCACATTCGTGAAGATCACATTGCTTTCGAGCATCTTCATGGCGTTCGGATTGGTCTGTTCCGATGTGCCGGGAGCGACGCCGAAAAGGCCGGACTCGGGGTTGATGGCGTGCAGGCGTCCATCGCTTCCGGGCTTGATCCACGCAATGTCCTCGCCGATGGTGGTCACTTTCCAGCCGGAAAGCGCGGCCGGCGGGATGAGCATTGCAAGATTGGTCTTGCCGCATGCGGAGGGAAAGGCCGCGCCAATGTAAGTTTTTTCGCCCGATGGCGCCTGCATGCCCAGAATTAACATGTGCTCGGCGAGCCAACCCTCGTCGCGCGCCATGACCGAGGCGATGCGTAACGCGAGGCACTTCTTGCCGAGCAGCGCATTGCCGCCATAGCCGGAGCCGTACGACCAGATTTCCCGCGTCTCCGGAAAATGCACAATCCACTTTTCTTTCTCGTTGCACGGCCAGGACAGGTCCTTTTCGCCGGCGGCAAGCGGCGCGCCCACCGAGTGCACGCAGGGCACGAAATCGCGGTCTTCGCCGAGCCACTCGGCAACCGCCCGGCCCATGCGGGTCATGAGGCGCATATTCACCACGACGTAGGCCGAATCGGAGATTTCCACGCCGACCTGCGCGATGTGCGAGCCAATCGGGCCCATTGAAAACGGCATCACGTACATCGTGCGCCCGCGCATGCAGCCATCGAAGAGGCGGTTCAGCGTCTGGCGCATTTCGCGCGGGTCGATCCAGTTGTTGGTCGGGCCGGCGTCCTGCTTCTCGGCACTGCAGATGAACGTCCGGTCTTCCATGCGCGCCACGTCGGTGGGGTGCGAGCGCGCAAGATAGGAATTCGGCCGGCGCTTTTCGCTCAGACGGGTGAACGTGCCAGCGGCGACGAGCCCCGCACAGAGGCGGTCGTACTCGGCCTGCGAGCCGTCGCACCACACCACGCGATCAGGCTTGGCAAGTCGGGCAACCTCGGAAACCCACAGGCGCAGGCGCCGATGGAGCACCCAGGCGGGCGCATTGGACTGGGCAGCGGAAGCGGCGGCGGGCGCATTCATTCGATGTGGCTCCAAAAAGGCAAACGGCCCAGCGCGAGGCCGGGCCGGCTTGATCGTCGGGGACTCCTCCTGGGGTGATTTTACATCGCGCCTTTGGCAGCAAGTATGGCCGCAACCCCGTCCTACGGACTAAAGGCCAATCGATACAGGGGCTTAAAGCCTACAGCAGGTACAAGAGCGGCCAGTGTGCGATCACTTCTCTGCCGCCTTACTTGCCGATGCAAAAACGGCTGAAAATCTCGCCCAGCAGATCCTCCGCAGTGAACTCCCCGGTGATCGCCCCGAGCGCGACTTGTGCCAGACGCAGCTCCTCGGCGAAAAACTCCCAGCGCGGCAATTGCGCGCCCGCGGCCTCGAGATGCGCGCGCGCGCTCTCGAGGGCGCGCAGGTGGCGCTCACGGGCAAGAAAAACCGACTCGCCAGTAGAGGCCCACCCGGCCGCCGCAAGAATGGCACGGCGCAGGGCGTCGAGGCCCGCGCCGGTCTTCGCCGACACGGCGACGGTCCCGGGCGGCGCGCGGAATCCGGGCGCCAGGTCCAGCTTGTTGTAGACATCGATGCGTTGTGCCTGCGCGGGAATGTCCTCGATCGAGGAGTCGGGCGCGCCCGCTTCGCGCACGGCGAGGACCAGGTCGGCGCGCTCCAGCTCGCGCTGTGTGCGTTCGATGCCGAGCTGCTCGAGCATGTCGGAAGCAACGCGCAGCCCTGCGGTATCCACAACCATGAGCGGCACGCCCTCGATCTGGATCGGTTCGCGCAGCGCATCGCGCGTCGTGCCGGCGACTGGCGTGACGATCGCGCGCTCCTCGCCCGCGAGGCGGTTGAGCAGGCTCGACTTGCCTACGTTCGGGGCTCCGGCGATGACGACGTGAATGCCGCTGCGAAGAAGGCTGCCTTGACGGCTCCTCGCGAGCACTTCGTCGAGCTGTGCCCTCACCCCGGCGAGGCGCGCGGTGGCATCGTCGCGATGTACCGTCTCGATTTCCTCTTCCGGGAAGTCGAGCATGGCTTCAGTAAGCGCTCGCAGCTCGATGAGCTGGGTCTTAAGCGCGTCAATGGCCGCTGAGAACTCTCCGCTCAGCGAGCGCAGTGCCGAGCGTGCCGCCTCCCGGCTTGCCGCGTCGATGAGATCCGCGACCGCTTCTGCCTGAGCGAGGTCGAGCTTGCCCTCGAGAAACGCGCGACGGGTGAATTCGCCCGGTTCGGCGAGCCTCGCGCCGACGTCCAGGCATGCGGCGAGCAACTGCTGCATGACGACCGGGCCGCCGTGGCCCTGCAGTTCGAGCACCGCTTCGCCGGTGTAGGAATGCGGGGCGGCAAAGTAAAGCGCGATGCCCTCGTCGATGCGCTCGCCGCGCGCATCCCGGAACACGGCGAAGGTGGCCTGCCGCGGCGCCGGCAGCCGCCCGGCGAGCTTCGCCGCAATATCGGGCACCGCGGCGCCCGACAAGCGAACCACTCCTATTCCACCGCGGCCCGCGGGCGTAGCGATTGCAGCGATCGTCTCCCGGCCTACCTCATCGCTTGACATGCGCAGGCTTGTCGCGCTCGAACATGCGCTGGATCTGCCATTGCTGGAGGATCGATAGGATGTTGTTCACCAGCCAGTACAGCACCAGCCCGGCGGGAAAGAAGAAGAAGAAGATGCTGAACACGAACGGCATGAACTTCATGACTTGTGCCTGCACTGGGTCCGGCGGCACCGGGTTCAACTTCGTCTGCAGCCACATGGTCGCCGTCATGAGGATCGGCAGCACGTAATACGGATCGAGGGCGGACAGGTCCTTGATCCACAGCATGAACGGCGCGTGGCGCAATTCGATCGCCGCGAGCAGCACCCAGTACAGCGCGATGAACACGGGAATCTGCACCAGGATCGGGAAGCAGCCGCCGAGCGGATTGATCTTCTCGGTCTTGTAGAGCTCCATCATCGCCTGGTTCATCTTCTGGCGGTCGTTTCCGTACATTTCGCGGATCTTGGTGAGCCGCGGGGTGACCAGCTTCATCTTCGCCATCGAGCGGTAGCTCGCCGCCGAGAGCGGAAAAAACACCAGCTTTATCGACACCGTAAGGAGGATGATGGCCACGCCCCAGTTGTCCGTGAGCGCGTGGAATTTCTCCAGCAGCCAGAAAAGCGGCCACGCGATGATCGTGAGCCAGCCGTAGTCGACCACGAGGTCCAGACCCGGTGCGGCCGCCTCGAGTCGCCGCTTCTCCTGCGGCCCCGAATAGAGCGGCGCCGAGACGCGCGCGGTGGCCCCTGGCGCCACGTTTGCCGGGATCATCACGCGGCCGGCATAGGTTCCATCGGGGCGCTTCTCGGTAACGAAATCGCGCACCACGCCTTCTGCAGGTAGCCACGCGGAGACGAAGTAGTGCTGCACCCAGGCTAGCCAGCCGTCCTTCGCCTGCTTGACGTGCTCGCCCTTGCCCTTGTCGAGGTCCGCAGGCGGCACCTTCTCGAACTTGCGTTCGTTGGTGTAGATGGCGTACCCGGAAAAGCTCTGCGCGCCGAACGTGGAGGCAAGGCCGGTCGTCGTCGATTCGGGCCGGCCGTCGTGCGTCAACTGGAAGTAGACGTAGGTCGACAGGGGAGCAGCGCCGCCGTTGCGCAGCTCGAGGGCGATATCCACCACGTAGCTGTTGCGGCTGAACGTATAGATCTTCTGCACCTCGAGACCATCCCTGCCTGCGGCCGTCAGGCGCAGCTCGACCTCGTCCCTGCCGGCCGCGAGCGAGCGCTCACCCGGTTCGACGCGCCACAGGCTGCGGTGGTTCGGCCCTGCCTCCCCGGATAGGCCGCTTTGCGCCTCGTACCGGTGCTCCGGCCCGAGCAGCACCAAATTCATGGTCGGGTCATTCGAGTGCTTGTGGCGCAGCAACTCCAGGCGCTTCAACGTTCCGCCGACGGTATCGATGTCGGCAGCGAGAACATCGGTGGTGATGCGAACCGTTTCGCCTTTGGCAGCCGCGGCGGTCGCGGCGTCGCCCGGCGGAACCGTGGTCTCGCCAGAAGCCGGCGGTTTCGCCGGCGCCGCGACCCCCTTTTCCACCGCGGGCGCGGTCGGCGGGGGTTTCGGCCGGCTCTGGCGATCCCAAGCCTCCCAAAGCATGAGCAGCGAGAAGCTGAAGATGAAAAGCAGGATAAGCCTTTGCGTGTCCATGTTATTAGGGGGAGCGCTCAGGGCACGGGGTCGAAACCGCCGCGATTCCACGGGCCGCAGCGGCACACACGGCGCACCGAGAGCCACCCGCCGCGCAAGGCGCCATGACGGGCGAGCGCTTCTTCCGCGTATTCCGAACAGCTCGGGTGGAAGCGGCAGGAGCGCGGCAGCAAAGGGCCTATGAACCATTGGTAGGCGCGCACCAGCGCCTGCAGGGCTGCAGTAATCATGGCGTGCGCAAGCTGGTGAGAAGCCGGCGCAGCTGCAACACCGTGTGCGCTGAAGCCTTGACGCCGTAAGGCGGCCTTACCAGCAGGTCCACCGGGCCCAACGTTTCTTGTTCCAACCTGAAAGCCTCGCGAATGCAGCGCTTGATGCGGTTACGCTCGGTCGACAGCGCGGCGTGCTTTCGGGATATCACGATTCCGAGCCGCGCGCCGCCGGCCGTGCGCCGCTCGATGAAGAAGGTGTAGCCGTCCAGAGTGCAGCGCCTGCCCTGGCGCAGCAGGCGCTCGAAATGCGCTTTGTCCCGCAGCCGGCGGACCGCATCCAGCCCGAAACGCTTGCCGCGCGCGGCTACAGCCCGAGGCGCTTGCGGCCCCGCGCGCGCCTGTTGCGCAATACGGCGCGCCCGCCGCTCGTACGGCTGCGCACCAGAAACCCGTGGCGCCGCGCCCGCCGCGTCTTGGAAGGTTGATACGTCCGCTTCGTCGCCATCGCTGCAGGCCCCTGAAAAAGGGCGGTATTAGAGCGCGCGCGTCAATCGATTGTCAATGTTGCTCTTCAATCTTCGCGCAAGCGTTGAGGATGCGAAGAACATGTCCGAAGCTGTGGATAACCCATAGCGAAGAATGTAAAATTCGTGCTCGTTTAGGCCAACCACAAGATGCAAAACCTCTGGGAATCCTGCCTGCGTCGGCTCGAGCAGGAACTCCCCGCGCAACAATTCAACACCTGGATTCGGCCGCTCTCGCCGGAAGCCGGCGCCGGAGCGGATACGCTGGTCCTCGCCGCTCCCAATCGCTTCGTGCTGGAACTGGTGCGCGAGCGTTTTGCCGCTCGCATCGAGCGCCTGGCCACCGAGGCAAGCGGCCGCGAACTCGGCCTGCGGCTAGTGCTCGCACGCGGCTCCGAAGCGCCGGTCCGCGCCTCGTCGCAGCCGCGGACCGCAGCCGAAGCGCCGGTGGCAGCCGAGCGCGGCCGGCTTAACCGCGGCTTCACCTTCGAGAGCTTCGTTACCGGCAAGGCTAACCAGCTCGCGCGCGCCGCCGCGATCCAAGTAGCCGAGAATCCAGGCATTTCGTACAACCCGCTGTTCATCTACGGCGGCGTCGGCCTGGGCAAGACGCATCTGTTGCAGGCGATTGGCAACCACCTCGCGGACGTAAGGCCGCAGGCGCGCATCCGCTACAGCCACGCCGAGCAGTACGTCACCGATGTAGTGCGCGCCTACCAGCAGAAATCCTTCGACGAGTTCAAACGCTACTACCATTCGCTCGACCTGCTGCTCATCGACGACATCCAGTTCTTCTCCAACAAGGGCCGCACGCAGGAGGAGTTCTTCTACGCCTTCAACGCGCTGGTCGAAGCACACAAGCAGATCGTCATCACCTGCGATACCTACCCGAAGGAAATCGCGGGTATGGAAGAGAGGCTGATTTCGCGTTTCGGCTGGGGCCTCACCGTGGCCATCGAGCCGCCGGAGCTCGAGATGCGCGTCGCCATCGTGCTGAAGAAAGCCGAAGCCGATTCGATCGATCTCTCCGAAGAAATCGCTTTCTTCATCGCCAAGCACATCCGCTCCAACGTGCGCGAGCTCGAAGGTGCCCTGAAGAAGGTGCTCGCCTTCGCCCGCTTCAACGCCCGCGAGCTCTCGCTCGACCTTGCCAAGGAGGCTCTGCGCGACATCCTCAACGTCGCGAGCCGCCAGGTGAGTGTCGAGGGTATCCAGAAGACCGTGGCCGAGTACTTCAAGATCAAGGTTTCCGACATGCATTCCAAGAAGCGCAGCCGCAATCTCGCCCGGCCACGCCAGGTGGCAATGGCGCTCGCCAAGGATCTCACGCAGATGAGCCTGCCGGAGATTGGCGAGGCTTTCGGAAACCGCGACCACACCACCGTGCTGCACGCGTGCCGCACCATCGCGAGCCTGCGTAAGCAGGACACCGGGCTTAACCGCGATTACTTGATCCTCGAGCAGGTGCTGAAGGGATGAACAACCTGTGCGCTGCCACCGAACAAGTTGTGGGTAATTCGACGCCCCCGCCACGGGCCGGATTCCATCCACATTCGTCCACAGCGGCTCCACAGCTTTCCCCGCGGCGTGCATGCGTTGTAAGCGCGCGCGGGCAAACGGGTTTCGCGATTTATACCGCTTTCCGATCCGCTCTATTAGCTGTTACTAATCATATATAAGAGAAGGTAGATAACAGATGGTTCTGGTCAAAGCAAAGCGCGACGAGATCCTCGGCCCACTTTCGGCGGTGAGCGGCATCATTGAACGGCGTCATACCCTGCCGATCCTGTCCAACGTGCTGCTCGAGCGCGCTGCGGACACGCTTGCATTCGTCGCCACCGACATCGAAATCCAGATCACCGCGAAAAGCGGACTGGAAGCCTTTGCCGAGGCGCGTTCGCTCACTGTAGGAGCACGCAAGCTCCTCGACATCCTGCGCGCGCTACCCGAGGCGGCCGAGGTCACGCTGCAACAGCAGGACAAGAGGCTCGTGGTGAAGGCCGGCAAGAGCCGCTTCACGCTGCAGACGCTGCCCGCGGAGGACTTTCCGCGCTTGGCGACGCCCACGGGTGGGGCCGCGCGCTTTGCGCTGCCCCAGAAAGCGCTGCGCCGACTGCTTGGCCTGGTGCAGTACGCCATGGCACAGCAGGACATCCGCTATTACCTCAACGGGCTGCTCATGGTTGTCGAGGAACGGACCGTGAAGCTCGTCGCGACCGATGGTCACCGGCTTGCTTATGTCTCGCTCAAGCTCCCGGCCGACCTGCCGCGACAGGAAATCATCGTGCCGCGCAAGACCGTGCTCGAGCTCGCGAAGCTCCTCGCCGACAGCGACGACGAGGTGAGCATTGAGCTTTCTGCAGCGCAGGCGGCGTTCAGCTTCGGCGCGGTAGAGCTCGTCTCCAAGCTCGTGGATGGGAAGTTTCCGGATTACACGCGCGTCATTCCGACTCAGCACAAGAACAAGATGCAGGTCGAGCGCGAGCCGCTGCGACAGGCGCTGCTGCGCGCAGCCATCCTGTCGAACGAGAAGTTCCGCGGCGTGCGCTGGGTGCTCGCCGACGGCAGCCTCAAGATCGTTTCCTCCAACGCCGAGCAGGAAGAGGCCCACGAGGAGCTCGAGGTGAAGTATGCGGGCGAGGCCCTCGACATCGGGTTCAACGTGAATTACCTGCTCGACGTGCTGAACAACGTCCCGGGCAACGAGATCGAGTGCGCGTTCGGAGATTCTTCCTCCAGCGCGCTCATCACCTACGCGGCGGAAAAGGATTTCAAGTACGTCGTCATGCCGATGAGGATCTGAGGTGTCGGAAGAGGAAAAGCCCGGGATCAACGATTACGGTTCGGACGCCATCAAGGTCCTGAAGGGCCTGGAGGCGGTGCGCAAGCGCCCGGGGATGTATATCGGCGACACCTCCGACGGCACCGGACTGCACCACATGGTGTTCGAGGTGGTCGACAACGCGGTCGATGAGGCCCTCGCCGGCTATTGTGACGAGATCGTGGTCACCATCCACACCGACAACTCGATCTCGGTGATCGACAACGGGCGCGGCATCCCTACCGGGATAAAGGAGGACGACGAGCTCAAGCGCTCGGCCGCTGAGATCGTTATGACCGAGCTCCACGCCGGCGGCAAGTTCGACTCGAACACCTACAAGGTATCGGGCGGCCTGCACGGGGTCGGGGTCTCGGTGGTGAACGCGCTCTCCGAGTGGCTGCGCCTTACAGTCTGGCGCGATGGCCGTGTGCACCAGATCGAGTTCCGTCACGGCGAGGCGGTGGCGCCGCTCAAGATGACCGGCGCTACCGAGCGGCGCGGTACCGAGGTGCATTTCCTCGCTTCGCGCGAGATTTTCGGCAACATCGACTACCACTACGACATCCTCGCGCGCCGCTTGCGCGAGCTCTCCTTCCTCAACAACGGCGTGAAGATCGTGCTCATCGATCAGCGCACCGGTAAGGAGGAGAACTTCGCGTTCTCGGGCGGGGTGCGCGGGTTCGTGGAGTACATGAACCGCGCGAAGAACGTGCTGCACCCGAACATCTTTTGCGGGGTGGGCGAGAAGGACGGCCTCAGCGTCGAGGTGTCGATGCAGTGGAACGACTCCTACCAGGAGAGCGTTCTGTGCTTCACGAACAATATCCCGCAGAAAGATGGCGGCACGCACCTTACCGGACTGCGCGCCGCGATGACTCGGGTGCTGAACAAGTACATCGAGGAAATGGAGCTCGCCAAGAAAGCCAAGGTCGAGACCACTGGCGACGACATGCGCGAGGGACTTGCATGCGTGCTCTCGGTCAAGGTCCCCGAGCCCAAGTTCTCCTCGCAGACCAAGGAGAAGCTCGTGTCGTCGGAGGTGCGCCCGGTGGTGGAGGAGATCGTTGCCGAGCGGCTGCGCGAATACCTCGCCGAGCGTCCCGCGGACGCGCGCATCATCACCTCGAAGATCGTCGACGCCGCGCGCGCCCGGGAAGCCGCGCGCAAAGCGCGCGAGATGACGCGCCGCAAGGGCGTTCTCGACGGCATGGGCCTTCCCGGCAAGCTCGCCGACTGCCAGGAGCGCGACCCGGCGCTGTGCGAGCTGTATCTCGTCGAGGGCGACTCGGCGGGAGGCTCGGCGAAGCAGGGACGCGATCGCAAGTTCCAGGCGATCCTGCCGCTCAAGGGCAAGATCCTCAACGTCGAGCGCGCGCGCTTCGACAAGCTGCTGTCGTCGGCGGAGATCGCCACGCTCATCACCGCGCTTGGCTGCGGCATCGGCAAGGAGGAATACAACGCCGACAAGCTGCGCTACCACCGCATCATCATCATGACCGACGCGGATGTCGACGGCTCGCACATACGCACGCTGTTGCTCACCTTCTTCTACCGGCAAATGCCGGAACTAGTGGAGCGCGGTCATATCTACATCGCCCAGCCACCGCTCTACCGCGCGAAGCTCGGCAAGGAAGAGCGCTACCTAAAGGACGAGCATGAACTGAACGAGTTCATGCTGAAGCAGGCGCTGGTCGACGCGGCGCTGTATCCGGCCGCGAGCCGCGAGCCGATCGTGGGCGATCCCCTCGCCGAGCTCGCCAAGTCCTACCTTCTGTCCGAGGCGGTAATCGACCGCGTCGCGCGCCTCATCGACCGCGAGGTGCTGCAAGCGATCCTCGCCGGCGTCCACGTCGACCTGTCACGCCGCGAGACGGCCGAAGCCTCGGCCGAGGCGCTCGAGGCGGCAATCGGCAGCGAGGGCGTGGCGGTGGCGCCGCACTTCGACCAGAAAACCGAGCGCTACCAGGTGCGTGTCGAGCGTACGCGCCACGGCAACGTGCGCATGAGCACCATCGACACCGAGTTCGTGCATTCCGGCGATTACGCGCAGGTTCGGCAGACTGCCGAGATGCTGCGCAGCCTGCTCGGCGCGGGCGCCTACGTGCAGCGCGGCGAGAAGAAGCAGCCCGTGCAGGACTTCGGCGAAGGCATGAAATGGCTGCTCGCGGAGGTGGAGAAGTCCACCACCCTGCAGCGCTACAAGGGCTTGGGCGAGATGAACCCGGAGCAGCTTTGGGAAACCACGATGGATCCTCGCATGCGGCGCCTGCTCAAGGTGCAGATCGAGGACGGCATTGCCGCCGACGAGATCTTCACCAAGCTCATGGGCGACGAAGTGGAACCGCGGCGCGCCTTCATCGAGTTGAACGCGCTCGGGGTGCGGAACCTCGACGTGTAGGCTTGTCCTCGGCCGGCTTTTCCTTCGGCGCGCGCGGCTGGAACTCGAAGCCGATCTTGCCGTCGGGCTGCTTGACAAGGAAGGCCTTGAACTTGCGGCCCTTCTTCGAGACGAAGCCGCTCAGCAGATCGGTGCGGCCGGTCTCGAGCAGCTTTTCCATCTGATCGCGCCCGATCGGTTGCTGCAGGATCATGCGGCCTGAGCGGAAATCGCAGGTCTTTTTCGGCCCAACCGCCTTTTCGCAGGTGTAGGCCATGCCGTGCTCGAAGACGCGCGCGCCACACTTGGGGCAGGCGCCGACGGGCTCTTGGGCGCTGAAATCCGGCGCTTCTTCGCCTTCGCCAGAGGCCTGCCCGAAGTCGAACTCGAGGCGCAGATCGTCGCTCAGGCGCAGCACCGCGCTGAACGGCCTGCCCTGCCGACTGCGGAAACCGGTGAGCGGCCCGATCGAGCGCTTGGTGATGAGCTCAGCGATTTCCTCGGGGGACCATTCGCGCCCCGAGGTCACCTTCCAGATGGAGAAGTCGCACTTCTGGCACTGGAATTTGCGGTAGTTCTCCTGAACCACACCGCCGCACTTCGGGCACGGCGCGGGCACGGTGGCGTACACCACATCCGGGATCTCGCCGGTCTTGATCACCGTCACCAGCTTGCGCACCAGCTCGGCGATCTGCTTCATGAACTCCTCGCGCTTGAGCTTTCCGGCTTCGATGAGCTTCAGCTTGTGCTCCCATTCGCCCGTGAGCTCCGGCGAGGCGAGCTCAACGAGGTGCAGCATGTGGAGCGCGAATAGCAGCGAGAACGCCTTCGGCGTAGGCACGAGCTCGCGGCCATCGCGGTTGACGTACTCTTCGCGGATCAGGCCCTCGATGATGGCGGCGCGCGTCGCCGGCGTGCCCAGGCCCTTCGCCTCCATGGCCTCGCGCAGCTCGTCGTCTTCCACCAGCTTTCCCGCGCCTTCCATCGCCGAGAGCAGCGTCGCTTCGGTGTAGCGCGGCGGCGGCTTGGTCTCGGCGGCCTTCGCGCCCACTTCGAGCACGGGAACTCTTTCGTTCTGCTCGATCGGCGGCAGGTTCTGGCTTTCTTCTCCGGCCGCCCGGCCGTACACGGCAAGCCAGCCTGGGCTTTTCAGCACGCGTCCCTCGGTCTTGAAGTGCTGATCGTCCACCCGCGTGATGCGCGTCGTCTGCAGGTATTCGGCGGCGGGGTAGAACACCGCGAGGAAGCGGCGCACCACCATATCGTAGAGCTTGTGCTCGGCATCGCTCAGGTGCTTGGGCTTCTGCAGCGTCGGAATGATCGCGAAGTGATCCGAGATCTTGGTGTTGTCGAAGATGCGCTTGTTCGGCCGCGCCCAGCCCTGCTTGAGAATCTGCCGCGCGTAGGTGGAGAACGCATCCGTTTCGCCGAGCGCCTTGAGGGTGTCCTTCACTGTCGGCACATAGTCCTCCGGCAGCGCGCGCGCATCCGTGCGCGGATAGGTGAGGACCTTGTGCCTCTCGTAGAGTGCCTGCGCGAGCGAAAGCGTCATCCGTGCCGGGAAACCGAAGCGTCCGTTCGCTTCGCGCTGCAGGCTGGTCAGGTCGAAAAGCAGTGGCGAGAGCTGCGTCGAGGGCTTAGTCTCCTCGGTGGCAGTGCCTTTCTTGCCGCGACACGCGGCCGCGATTGCCGCCGCCTGGTCCTCGTTCCACAGCCGCTCGGGCCTGCTCTCCGCGTCTTCGCCCTTCTTGAACTCCGGGTCGAACCAGCGGCCGCCATATTCGCCGGCCATCGCCCCAAAGCGAGCGTGGACTTCCCAGTAGCCGCGCGGCGTAAAGGCCCGGATCTTGTCCTCGCGCTCCACGAGGATCGCGAGCGTGGGGGTCTGTACACGACCCACTGTGGTGAGATAGAAACCGCCTTCCTTCGAATTGAAGGCGGTCATGGCGCGCGTGCCGTTGATTCCGACCAGCCAGTCGGCTTCCGAGCGGCTCTTTGCCGCGTCGGCGAGCGGCAGCAGTTCCTTGTCGGCGCGCAGCCGTGAGAAGCCCTCGCGGATCGCCTGCTGCGTCATCGATTGCAGCCACAGACGCTCGATCGGCTTGTGGGCGCGCGCGTGCTGCACGAGATAGCGGAAGATCAGCTCGCCCTCGCGCCCGGCGTCACAAGCATTGACCAGGCCGGTGACGTCCTTGCGCTTGATCAGGCGCAGCAGCAGGTTGAGGCGCTCCTTGCTCTTGTCGATCGGCGCGAGGTCGAAATGCGGCGGAATGACCGGTAGCCGCGCGAACGACCATTTGCCTTTCTTCACGTCGTATTTTTCCGGCAGCATCAGCTCGAGCAGGTGTCCCACGGCCGACGACAGGACGTAGTCGTCGCTTTCGAAGTATTCGCCTTTGCGCGTGAAACCGCCTAGCGCGCGCGCGATGTCGGCCGCGACCGACGGTTTCTCAGCGATGATGAGTTTCTTTCCCATGCGGCGAAAGGCCGCAGATGATAAGTGCAAACGCGCGCCGGGTTCAACCACCGCGCGGCTGCGGAGAAGAAGCTAGCTCGGCAAGCGCGCCTGCGGCATGCTGAACAGATCTTCGGCCACCAGCCTGCTGGTAGGCGTCTGCTGGTTCCACAGCACCATCAGCACGATGAGCTTAAGCTGCTCGAGGGTGAGCGAATCGCCGGATGCGGCAAGCGAGCGCTCGAGCACGAGTTCGCGCGTCACCGGATTGAGCAGGCCAGAATGCTCGAGCGTGAGCAGGAAGCCGCGGCACTCCGCGTCGAGCTTGGCGAGTTCGCGGGGCGCGAAAGCGCGGAAAGAACGCTGCGCGTCGGGTAGCTCGATGCCGCCGCCTTGTGGCGCGCGCAGCACGCCCGCGAGCCATTGCAGCGCCTCGCTGATGTCGGCGTCTTCGAAGCCTGCGGCGGAGAGCTTCTTCGCCACGCGGTCGGCTTCGTGCGCGACCTCGGTTTGCTGGCAGTTCTCGAACACGTAAACCAAGATATCGTACATACGGGCTCCCTTCTTATTAACGCTGCATTGGGGATTGGGTTTACCCGCGTTCCCGCTCCTCGAGGCGCTGGTATAGCCCGCCAGGCAGTGAGGTTATGCGCCCATCGAGCTCGAGCCGCAACAATTCCGAGGACACCTGCTCGGCGGACAGTCCGGTGCGCGAGCAAAGCGAGTCTACGTCAACCGGATCGTGGCCCATGTGCTGCAGCAAGCCGCCGTCGCCCGGCTCGGCGCGCGGCGCCGTCGTGGAGGCAGAGCCGCTCGGCCGGAAGCCGCTCAACTCGGTAAGCACGTCGTCGGCCGATTCGACGAGCTTTGCCCCCGATTTGATGAGCGCGTGGCAGCCCTTGGCGAGCGGCGAATGGATCGATCCCGGGATCGCAAATACTTCGCGGCCCTGGTCGGCGGCAGAGCGCGCAGTGATGAGCGATCCGGAGGCGACGGCCGCCTCCACGACCAGGCAGCCTTGCGCGAGCCCGCTGATCAGGCGATTGCGCCGCGGAAAATTGTGGGCGAGCGGCGGGGCGCCGAGCGCAAACTCGGATACCAGCAGGCCGCGCGACGCGACCTGCGCCGCGAGCTCAGCGTTGCGACGCGGATAGAGGACGTCGATTCCGGTGCCGAGCACGGCGATCGTCGATCCCGGGCCGGCAAGGCCGCCACGGTGCGCCGCGGCGTCGATACCAACCGCGAGTCCCGACACGATGGTGAGGCCGGCCTCGCTCAATACCCGCGCAAAGTTTTCCGCATTGCGCTCGCCTTGCGCGGTCGCGTTGCGGCTGCCGACGATCGCGAGCGCGGGAGCGCGCAGCAGCTCGGTCCGCCCTATCGTATAGAGAAGCGCGGGCGGGTCGGCCGTTTCGAGCAGCGCGCGCGGATAGGTGTCGTCCACGAGGGTGACGATGGCATGCCCCGGCGCAGCCGCCCAGTCCAGAGCGCGCGCAACCGCATCGCGCACCTCTTGCGACCCGAGTGCGACAAGCGCGGCGCCCGGCGCGTACGGCGCGAGTTCGCTGTGCTTTTTTTCGAGGATTGCCTGGGGAAGGCCGAACCGCTGCAGCATGGCGCGCAGTGCCGCGCTGCCAAGCCCGGGCGTGAGCGTAAGTTGCAGCCAGCTCGCGAGCCCGGGCTCTGCCCTCATGCCTTAAGGCGTGCGCACCACATCCAGGGGACGTACTGGCGAGGTGAGGTGCATGATGAGCGCGTAGGATACCCGCTCGAAGACGCGGAACACAAACGTCAACCCCGAACGCTCGTCGGGAAGCGGGATCAACGCCCCGGGATCGTTGCGCGCCTTGGTCGTATCGCGCACGGTTCCGCCGAGCGAGTACAGCGCAAGAACGTGGCCGATCTCTATGCCGTCGGCGCGGCCGCGGTTAATACTGACGATCTGCAGCGGCCCCGCCTCGCCGACTTTTCCAAGGCCGCCGTAGATCGCCATCACTCGACCTGTGATGGGCTTGTCTGGCGCGTGCGGCGCATAGTTGATCGCTTGCGCGCGGCCCGCCGCCACGAGCTTGTCGCCGGCGTTAACCTCCTGTACCGCGCTGGTCAGCACGACGGTCGCCGGATCGCCCGGCCGCGTCAACTGCGCGGTGCCGAGATAGATCGCTTCATAGGCGAGCACCTTGTCCGTGTCCGGGTCGACGAGCGGCTTGCCCCGGCGGTAGACGTACCAGGTGTCCTCTTTGGATTCGCCGATGCCGCGCACGTAAGCGGTGTTGCCCGCCGCCAGGATCACGCGGTCCTGCTGCGTCGCGATGATCGTCGGCGCCTTGTCCAGCCCATCGGGCTCGACCACTAGCGGACGGGTGAGAAAGGGCTCGATTGCCGAGGGCGGGATGCTCGGGATCTGCTCGCGGGCGAGAGACTCGGCGCGCGTGCGCGGCGAGAGCTTCACGGTGCCGGCACCGGGGCCGCCGGCAATGGAAAGCGTGCCGCGCGCCCGGTCGAGAAGCACCACCATACCGGGATAGATCAGGTGCGGGTTGCGGATCTGCTCCTTGTTCATTCCCCATAACTCGGGCCAGCGCCAAGGCGCGTCGGTATACCGGCTGGAGATGCCCCAAAGCGTGTCGCCCGGGACTACGACATAGCGCTCCGGCGCGTCGGGCTTGAGTACCAGCGGCCCGCGCGGCAGCTGGGCCCAAGCCATGCCGAAAGCAAGGAAGAAAACGAGCGTTGTGATAGACTTAGTGAACTGCTGGACCATGGCTACCCCGTCCCTTTCGCGGCTTCCTGGACCGGCTGGAAAAATCGTTTTTCGACCCAATGCAGCTGCATCAAGGCCGAATAGCTTATGTGTAGCGTGAGATTCTCCATATAATCTATTCAATTCGCAAGCGAAATTGTCCTCAGATGGCGCTTTTGAACATACTCCGCTACCCCGACGCCCGGCTCCACAAACTGGCCGCTCCAGTCACCGTGTTCGACGAAACCCTGAAAAGGCTGGTCGCGGAGATGGCCGAAACCATGTACGCCGCCCCCGGCATCGGGCTCGCCGCGACCCAAGTGGACGTGCACAAGCAGGTGATCGTTGTCGACGTCTCCGAGCGCCGCGATACGCTCATCGTGCTCGTCAACCCCGAGATCGTCGAAGCGACCGGGGTATCCGACATCGAAGAGGGCTGCCTCTCGGTGCCGACGATCTATGAGCTCGTGGAGCGTGCGGAGCGCGTCAAAGTGCGCGCTCACGACCAGAATGGCAACGCGTTCACCCTTGAAGCGCAGGGATTGCTGTCGGTCTGCATCCAGCACGAAATGGACCATCTGAAGGGCAAAGTATTCATCGAGTACTTGTCGCAGCTCAAGCAGCAGCGCATCCGCGCCAAGCTCGCTAAACAGCTGCGCAAGACCGCCTGACACCGCTTTCCTGCGCCTAGTCTTCGCGGGTACCCCGGAGTTCGCCGAGCGAGCCTTGGCCCGCCTAGTGGCCGCCGGCCACGACATCGTCCTCGCCCTGACCCAGCCCGACCGTCCCGCGGGGCGCGGCATGCAGCCGCTTGCAAGCCCGGTCAAGCGCTTCGCGAGCGCACACGGCATCGAAGTGTTCCAGCCAAAGGGTTTGAAGGCCCCCGAAACCATCGCGCGCGTGCGCGCTGCCGGGGCGGACGCACTGCTCGTCGCCGCGTACAGCTTGATCGTACCGCCGCCGCTGCTTGCGCTGGGGCGCTTTGGCGCGATCAACATTCATGCCTCGCTCCTCCCCCGCTGGCGCGGAGCGGCGCCGATTCAGCGAGCGCTGCTCGCGGGAGACCAGCGCACCGGAATCTCCATCATGCAAATGGATCCCGGCTTGGACACCGGCCCGGTGCTCGCGCAGCGTGCCATTGCAGTCGATCCGGATGACGACGCCGGCAGGCTGCATGACAAGCTCGCCGAGCTGGGCGCCGCCATGATCGTCGAGGCGCTCGCCGATATCGCGGCCGGCCGGCTGTGTGCCGTACCTCAAGCCGGCGAAGGGGTGACCTACGCGCACAAGGTCGAAAAGGCCGAAACTCGGCTCGATTGGTTGCGGCCCGCGGTTGAGCTCGAGCGCGCGGTGCGTGCCTTTCGCCCGGCCCCAGGTGCCTGGACCACCCTCGAGGGCGAGCCGATCAAGATCTGGCGCGCGCGCCTCGTGGACCGCGTCAGCCCTCCTGGAATGCTTTTGCAGGAGGAAGACCGACTTATCGTCGGTTGCGGCTCCGGGACGCTCGCCATCGACGAGCTGCAGCGCGCCGGCGGCAGACGCCTCGCGGTGTCCGATTTCCTGCGCGGCCGAGCGCTCCTGCCGGGCGCTCGTTTCGCGTGACGGGCGTCGCGGCGCTCGCCCCGGCGCTGCGCGACGCGGCGCGCATGGTCGCTCGCGTTGCCGGCGGGCGCAGTCTCGCCGAAGAGCTCAGCCGCGTCGCCGAAGAAGGGCTCGAAACGCCGCGCGCAGCCCTGCTCGATCTGACGCACGGCACGCTGCGCGGTTACGGGCGCTTTCAGTTCATCGTGCGGGAGTTCTCGCACCGCGGGCAGCCCGAGCCGCTGGTCGAGGCGCTCCTATGGTGCTCGCTTTACGCGCTCGAGTCCGGACGCTACGCCGACTACACCGTCGTGGATCAGGCCGTGCGGGCGTGCGCGCTGCTCGAGCGCTGGACCGCAAAAGGCTACGTGAACGCTCTGCTGCGCAACTATCTGCGCGAGCGCGCGTCGTTCGCGCGGCGTATCGGTGCGAGCGAGGAGGCGACCTATCAGCATCCGCAATGGTGGATCGACCTCGTGCGATCGGCGTACCCGCGGGAGTGGCAGGCGGTGCTTGCCGCGGGTAACTCGCATCCGCCAATGAGCTTGCGGGTAAACACTCGGCGACTGAGCGTGCCGCAGTATGCGGCGCGGCTTGCCGCAGCCGGCATCGCAACGCGGCCGCTCGGGGGGGCAGCCCTGCTTCTCGAGCGCGCGGTCCCCGCCGAGCGGCTTCCCGGTTTCGAGCAGGGCGAGGTTTCGGTGCAGGACGCGGGTGCGCAGCGCGCCGCGCGCTGCCTCGACCTCGCCCAGGGCCAGCGCGTGCTCGATGCCTGCGCCGCCCCCGGCGGCAAGACGGCGCATATCCTCGAAAGCGCGGACGTCTCGCTCACCGCACTGGAGACCGACGCCGCACGCAGCGCGCGCATCGAGCGCAATCTCGAGCGGTTGGGACTCGCGGCGACGATCTGCACTGCGGACTGCACGCGGCTCGAGGCGTGGTGGGACGGTGCGCCCTTCGAGCGCATCCTTGCCGATGTCCCGTGCTCGGCATCCGGCGTGGTGCGCCGCCATCCGGACATGAAATGGCTGCGCCGCGCAAGCGACCTGCCGGCGTTCGCGGCGCGCCAGACCGCGATCCTGGACGCGCTTTGGCACGCTCTCGCCGTGGATGGTAAATTGCTGTATGTCACCTGCTCGCTGTTTCCGCAGGAGAACGAGCAACTGGTCGAGGCATTCGTCGCGCGAGCGCAAGGCGCGCGGCGCTTGCCGTTGCCCGACGCAGCGCCGGCGCAATGGCTGCCCGGAGCCGAGCACGACGGGTTCTTTTACGCGCTGATCGAAAAACAAGCCTGAAGCGACGCGCGATGCGCCGCATCGCCTTCCTCACGAGATTGATCCTGATGCTCGCGTGCTGCAGCGCGTTTGCGGCGCGCGCCGACACTATCGAGGTGCGCGACGCAGCGGTGCGCGCCACCGAGGAGGGCCTGGTGCTCGACGCGGATTTCGCCTTCGAGCTCACCCCGCGCCTCGCCGACGTGGTGACTAACGGCGTGCCGCTTTACTTCCGCGTCGATTTCGAGCTTACCCGGCGGCGCTGGTACTGGTTCGACGAGAGGACCGCCGACCGACGCTTGCAGCTGCGCCTGTCCTATCATGCGCTGTCGCGGCAGTACCGGCTTTCCACCGGGCTGCTGCAGCAGAATTTCCCCACGCTGGAGGAAGCGCTCAACGTGCTGAAACGGGTCCGCAGCTGGCTGGTGGTCGAACGCACCGTCTCGCTCTCCGGCGATTACGAGGCCGCAGTGCGGATGCGGCACGACACCTCGCTGTTGCCCAAGCCCTTCCAGCTCAGTGTGCTCACCGGCCGCGAGCTGCACCTGGAATCGCCGTGGCACCGCTTCACGCTGCATTCGCTCGAGCAGGCGCCCGCGCCAGTCGAAACGCGCGAGCCACGCGGGGCACCCGAGCGATGAAGCTGGTTCTCATCGTCGGCGGCGCGGTCGCGGCGCTGGGCCTTTTCCTGCTCGCCACGGCGAGCGGCGACACCGGGCTGCTCGAACGCCACTATCCGCTGCTCGTCGCGCTCAACGCGGCGCTTGCCGCGCTGCTCGCCGGGCTGGTGGGCTACCAGCTTTTCGCCTTCGCGCGCCGCTACCGCGCGCGCGTGTTCGGTGCGCGCCTCACGCTACGGCTGCTGAGCCGCTTTGCGGCGCTCGCGGTGCTCCCAGGGCTGCTCGTCTATGCCGTATCGGTGCAATTCCTGACGCGCTCGATCGAGTCCTGGTTCGACGTGAAAGTCGATGCCGCGCTGGAGGGTGGCATTAACCTCGGGCAGCAGGCGATCGACCAGATGATGCTCGATCTGCAGGGAAAGGCGCGCACGCTGGTGCTCGACTTGCCCGAGGGCCCGGTCGGGCAGCTGCCGACACGACTGGAGCGGCTGCGCGCGCAGGTCGGCGTAGAAGAGGTCGTGGTGGTGAGCGCGAATGGGCGGCTGATCGCAAGCGCGAGCCAGGACGTGAGCAAGCTCCTGCCCGAGCTGCCGGGCAGGGAGCTGCTGCGCCAGGCGCGCGCGAATCGCGGACACACCGCTATCGATTTCACCGGCGGGCGCCCGATCGCCTTGCGCGTCATCGTGCCGCTCGACTCCCAGGGTCTCGCAGAGGAAGCGCGCTACCTGCAGCTGCGCAACAGCGTACCGTCGTCCTTTTCGCGCAGCGCGGAAGTGGTTGAGGCTGCCTACCGCGACTACCGCGAACTGGCCATCTCGCGCGACGGGCTGAAGCGCATTTACGTGGTGACGCTCACCTTTGCGTTGCTCATGGCGCTTTTCGTCGCCGTGGCGGTCGCGGTCACGCAGTCCAATCTGCTTGCCGAGCCGCTCGCCAACCTCGCCCAGGCGACGCAGGCGGTGGCGCGCGGCGATTTCTCGCGGGAAACGCCGGTCACGAGCCGCGACGAACTCGGCGTGCTCACCGAGTCGTTCAATTCCATGACGCGCCAGCTCGCAGAGGCGCGCCGTGTGGTGGAGGCCAACCGCGCGGCGCTCGAGGCGGCCAAGGCGCACCTCGAGAACATCCTCGCCAACCTTTCGGCGGGCGTGCTGGTGTTCGACCACCAGCGCAACCTGACAAGCTCGAACCATGGCGCCACGGCCATCCTCGGCGGCGAGCTGGAAGCCTTCGCCGAGCGCATGCGCGAGAACTTCGCCGAGCACGGCGACAGGGACTGGCAGCTCGACCTCGCGCTGAGGGACGGCAAGGCCGTCCATGCGCGCGGCGCACGCCTGCCGCAGCCGACCGGCGGCGGGTTCGTGGTGGTGTTCGACGATATCACCCAGCTCATCCAGGCGCAGCGCGCCACCGCTTGGGCCGAGGTCGCGCGCAGGCTTGCCCACGAGATCAAGAATCCGCTCACTCCCATCCAGCTTTCGGCCGAGCGGCTGGAGATGAAGCTCGCCGAGCGGCTCTCGCGCGAGGACGCCGATACGCTCAGGCGCGCCACCGGGACCATCGTCAGCCAGGTAGCGGCGCTCAAGGCCATGGTGGACGATTTTCGCGATTACGCAAGACTTCCCGCGCCCGCGCCGACGCGCCTGGACCTGAACGCGCTGGTGCGCGACGTGCTCGCGCTGTACGAGAATTCGAGCGTGCCGATCACCAAGCGCCTGTGCGCAGACCTGCCCGCCGTATGGGCCGACGGTGCGCAGATCCGCCAGGTGATCCACAACCTGGTGCAGAACGCACAGGATGCCCTGGAGAATGCACGGCAGAGCGCCGGAGCGGCGACGATCGAGGTACGCACCGAGCTCGCCGGCGACAAGGTGCGCCTTGCCGTCTCGGACAACGGCGGCGGCTTCCCGGAGGAGTTGATGGCGCGGATTTTCGAGCCTTACGTCACCAGCAAGCCGCGCGGCACGGGGCTGGGGCTCGCCATCGTGAAGAAGATCGTCGACGAGCATCAGGGCAGCGTCGCGATCGAAAACCGTCCGAGCCGCGGCGCGTCGGTTAGCGTGTTCCTGCCCCTGGCTAAGGCGGCATAAGGCGATGTCACAAATCCTCGTGGTCGACGACGAGATCGGCATTCGGGAGCTCCTTTCGGAGATCCTGGCCGACGAGGGGCACCAGGTCATGCTCGCCGAGAGCGCGGGCGACGCGCGGCGCCTGCGCGAGCGCGCCAGACCCGAGCTGGTGCTGCTCGATATCTGGATGCCGGATACCGACGGCATCACGCTGCTCAAGGAGTGGGCGGCAAGCGGCCTGCTCACCATGCCGGTGGTGATGATGTCGGGACACGCGACTATCGAGACCGCGGTCGAGGCAACCCGCATCGGCGCGCTCGACTTTCTCGAGAAGCCCATCGCCCTGCAGCGCCTGCTGAGCACCGTCAAGCGCGCGCTGCGCAGCCCCGAAGCGGCCGCAGCGCCGCAGCTCTCGCTTGGCGCACTCGGCCGCTCGGCGGCGCTCGCCGACGCGAAGAAACGCCTCGCCCAGCTCGCGCAGTCCGGGGCGCCGCTGCTGCTGCGCGGCGAACGCGGCATGCGCCCCGAGCTTTTCGCGCGGCTGCTCGCCGCGCCCGCCGCGCCCTTCCTCGCAGGCGCGGAACTTCTTGCAGAGGCGCCCTCCGAGCTTCTCGCCAAGGCGGCGGGCGGGATCCTGTTCTTTCCCGATCTGACGCGCCTCGGGCGCGTCGAGCAGCGCAATCTCGAGTTCCTGCTCGTGCGCGCGGAGAAGCACAAGGTGCGGCTGGTGTCGTTTTCGCCCCTCGACATGCGCACATTGGTCGAGAAGCACGAATTCGACGCGGAGCTCGCCACGCGCCTCGGCGAGCTCACGGTGCGCCTGCCGTCGTTGCGCGAGTTCGCCGAGGACGTGCCCGATCTCGCGTCGCTCATGCTTGCGCAGCTGGTAGAAAACCGCGCCTGCCCGCCGCGGCGCTTCGGCATCGCGGCGCTCAACGCGCTGCGCCATCATGCCTGGCCCGGCAACCTCGCCGAGCTGGAGGGCGTGGTAAAGGATCTCGCGCTAGGGTCGTTCGAAGAGGAGGTGCAGCTCGAGGACGTCGAGCGCGCGCTCGCGGCGCGCGCCGCGCCCGCCGCGCTGCCCGAAGTGCTCCTCGATCGGCCGTACCGCGAGGCGCGCGAAGCCTTCGAGCGGGTCTATTTCGAGCACCTCCTCGCGCGCGAGCACGGCAGCATGTCGCGTGTAGCCGACCGCTCCGGGCTCGAGCGCACGCACCTTTACCGCAAGCTGAAAGCGCTGGGGCTTCCCGTCGGGCGCCGCGAAGAATGAAAATCGTGATCCTCGGCGCCGGGCAGGTGGGGGGCTCGGTGGCCGAAAGCCTGGTCTCGGAGCAGAACGACATCACCGTGGTCGACATCGAGCCGCAGCGATTGCGCATGCTGCAGGATCGGCTCGATCTGCGCACCGTGACCGGCAGTGCCGCACATCCGTCGGTGCTGGTCGAGGCGGGCATAGAAGATGCCGACTTGCTGGTGGCGGTGACCCAATCGGACGAGACCAACCTGGTCGCCTGCCGCATCGCGGCGCGCATGTTCAATGTCCCGCGGCGCATCGCGCGCATCCGCGCCACCGATTACCTGGCGAACGAAAGAGTGCTTGGGGAGGAAGGCTTCGACGTCGACCTCTCCATCTGCCCGGAGCAGGTGCTCACCGACTACATTGTCAAGCTGGTCGAGTTCCCGGAGGCGCTGCAGGTGCTCGACTTCGCCGACGGCCGCGTGAGCCTGGTGGCGGTGCGCTCGTTCGGCGGCGGCCCGCTGGTCGGGCACCCGCTCCACGAGATGCGCAAGCACATTCCCAACATCGACACGCGCATTGTGGCGATCTTCCGCGGCGATCGCTCGGTCGCACCCGACGGCGATACCGTCATCGAGGCGGGCGACGAGGTGTTCTGCCTTGCGGCCTCCGGTCACATCCGCGAGGTGATGCGCGAGCTGCGCCGCATGGACCGGCCGGTGAAGCGAGTGATGATCGCCGGAGGAGGCAACATCGGCTTGCGGCTCGCAAGAGCGCTCGAGAAGCAGTACTCGGTGCGCGTGATCGAGCACAACAAGCGCCGCTGCGAGCTGCTCGCCACGCACCTCGGCGGAGCGCTGGTGCTCAACGGCGATACCACCGACGAAGAATTGCTCGAGGACGAGAATATCGGGGAGATGGACCTCTTCGTCGCGGTGACCAACGACGACGAGAACAACATCATGAGCTGCCTGCTCGCCAAGCGCATGGGCGCACGGCGCGTGGTCTCGCTCATCAACCGCCGCTCGTACGTCGACCTGCTGCAGGCGGGGCAGATCGACATCGCCATATCGCCGGCGCAGGCCACCATCGGCACGCTGCTCGCCCACGTGCGCCGCGGCGACGTCGTGGCGGTGCACAGCCTGCGCCGCGGCGCCGCCGAGGCGCTGGAGGCGGTGGTGCACGGCGACCGCGAGTCGTGCAAGGTCACCGACCGGCGCATCGAGGAGATCGATCTGCCGCCGGGCACGAGCATCGGCGCGGTAGTGCGCGGCGACGAGGTGATCATGGCGCACCACGACACGGTGATCCGCGCCGAGGATCATGTCATCGTGTTCGTGACCGACAAGAAGATCCTGCCGCGCGTAGAGAAGCTGTTCCAGGTGAGCGCCGGCTTCCTTTGAGCGAGCGGCCCGCTTGATCCACATCGCGGTCGTGACGAGACCGCTCGCGGTCGTAATGATGATCTTCGCCGCCTCGATGTTGCTGCCGCTCGGGGTTTCGCTGGTGCTGGTGGATCGTGCCGAGCTGGTGCACGCCGAGGCGCTGTTCTTCACCGGACTCAGCGGCGCGCTCCTCTGGATGTTGACGCGGCGCGCGCGCTCGGAGCTGCAGACGCGCGACGGCTTCGTCTTCGTCTTCCTGGTCTGGACCGTGCTGCCCGCCTACGCCACGCTGCCGCTGATCGGCTATTTGCCGGGCCTGAGCTTTACCGATGCCTACTTCGAGGCGATGTCGGGCCTGACCGCGACCGGGGCAACGGTGCTTTCGCAGCTCGATGCCATGCCGACCTCGCTGCACGTCTGGCGAGCCGAGCTGCAGTGGTTCGGCGGCATGGGAGTCATCGTGCTCGCCGTCGCCATCCTGCCGCTGCTCGGCGTCGGCGGCCGGCAGATCCTGCGCGCCGAGACGCCCGGGCCCATGAAGGAGCGCCAGCTCACGCCGCGCATAGCGCAGACCGCCAAGGGCCTGTGGTTCGTTTATGCGCTGCTCACGGCGCTCGCCGTCGTCGGCTACTACCTCGCCGGGATGGACCCCGCGGACGCACTGATCCACGCTTTTTCCACCATCAGCCTCGGCGGGTTTTCCAGCCACGATGCGAGCTTCGCCCACTTCCACTCTTTCGCCGTCGAGGCGGTCGCCATTGGGTTCATGCTTGCCGCCGGCATGAACTTCGGGACGCATTTTCTCGCTCTCAGGCGCCTCAGCGCCCTGCCTTATGGCACCGATCCCGAGCTGCGCGCTTTCTTGGGCGTCATCGCGGCGAGCGTAGTCCTGGTGAGCGGCTACCTCTTCCTGCACGGCGCCTACAGCGATTACTGGGTGGCGTTGCGCTACAGCGCGTTCAACCTGGTGTCGGTCGCCACCACGACCGGCTTCGCGACGGTCGACTACAACGCCTGGCCGCTGTTCGCGCCGCTTTTCATGCTCCTGCTCTGTGCCTTCTGCACCTGTTCTTTGTCGGCAGGCGGCGGCATCAAGATGATGCGCGCGCTGCTTCTGTTCCAGCAGGCGTTCCGCGAGCTCGCACGCATGGTGCACCCGCGTGCGCTGATGCCGGTGAAGCTCGGGGGACAGGTGGTAGAGAACAACATCATTTTCGCCGTGCTGGCCTACATGCTGGTCTACGGAGTGACCCTCACCGCGATCACCATGCTGCTCATCGCCTCGGGGCTCGACTTCCTCACCGCGTTTTCCACAGCCGCGGCCTCGATCAACAACCTCGGACCGGGCCTCGGCGCGGTCGGTCCTGCGGGCAACTACGCATTGTTGAACGGTTTCCAGACCTGGATCACCACGGTCGCGATGCTGCTCGGCCGATTGGAGCTGGTCACGGTTTTCGTGCTGCTTACCCCGGCGTTCTGGCGTAAATGACGCCGATCGCCAGCGCGAGCCAGCCGAGGATGAACGCCAGGCCGCCGAAGGGAGTCACGGCCCCGAGCGCCCTGGGCGCGCCCAGCGCAAGTGCGTAGAGGCTCCCCGAAAAAAGAACGATCCCCGCCAGCAGCAGCCAACCCGCCGACCGGATCCAGATTCCTTCGAAGTGAAATGCGCTCACGCCGATGACAAGCAGCCCGAGGGCGTGCCAGGCGTGGTACTGCACTGCCGTCTGCCAGACGGCGAGCATCTCCGAGGAGAGCCTGGCTTTCAGGCCGTGCGCGCCGAAAGCCCCCAGCGCGACAGCCAACGCCGCGGCTACTGCTCCCAGGACGAGGAACAGCTTCAGGCCGGCTTCTTGGTCTTCTTGTTGGGGCGGCCCGGCCGCTTCTTGCCGTAGCTTCCCTTGTAGATCTTGCCGCGCCGCGTGCGTTTGTCGCCTTTACCCATGCGCCATTATAGCGGCGCTCCTTCCAGCTCATAGGCGAGGTAGGGCGCGAGCCATTTCTGCGTCTCGGCGACGCTCGTCCCGGTGCGGCGCGCATAGTCCTCGACCTGGTCGCGGCCGACCTTGCCCACGGCGAAGTAGCTCGACTGCGGGTGCGAAAGGTAGAACCCGGCTACGGCAGCGGTCGGCAGCATCGCAAACGACTCGGTCAGGCGCATGCCGGCGTTGCGCTCGGCATCGAGAAGCCCGAAAAGCGGCCCCTTCGCCCTGTGGTCCGGGCATGCCGGGTAACCCGGCGCCGGCCGGATGCCGCGGTAGGCTTCCGCGATGAGCTCCGCGCGCGAGAGCCGCTCGTCGGCTGCGTAGCCCCAGAACTCGCGCCGCAGGCGCTCGTGCAGCCGCTCGGCGAAAGCCTCGGCAAGCCGATCGGCGAGCGCTTTCAGCATGATGGCCGAGTAGTCGTCGTGCGCCGCCTCGAAGCGCGCGACGCGCTCTTCGATGCCGCCGGCACTCACCGCGAACGCGCCCACCCAGTCGCGCACGCCGCTCGCCCTGGGCGCGACGAAGTCGGCGAGGCAGAGATTCGCCCGCCCGGCGGGCTTCTGGTTCTGCTGGCGCAGGTTGTGCCAGGTCATGAGCCGCTCGCTGCGCGCATCATCCAGGTAGATCTCGACGTCGTCGTCATCGATCCGCGCGGCGGGGTAGATCGCGAGAACTCCATTGGCCACCACCCATTTCTCGCGCGCGACGCGCTCGAGCATTTCCCGCGCTTCCGCGTGAACCTTGCGTGCTGCTTCGCCGACCACTGGATCCTGGAGGATCTTCGGATACGCGCCGGAGAGTTCCCAGGCCTGGAAGAACGGCGTCCAGTCGATATAGTCGGCGAGCTCGGCGAGCGGATAGTCGCGCAGGACGATCACGCCGGTTTGCCGCGGCTGCGGCGGCGCATAGGCGGCCCAGTCGGTCTTGTGGCCGAGCCGGCGCGCCTCGGCGATCGGGTGCAGCGGGCCGGGGCCTTTCTTTTCGCGATGCTGCGCGCGGATCTTTTCGTAGTCCGCTCTGACTCCCTGCACGTAGCTCTCCCGGGTGTCCGAGAGCAGCGACTGCACCACCGGCACGCTGCGCGAGGCGTCGGGCACGTAGACCACCGGCCCGGAATAATGCGGCGCGATCTTCACCGCGGTGTGCGCGCGCGAGGTGGTGGCGCCGCCGATCAGCAGCGGCAGCTTCAGGCCCGCGCGCTCCATCTCGCGCGCGACATGCGTCATTTCCTCGAGGGAAGGCGTGATCAGGCCGGAGAGGCCGACGGCGTCGGCCTTCTCGCGCGCCGCGGCTTCGAGGATCGCCTGCGCGGGCACCATGACGCCGAGGTTCACCACTTCGTAGTTGTTGCACTGGAGCACCACGGCCACGATGTTCTTGCCGATGTCGTGCACGTCGCCCTTGACGGTGGCGACCACCACGCGCCCCTTGGGGCGGCCGGCTTCGCCGGTCCTCGCCTTTTCGGCTTCGATATAGGGCACGAGATGCGCGACCGCCTGCTTCATCACGCGCGCCGACTTCACCACCTGGGGCAGGAACATCTTCCCGGCGCCGAAAAGGTCGCCGACGATGTTCATGCCGTCCATCAGCGGCCCTTCGATGACATGGATCGGGTGCACGCTTTTTTGCCGCGCTTCCTCGGTGTCGGCGACGATGTGGGCGGAAATGCCGTTCACGAGCGCGTGCGCGAGCCGCTCCTCGACGCTCCCGGCGCGCCAGGCTTCGTCCTTGGCGCTTTCCTTCGCTGCGCCCTTCACGCGGCCGGCGAGCTCGACCAGGCGCTCGGTGGCGTCGGGCCGGCGGTTGAAGATCACGTCCTCGACGCGGGTGCGCAGCTCCGGATCGAGCTTTTCGTACACGCCGAGCTGCCCGGCGTTGACGATGCCCATCGACATGCCAGCGCGGATCGCGTGATAGAGGAACGCCGTATGCATCGCCTCGCGCACCGCGTCGTTGCCGCGGAACGAAAACGAGAGGTTCGATACGCCGCCCGAGACCTTGACGTGCGGCAGGTGGGCGCGGATCCAGCGCACCGCCTCGATGAAATCGAGGCCGTAGCGCGCGTGCTCCTCCAGGCCGGTGGCCACTGCGAAGATGTTCGGGTCGAACACGATGTCTTCGGCGGCGAGCCCGGCGCGCTCGGTGAGCAGACGATAGGCGCGCTCGCACACTGCAGTGCGCCGCTCGAGCGTGTCCGCCTGGCCCCGCTCGTCGAACGCCATGACCACGACGGCGGCGCCGTACTTGCGGGCCAGCGACGCCTGGCGCAGGAATTCTTGCTCGCCCTCCTTCAGGGAGATCGAGTTCACGATCGGCTTGCCTTGCACGCACTTCAGACCCGCCTCGATCACCGCCCATTTCGAGCTGTCGATCATCACCGGCACGCGCGCGATGTCGGGCTCGGCGGCAATCAGGCTCATGAAGCCGCTCATCGCCTTCTCCGAGTCGAGCATCGCCTCGTCCATGTTGACGTCGATCACCTGCGCGCCGTTTTCCACTTGCTGGCGCGCGACCGCGAGCGCGCCTGCATAGTCGCCGGCGAGGATGAGCCGCGCGAACGCCTTCGAGCCGGTCACGTTGGTGCGTTCGCCGACGTTGACGAAGAGCGACTGATCGTCCACGTTGAGCGGCTCCAGGCCCGCGAGCCGCAAGGCGTGCGGACGCTCGATGCGCGCG
This sequence comes from Burkholderiales bacterium, assembly GCA_035550695.1. Lineage (GTDB taxonomy): Bacteria > Pseudomonadota > Gammaproteobacteria > Burkholderiales > SG8-39 > SCGC-AG-212-J23. The sequence continues at coordinate 16,869 of DASZOS010000006.1, read as the reverse complement.
CGCGGCGCAATGCCGCGCAGCGCCTCGCCCATGCCCCGGATGTGCTCCGGCGTGGTGCCGCAGCAGCCGCCGGCGAGGTTGAGCCAGCCGGCGCGCGCCCACTCGCCGATCTCGCTGGCCATGACTTCAGGCGTATCCTCGTATTCGCCGAACGCATTCGGCAGCCCGGCGTTCGGATGGCACGAGACGCGCATTTCTGCGATGCGCGCGAGCTCCTCGACGTACGGCCGCAGTTCCCTCGCGCCGAGCGCGCAGTTCAGGCCCACGGCGAGCGGCCGCGCGTGCCGCACCGAGTTGTAGAAGGCTTCGGCGGTCTGACCCGAGAGCGTGCGGCCCGAGGCGTCGGTGATGGTGCCGGAGACGATGACCGGCAAGCGCAGACCGCGCGCTTCGAAGAGCGTTTCGATCGCGAAGAGCGCCGCCTTGGCGTTCAGCGTGTCGAATACCGTCTCGACGAGCAGCAGGTCGACGCCGCCAGCGAGCAGCCCCTCGGCCGCTTCGGCGTAGGCCGCCACCAGCTGGTCGAACGTGATCGCGCGGAATCCGGGGTCGTTGACGTCCGGGGAGATCGAGGCGGTCTTGTTCGTCGGGCCGAGCACGCCCGCGACGAAGCGCCGTTCACCCGTGTGCCTCGCCTCCCATTCGCGGACCGCGTCCCTGGCAAGCCGCGCGGCTGCCTCATTGAACTCGCGCGCGAGCGCCTCCATGCCATAGTCGGCAAGCGCGACCGAGGTGGAGTTGAAGGTATTGGTCTCCAGGACATCGGCGCCGGCCTGCAGGTACTGCCAATGGATGTCGCGCACCAGGCGCGGCTGGGTGAGGCAAAGCAGATCGTTGTTGCCCCGCAGCTCGCGCTCCCAAGCGCGAAACCGCGCCCCGCGGTAATCCTCCTCGGCAAGGCGCGCACCCTGGATCATGGTGCCCATAGCGCCGTCGAGCAGCACGATCTTTTCGGCGAGGAGTTCGTCTAGCAGCATTTGGCCTTTGAAACGAAAAAGCCCGTTCAGCTTGCGCGGAAGCGGGCTTTGGCGGCTGAGCAGCAGGTGGGATTCTGCCCATCAAGCCGTAAAGCGTCAATGACGTAGCCTATAATCGCGCCTCACTTTACGAGCCGCCCCAAATACATACGCCATGCGCGACGCCGCGATTGCCCTTAAGCCGCTGGTCGGCACCATCGTCCGGGACGTGACCTGGGGCGATTGCGATCCGGCGGGCATCATCTTCTATCCGAACTACTTCCGGTGGATCGATTCGGGGACCTGGAACCTGTTCTTCACCGTCGGCCTCACGCCGGAGCGCATGCGCGCCGAATATCCGCATATGGACATGCCCATCGTGTCGGCGCAGCTCGAGTTTGCCAGCCCGGCGCCCTTCGGCGCGCGCGCCGAGGTGCGCAGCTTCGTCGAGCACTGGGGCAGCAAGTCCTTCCGCGTGCGGCACGAGATCGTGCGCGCCGACGGCGCGCGGCTCGGCGCCGGCAGCGAAACGCGCGCTTGGGTGCGCGTCGCGGTCGCCGGCGCGATGCGCGCTGAACACATTCCCGAGGGCCTGAAGAGCCGGTTTTTCGTCACGGCGTAGGTGAAGCTCGGAGTCAAGGCCCGCGTCGAGGATGCGGCGCTGGTCGAGCGCCGGCGTCGGCAGGTAGTTGCGGCGGCGATTGCGCTTTTCGGCAAGCGCGGCTATCACGCGAGCACCATCCGCGACATTGCCGCGGCGGCCGGAGTGAGCGTCGGGCTGATCTACCAGTATTTCGGCGACAAGGAGGACGTACTGTTCCTCGCGATCCTCGACGTGCTCGACTCGTACCGCCGGCGCATCCCGCTGGTGACGGCGGGCATTGCCGACCCGCTCGAGCGGCTACGGGCCGCGGTGCACGCTTACTGCAGCGTGATCGACGCCAACGTGGACGCGACGGTGCTCGCCTATCGCGAGACCAAGTCGCTGCGCAGGGCGCGGCGCAACGTCATCAAGCAGAAGGAAGCCGACACCAACGCGCTGCTCGCGCGCTACGTCGAGGACTGCATCGCCGCAGGGCTTTTCGACAAGCGGCTCGACGTAGCGCTTTTCGTCTATCAGATCGTGATGTTTGCGCACGCCTGGGCGCTCAAGGCGTGGCACTGGCGCATGAGCGTCGACGAATACGTCGCGCGCGGCCTGGACCTGATGCTGACCCCGCTGCTGGCCGCTAGTCGCCCTCGAAGACCGGCTTCTGCTTCGCCACGAACGCGCGATAGGCGCGCCCGTAGTCCTTAGTCTGCATGCAGATCGCCTGCGCCTGGGCTTCGGCCTCGATCGCCTCGTCGATGCCCATGTTCCACTCCTGGTGGATGCAGCGCTTGGTCATCGCGTGCGCGAAGGTCGGGCCCGCGGCGATCGAGCGCGCGAGCTCCTGCGCCTCGGCGAGCACGCGCTCGGGCGCGCAGATCTTGTTGTAGAAGCCCCAGCGCTCGGCCTCGTTGCCGTCCATCACCCGCCCGGTGTAAAGCAGCTCCGCGGCGCGCCCGGCGCCGACGATACGCGGCAGGATGTTGCAGGCGCCCATGTCGGCGCCGGCGAGACCCACGCGCACGAAAAGGAACGCCACCTTGCTCGTTGCAGTGCCATAGCGCAGGTCCGAGGCCATGGCGAGGATCGCGCCTGCGCCGGCGCATATGCCGTCGACGGCAGCGACGATCGGCTGCGGGCAGGCGCGCATCGCCTTCACCAGGTCGCCGGTCATGCGGCAAAAGGCGAGCAGCCCGCCCATGTCGCCGGCCTCCTGCATCCGCACCAGCGGACCGATGATCTCGTGCACGTCGCCGCCGGAGCAGAAGTTGCCGCCCGCACCGGTGATCACGATCGTCTTGATCTCATCGGCATAAGGCAGGGCGCGGAAAGTCTCGCGCAATTCCGAGTACGACTCCAGGCTCAGCGGGTTCTTGCGCTCGGGGCGGTTGAGCGTGATGGTCGCCACCTTGCCGTCGAGCTGCCAGCCGAAATGCTTGGGCTGAAAGCTCGCGCGCTGCGCCGGCTTGAAGCGATCGGAAGTACGTTCGGAGGATTCGGGTTTGTTCATCGGGGGATTTCCTTTCAACCAACCATGGTAAGACCGCCGCTCACGCTGAGCACCTGTCCCGTCACGTAGTCGGACGTATCGGCGGCGAAGAAAACGATGGCATCGGCGACTTCCTTGGGCTTGCCGAGGCGTCGCAGCGGCGTGGCTTTCACGAAGGCCTCGCGGTGCTTCTCCGGCACCGCTGCGAGCAGCGGAGTGTCGGTCGGCCCGGGGCAGACGCAGTTGACGTTAACGTTGAAGCGCGCCGCCTCGCGGGCGAGCGACTTGGTGAAGGCGATCAGGCCGCCCTTCGCCGCCGAATACACTGTTTCGCCGAGGCTGCCGACGCGGCCGGCGTCGCTCGCAACGTTCACTATCTTGCCGCTGCGCGCCTCGAACATCGGCGGCAGCAGCCGCTTGGTGAGACGGATCGGGCCCATGAGGTTGATCCCTATCACGCGGTCCCAGAACTCGCTCTGATTCTGCACGAACGGCTCGATTTTCCCCCACCCCGCAACATTCACGAGGATGTCGACACGCCCGCCTGCGCGCTCGAGCGCCTGGTCGGCGAAGCGCTCGACCGACGCGGCGTCCGTGAGGTCGACGTGCATGTACTCCACCTTCAGTCCCTGCGCGCGCGCCTCGGCGGCGACTTCCGCGCCCTTGGCCTCGTCGATATCCGCGAGCAGCACGCGCGCGCCCGCCTGCGCGAGCTGCAGCGTGGTCGCCTTGCCGATCCCGGAGGCACCGCCGGTCACTACCGCAGTCTTGCCGCCTATATTCAACTCGATCATGGATAACCCCAAAATGAATGGCTGTTCATTCGCCCGCCAGTCTGCCGTGCCCCGGCCGGCCATTTCTTAATGCAGATCAACCTTTGCCCATGGCCCGCGGTGTATCTAGGACGGACCTATGAGTGCCCCCATGAAGGCCGCGAGCGGCCATCAAGACTCGTTCGCACGGGAGAACCTGCCGCCGCGCAGTCAATGGCCCGAGATGCTTTTCGAGCTGCCCGAGCTGCAGTTCCCGCAGCGGCTCAATTGCGGGGCTGCGCTGCTCGACCGGGCCGCCGAGCACTACGGCAGCCGGCCCGCGGTACGGGCGCCGGGGCTGCTGTGGACCTACGCCGAGTTCCTGGCTCACGCCAACCGGATCGCGCGGGTGCTCAGCGAGGACATGGGGCTCGTGCCGGGGAACCGGGTACTGCTGCACGGGCCGAACACCCCGCAGCTCGCCGCCTGCTGGTTCGCCGCGCTGAAGGCAGGCGCGGTGCCGGTGCCGACCATGCCCCTGCTGCGCGCTAAAGAGCTCGCGGTGATCATCGACAAGGCGCGCATCAGCCACGCGCTCGCCGATGGCCGGCTCGCCGCCGAAATGGAAGCGGCGCGCGCCGCATCGCCGACCCTGCGCGAAGTGTGCTACTTCCGCAGCGAATCCGCGGAAGGGCTCGAGCGGCGCGCGCAACGCAAGCCCGAGCATTTCGACAACGTCGACACCGCGGCCGAAGACGTGGCGCTGATTGCGTTCACCTCGGGAACGAGCGGCGTGCCCAAGGGCACGATGCATCTGCACCGCGACGTGATGGCGACCTGCGAGTGCTTCCCGCGCTACCTGCTCGATCAGCGCGAGACCGACGTGGTGGCGGGTACACCTCCGCTTGCGTTTACGTATGGTCTGGGCGGGCTCGTGCATTTCCCGGTGCGCTATGGCGCCTGCGCGCTGCTCATCGAGCAGTACACCCCGCAGGCGTTGCTCGAGGCGATCGGCGAATACCACGTCAGCGTACTCTACACCGCGCCCACTATGTACCGCGCGATGACCGCCGCAGCGCGCGGGCAGGACCTTTCCAGCCTGCGCACCTGCGTGTCCGCCGGCGAGTGGCTTCCGGCGCCGACGCGCGCGGCGTGGGAAGCGCTGAGCGGCGTGCGCATGATCGACGGTATCGGCGCAAGCGAGATTCTCTACATCTTCATCGGCGCGGGGGGCGACGACGTGCGGCCTGGAGCGACCGGCAAGGTGCTTCCGGGCTACCGCGCCACGGTGCTCGATGCGCAGGGCGAGCCGTGCCCCCCCGGCGTCGTGGGCCGCCTGGCGGTGAAAGGGCCGACGGGCTGCCGCTATCTCGCGGACAAGCGGCAGGCGCAGTACGTGCAGAACGGCTGGAACGTCACGGGCGACGCCTACAAGATGGACGAGGACGGCTACTTCTGGTACCAGGCGCGCGCCGACGACATGATCATCTCGGCTGGCTACAACATCGCCGCCCCGGAGGTCGAGACGGCGCTGGGCGCGCATCCCGCGGTCGCCGAATGCGCGATCGTCGGCGCACCCGATGAGCGGCGCGGACAAATAGTGATGGCTTACGTCGTACTCAACGCCGGCTATACCGGCGACGAGGCCATGGTTATGGAGCTGCAGGAACACGTGAAAAGCACCATCGCACCCTACAAGTACCCGCGGGCCATCGAATTCCTAGCCGCGCTGCCGCGCACCGCGACCGGGAAGATCCAGCGCTTCAAGCTGCGCCAGCTGGCGGCGACATGAAACGCCTGTTGAGCCTCGTATTGAACGGACGCCGGCGCGAGGATGCGATCGGCGAGACGACCCTGCTCCTCGATTACCTGCGCGAGACACTGGGCTTCACCGGCACCAAGCGTGGTTGCGACGGCGGCGAGTGCGGCGCCTGCACGGTGCTCATCGAAGGCGAGCCGGCGCTCGCCTGCCTCACCCTTGCCGCGCGCTGCGAGGGCCGCAAAGTGGAAACCATCGAAGGCCTGGCGGGCACCGGACGGCTGTCCCGGCTGCAGCAGGCCTTCCACGAGAAGCTCGGCACGCAATGCGGCTTCTGCACGCCTGGCATGATCATGTCGGCCGAGGCGCTGCTGAGGGCGAATTCCCATCCCGACGAGGCCGCGATCCGCGAAGCGCTCGGAGGGAACCTGTGCCGCTGCACGGGGTACGTGAAGATCATCGAGGCGGTTCAGGCGGCCGCGGCCAAGCCATGAAGACCGCCGGCAGCGCGCAGCCGCTCATCGACGGCATCGAGAAGGTTACCGGACGCGCGCGCTATAGCGCCGACCTGCCGGCCGCCCATGCGCTGGTCGGCGAAATCCTGCGCAGCCCGATCGCCCACGGCGAGATCGTGCGCATCGATACCACGCGTGCCCGCGCATTTCCCGGTGTGCATGCGGTGATCACCGGGGAGGACTGCGATGTCCCCTACGGCATCCTGCCGATCGCGCACAACGAATACCCGCTCGCGCGCGGCAAGGTGCGCTACTGGGGCGAGGCAGTCGCTGCGGTCGCCGCCGACGATGCTGCGACCGCGCGCAAGGCGCTGGAGCTGATCGAGGTCGAATACCGGCCGCTTCCGGTGTACACGAGCGCGCAAGCGGCGCGCGCCCCGGGCGCGGTGCCGCTGCATGCCGAAAAGCCAGGCAACATCGAGCGCGAAGTGAGCAACAGCTTCGGTGACGTCGACGGCGGCTTCGCCGCCGCAGACCTCGTGCGCGAGCAGCGGTTCTTCTACGCCGAGGTGGCGCACGCGCAGATGGAGCCCGACTGTGCGCTCGCCGAGTACGACCCCGAGCGTGGACGCCTGACGATGCAGTCGGTGTCGCAGGTACCCTACTACGTGCACCTCACGCTCTCCCAGTGCTTGAAGATGGACCCGTCTGCCGTGCGCGTAGTGAAGCCCTTCGTCGGCGGCGGCTTCGGCCATCGCACCGAGACGCTGCCCTTTGAGGTGATCGCCGCGCTGCTTGCGCGTGCGGTGGGCGGCGCGGTGAAGGTGGAGCTTTCGCGCGAGCAGACCTTCGTCGTGCACCGCGCGCGTCCCGAGACCGAGATCCGGCTGAAGATCGGCCTCAGGAAGTCGGGTGAAATCCTCGCTGTCGATGCCGAGGTAGTGCAGCGCGGCGGCGCCTATGCCGGTTATGGCATCGTCACGATCCTCTACGCCGGCGCGCTCATCCAGGCGCTCTACCGCGTGCCCGCAGTGCGCTACCGGGGTTTTCGCGTCTATGCCAATACGCCGCCCTGCGGTCCGATGCGCGGGCACGGCTCGGTCGACATGCGCCATGCCTTCGAAACGCTCCTCGACACCATGGCCGAAGAGCTCGGCCTGGACCCCTTCGCGGTGCGCCGCGCAAACCTGCTCGAAGCGCCGCACCGGACGCTGAACGACTTGCAGGTTAATTCCTATGGCCTTCCGGCATGCCTCGACTGGGTCGAGCAGGCCTCGGGCTGGCAGGCGCGCCGTAAGGCCTTGCCACGTGGGCGAGGCCTCGGCATGGCCTGCTCGCACTACGTTTCGGGCGCGGCGAAGCCTGTGCACTGGACCGGCGAGCCGCACGCCACCGTGAACTTGCGCCTGGATTTCGACGGCTCGATTACGCTGCTCACAGGCGCGGCGGACATCGGCCAGGGCTCCTCCACGCTGCTCGCGATGGTCGCGGCCGAGGCGCTCGGGCTGGGGCTCGAGCGTTTCCGCGTCGTGGCGGCCGACAGCGCGCTCACGCCGAAGGACAACGGCTCGTATTCCTCGCGCGTGTCTTTCATGGTCGGCAACGCCGCGCTCGCCGCCGGAAAGGAGCTGCAGCGGGTCCTTACCGCGGCGGCGGCGCACCGCCTCGAAGCGCACCCGAGCGATATCGAGTGCGTGGACGAGCGCTATCGCGTAGCCGGTACGGACCGTTCGATTTCGTACCAGGAAGCGGTGCGCGCGGCGCTTGCCGGGACCGGACCGGTCACCGTGACGGGCACCTACACCGTGCCTCCGGAGCTCCAGGGCGGCAAGTTCAGGGGCGCGGGCGTCGGCCCGAGCCCCGGCTTTTCGTACGCGGCGCAGGCCGTGGAAGTCTCCGTCGACGAGGGGACGGGCGAGGTAAAGCTCGAGAAGGTCTGGGTGGCGCACGATTGCGGCTTCGCGATCAACCGGCTTGCGGTCGAAGGCCAGGTGCAGGGTGCGGTCTGGATGGGTATGGGGCAGGCGTGCAGCGAGCGCACCGAGTTCAGCGTCGAGGGGCGGCCGCTGCGCGCCAACTTCCTTGACTACGGCATGGCGACGACGATGGATTCGCCGCCGATCGAGGTGCAGATCGTCGAGTCGCGCGATCCGAATGGCCCGTATGGCGCCAAGGAGGCGAGCGAGGCTGCGCTCGCGGGTTTCCTGCCCGCCTTTACGAGCGCGGTCGCCCAAGCGGTCGGGGTGCAGGCGTACGAGCTGCCGTTAACTCCCGACCGGCTCCTTGAGGCGATGGAGAAAGCGCGCACATGGAAACGCTAGCCGAATTCTCGCTACGCCGGCCGGCGTCAGTCGCCGAAGCCACGCGCCTTCTCGCGACGCCCGGCGCACGCGCGCTCGCGGGCGGCACCGATCTCGTGGTGAATCTGCGGCGCGGCCTCGAGAAGCCCGCGATGCTCGTCGATCTGGCCGGCGTGCCGGAACTGGATGCGCTTTCGTGGAGCGATGCCGGGTGCGAGATCGGCGCCTGCGTCACTCTTGCGCGGCTCGCACGGGATGCGCGCGTGCGCAAAGAGCTGCCGGTTTTAGCGCAGGCGGCTCAGTCGGTCGCCGCGCCCACTCACCGCTCGGCGGCGACGCTGGGCGGGAACCTGTGTCTCGACACTCGCTGCGTCTACTACAACCAGAGCGAGGGCTGGCGCCGCTCGAACGGCTATTGCCTGAAGCGCGGCGGCGAGACCTGCCACGTGGCTCCCCGCGGCAAGCGCTGCCATGCCGCTTTCAGCGGCGATGTCGCTCCGGCGCTTCTCGCGCTCGAGGCCAAAGTGGAGCTTGCTTCGCCAGCGGGCGGGAGAAAAATTCCGCTTGCCGAGCTCTACCGGGACGATGGCGCCACGCATCTTGCGCTTGCCCCTGGCGAATTCATCCTGTGCGTGCTGGCGCCGCGGCCTGCGCTCGGCGTGCACACCGCCTACCGCAAGGTACGGCAACGCGGCTCGATCGATTTCCCGCTCGCGGGCGTCGCGGTCGCGCTCGCCTGTGCCCATGGCCGGCTTGAAGAGCTGCGTATTGCGCTCACCGGGACGAATCCCAGGCCGCTCCTGCTTTCGGGAACCGAGGAGCTCTTGGGCAAGCAGGTCGACGAGTCGCTGCTCGCGCGCATCGCCAAGCTGGTGCAAAAGCAGACCAGCCCAGTGCGCACCACGCTCGTGCAAGCGAATTACCGCCGGCAGGTTGCCGCGGTGACCGCGCAGCGCTTGGTCAAGGAGCTCTCCGCGCTTTAGGCGCGCTTCGCCTGCCAGTCGGCAAGCCGCGGCGTCGATCTCGAGTCCCTCCTACACTTCCGCCATCGCGGCGAGCGCGCTCGGGTAAGGCGCGGGGTCTTTCTCATGGGCGTTACTCCGCGTCGGGCTGCTTCGAGGGTTGCGCGCGGTCGAAGGCCTCGAGCTTCATGCAGGCCTCGAACACCCGCATCGTGACCGGGTAGGGGGCCAGGTCGCTGTTGTACCGCTTGGCGTTGAAGACCTGCGGCACCAGGCAGCAATCGGCCATGGTAGGCGCATCGCCGTGGCAGAAGCTGCCGCTGCCGGCGCGCGCGAGATCGGCCTCCAGCTTCGCGAGGCCGTCGGCGATCCAATGGCGGTACCAGGTGGCCACCTGCTCCTCGCTCTGGCCGAGCTGGCGCTTCAAGTACTGGAGCGTCCTCAGGTTGTTGAGCGGATGAATCTCGCAAGCGACGAGCAGCGAAAGGCTGCGCACGCGCGCGCGCCCGAGCGCATCCTTCGGCAGCAGCCGCGGCACCGGGTGCGTCTCGTCAAGGTACTCGATGATCGCGAGCGACTGCGACAGCGCCTGGCCGTCGTCCACGAGCGTGGGCAGCAGCCCCTGCGGGTACGGCCCCGAGTACTCGGGCTCGCGGTGTTCGCCCTTCGCGAGATGGACGAAGACCGGGTCGTACTTCAGGCCTTTCAGGTTGAGCGCGATGCGCACCCGGAACGCGGCGGAGCTGCGGAAGTAGGTATAAAGCTTCACAGCGCGGAAACGATCTTCACCTTGAGCTCGCCCACGGCGTCGATGCCGGCAAGCAGCTCGTCACCCGGCTTGACCGGTCCGACGCCTGCCGGCGTGCCGGTGAAGATCACGTCGCCCGGCTCGAGCGTGTAGTGCTCGGAGAGGTACGCGATCTGCTCGGGCACCGACCAGATCATGTCGGAAAGATCTGCCTTCTGGCGCGGCTTGCCGTTGACGTTGAGCCAGATGGCGCCCTTGGTCGGATGACCGATCTTGGAGGCCGGGACGAGATCACCGCACGGCGCCGCCTCATCGAAGTTCTTGCCGAAGTCCCACGGGCGGCCGTGATCCTTGCCCCATTGCTGCAGATCGCGCCGGGTCATGTCGAGGCCGACCGCGTAGCCGTAGACATGGTCGTTCGCGCGCCTCGCCTCGATGCGGCGCCCGCCCTTGGAGAGGGCTACGACGAGCTCGGTCTCGTAGTGGTAATTGGAGGTCTTCGCCGGATAGTGGACGTCCCCGCCGCGCGGCACGAGAGCGAACTCGGTCTTCAGGAAGAAGAACGGCTGCTCGCGGCCGTCGCCGCCCATTTCCTTCTGGTGCTCGGCGTAGTTGCGTCCGACGCAGAAGATGCGCCGCACCGGAAAGCTGTCGGAGGATCCCGCGACCGCAAGCGCCGGCGGCGTCCACAGAGGAATCACGTAACCCATCGCAACCTCGAAAAAAGCGCGATTTTAGTCCTTGCCGGCGAGCTCGCGCTCCAATATCTCGCGCAGCTTGAAGCGCTGGATCTTGCCGGTGGCGGTGCGCGGCAATTCGTCGACCGTGCGCACCCATTTCGGCCGTTTGTGGCGGGGCAGCAACCTCTCGCAGGCCTCGGCGGCGGCACGCTGTGCGGCGGCGGAATCGCCTTTCGCGGTGACAAAGAGCGCGAGGCGCTCCAAGCCGTCGACGTCGGGAACCGGCACGCAGGCCGCTTCGGCCACCGCCGATTCGCCGGCCGCGACCTCCTCGAGCTCGCCGGGCTGCACGAACTGGCCGGCAACCTTCACCAGCTCGTCGGCGCGCCCGTGGTGCACGAAGTAGCCCTGGGCGTCGCGCACGAAGATGTCGCGGGTGCAAAGCCAGCCGTCGCGAAACTGCGCGCGCGTCTGTTCCGGCAGATTGGCGTAGCCCACCGCCTGCGCGGGATGGCGCACCCACAGCACCCCCGGCTCCTGCGGCCCGGGCTCGGCGCCGTGTTCGTCGCGCAGCTCGACAGCGACGCCGTCGAGCGGGTGCCCGGTGCGCGGGCCGGTCGAGGTCCCGGGCGGCGTCATCATGCAGGCGCAAAACGTCTCGGACATGCCGTAGAGATTGAGGATCTCGCCCCCGACCGCCTCATGCCATTGCTCGATGAGCTGGTGCGACATGCGCTCGCCGCCGGCAACGAAATGGCGCACCCGGCGCAAGGGCGCGAGGCGCGGCCGCGGCTCGGCGAGCAGCCGCCGGTACATCGTCGGCACGCTGAACATGGCGCGCGGCGCATACCGCTCGACGAGGTCGATCACCGTCTGCGCATCCGGCCAATCCGGATACAGGATCGAAGTCACGCCGTGCGCCAGCGGCGCAAGCAGGCTGTGCTCCAGGCCGAAAGCAAAGAAAAACTTCGATGTGGTGAGCACGCGCTCGCCTGCGCCCAGGCCGATCACGCGAAACCCGTTGCCGAGCACCCGGAAGCTGCGGTGCACGTGCACGATGCCTTTTGGCCGCCCGGTGGTGCCCGACGAGTACAGCAGAAAGGCCGGCGTCTCGGGGCCGGCGGCGAAGGCCGCGGGCTGCGGCGCGCCGTCTTGAAGCTCGCGCCATGCGGGCAGGCCGCCCGAGGCACCCGCGATGGCGACCCTGCCGTCGCGCGCGAGCTCGGCCGTCAAGTCCGGCCGTGCGCGGGCGAACAGGTCCTCGATGATGGCAAGGCGCGCGCCGCTATCTGTGAGGATGTGCCGGTACTCCGCCTCCGTGAGCTTGTTGTTGAGCGCAACCGCCACCGCGCCCGCGTGCACCGTTCCCAGCCATGCCGCCGCGAACTCGGGCGTGTCGCGCATCAGGATAAGCACCCGGTCGCCGGGCCGCACGCCGAGGGCCGCGAGCGCTCCGGCCGCGCGCTGCACGCGCTCGGCAAGCGCGGCGAACGAGACCTGGTCCTCGTCGCAGATGAAGGCGACGCGGCTGCCGTTGTGCGCAAGCGCCTCGGAGCCGAGCAGAAGATCTGCGCCGTTCATGATTTGCATGGGCCTCTGGGGACGGCTAGCATGGTAGCAATTGTTTGGCCCCCGAACAAACACGCGCACATGCCGCTGAACGGCGTCGCACTGAAGCCCGGCATGCTTCCGGGCCTGCTCGGCTATCGCCTGCGCCTCGCGCAGCAGGCGGTGTTTCGCGATTTCTCCACGAGCGTCGCCGAGCTCTCGCCGGGGCGCGTCGGCATCCTGCTGCTGCTCGATGCGAACGCCGGCGTGACGCAGAGCCGGCTCGCCGAGGCGGTGTCGCTCGAGCGCTCGACCATGGTGGGCGTGCTGCACGTGCTGCAGGACCGCGGACTTATCGAGCGCCGGCGCGGAGCCGACCGGCGCACCAATGGCCTGTGGCTCACGCCGCGGGGCCACGCCCTGGTGGCGCGCCTGAAGCGCCGCATCCAGGCGCACGAGCGTCGCGTCGCCGCCCGGCTGAGTCCGGCGGAGCGCGAGCAGCTTATCGGGCTGCTCGCGAAGCTCGCCGGTTAAAGCAAAACTACATGCGGTAGGCCGCTTCTCCGTGCGCCGTAGTGTCGAGACCTTCGCGCTCTTCTTCTTCAGGCACGCGCAGGCCAATCGTCAGATCGACCAGCTTGTACGCGATGAATGCGACGATTCCCGACCAGAGCACGGTGACGCCGACCGCCTTCGCCTGGATCCAGACCTGCGCGGCGATGCTTTCGAACCCGGGCTTCATCTCGAACCAGTTGTTCACGAAGCCCGGGCCGCCGAGCGAGGGCGCGTTGAACACGCCGGTCAGCAGCGCGCCGAGGATGCCGCCCACCGCGTGCACGCCGAAGACGTCGAGCGAGTCGTCCGCGCCGAGCAGCCGTTTCAGCCCGCTCACGCCCCAGAGGCACACCAGGCCGGCTGCGAGGCCGATGACGAAAGCCCCCGGGATGCCCACGTTGCCGGCGGCCGGGGTGATAGCCACCAGGCCCGCCACCGCGCCGGAAGCGCCGCCGAGCATCGTCGGCTTGCCCTTGAAGATCGCTTCGCCGAGGCTCCAGGAGAGCACCGCGCACGCCGTCGCCAGGTAGGTGTTCATGAAGGCGAGCGCGGCGGACGAGCCAGCCTCGAGCGCGGAGCCGGCGTTGAAGCCGAACCAGCCTACCCACAGCAACGACGCGCCGATCATGGTGAGCGGCAGGTTGTGCGCGGGCATCGCCTCCTTGCCGTAGCCGATGCGCTTGCCGACGAGATAGGCGCCGACCAGGCCGGCGACGCCGGCGTTGATGTGCACCACGGTGCCGCCCGCGAAATCGAGCGCGCCCATCTGCCAGAGCCATCCCGCCTTGGCGTTGAGCTCGTCCACCACCTTGGCGCTGGTGTACGCGTCGGGCCCCATCCAGAACCACACCATATGTGCGATCGGCGTGTAGCTGAACGTGAACCAGATGGCGATGAACACCAGCACCGCGGAGAACTTGGCCCGCTCGGCGAAGGCGCCGAGGATCAGGCAGGCGGTGATCGCCGCGAACGTCGCCTGGAAGGCGACGAATACGAGCTCTGGGATCACCACCCCCTTCGAGAACGTCGCCGCCATCGCGTCGGCCGCGCCCTTGAGGAACAGGCGGTCGAAGCCGCCGAAGAAGGCATTGCCTTCGGTAAACGCCAGGCTATAGCCGTAGATGCACCACAGCACCGTGACGAGCGAGAAAACGACGAACACCTGCATTAGCACCGAGAGCGCGTTCTTCGCCCGCACCATGCCGCCGTAGAACAGCGCCAGCGCCGGAACGCTCATCATGATGACGAGCGCGGTGGACACGAGCATCCAGGTCACGTCGCCTTTGTTCGGCGTGGGCGCAGCCGCCGTTGCCTGCTGTGCCAGTGCGGCACCGCTGAGCGCGCAGCACCCGGCTGCGGCGATCCATGCAAACAGTCTCTTCATTGCATTCTCCTTAGAGCGCGGCCGCATCGGTCTCGCCGGTGCGGATGCGGATGACTTTTTCGAGGTCGAAGACGAAGATCTTGCCGTCGCCGATCTTGCCGGTGTTTGCCGAGCGCTCGATCGCCTCGAGCACCTGCTCGAGCAGATCGGTCTTCACCGCGGCCTCCACTTTCACCTTGGGCAGGAAATCGACGACGTACTCGGCGCCCCGGTAGAGCTCGGTATGGCCTTTCTGGCGGCCGAAGCCCTTGACCTCGGTGACGGTGATCCCCTGCACGCCGATCGAGGAAAGCGCTTCGCGCACCTCGTCGAGCTTGAACGGCTTGATGATTGCGGTTACGAGTTTCATGGGATTTCCGTGGTTAAAAGGTCTTGCTGACGGAGAGGACCACCGTGCCGCTGCCGGCGTCCTTGTACTTGATGCCCGGCGTGCCGACCGCGGGAGACGGCAGATCGTTGGCGAAGCAATAGAACCCGGGGTTACCGGCGTCACAGCTTCCCTTGGCGTTGGTGCCGACGTACGCGGCGCCAAACACCCAGCCGCTCAAGTCCTTGGTGACGCCGATCTTCCAGTCGGTGTAGTCGCCCTTGCTCGCGTCGGTGCCGGCGTCCCAGCCTTTCAGGGTGAGCCTGCCGACGTGGCCGGCTAGGCCCCAGCCGTTGCCGAGGTCGTAGGTCGCCGCGAGGTCGAGATAGTGCGTGCCCTTGGTGCCCGGCAAAGAGAAGTAATCGCCCAAGGAGTAGAACCACTTGGCGGATAGCCACTTCCACGAGCCCCCGACGTACACCTCCTTGTTGTCGACTGCGCCCGTGTGGGTCTTGCCCGCATCGCGCGGATTGACGAAGGCGGTGCCGCGCGCGGTATTCGCGTCGGTACCGGGGTAGAAGTAGTAAATCGCGCCGACATCGAGCCCGAGCTCGCCGAACGCCTTCTTCCAGCCGCCGTAGAAATCCATCTCCAGGTTACCGGCGGGGAAGCCCGCACCCTCGTTCACGTTGGAGTTCCAGTTGCCGAGGTACACGCCGCTCGCGTGCGAGTAGTCGAACCCGCCCTGCAGCGCCGGCTTTTCGAACGTTTGCGAGATGCCGCGAAACCGGTAATCGCTGACAAGTGCGATGTTCCCGGTCACCGGCAAAGGCGTCTGCGCCACAGCGATTGCCGGAGCGGCCGCTGCAGCAGCGAGGGCGATTGGAAGGATGGATTTGCGCATCGAGGCTCCCTAGTGGATTGGTGTAGTGGACTGGCCCCTCCTTAGCACCTCGTGTGCCAGGTAAAATACGTAATGGCTTTAAGTACTTAGCAAAAAGATGCTCCAAGCGTGCACTGTTTCGGGGCGCGCATCGCCCGGCCCTGCCCGTGATCAGTGCGCTCGCCTGCGTTACCTTGGCGGCATGATCGACAAGCGCTTTTTCGACGACCTCAACGAGCGCATCAGCGCGGCGTTTCGCGACTCCCCGGCGCAGGACATCGAGAAGAACCTGAAGGCGATGCTTGCTTCGGGATTCGCGCGCCTCGACCTGGTGCTGCGCGAAGACTTCGAGGTGCAGCAGAAGCTGCTCGAGCGCGCGCAAGCGAAGCTCGCGGAGCTCGAGGCGCGCATCGCGGAGCTCGAAGCGCGCGCGGGACCCGGAAAGCCGGAGTAAACCTCGCCGCGCGCTCGCGGGTATCGAGGCGCCGGCGCGCATAGCCGTGGTCATGTTGAGGTCGTAGAGACCTAAATTCAACACACGGGTGGTGGTGCGCTGGTGGTCCCTTTGGTCCCATCTAAATAAGCTCGTCAGAAGTCCTCAGTGGCTGTCCACGGAGCGGCCTTCTTGATCGCGTCCAAGGCAACCTCCCATACGCTCAATGATTTGCCCTCTACGTAGGCCACCGCGCTCTTTATTGCCGCGCTCGGTGCCTACGATCTTCTGAACATACGACTCAAGAAGTGTCGAAAAACTTTGCAGCCTCCCTACAACCTTTATGATTTTTTCCTCGTAGTTACTTCAACTCATTTATTTTTCAAGGGGCTATACGCGGAAATTGACTTAAGCATGTTGTTTGCTTGAGATACCTGCATAAGCGCAAATTGCGCCCAAGAAGGGGGATTTTATGAATCGGCCAACGTTGCTTGTGACGGCTGCGATCGTTTTCGGGATTCCGCTGTCGGAAGCTGCCATTATCAGCAACCCGATCAGTGTCAACTTCGGGTCGGTGCCTATCAACACGCAGGTCACCCAGCCCATCGACGTTACCGTGGACACCGGCTATCGGCTCTCGCTCGCCTCCGGCGGTCTCAACGCCCCGTTCGGCTTCAGCTTCGACACCTGCGGAGCCGGCGGCGGGTTCGTCGGCCCGGGCAACTGTTCGGTCGCCGAAAGCTTCCTGCCGACAGGCCTCGGCGGCATCAGCGACACCCTGAACCTGTTCGAGTGTCCCACCGCCGGCGGCAATTGCCTCAGCGTCAGCATCCCGCTCTTTGGCACCGGGATCAGCCTGCTCGGTGCTAACCCGGCCAGCGTCAACTTCGGGTTGGTGCCCATCAACACACAGGTCACCCAGTCCATCGACATTACCGTGGACACCGGCTATCGGCTCTCGCTCGCCTCCGGCGGTCTCAACGCCCCGTTCGGCTTCAGCTTCGACACCTGCGGAGCCGGCGGCGGGTTCGTCGGCCCGGGCAACTGTTCGGTCGCCGAAAGCTTCCTG
>DASZOS010000005.1:0-7852 GCA_035550695.1 Burkholderiales bacterium | reverse complement strand
TGCAGGCGCTTTTCCTTCTGCTCGAGCCAGCTCGAGTAGTTCCCCTCCCACGGGATGCCGTAGCCCCGGTCGAGCTCGAGGATCCACCCCGCCGCATTGTCCAGGAAATACCTGTCGTGGGTCACGGCGACTACGGTGCCGGGAAAGCGCTGCAGGAACTGCTCGAGCCATTCCACGCTCTCGGCATCGAGATGGTTCGTGGGCTCATCCAGCAGCAATAAGTCAGGCTTGGATAATAAGAGGCGACAGAGCGCCACCCTGCGCTTCTCGCCTCCGGAGAGCACGTCGATTTTCGCGTCCCACTCCGGCAGCCGCAGCGCGTCGGCGGCGACTTCCAGCTCGTCGGCGCCGCCGGCATTGATCATGGCCTCGAGCTTCGCCTGCTCCTCGGCGAGCTTGTCGAAGTCGGCCCCCGGCTCCGCGTAGGCGGCGTAGATCTCGTCGAGGCGCTTCTTCGCGGCGGCGATCTCGCCCATTGCCTCCTCCACCGCCTCGCGCACCGACTTCCCGGACTCGAGCTTCGGCTCCTGCTCCAGGAATCCGACGCGGATGCCCGGCATGCGGATCACCTCGCCCTCGTAGTTGTCGTCGACCCCTGCCATGATCTTCAGCAGCGTGGACTTGCCCGAGCCGTTCAGCCCGAGCACGCCGATCTTGGCGCCGGGGAAGAAGTTGAGCGAGATGTTCTTCAGGATGGTGCGCTTGGGCGGGACGGTCTTGCTTACCCGGCGCATCGTGTACACGTATTGGGCCATTCTGTTTTGCGCTACCATCCGGCGAGAAATTTCACGGGGGTGCAATGATACGAAAAATAAGTGCCCTGTTGGCCTTCGCCGCGCTCGCTCTTCCCGCACATGCCGTGGACGGCGTTTCGCTCGAGCTCGGCGGCGGCAACGGCGCCGACCTGTGGCGCGCCGGCGCGCAATGGAAATGGCAGCGCAAGTGGCCGCTGTCGGCGAGCTGGGGTATCGGCGGCTACTGGGAGCTCTCGGCCGGCGCCTGGGACGGCGGGCGCAATACGCTGCTCGATCTGGGCGTCACGCCGGTGTTCCGGCTGGAGCAGGCGCAGCCGTCGGGCTCGGCGCCGTACGTCGAAGCCGCGATCGGCCTGCACCTGCTGTCGCGGCAGCGCATCACCGCGTCCAGGGAATTCAGCACCAGCTGGCAGTTCGGCGACCATCTCGGCGCCGGCCTGCGCTTCGGCGCGCGCCGGCAGTACGACCTGGGACTGCGGCTGCAGCACATTTCCAACGCCAGCTTCAGGCGGCCCAACCCGGGAATCAATTTCCTGCTGCTGCGCTTCGCCTACGAGCTCGAATAGCGGCCATGAAGCGCGGCGCCTCCTGCTCGAGCCGCTCGTCGGTCATGCGGCCGCTGCGCGTCATGTAGTCGTAGGCGAGCTGCCAGGCATCGAGCGCCATCTTCTCCGAAAGCCGCTCGTACCAGTAGGAGCTGCGGTTCGCGGCGGCGACCAGCTTCTCCACCACCGGGCGCCTTTGCCGCTCGAACCGGCGCAGCGCTGCGGCGACATCGTCGCCCGCATGATCGAACGCGCGGGCGAGCGCGATGGCGTCGTCCATGGCGAGCCGGGTCCCGGAGCCGATCGAGAAGTGGCCGGTGCGCAGGGCGTCGCCGACGAGAACGGTGTTGCCGACGAACCAGACGTCGTTGGTGAGCAGCGGAAAGCTGCGCCAGATCGACTTGTTCGATACCAGCGGCCTGCCCTCGAGATCGGCCGCGAACACCGCCTCGCAGTACGCCCGGCTCTGCGCGTCGCTCATGCGCTCGAGGCCCGCGCGCTGCCAGGTGGCCGCCTCGCATTCGACGATGAAGGTGCTCATCGTCGGGCTGTAGCGGTAGTGATGGGCGACGAAGGGCCCGTGCGCGCTGTCGCGAAAAGTGAGCGTGAGGCAGTCGAAAAGCTTCGTCGTGCCGTACCAGACGAACTTGTTGGTCAGCCACTCGATGCGCGGCCGGAACGCCAGAGCGCCCCGCACCATCGAGTTCACGCCGTCCGCGCCCACGACGAGATCCGTCCCTCGCGGCAACTCCGAAATTGCAGTTTCAAACTGCAAATGCACTCCGGCGCTCTCGCACGCGTCCTGCAGGATCTGCAGCAGCTTCAGGCGCGCGAGCGCGGAAAAGCCGTTGCCGTCGATGTCGACGGCGGCGTCGCGGTGCACGATGCGCTGGATCGGCCAGGACTCCATGGCGGCGGCGAGCCGCGCGTGCATCTGCGGCTCGTCGCGCGCGAGGAACTCCAGCGCGCCTTGCGAGAACACCACGCCGAAGCCGAAGGTGGCGTCGCGCGGGTTCTGCTCGAGCACGGCGATGTCGTCGCCCGGCCGCGCGCGCTTCATCAGCAGCGCGAAGCAGAGCCCCGCCGGCCCGGCACCGACAACCGCGATTCTCATTCGGGCTATATTAGAACCCCATGGAAAGATTGCGGCTCACTTTCGCCTGCTGGAACTACGATCGCACGCGCGCGCTCGCCGACGGCAGCGTGCGTCCCGACGGCATCGATCTCGTGTATCTCGCGCAGCCGGTGGAAGAGACCTTCTTCCGCATGCTGCGCTACCGCGAGTTCGACTGCTCCGAGATGTCGCTCTCCTCGTATGTCGCGTCCCTGAACCGGGACGACCCGCCGTTCATCGCCCTGCCCGCATTCCCGTCGCGCTTCTTCCGGCACTCCTGCATCTTCGTGTCGGCGAAGAGCGGCATCGAGCGGCCGCAGGACCTGAAAGGAAAGCGCGTCGGCGTCCCCGAATACCAGATGACCGCGCCGGTCTGGATCCGCGGCATCCTCTCCGACGACTACGGGGTCCGCGTGACCGACGTGGAGCATTTCTCGGGAGGCGAGGAGCAGCCCGGCCGCGACGAGAAGATCCGGCTCGATCTTCCCCCGGAGATCCGCCTGCGCCCGATCGGGCCGACGCGCACGCTCTCGCAGATGATCGCCACGGGCGAGCTCGACGCGCTCGTCACCGCGCGCGCGCCCTCCACGTTCCACGAGCATCCGGACAGGGTGAAGCGGTTGTTTCCCGACTACGTCGAACGGGAAAAGCAGTACTACAGGCGAACCAAGATCTTTCCGATCATGCACACGGTCGTGCTGCGGCGCGACGTGTACGCCAGGAATCCCTGGATCGCGCAGTCGCTCTACAAGGCGTGCGTCGAGGCGAAGGCCAGGGCCTACGATCTCTACAACCAGACCGCCGCGATGCCGGCGATGCTGCCCTGGTCGGTGGCCGCGGTCGAGGAGGCGCGCCGCGAGATGGGCGAGGACTGGTGGCCGTACGGGCTCGCGCAGAACCGCCACGTGCTCGACTGCTTCCTGCGCTACCACCACGAGCAGGGCCTGTCGAAGCGGCGCTTCGCCCCCGAGGAGCTGTTCGCCAGGGAAACTCTGGAGAACTACAAGGTTTGATGCTTTCCCTCGCGCAGATCGAGGCAGTGCTGCCGGCGGTCCGGGCGGCGGTAGCGCCCACGCCGCAGTTCGCCTGGCCGCTGCTGCGCAGGCGCACCGGCGCCGAGGTTTTCGTCAAGCACGAGAATCACACGCCGATCGGCTCCTTCAAGGTGCGCGGCGGCCTCGCGTATCTCGACCGGCTGAAGCGCGAGCGGCCGCACATTCGCGGCATCGTCACTGCGACGCGCGGCAACCACGGCCAGTCGCTCGCCTTCGCGGGCAGCCGCGCCGGGGTCGCGGTGACCATCGTCGCGCCGAAAGGCAACTCGGCCGAAAAGAACGCCGCGATGCGCGCCTTCGGCGCCGAGCTGATCGAATACGGACGCGATTTCGACGAGGCGCGCGGGCGCGCCGCGGAGCTCGCCGCCGATCGCGGCCTCGAGTACGCCCCCTCCTTCCATCCCGACCTGGTCGCCGGCGTCGCCACCTATGCCTGCGAGCTTTTCGCGGCTGTGCGCGATCTGCACACCGTTTACGTGCCGATCGGGCTGGGCTCCGGAATTTGCGGCCTGATCGCGGTGCGCGACGCGCTCGGCCTCGCCACCCGCATCGTCGGCGTCGTCTCGGACCGGGCCAATGCCTATCGTCGCTCCGTCGAAGCCGGGCGCGTGGTCCAGACTGATTCGGCTCTGACTTTTGCCGACGGCATGGCGGTGCGCGTCCCGGATCCGGAGGCGCTCCAGGTCATCCGCCGCGGCGCCGAGCGCATCGTCGAGGTCTCCGACGACGAGGTCGCCGAAGCGATCCGCATTCTGTTCAGCGACACCCACACCGCGGCCGAAGGCGCCGGCGCCGCGCCCCTTGCGGCACTCATCAAGGAGCGCGCAAGCCTGCAGGGACGCCGCGTCGGCGTGGTGCTCACCGGGCAGAACATCGACCGCCATTGGATGCACACCGTCCTGGCGGGCGGCACGCCGCACCCCGTATGAGGCTCAGGGCTCGAGCCGCGCCAGCACGCCGTCGGAGTCGTCGGTCAACAGGTAGAGAAAGCCGTCCGGGCCCGCGCGCACGTCGCGGATGCGCCCGAGCACGCCCTGCAGCAGCCGTTCTTCCTTCACGACTTTCTCGCCGTCGAGCGCGAGGCGCACGAGCAGCGCGCCGCGCAGCGCGCCGACGAAGAGGCTTCCTTTCCAGCGCGGAAACCGCTCCCCGGTGTAGAAAGCCATGCCGGAAGGCGCGATCGAAGGCACCCAGTAGTGGACGGGCTGCTCCATGCCTGGCTTCTGCGTGCCCTCGCCGATCTTCGTGCCGATGCCGTAGTTCACGCCGTAGGTGATCACCGGCCAGCCGTAGTTGGCGCCGGCGCGAATGATGTTCACCTCGTCGCCGCCCTGGGGTCCGTGCTCGTGGACCCACAGCGCGCCGGTCTGGGGGTGGAGCGCCGCGCCCTGCATGTTGCGGTTGCCGAGCGTGTACTTCTCCGGCTTCCAGCCCGGCTTGCCGGCGAAAGGATTGTCGGCCGGCACGCGCCCATCGTCGTGCAACCGGATCACCGAGCCGGCATGGTCGCCGGGGCGCTGCGCGCGCTCCTTCTCCCCGCGGTCGCCGAGAGTGAGATACAGATAGCCGGCGCGGTCGAACACGATGCGGCCGCCGAAGTGCTGGCCGGCGTTGCCCTTCGGGCTCTGGCGAAAGAGCACCTGGACGTTCTCCAGCCGGTCCCCGGCAAGGCGCCCGCGCGCGAGCTCGGTCCCCACGCCGCCGTCGCCGCGCGCGGCGTACGCAAGGTAGACGAGGCGGTTGCTTTCGAACTGCGGATGCAGTGCGACGTCGTGCAGGCCGCCCTGCCCGTGCACCGTCACCTGCGGCAACCCGCCGATCGGCTGCGGCTCGAGCCTGCCGTCGCGGATCACGCGCAGCCGCCCGCGCTTCTCGGTGACGAGCATCCGGCCGTCGGGAAGGAAAGCGAGCGACCAGGGCTGCTCCAGGCCCTGGACGAGCTTCACCACCTGGAAGCTGTGATCCTGCGCGCGGTAGTCTTGGGCTTGCGTCACCCCCGCAAACAGCAACATCAGGAACAGGGTCTTCTTCACTGGCTGATTACCCAGAGAAACACCTCGTGGTCGCGCCACTCGTGGCGCACATGCACCGTCTTGTGCGGCTTCCAGCTGCCCATGCGGTGCCAATGCGACACCACGCGGCTCCCCGGCTTGAGCTGGCGCTGCAGCCGCGGGCGCAGCGCCATGTTGTAGTCGAGCGACAGGAACAGCATGACGACGCTCGCGTCGCGCAGGTCGGTGGCGAAAAGATCCTCGTTGCGGAACTCGATGCGTCTGGCGACGCCCGCCCTGCGGGCATTTTCCCGGGCCTCGGCAATGCGCACCGGATCGATATCGACGCACACCGCGCGCGCGCCGAGCTCGGCTGCCGCGATGACGATGCGGCCGTCGCCGCAGCCCAGGTCGTAGACCACGTCGCCCGAGCTCACGGTGGCGAGATCCATCATTGCCTGCACTACGGCTGGCGGGCTGGGCTCGTAGCGCACGGCGGGCGCGCCCGGCTCCGCGGCCGCGGCGCACGCGCCCCAAAACAGGGCTAAGACAAGGGCTGGCAATCGGCAATGCATCGGCTCAGAATCCGCAGCGCCATGATCCTAGACCACATCGGTCTCGCGGTGCGCGACTTCGGCGCCGCCAAGGCGTTCTACCGGCGGGCGCTTGCGCCGCTGGGCATCGAGGTCATCGTCGAAGGAGACGGCTGGGCGATGCTCGGCAAGGACGGCAAGCCGCAGTTCTGGTTCGGCGTGCACGGCATCCCGCCCGGCCCGATCCACATCGCCTTCGTCGCCGAGACGCGCGCGCAGGTGCGCGCTTTCCATCGCGCCGCGCTCGCCGCCGGCGGCCGCGACAACGGCGCGCCCGGCGTGCGGGCGAAGTATCACCCGAACTACTACGGCGCCTACGTGTACGACCCCGACGGGCACAACATCGAGGCAGTCTGTCACAAGCCGCAGGACCAGGGCTGCTGAGCGTCGGCGTCGCGTCGTGGGGCGCCCGAGCGCGCGTGTCGCATTTCTCCTGAATCACACTATTCGAACCAGCCTCGCCGCCTGGCACGCTTATAGTTGTTTGCCCCCTTCCGTTTTCCCCTTCCCACCAGGAGAGACACAATGCAGATGCAGCCGCAATTTTTCGAGATCTACCGCGCCGGCCTGAAGAGCGCGGCCGACATGATGTCCGCCTCGATGCAGAGCGTGCAGCGGCTGCAGCAGCAGCAGCTCGACGTCCTGCAGGGCGCGATCGACGACCAGATGAAATCGGTGCGCGAGCTCTCCGACGTGAAGACCATCGACGAGCTGATGGCGCTGCAGACCCGCTTTACCGGCGCGCAGTTCGAGCGCGCGGTGGATTTCTGGAGCCGCATGTGGCGCGTCGCCGGCGACAGCCAGGTGGCGATCATCGGGCAGGCGCAGGCGCAGCTCGGCCAGGTGCAAAGCACGATACGCGACACCACCTACCAGCAGCAGCAGGAGCAGCGCAAGCATCAGGAGCGCAAGACCGCTTGATCGCTAGCCTGGGGTCAGAGCATTTGCCCTGTCCCCAGGTTCTTTACGGTCCGAAGTACCAGCCGCCGTTGACGTCGAGGGTGGCGCCGGAGACGTAGCCGCCCGCCTCCGAGCAGAGCATCGCCACCACGCCGGCGATGTCGTCGGGCCTGCCGGCTCGCCTCAGGGGCAGCGACTGCACGAAGGCTTTCTCGGCCTGGGGGTTGTCGTGGCCCCACGAGGCCTGCGCGATGCGCTCGGTCTTGATGAACCCCGGCGCGATCGCGTTGACGGTGATGTTGTGCGACCCGAGCTCGAGCGCGAGCGTCTTGGTGAGCCCGATGATGCCGCCCTTCGCGGCCGCGTAGTGCACGCCGACGCGGTCGCTGCCGCGACGTGCCGCGATCGACGCGAAATTCACGATGCGGCCGAACCTGCGCGCCTTCATGCGCGGCGCGAATTCGCGGCAGACGAGGAACGCGGTGGTGAGGTTCGCCGCGATCACCCGGCTCCACTGCTCCTCATCCACGTCTTCCAGGTGTAGCGATCCCGGACGAAGCTCCGGAAGCGTGTCCTCGCGCGTCGGCGCCACCGGACCGCCTGCCACGTTGACGAGAAAGTCCGGGGTACCTACCCAGGAACACAGCTTCTCGACGTCGTCCGCATCGGTCAGATCCGCGACCATGAGCCCCCCGGCCGGGTGGATGTCGGTGCCGAAGGTTTCGACGCCTTCCTTCTTCAAGCGCGAGAAAACCGCGCGGCCGATGCCGCTCGCCGCGCCCGTGACGAGCGCGCGCCGGCCCTTCAGTCCCTTAAGCGGCATACGAGGCGCCGTTCACGTCGATCGTTACGCCGGTCATGTAGGCCGCGTCGTCGGTGCACAGCGCGACGATCAGCGC
>DASZOS010000004.1:0-43321 GCA_035550695.1 Burkholderiales bacterium | reverse complement strand
TCGTGCGCCCGCGCCACTCGTGGGCAGCGATCTCCAGCGCTTCCAGCGTTTCGACGTGCGATGCGTCGCGGATCTCGCGCGCGAGCTGATGCAACCGCTAGGGGTACGCGTCTCCTTTACGCACCCAGACGCCGCGGCCGGTACATTGCAGAACCTCGCCGCCGCTCTGCACGTACGTGCCGATCGGGAACGACTCGCCGTTGAAATAGCAGGCGGTCGTCTCGAGTTCGAGGTCCGGCGAGGCGGCCGTCTCGTCGTATTCGGACTCGTCGATGATCGGCGAGGTCTTGAGCTCGGGGTCGGGCGCACCGACTTGCGGAAGCGGCTGTTTCATGAGGGTGTCTGGCATATGCAAGAAATATGCTGCTGCTGCAGAATCGCCTCATGATGCAAGTCAAGATACCCGCAGGAAAAGCCCGGCTCGAAGGGCTGCTGGAGCTTCCCGGCGCGCCGCGAGGGGTGGTGGCCTTCTCGCATGGCAGCGGCTCGGGACGCAAGTCCCCGCGCAACCGCTTCGTCGCTGCGGAGCTGCGCCGCGCCGGGGTTGGCACGCTGCTGCTCGACCTGCTCACCCTCGACGAGGACCGCGATTACGAGATGCGCTTTGACATCGACCTGCTCACGGAACGCCTGGGCGCGGCAGTGCGCTTCCTCGCCGCCGAGCCCGCGACTGGCGCGCTGCCGGTGGGCCTGTTCGGCGCGAGCACCGGCGCCGCCTCGGCGCTGCGCGTGGCAGCGAGCATGCCGCAGGCGGTGCGCGCGGTGGTCTCGCGCGGCGGTCGTCCGGATCTCACCGGCCGGGCGGCGCTCGCGCGCGTGAAGGCGCCGACGCTGCTCGTCGTCGGCGCGAATGACCACGGCGTGATCGAGCTGAATGAGCAAGCGCGCGACGAGCTCAAGCACTGCACCAGGGAGCTCGTGCTGGTGCCGGGGGCGACGCATCTCTTCGAGGAGGCCGGGACGCTCGAGGAGGTCGCGCGCCTCGCCGCCGGCTGGTTTACCCGGCACCTCGCCTAGACGTCGACCACGGTTTGCGCGATCCAGGCGTCGCCCGCGCGCGCGACGCGAAGCGTGGTGTAGGTCGCGCCTTTCACTTCGACAGCCGGATGATGGCGCTGCGGATCAAGCGGCTCGCCCCAGGCGTCGGCCGCAAGCCGGTTGCCTTCCAGCTTCACGGCAAATCGCGAGAACAGCATCCGGCGCGTCGCCATCTCGTATACCAGCGCATTCAGCCACTCGGCGAGCAGGAGCTCGTCGTCCGGCGCCTCGCATTGCAGGCTCACGCGGCTGTGCGCCTGCACGGCGGCGGGGTCTGTCACCGCCGCGGTAAGCGCGAGCGCTGCCTGCTCGAAGGCCTCGGCCTTGCTCGTGCCGACTCCGCGCACGCCGAGGTCCGCCTCGTGCGCGTAGTGCTCCCAGTGCGGCGTCATCACGCGGCTCAAAAAAAAAGCGCGGCTAAAAAGCCGCGCTCCCAAAGAATCCACCCAAAACTGAGGAGGAGGTACGAGTGGACTCGGGGACCATGTTGGCAGGATCCCCGGACCGGACCTTGATGTGCATCAAACTCAGGCCCGATTGCCCGCCTGGAGTCGATTCGGGTGGATGCGGGAGAAGCTTTGCGGGCAGCCGTCCTGGCGGTCCAGCAAGCCATCGAAGCGGCCGGCGAACGCGAGCGCGCGCGCATCGAAGCAGCGCTTCCCGAGCACCGGCCCACCGCGCTGAACCTTGCCCATCAGTTCAAGAAGCGCTCGCTGTATCGCCCGCTCGCGCCGGCGAGCGCAACATGACTTCGCCGAGCGGCCGGCGCGCGGTGCGCGCCTGCTCGGGCTCGGCGTAGCCCAGCCGGAAAACATGCTGCGGCGCGCGCGCGCCGATGCCGAACAGGTCGCCCAGCGCAGCGCGCGTCTCGGGCAGCTCGAGCGGCGCGCTGAAGGGCTGATTGCGGATCTCGCGGCTCTCTCCTATCAGCGCGATGCGCACGTACGCCTGCCCGGCGCGCACCTGGAAAAGCCGGCGGTCGTCGCGGCTCGAGAGCAGCGCCACCACCGGCGCGCTCTTCAGCCAGGTGGCTTCGGTTTGCGCCACCTGGCGCGCGAGCGGCAGCTGCGTGACGGCGAACTGGCCGAGCTTGGAGATCAACCAGGTCGTGCCTAGCGCGCCTTCGCCGACCCAGCGCCCCAGCTCCTCGCGATAGCCGGGGTCGGCAAAGAGCGTCCTCTCGGCGCTTTCGAGCAGTTGCTCGAGCTCCCCGTGAGCCGCCGCGTCGAGAAAGTGAATCGCCACTTCGTTGCCGTCGACCGCGCGCGCCATCAGCCCGAGATCGCGCTGCGCCAGCGGGCGCGACGCGTCGAAGGGCCTGTGGCTGGTGTGCCGGCGCGGCACGGCGTGAAGCAGGTCGGCCGCCGAATTCGGGCGTTTTTCCCCTTGGGGCATGATCTCGACGCGGCAGACGTAGCTCGCGTCTGCGGCGACCGGGAAGTAGGCGAGTCGCACGCCGAGGCCCTCGTAGTCGGCGGCGATGAGCAGCGTCTCGAGCGCGCAGCCGACGCTCAGGTACATCTCGCGACGGTCGCGATCGGCCGCCGGAAGCGCGCGCGCAGGATCGGCGAAAACGTCGATCGCGTCGCCTTCGACGACGAAGCGCCAGGGCTGCGAGTTGTGCGTGGAGGGCGCGAGATGCGCGAAGTAGGCGAGCCGCTCCATCGGATCGCGCGGCACGCCGCGGCCGAATTCCGGCGCCTGCGGCCGCACGCGCATCAGCTTGTCGGTCATCTAGCTTTCCCCGAGCGCGCTTTCGACCGCCTGCACGAGCGTCGAGAGCACCTTGACGCGCGCGTGGTACTTGTCGTTCGCCTCGATGAGCGTCCAGGGCGCGCGGTCGGTCGAGGTGCGCTCGATCATGTCGGCGGCTGCTTCCTGGTAGGCGCTCCACTTCTCGCGGTTGCGCCAGTCTTCCGCCGTGATCTTGAAGCGCTTGAAGCGCGTCGCCTCGCGCTCCCTGAAGCGGCGCAGCTGCTCCTCCTTGGAGATCTGCAGCCAGAACTTGAGCACGATGGCGCCGTTCGCCGCGAGCTGCTCCTCGAAATCGCTTATCTCGCCGTACGCGCGCATCCAGTCGGCTTCGGCGCAGAGCCCCTCGATGCGCTCGACCAGCACCCTGCCGTACCAGCTGCGGTCGTAGATCGTGATGCGGCCCTTGCGCGGCACGTGTCGCCAGAAGCGCCACAGGTAGGGTTGCGCCCGCTCCTCGTCGGTGGGCGCAGCCACCGGGATGGTGTGGTAGAGCCGCGCGTCGACGGCCGCGGTGACGCGGCGGATCGCGCCGCCTTTGCCGGCGGCGTCCATCCCTTCGAACACGCACACCACGTCGTGCGCGGCGAACTTCGGATGCCGCGTCGCGAGCGCAAGCCGGCTCTGCAGCTTCACGATCTTCTTCTCGTAGACGCCCTTGTCCAGCGCTTGCTTGAGATCCATGCGCGCGAGCATGTTCACGCGGTCGACCGGCTTGATGATCGGCGCCGCCTGGCTCTTCGGCACGCGGCGCTGCTTCCTCAGGCTGAGACGCTTGTGCAGCGCTTCGCGCAGCACCTTGCCGACCATCACCGCGCGGTATTCGGGGTCCGAGCCCTCGACCACGATCCACGGCGCGGCCGCGCTGCTCGTCCTGCGCAGGGTGTCCTCGCTGATGCGATAGAACCGGTCGTAGAGCTCGAAGAAATCCCAGTCGCGCTTGGTGATGCGCCAGCTCGTCTTGGGATCGCTTTCCAGCGCCTTCAGGCGCTTCTTCTGCCGCTTCTTCGACAGATGGAACCAGAACTTGAGGAGCAGCGCGCCTTCATCGGCGAGCATGCGCTCGAAATGATTGATGTCGTCGATCGAGCGGATCAGGTCCTTGCCGCTGGTGCGCTTGAACACCCGGTCGATGATGGGCGCCGTGTACCAGGAGCCGAACAGGATGCCGATGCGGCCCTTGGGCGGCAGCGCGCGCCAGTAGCGCCACATCGGCGGGCGCTCGCGTTCCTCGTCGGAAGGGCTGTCGAAGGCAAGCGTGTGGATGTGGCGCGGATCCATCCACTCGTTCAGCAGGTTGACGGTCTCGCCCTTGCCGGCGCCGCGTACGCCGGAGATCAGGATGATCACCGGGAAGGTGCCGTTCTTCGAGAGGTCGTACTGCGCGTCGAGGAGATCCGCGCGCAGCTTCGGCTCGATGCGTTTGTACCGGCCCTTCGAGAGCTGGTGGCCGAGCTCTGCCGCTTCGAACATGATGGAAATCGTCGCAGCCACCCGACATGCAGCCTTGACCTGCGTCAACGACCCTGGCGGAGGAGCTCGACGAGGGCGCTCTAGAGCTGCGTCGCAGTTTCCAGCACTCTGATCACCAGGGCACCGCGTGCCCAGGGAAACTTGGCCTTCACCGCGTCGAAAGCTTCGCCGGAGGACACGATCTCGCCGGTGCCCGAGATCAGGCACCCCTGGCCTGGGCTGCGCGTGCCCTTCACGGCTTTCGAGGCCACCATGAGCTGGACGCGGCTGTTCCTGCGGAGGTTCTGCTCCGTCTTGTGGTAGCGCCCCGCGGGCAGGACGATCAAGTCTCCCTCGATGCCGAGTGCGCGCATGTAGTGCCCCCAGTTGCCGACGACATGCGGGCCGTCTTCGCCGCTGGTCACGATCGCGACGAACTCGGTTGCTTCGCACACTTCACGGCAGACGCCTTCTATCTTGGCCATCATCCACCTCGGGTTTGGTGATGGCCGATTGTAGGCGCGATCAGTGCGCCATCAGCACCGGCAGGGTCATCGAGTCAAGCACCGTGCGCGTTGCACCGCCCAGCGCCAGCTCGCGCAGGCGAGAGTGGCCGTAGCCGCCCATGACGAGCAGGTCGGCGTTCGAGTCCGCGACGCGCGACAGGATCTGCGAGCCGACGTCGATGTCGGGAGCGCACTGGCGCGCGGCCACCGCCTTGACGCCGTGGCGTGCGAGGAAAAGCGCGATGTCAGCGCCCGCAACCTCGCCGTGGTCGGCGTCTTCCGGGCAGAAGGCGACGATCTCCACCGATTGCGCCTGGGCGAGAATCGGCAGCGCATCGCTTACCGCTCGCGCCGCCTCGCGGCTCGCGTTCCACGCGACGAGAACGCGCTTTCCGACGTCGCGGAACCGTCCGGTATAGGGCACGAAGAGCACCGGCCGGCCCGCCGACAACAGCACCTCCTCGGCAAAAGCGCGGGCGGCTACCTGCTCGGGCTCGGGCTGCCCGAGGACCACGAGGTCGGCATAGCGCGCGCTCAGGCGCACTGCGGCGAAGGCATCCTGCGCCGAGACGCGCCACTCGGCCCTGCGGGCTCCCGCGCCCTCGGCGCGGCGGAACTCGGCTTCGGCAGTGCTTGCCGCTTCCCTGCGCCGGCGCGCCTCGATCTCGCGCACCACCGGTCCGGCTTCGGCGAGCGCGTAGGAGGGGATGCGTGCGGCATCCAGGGCGAAGAGCGCTACGAGATGCGCTTCGAACCGGCCCGCGAGCTCGAAAGCAAGGCTCAGGCGCTCGGCGCGCCGCGGCTGGTCGTCCAGGTGCACGAGAATCGTCTTGTAGCTCATCTGCTTCTCCGCAGTAGCGAATAGAACGGCAGCGCGCGCGCGGCCCAGAGGGCGAGCCGCCGCGGGCCGATGAAGCCGAGCACCGCCGTCGCGATGGCGACGGCGAGCAACGGATGCGCGCGCAGCGCCTGGAGTGCACGGTCGGCCGCGGCGAGCCTGCGCACCGCGGGCGCCGCCGCGATCTGCTCGCGCTGCGCCGCGGAAAGCGCGACCAGCGCCTCGCGCCGTTGCGCCAATTTCTTGAGGGAAAGAATCATCGCGTCAACGCGTCGCGGTCGTGCTCGAGCTCAGCGAGCGTGGCGGAGAACATGCGCGGCTTGTCGCGCCCCAGGCCCCGCAGGCTCCACCACGCGGCGGCGGCGATGGCGATCAGCACGAGCGCGATCGACGCTGCGGCGATCGACCGGTACTCCTCGCCGACCGCGATGACGAGCGCGAGCGCCGCGAAGCCGACGCCGAGCGTGGCGAGAACGAGGACTACCACCGCGCCGATCATGACGAAGACGAGCCGGGTGATTTCTTCCTGCAGCTCGGTGCTGAAGAGCTCCAGGCGCGTGCGCGCCAGCGCGAGAACGCTGGCGAGCAGGCTCTGCGCCGAGTGCAGTAGCCCGGCGCTCACTTGCGAGCGAGCAGGATTCCGAGAACCAGGCCGATGCCGGCCGCGATGCCGACCGCGGTCCACGGATTCTCGTGGACCTGCTTGTCGAGCTCGCGCGCAGCGGCGCGTGCCTGCGCTTCGGCGCTTTGCGTCACTTCCTTGATGCGCTCGCGCGCCATGCGCAGCGACTCTTCGGCGCGGGAGCGGATCCGCGAAATGTGCTCGCCGCCCTGGCTCGCGGTGGCCTTGAGGAGCTCTTCCGCATCGCCGACGACGGTCTCGAGGTCATGCATCAGTTTGTTTGTAGGGGCGTCCATGACGATCTCCGGTTTGTGAGGCTTGTTTTCTACCATACCGGGAGCCGCAAATTACCTATTGAGGGAGGTCAACTTTTAGCCGAACAGGCCGCCGACGCGCGTGCCGGCTATGCGGTTCACGACATACAGGCTCGCCGCGCATACCGCGATGAGGATCACCCCGAGCGCCGCCGCCTGGCTCTGCGAGCCGGCGATGTAGAAGGTGAAGATGCCGAAGGGAATCATCTCCCAGCCGCCCAGCGTGAGGAAGATGGTCGCCGACGCCTCCTGCAAGGAGGTGATGAAAGAGAAGAGCCCGCCGACCAGGATCCCCTTCCACACCAGCGGCACGGTGATGTCGCGGAACGTGCGCAGCTTCCCCGCGCCGACGTTCGCCGCCGCCTCCTCCATCGACGGATGCACCAGCAGGAGCGACGAATAGCTGCCGCGTACGGTATAGGGCAGCCGCCGCACGGCAAGAACCAGCGGCAGGATCACCCAGATGCCGGTGAGCGGCAGCTCGATGAGCGGCAGCGGGAAGTTGAAGGCGCGGATGTAGGCGATGCCCACGGCGGTGCCCGGAATGGCGAGGATGAGCGTGGTGAGCGCGTCCATGGCGCCGCGACCCGGGGCGCGCGTGCGCGCCATGATCCATGCCATCGGCACGCCGATGACCAGGCACATGAGCACCGCGAGCCCGCAGAAGAGGAACGAGTTGACGATGAACTTCGGCGTCTCGATGCTTACCTGTTCGAAAAACTCCCAGGTGTATTGCAGCGGGACGGGCGTGAGCGACCAGCCGCGGCCCACCGCGGCGAGCACCACGCCGACCTGCGGGATGAAGGAAATGAACATCAGCGCCGACAGGAAGGCGACCGCAGCCCAGCCCTTCCCGCGGGAGAGGCGCCGGCGCTCCACGCGCGAATAGGCGAGCGAGCTGTAATCCTTGATCGCGACATACTGGCGTGCCGCGAGCACGAAGAAGATCGCCAGCACTACCAGCAGCGCCGAGATCACGATGCCCATGCGGAAGATGCGCCGGTCGACGAACTGCATGATGTTGAGATACGCCTGCGGCGCGAGCAGATCCTGCACGCCGAGGACCAGCGGCGTGATGAAGTCGGCGAAGGTCCAGATGAACACGAGCAGTGCGCCCGATACGTAGCCCGGCGTCATGAGCGGCAGCGTGATGGTGAAGAAGCGCCGCCAGCCCTTCGCGCCCATGCCCTGCGCCGCCTCCTCGAGCGACGGGTCGACCTTGGAGAGCGAGTCGAGAATCGACAGCGTCATCATCGGGAACAGGTGGACGGTCTCGACGAGCAGCACGCCTTGCATGCCGTACATGAAGTTGATGGGCCGCAGCAGGTCGAACCACTCCATGAGCAGGATGTTCACCGTGCCGGCGCGCCCCAGGATGAACACGAAGCCGAGCACGCCGACGATCGGCGGCAGGATGAGCGGCAGCATGGTGAGGTAGGAAAAAAGCTGCCGGTAGGGGAACTCGTAGCGCACGATCAGGAACGCGACCGTGATGCCGATGATGGAGGTCGTGACCACCGCGGCGGCGCCGAGCAGCATCGACTGCCAGAACGAGCGCAGATAGAACCCGTCGGTGAAGAACTCGTGGAAATTCGACAGCGTGAACTGCCCGGCCTCGTTGGTGAACGCGTCGTAGAAGATGCGGGTCAGCGGAAACAGCACGAACAGGATGAGGAACGCCCAGATGAGGGCGAATCCCAGCATTGCCGAATACGGCGCCCTCATTCGGCGGGAATCGCCACCGTGCTTGCCGCCGCGAAGCCGACCGACACCGCGGTGCCCATCGGCATCAGCTCATGGTGCCAGGGGTCGCGCACGTCCGCCCTGATGATGACACCCTGCCCGACGTCCACGTCGTAGCGCAGGGTGTTGCCGAGATAGGCGGCAAAGGCGATCTTGCCCTGCAAAATATTCTGGTTTTTCGAATTGATCGACGCATTTTCGGGCCGCACCGAGATGACGCAGCGTGCGCCCGGCTTGAAGCGCGCGTCGGGGAGCGCCTGGATCTCGCCCAGCGCGGTCTTGACGACCAGGTTGCCGTTCGCCGACTGGACGGTCCCGTCGATGAGGTTGTTGATGCCGATGAAGTCGGCGACGAAGCGGTTGGCGGGCCGCTCGTAGAGCGCCTTGGGCGGCCCGACCTGCAGGATCGCTCCCTGGTTGAACACCGCGATGCGGTCCGAGAGCGTGAGCGCCTCCTCCTGGTCGTGCGTCACGTACACCGTGGTGATGCCGAGCTCTTTCTGCAGCTTCCTGATCTCGGCGCGCACCTGGATGCGGATCTTCGCGTCGAGGTTGGAAAGCGGCTCGTCGAGGAGCAGGATCTTGGGATTGAGCACCAGCGCGCGCGCGAGCGCCACGCGCTGCTGCTGCCCGCCCGAGATCTGGCCGGGATAGCGGGCCTCGAAGCCGCCAAGCTTCACTTTCTCCAGCACCGCGCGGATGCGCTCGGCGATCTCGGCTTTCGGCAGCTTGCGCAGCTTCAGGCCGTAAGCGACGTTGTCGAACACCGTCATGTGGGGCCAGAGCGCGTAGTTCTGGAACACCATGCCGATACCGCGCTCGTGCGGCGGCACGGCGTTGACCACGCGGCCATCGAAGCTCACCTCGCCCTCGTCGGGGGCGTAGAAACCGGCGATGAGCCGCAGCAGCGTGGTCTTGCCGCAGCCCGACGGACCGAGGAGGGTGAAAAGCTCGCCCTCCTCGATGTCGAAGCTCGCGCGGTTCACCACCACGTTGGTGCCGAAGCGCTTGGTGAGCCCGCGGACGGAGATCCGCATCAGGTCAGCGCTTGAGGTCGGCCCAGACCGACTCGATCTCCTTGCGGAAGCGCTGGTTCACGGCCTCGTAGCGCTTCTGCGCGGTGTCGTCGTCGTAGATGTTGGTCACGTCGACGTCGAAGTAGGACCGCAGGCCCCCGGTGAACTCGACCGCCATCTCGGCGCGCGATCCCGGCGCGCCCTGGACGCGGTACTTCGGTGTGATCGGGAACACCCCGCGCTCCATCGCCACTTTCTGGCCGCGCTCGGTGAGCAGGTACTCGATGAACGCGCGGGCCGTCCTGGAATGGCGCGCGCCGGCGAGGATGGCGATCGGCTCGGGAGTCACCCAGGCGGTTTTGGGCGCGACGAATTTGATGTCGAAGCCGGCGAGCCGGTCCTCGAAGGCCATGTAGCTCGGCACCGCGAAGCCGGCGGCGAACTCGCCCTTTGCCACCACCGACGGCACGTCGCGGCTGCGCGCGGTGAAGATGCCGGTGTTGCCGCCCAGGCGCTTGAGCCAGGCCCAGCCCTTGTCGTCGCCGTCGCGCTGCAGGATCACCTCGTAGGTGGCGTGGCTCGAGCTCGAGCGGGTCGGCGCGCACTGCGCGACGTTGCCCTTGAGCTTGGGATGGAGCAGGTCGTCCCAGTCCTTGGGCTCGGGCACGCCCAGGCGCTGCAGAAGCCGCGGGTGATACACGAGGCCATAAGGCTCCAGCACCGTGCCGGTCCAGAAGCCCTTCGGATCCTTGAGGTAGATCGGCTTGGGCTTGCCGATCGTCGCCGGAATGGCGTCCATCACCTGCTTCGGAAGGTTAAGCGGCTGCAGCAGCTTCTGCTCGGCGAGCTTGTCGAACAGCGCGCTCTCGCCGCCCCAGAAGATGTCGACTTCCGGGCGTCCCTTCCACTCGACGATGCGCCCGTAGGCGACCGGCGTGCCGGCGGCGAGCGCGTTCGCCTTTACGTCGACGTTCCAGCGTTCCTTGGCGTACTTGACGAAGTCCGCGAGCGTGGGATCGGTGAGCGTCTTCGCCACCGGCGTGATCAGGACCAGCTCGTTCTCGATCTCCTGCGCCGCCGCCGGACCGGCCACGGCAAGCGCAAGAAGCAGCAGCTTCCATCCTCGAATCATGGCGTTCTCCAAGTTGGGTCAGGGGTTGCTATCAATCTAAGGCGGCGCCCGGCCGGTCTGTTTGACTTCAATCAATCGCTATCACGATGCACCCTACAAGATGATGCCATGGGGCGCGTCGGAATAATCGGTGGCGGGGCCTTCGGCACGGCAATGGCGTGCGTGCTGCGCCGGTCCGGGCACCAAGTGACGCTCTGGGCGCGCGAGCCGGAGGTCGTCGCCTCGATCAATGACGAAGGAACGAATCCCCTTTTCCTTCAAGGCGCGCGCCTCGTCTGCGGAATACGGGCGACCGGTGATATGGGGGCCGCGGTCGAGCGCGCCGATTTCGTGCTGCTTGCGCCTCCCGCCCAGCACATGCGCGCGGTGACTGTTTCGCTGCAGCCCTTCCTTGCGCGCGGCACGCCGGTCGTGAGCTGCTCCAAGGGGATCGAGCGCGGGACCTGCGCGCTGATGCCCGAAGTGCTGGCCGAGACGTTGCCGCACGGCAGGGTCGCGGTGCTGTCGGGACCGTCGTTCGCGCGCGAAATTGCCGCCGACCTTCCTTGCGGCGTGGCGCTTGCCTGCGCCGATTTCGAGCTCTCGAAGAAGCTGTCGCTCGGCATCCAGAACCCGCGCTTCTGCGTGCACCCCACCAGCGACGTCGCGGGCGCGGCCATCGGCGGCGTGATGAAAAACGTCATCGCCATCGCGAGCGGCATCGCGGCGGGGCTCAAGCTCGGCGAGAACGCGCGCGCCACTCTTGTCACCCTCGGCGCTGGTGAAGCCCTGCACCTCGGGCTCGCCAAGGGCGCGCGGCACGAGACTTTCCTCGGGCTCGCCGGCATCGGGGACATGATGCTCACCGCGAACAGCCTCACCTCGCGCAACGCTTCGCTCGGCTTCGCCCTCGGCGAAGGCAAGAAGCTGGCAGAAATCCTCTCCCAGAGAAGAGAAGTCACCGAAGGCGCCTTTTCCACCGAAGCCGTGGCGGTGCTCGCCCGGCGGCTCGGGGTGCGCATGCCGATCACCATGGCGGTCGACGACGTGCTCAATCACGGCGCGGACATTTCCGCGACGCTGACCGGCCTGCTTGCCTCGTGGCATTGAGGGCCGCCTACCGCCTCGCCGACCGGGACACGGCGTTTCTCGACCAGGACGAGACGCGCGGTGTGCGCCTGCAGCTCGAGTATCTGAAGGCCGAGCTGTTGCTGCGAAAGCATGGCGTGCGCCACACCATCCTTGTCATGGGCAGCACGCGGGTGCCGCGGAGCGATCGCTACTACCGCATCGCACGCGAGCTCGGGCGCATCGTCGGCCGCTCGCGCCGCGCGGCGATCATGACCGGCGGCGGGCCGGGCATCATGGAGGCGGCAAACCGCGGCGCTTTCGAGGTCGGCGCCCCGTCCATCGGTCTCAACATCGACCTGCCGCGCGAGCAGAAGCCCAACCGCTACATCACGCCGGATCTTTGCCTTCGCTTTCGCTACTTTGCGCTGAGAAAGCTCCATTTCCTGCTGCGCGCGCGGGCGTTCGTCGCCTTTCCGGGCGGCTACGGCACCTTCGACGAGCTGTTCGAGACGCTGACCCTGGTGCAGTGCCGGAAAATCCCGCCGCTGCCCATCGTCCTAGTCGGGAAAGACTACTGGCGGCGCGCCGTCGACTTCGACTTCCTCCTCGCCGAAGGCAAGATCGGCGCGCGCGACGCGAAACTGTTTCGCTGCGCCGAAAGCGCCGAGGAGATCTGGAACGAAATCCGCCGCTGGCTGAGGCGAAATCGGAGAGAAACCGGCACGATTTGATGCCACGCGCGGCACGCTCCGCTTGACAAGCGGCAGAACTCCAATGATAATGGTTCTCATCTTTGTTCGCTGCCAGATCAGCTAGTTATAGAACGAACGGAAGACATTCTCGACAAGCCAATGTACGTCTGCCTCTGCAATGCCGTCACGGAACGCGAAGTGCGCGAGTGCGCCGGGAAAGGCGCCACCTGCCTGGAGGACCTCGCCGTGCAACTCGGCGTGGGAGCCGGATGCGGCCGGTGCAGAGAGTGCGCGATGGAAGTGCTCGAGGAGATGCAGCGCAAGATCCAGGCGCTCGGCTAGGCCTGACGCTCGAGCACGCGCGCGAGCGTCGCGAAGGCACGCTCGCTGAGCGGCCGGCGTCGCCATTCCTCGAGCCGCACCTCGGCGCTCGAGCCGAGGTCCGCGACGAAATCGGCTTCGAGCCTTTCGGCCAGCTCGCGCTGCAGGATGGCGATGTTCACTTCGTCGTTCAGCACGAAGGAGCGGTTGTCGAAGTTCGTCGATCCCACGACGCTCCAGAGCCCGTCGACGACCAGCACCTTGGCATGCATCATCGCCGGCTGGTATTCGTGCAGCGCGACCCCACCCTCCAGGAGCTGCCCGTAGCGCCGCCGGCTCGCAAGGCGCGTGAGCGGATGGTTGTTCCAGGGGCCCGGGACGAGCACGGTCACCGCGACGCCGCGCCGTGCAGCGCGCAGCAGCTCGGCGCACAGGCTGCGGTCGGGCATGAAATACGGGGAGGCGATGCGGATCGACTCGCGCGCGGAGGCGACCAGCATCTGGAAGAGCATGCGCGCCCGGGTGGAGCGGCCTTCGGAGGGCGAGCTGTTGACCACCATCGCGAGCCCCGAGCTCGGGTCGATCGCCCGGGGCTCGTGGGCATCGGAAAGCACGAATGCCTCCTCCTCCATGATCTCGCCCGCCGCTTCCAGCCAGTTCTCGGCGAACGAGGTCTGCAGGCCTTTGACGAGATCGCCGGTGACGCGAACCATAGTGTCGCGCCAGGGCCGGCCGCGGCCCGGCGGGCCGACCCAGTAGTCCGCCACGCCGATACCGCCGACGAAGCCGATTTCGCCGTCGACGATCAGCAGATCGCGGTGCGTGCGGTTGTTCAGGCGCTTGAGCGTGTACCAGGCAAACGGCTGGTACCAATGCATCTCCCCGCCTGCTCGCCGCAGGCCCGAGAAGCACCGCGTCGGCGTGAGCAGGCTGCCGTAGCGGTCGACGATGACGCGCACCCGCACGCCGGCGTGCGCGCGCTCCTCGAGCACCGCGAGCATTTCGTCGGCCACGCGACCGCGAAGGAACAGGTAAGCCTCGAGATGGATGCTGCGCTTCGCACCGCGTAGGGCGTCCAGCTCGGCGGCGAAGGTCGCCTCGCCGCTCGAGAGCACCTCGATCTCGCCCGCGGCGAAGAGGCGCGCGTTCACCATGGCGCTGAGGTAGTTCACGAACTCTCGCGAGTCCAGGCGCGCGGCGGATGCGCGCACCCGGTACGGCAGGCCGGGCTCGAAGAGCAGCAAGAACACCAGCACGCTGACGATGACGAGCGCCACCGACGCGAGAAGCTGGCCTATGGAAAGCGCTTCCACCGGCCCATTCTGCCCGGATTCGAACGCTCAGCGCGCCCGGGCGGCCCTCACCAGGAGCACCGGCACGGAGGCGGTGCGCACGACCTGCTCGGCGTCGCTGCCGAGCACCAGCCGGCGCACGCCGCGCCGCCCGTGCGTGCCGAGCACGATCAGATCGGCGCGCTGCCTTTTCGCCTCGCGCAGGATGTGATAGGCGGCGGGACCACCGATCGTCTCGCGCAGCGCCGTCCTGGGCTTCAGGCCCTGCTTCCTCGCCAGCGCCTCTGCCTTCGCCAGGATGCGGCGCCCGCCTTCGCGCAGCAGCGGCACCAGGTCGACCGCAGGCGCCGTAGGCTCGGGTATGGCGAAAGCGTAGAACTCGTCCACTACATGCAGGATGAAAAGCCCTGCGCGCTCGGCTTTCGCCAGCCGCATCGCTTCGCGCAGCCCTTTTGCCGCAGCCGGGC
The DNA here is from genome assembly GCA_035550695.1 of Burkholderiales bacterium. Taxonomy (GTDB): domain Bacteria; phylum Pseudomonadota; class Gammaproteobacteria; order Burkholderiales; family SG8-39; genus SCGC-AG-212-J23. The sequence continues at coordinate 29,086 of DASZOS010000004.1, read as the reverse complement.
TGCCGTCCACCGCCACGAGTATCTTGCGATATGCGCTCATGGCGTTTCCTCTGCCATGGGCGCGGCCGGCTTGTTCTGCGGGATCTGCGCAATCATGCAGTCGGTCGTGAGAATCAGGCTCGCGATCGACGCCGCGTTTTGCAGCGCGACGCGCGTCACCTTGCGCGGATCGAGCACGCCCATCGCGACCATGTCACCATACTGCCCCGTCGCAGCGTTGTAGCCGTAGTTGTCCTTGCCTTCGACCACGCTCTGCACCACCACGGCGGGCTCCGCGCCCGCGTTCTTCACGATCTGGCGCAGCGGATCCTCGAGCGCCCGCAGGACGATGTGGATGCCCGCGTCCTGCTCGGCGTTGTCGCCGCGCAGGCTGCCGAGCGCGGCGCGAGCGCGCAGCAGCGCGACTCCGCCGCCGGGCAAGACGCCCTCCTCCACCGCGGCGCGCGTCGCGTGCAGCGCGTCCTCCGTGCGGCTCTTGCGCTCCTTCATCTCGGTCTCGGTCGCCGCGCCGACACGGATGAGCGCCACGCCGCCGGAGAGCTTCGCCGCGCGCTCCTGCAACTTCTCCTTGTCGTAGTCGCTGGTCGCGTCCTCGACCTGGCGCTTGATCTGCGCCACGCGCGCATCGATCGCCTTCGGATCGCCTGCGCCGCCGATGATCGTGGTGTCATCCTTGTCGATCTCTACCCGCCGCGCGCGGCCGAGCACCTCGGGCTCGGCCTTCTCCAGCGTGAGACCCGCCTCCTCGGCGACGACCCTGCCGCCGGTGAGCACGGCCAGGTCTTCCAGCATGGCTTTGCGCCGGTCGCCGAACCCCGGCGCCTTCACCGCGCACGACCTGAGGATGCCGCGCAGCGTATTCACCACCAGCGTCGCGAGCGCCTCGCCCTCGAGGTCCTCGGCGATGACGACGAGCGGCTTGCCCATCTTCGCGACATGCTCGAGCAGCGGCAGCAGCTCGCGGATGGTCGAGATCTTCTTGTCGTAGAGCAGGAGGTACGCGTCCTCGAGGACCACCGACTGCTTCTCGGGATTGTTGATGAAGTACGGCGACAGGAAGCCGCGGTCGAACTGCGTGCCTTCCACCACCTCGAGCTCGTTGGCGAGCCCCTTGCCGTCCTCGACCGTGATCACGCCTTCGCGTCCGACCTTCTCCATCGCGTCGGCGATCATCTCGCCGATCGACGGATCGTTGTTCGCCGAGATCGCGGCCACCTGAGCGATCTCGGTGCGCGTGCTGCAGGGCTTCGCCATGCGCTCGAGCTCCGCCACGATCGCCTCGACCGCCTTGTCGATGCCGCGCTTGAGATCCATCGGGTTCATGCCCGCGGCGACGGATTTCATGCCTTCGTTGACGATGCCCGACGCGAGCAGCGTCGCGGTGGTCGTGCCGTCGCCGGCGACCTCCGAGGTCTTCGCCGCGACCTCGCGCACCATCTGCGCGCCCATGTTCTCGAAGCGGTCCTCGAGCTCGATCTCCTTCGCCACGATCACGCCGGAATTGATCACCGTGGGCGCGCCCCACGATCTCTCCAGGATCACGGTGCGCGCCTTGGGCCCCAGCGTCACGCGCACCGCGTCGGCGAGCGTGTTCATCCCCTTGATGAGCCGCGCGTGGGCGCTCTCGCCGAAGAGCACTTGCTTGGCGGTCATGCCGCCTTCCTCTGCATGCAGTTCACCAGATCCGCGTTGGTATCGCTCATGGCCTCGTACATCTGCCGCCAGTAGGCCATGCAGCTTTCCATGTTCGCGCCGGCCCATTGCGCCTGCAGCTTCAGCAGCTCCGGGGCGCTTGTCGCCGCCGCGATCGTCTTCCGGGTGGCGACGAGGTCCGCATGCGCGTCGCAGGCCGCTTCGAGCTGCGCTTCGTGAAGCTTCGTGGCGCCCTCGATGAGCGTCTCGAGCACGCGAAAACCGATATCGACCTGCTGCTTCCATGCGTCGAGGAGAAAATCGTCAGGCTTCATGGCTTCAATCCCTCAGGTGGCGCCCTGCGGCAGCTGCGCGCGCGCGGCGTCGAACGCGGCGCGCACCGCATCGAGCGGGTTGTCCTTCGCATCGCCGCTCACCAGCGTCTGGTGCTGCGGCCAACGGATGTCGAGTCGCAGCGCGAAGCGGTTCTCCCGGTCCTCGGTCCACTCTTCGAGGGCGCTGTGGCAGGCGCTGATCTGCGGAAAGCGCGACCGGAGCTCGGCGAGCTCGTGCTCGATGCGGGTTTGCAGGGATTCGCTGTCCATGCTCAAGACATCGAGGGCTCGGCCGCCGAATCGGTCTCGTACAGCGTGGCGCCGGCAGCGTCCACTACGCTGACCGACACCGGGATGCCGGCGCGGATGCTTTCGGTGACCACGCAGAAATCCTCGAACTGCTCGAGGCAGCGCTCCTGGTGCGGCAGCTCGCCGCGGCGCTCGGAGATCGAGAGCACGACATCGATGCCCGCGATGCGGTAACGGCCGCGCTCGTTGCGCTCCAGGCGCCCCGTCGCCATGGCGCGCACCGGCCCGGGGTTCTGCCGGAACTTGCTCCGCAGGCAGAATACCAGGCTCGCCGACAGGCAGTTCGCCACCGCGGCGGCCACCAGGCGCGCCGCGTTCGGCCCGCCCCGCTTGCCGAGCGGCTCGGGCTCGTCGAGCGTGAGCTCGGCGACCGGCCAGTCGAAGCGCACCACGAATTCGAAGCCTTCCCGCTGCTCCAGCTCGACGCTGAAGCGCAATGTTTCAGTTGTATTCGTCATGGCTCCAACCCTACGCCGGCGGTCGGCGCAACCTTTGATCCGTGTCAAAGGTCCCTGCGCGCGGGATTGGCACCCTGTGCCCATGTGTGAGCTGTTCGCAATGTCAAGCCGCGTTCCGACCGATGCGCGCGCGTCGCTCGCGGCCTTCGCGCGCCATGGCGGCCTCGAAGCCCATCACCAGGACGGCTGGGGCATCGCCTATTACGCTGACGAGGACGTGCGCCTCGTAAAGGACGCCGAGCCCGCGTCGCACAGCGAGTGCATGCGGTTTCTCCAGGAGCATCCGTTTACCTCCGGCGTCGTGCTGTCGCATATCCGCAGGGCTACCCAGGGAAGCATGGCGATGAAGAATTGCCAGCCGTTTGCCCGCGAGCTGGGCGGACGCATGCACGTGTTCGCGCATAACGGCGACCTGCGCTTCGAAGCGCTGCGCGCAAGCCTGCCGCTGCGCAGCTTCGAGCCGATCGGCGAAACCGATTCGGAGTACGCCTTTTGCGCATTGCTCGAGGACATGCGCGCGCTGCGGCGGCACGGCGGCGTCGCACCACTGCACGAGCGGCTGGCGGTGGTGGCGCGCTTCGCCGCAACGCTGCGCGCCTTGGGCCCGGCGAACTTCCTCTACGCTGACGGCAAGGCGCTCTTCATTCACGCGCACCGGCGCTCGCCGGGGGGCGGCGCGGCGCCGCGACCGCCGGGGCTGCACCTGCTGCAGCGGCGCTGCGCGCCCGGCCAGAGCGTGGTGCTCGCCGCGAGCGTCCCGCTCACCGAAGAGCGCGGCTGGGAAGCCTTGCGCGAGGGCGAGCTCGTCGCCGCGCAGGGCGGCGCGATCGTCGAGCGCGTGTGGCCGAACGCCGAGCAGGTGGCTGCCTGATGAACTTGAAAACTCTCGCCGTCGTCGCGGCCGCTGCCCTCGCCGTGGCCGCTGCCGTGATCGCGGCTCGCACGCTGCTGCGCCCCGATACGGCCGATACGGTCACCGTGGCGCAGGGCGAGGTGCAGGTGCGCGTCGGCGGACCGGGGACCGTCCAGGCGCGCGTACCGGTCACGGTGAGCGCCCGGGTCTCGGCGCAGGTGGTCTCGCTGCATGCCGACCACGGCGAGCGCGTGAAGCGCGGGCAGCTGCTCGCGGTGCTCGACGATCGCGATCTCGCCGCCAAGCGCGCTGCTGCCGTCGCCGGGCGCGAGTCGATCGAGCGCAACATCGCCGCTGCCGAGGCGAGCCTCGCCAAGGCGCGCGCCGATGCCGAGCTCGCGCGCAACCGGCAGGCACGCGACGCGGAGCTGCGGCGCGCAGGATTCATTTCGCAGTCGGCCTACGACACGTCGGCGCTCGGGCTGAAAGCGGCCGAGGCAAGCACCGACAACGCAGCCGCGCTCCTCGCCGCGCGGCGTGCCGAAGGGCGGGCCGTTGCGGAGGATGCGCGCTATGCCGAGACGCTGTGGTCGCATACGCGACTCACTGCGCCGATGGACGGCCTCGTGATCCAGCGCTCGGCGGAAGTCGGAACGACCGTGGCGCCCGGTGCCGCGGTTTTCCGCCTGGTCGACCCGGCGACGCTGTGGGTCGCAGCGCGCATCGACGAGGCGCTGGTCGGGCGCATCGAGGTGGGCATGCCGGCGCGCATCCTGCTGCGCAACGGCGAAGCGCACGCCGGGCGCGTCGCGCGCATCTCGCGCCAATCGGACGCGGCGACGCGCGAGCTGGAGGTGAATGTCGCGTTCGACGCGCCGCCCGAGCGCTTCGCCATCGACCAGGAAGCGGAAGTGAGCATCCTGGCCGGCACCGAGCGCGGGCCGGTGGTGCCGGTGGCGGCGCTGGTGCTGCGCGAGGGCCGGCAGGGGGTCATGCTGCTGCGCGAGGGCCGCAAGGTGTTCCAGCCGGTGCGCATCGCGGCGAGCGACGGCAAGCACGCGGTCATCGCCGAGGGACTCGACCAGGGCGCCAAGCTCGCGGCATGGACCTCGCGCTAAAGGACATCCGCCGCCACCTCGGCAAGTTCATCGCCACGATCATCGGCGTCGGCATGCTGCTCGCCATCGTCCTGGTGATGAACGGCATCTACCGCGGCAACATCTTCGACGGCATCTGGCTGATCGAGAACACCGCCGCGGATTTGTGGGTGGTGGAGCAGGGACGCGGCGGACCGTTCAACGAGTCCTCGCGCATTCCCGGCGACGCGTACAAGAGCGTCGCGGCAGCCCCGGGAGTGGCGCGCGCGAGCCCCTTCATCGCGTACGCCGCGCAGCGCAGCCTCGCGGGCGCGAGCCAGCAGTTCACCATCGTCGGCTACGACGTGTTCGGCGGCCTCGGCGGGCCGGGACGGCTCGTCGCCGGCCGCTCGATCCAGGCGGCACACTGGGAAGCGGTCGCCGATGCCCGCCTCGGCCTTTCGCTGAACGATGTCTTCCGTTTGGGGCCGCACACCTACACCGTGGTCGGGCTCACGCGCGGCGCGGTCGACCCGGCGGGCAACCCGCTGGTCTATCTCTCGCTGCCCGACGCGCAGGAAGTGCTCTATCAGCAGGACAGCCATGCGCTGGTGGCGGCGCGCGCGGCGAACACGAAACGCCTGGACAACGCGGGCTTCGCGCCGGCCGAGGCGGCGCGCATCCTGCCGCTCCTCGCCGGCTCCACCGCCACGGTAAATGCAGTTCTCATCGAAGTGGCGAAGGGCCATGACGTTCAGGTCGTAAGAAGCCATATCGAACGCTGGCTCCACTTCAGCGCCTACACCGCCGAGGAGGAGCGCGAGCTGATGCTCGAGGGGCGGCTGAAGAAGATGTCGGCGGTGCTCGGGCTGTTCCGCTCGCTGCTCGTCATCGTCTCGATCGTCATCATCGCGCTCATCGTCTACGTCCTCACCATCGAGAAGATCCGGCCGATCGCCACGCTGAAGCTGATCGGCGCCCCCAACCGCGTGATCGTGCGCATGATCCTCGAGCAGTCGCTCGCGCTCACGCTCGGCAGCTTTGCGGTGGCGTATGTCCTCATGAGCCTGGTGCGCGACCGCTTCCCGCGCACGCTGATCCTGCTGCCCGAGGAGATCGTCATCACTTTCGCGGTGATGCTCGCCGGCGGCGTAGTGGCGAGCTTCATGGCGATCTGGCACGCGCTGCGCACGCCGCCAGCGCTCGCGCTCGGCGGCTGAGATGGCGCTCCTCGAAGTCCAGAACCTCTCCAAGGTATTCGGCCAGGGCGAGCTCGCCGTGCAGGCAGTGCGCGAGGCGAGCTTCGCGGTGGAATCGGGCGAGGTCGCCGCGCTCCTCGGGCCGAGCGGCTCGGGCAAGAGCACGCTCCTCCTGTGCCTGAGCCTGATCGAGGCTCCCTCCTCCGGAACGATCGTGGTGGGCGGGCGCGCGGCGTGGCGCGACGGCCGCGCGCAGGTCGAGGCGCGGCGCTACCGGCGCGAGAACATCGGCTTCGTCTTCCAGGGGCACAACCTGATCCCGTTCCTCACGGCGCAGGAGAACGTCGCGCTCGCGATGCAGATCAACGGCATCGGCAAGCGAGAGGCCGCGCGGCGCTCGCGCGCGCTCCTCGCCTACCTCGAGGTCGCGCACCGCGCCGACACGCTGCCGGCGACGCTCTCGGGCGGCGAGCGCCAGCGCATCGCCATCGGGCGCGCGCTCGCCAACGAGCCGCCGATCGTTTTCGCCGACGAGCCGACCGCGGCGCTTGACACCGAGCGCGGCCATAAGGTGATGGAGCTGCTCCGCCGCGTCGCGCGCGACAAGCGCTCGGCGGTGATCGTCGTGACGCACGATCAGCGCATGATCGAGGGCTTCGACAGCGTCTATGTCATGAACGACGGGCTTCTCGCCCGCGAGCGCTAGATGAGCGGACTCGACGACCCACGGGTGCTGTTCGCCGCCGAGCGCACGCTCATGGCCTGGAGCCGCACCGCGGCAGGCCTGATGGCGTTCGGCTTCCTCGTGGACCGCACCTCGGTGCTGCTGCCGGGCGCGGCGCCGCGGCCGAATTTCGCTTTCTGGATCGGGCTTGCCTTCGTCCTGCTCGGCGTGCTGCTCAGCGCGCTTTCGATCCTGCAGTACCGGCGCTCGGTCGCGTCACTTCGGCCGGTGGAGATTCCGCCGGGCTACTGGGTCAACATGTCGGTCTACGCAAGCGGCGTCATCGGCCTGCTCGGCGTTGCGCTCGCCCTGTACCTCATCGCGGGTTGAGCGTCAGCGCTCGTGCCGGCGCTTTTGCGCGGTCTCGCGGAACGCCGAGAGCGGCGGCATGAGATAGCGGCGCAGGTCCTTCGGGTCGGCGGGCGCCTCGGCGGCGATCGGCCGCGTGCCCTTGATCGTTACGCGCTCCATGAGGCGGCGCTTGGGGTAGTAGTCGTGCAGCGCCGAATGCTGCACCGAGCGGTTGTCCCAGAACACCACCATGTCGGGCTGCCAGCGGTGCCGGTACTGGTACTCGTGAACCAGCGTCTTGCGGTAGAGCATCTCCAGGAGCGTGCGGCTCTCGTCCTCGGCCATGCCCTTGATGTAGAGCGTGAACTGCGGGTTCACGAACAGCACCTTCTTGGCCGTGACCGGGTGCAGCGTGACCACCGGGTGGGTCGCCGGCGGGTAGAGGTCCTCGTACTTACGCAGCCGCTCGATCCCGGCGCGGTCGCGCGGGAAAAGACCGCGGAAGGGCTTGAAGTCGTGCACCGCCTCCAGTCCCGAGAGGAAGCGCTGCCAGCGGTCCGAGAGCCCTTCGTACACCGCGCTCATGCTGGCGAACGCGGTGTCGCCGCCGACGTCGGGAACGATCTTCGAGCACAGCGCCGTGCCCATCGGCGGCGCCTCGCGGAAGGTCTCGTCGGTGTGCCACACGTCGGTAGGCGCGGGCGGGTTGCCCTCCTTGTTGTCGTAGACGATGAGTTCGGGGGCTTCCGCGGTGCTCGTGGAAAACGGGTGCACCGTGAGCTCGCCGAAGTAGCGGCCGAAGCGCTTCAAGTCCTCGGAGGTAATGGCCTGATTGGGAAAGACGAGCACGCCGTGCTCGGCATGCGCCTGCTTCAGCGCCTCGACGGTCTGCGCCTCGAGCGGGCGGTGCAGCTCGACCCCGGTCACTTCAGCGCCGAGAAAAACCCCGAGACGGCGGATCGAAAGCGAAGGCAGGGCGTTCGGCTCAGCGGCCATTGCGCGCGACGAAATCTATCAGCGCCGAAGTGCCGGCATGTCTCGAGCCCTCCTCGAGCTCGGCCTCGTATTCGCGCAGCTCGAGGATCTCGAAGCCGGCGAACGACGAGCGCAGCAGCTGCGCAGTATAGAGATTCTCGAGCTTCGAGGGCCCGCCGGTGTTGTACTGGAGCTGCTTCGGCGTATAGCCCTCGATCAGCGCGAGCCCGCCCGCCTTGAGCGCGCGCGCCATGCGCTCGAACATGAAGCTGCGCATCGCGGGATCGGCGAATTGCACGAAGATCGCCGCGACGACGTCGAACTGCGCCTGGGGCCAAGGCCAGTCGTAGACGCTCGCCACCTCGTGCACGACCCGTACGCCGCGCTGCGCGGCGAGCCTTTGCGCCTTGGCCACGCCGACCGGAGAAATGTCGAAGGCGGTCACCTCCAGCCCCTGCTCGGCGAGCCACACGCTGTTGCGGCCCTCGCCGTCGGCCACGCACAGCGCGCGCTGCCCGGGCCTGAACAAATGCGCCTTCGAGGCTAGGAAAGCGTTCGGCGTGGTGCCGAAGACGTAGTCCGGCGCTGAGAAGCGCTCGTTCCAGCGCGCGAGCTCGGTGTCTTGCAGGATTTAGGTCCTATGAAAAAGCGCAATGATAAGGGGGAAAGGGCCGGATCTTGCGATCCGGCCCCGTCACGGGCGCATTACTGCGCGGGCGCGATGAAGTTATAGTCCACCGTCTCACGGACCGCGGCACTCGCGGCGCGCGCCTTCGGTTGTACGCCGGGCAGCGCGCGGTCGAGCTCGGTTTGCTCGAACGGCACCTGCGCGGCGAAGGCTGGAACGGCAAGGACTGCAAGAGACACTGCGGCGACAAGATGCTTCATGGTTCGGTTCCTTTCGGTTTCGGTTGGCTGGCGTATCGCCAGCGGATGACCGCAGTATCGGCGCGCGCCGCGCGGCCGTCTGTGACCCAGGTTCCGATCAGCCGCGTGCGTGGGTGGCGAGCGCCTTGGGGTCGAGCACGGTGACGCGCTCGCGCTCGAGGCGCACCCAGCCGCGGCTCTCGAAGCTGCGCAGCAGCCGGCTGACGATCTCGCGCACGCTGCCAAGCTCGTCGGCGAGGCTCTGGTGCGTCGCCTGCACGACCGGCCCGCGGCGTATCAGCAGCTGCGCGAGCCGCGCGTCGAGCCGCTGAAAGGCCACGGCCTCGACGAGCTCCATCACTTCTGCGAGCCGCTCGCCGTACATGGCGAACACGAAATGGCGAAACGGCTCGGACTCGAGAAGCAGCTCGTGAAACAACCCCCCCGGGATGGTGAGCAGCACGATATCGCTCTCGGCGGTTCCCTTGGCGGAATAGTCGGAGTGCCCGAGGAGGCAGCCGCCGGAAAGGATGCAGCCGTGCCCGGGCTCGACACGGTAGAGCAGGATTTCGCGCCCGCTCGGCGCGGCCTTGGTCACCCGCACGCTTCCCTCGAGCAGCAGCGGGAACCCGCGGCACGGCTGATTGGCGTCGAAAAGCACGCTCCCGGCCGACGCGCGCACGAGCTGAGCCTGCGCGAGCAGCGCCTCGAGGCGCGCCGCGGGCAGCTCGGCGAACGCCGGGAAGCGCCGGAGAAGCTCTTCGCGGATCACAGCTCGACCGCCTGACGCGGCGCGGGAACGGCCGCCTGCCAGCCGAGGCGCTCGGCGATCGCATCGCGCAACGCGTGGGCGGAAAGCGGCTCGCCGTGCACTACCCAGGTGTTGCGCGGCGGCCGGCGGAAGCGCCCGAGCCAGCCGATGAGCGCGGCGCGATCCGCATGCGCAGAGAGCCCGCCGATGGTGAACACCCTCGCCTTGACCTCGTGCTCCTCACCGAAGAGCCGCACGCTAGCCGCCCCGTCGACGATCCTGCGCCCGAGCGTGCCGGCGGCCTGGAAGCCGACGAAGACGATCGCGCATTCCGGGCGCGCGATGTTGTGGCGCAGGTGGTGCTTGATGCGCCCGCCCTCGCACATGCCGCTCGCCGAGACGATGACCGCGCCCGAGCGCACGGAGTTGATCTTCATCGAGTCGGCGAGGTCCTCGGTGAAGCGGATTCTCGGACCGCCGTCGGGCTGCGGCCGCCAGTCGGAGTACTTGGCGGTAATCTTCGTCGCGGCAAGCGCCATGGGAGAGTCGACGTAAAGATCGTGGTCCGGCACGCGGCCCTCGCGGCAGAGCTGCGTGATCAGGTAGAGCACTTCCTGCGTGCGGCCGACCGCGAAGGCCGGGATGATGACGTTGCCCTGGCGGCTGCGCAGCGTGTCGTCGAGCGCATGGGCGAGCTCGTCGAGGGTCTGCGCGAGCGTCTTGTGCTCGCGATTGCCGTAGGTCGATTCCACCAGGAGCACGTCGGCGGCGCCGATCGGCGTGGGGTCGTTCACGATGGGGCGGCCGGGCTGGCCGAGATCGCCGGAAGAGACGAGCTTGCGCCCTTTCAGGAAGATCTCGAGGATCGCCGAGCCGAGGATGTGGCCGGCGTCGCGAAACCGGACCCGCACCGAAGGGTGCGGGCGCACGTCGGCGTCGTATTCCACCGGCAGAAAGTGCACGAGGCTCGCGCGCGCCTGCTCCTGCGTGTAGAGCGGCGTGCCGCCCTCCCAGTCGGCCTCCTTCTCCTGCAGATGGCCGCTGTCGGGCAGCATCACGGCTGCGAGATCGCAGGTCGCCGCGGTGGCGTAGACCGCGCCGCGAAAGCCCTGCGCCACGAGACGCGGGATCAGCCCGGAATGGTCGATGTGCGCGTGGGTGAGCAGCACGAACGCGATGCCGCGCGCATCGAAAGCGAAGCTGCGGTTCTTGGCCTCGGCCGCGGCGCCGCCCTGGAACATGCCGCAATCGACGAGGAAGCGGATGTCCCCGGTGTCGACCTCGAAGCAGGAGCCGGTGACTTCACCGGCCGCGCCGTGGAATCTCAGGCGCAATGCCGATCCTGTAGTGCGAGAGGTTAAGGTACTCGACGATGTCCGCCAGCTCCTCGGGCGTGAAGCTGCGCTTGGTCTGCGGCGCCCAGCGCGCGACCGCGGCGCGCAAGCCGTCGAGGTCCTTGATGTCGGTCTTGAGCCGCTCGTGCACCCGCTCGTAATGGCAGCCGCCGCAGTGGGTTTCGTACAAGGCGCGTCCGCGCGCGGCGTCCTGCGCCGCCGCCGGAACGGCGAGCAGAAGCAGCACGCCCGCGCTAGCAAGCCGCATCGGGGTCCTGGCGCTTGGGGCAGCCCGCCGGGCGTTCGTCCGGCTCGAGCGGGCAGCGGTTCACTTCCTCCCTGCGCTGCTGGAGAAAGCAGGTGAACGCGCTCGATCCGGCGCCGAGCGCCCAGAAGAAGAAGAAGCCGAAGGTGTAGGCGGCTTTCCTCGAGAGCTCGAGATCCGCCGGATCGATCGCGGTGAACGCGAGCACGGTGGCAATGCCCCCGACGACGAACGACGGCCAGAATATCCAGATCGCCTTTTTCATAGCGACTCCTTGACGATGCGCCAGGCCGCGCGCGGGTCCTCGATGACAATGCGCCAGCGCCCCGCGGGCAGCGCCGGCAGCTCGGCCTCGTACACGCCGGCGCCGGCGGGCGCGAGCCGCAGGCGCTGGTCGTATCCCGAGCGGGTGGCGTGCGCGAGATGCGCGAAGAGCGCCTCGGGCGCCTGTCCGGCAAGGGTTACCTTCAGCACGCCCGACTCGACCGCGACTTGCGCCGATATGCCCAGCGCGCGCGCCGCCTCCTCGCGCGCGAGCCGCTTGTTGATGGCGAGGCCCTGCTTGTAGTAATCCTCGGCAACCAGCCCGTCGGAGGACGCGACGGCGAGCCAGGTCGTCACCGCTCCCGCCACAAGCACGGCAGCCGGCCCCGCCATGAGGATCCATGGCCAGGGGTTGCGATACCAGGAACTCGCGCTCACGCGTGTCTCCACGACGTTGCGGCCCGGAGGAGACGCCAGGCGCCCGCCGCGCCGGCGGCGAGCAGGCCCAAGTCCTCGTACATGCCGAAAAGAAGCGCCGCCTGCGTCCCGACGATCACCCAGGCGAGCGGCACCAGAAACACTGCTCGCGGAAACGGGCGACGCACGAGGGTCAGCATGCCGAGCGTGAAGATCGTCGTCGGGCAAGGCAGCCCGAAAGTCGGCATCGCGGGGTAGCCGTGGCCGAGCAGCCAGGCGAGCGCCGGATAGAACGCCAAGCCGTAGGCGACGATGAGCAACCCGGCGGCCGAGCGCGCGCCGCGGTTGCACTCGAACGCGAGTCGGCCCTGCACAACACCTTGCCACGCAAAAAGCGCCGCGGCGAGCAGGAACGCAGCGCCAAAGAGCGTCGCGGCCGGGTTCACCTCCCGGAAGTACACGAAGTGGTACACCGCGCCCATCCAGGCCCAGAGCAGTGCGAGGAGCGCGCAAGCGGCGCGCCCCGAATAGCTGCGCGGCGTGAGCGCGAGGGCAAGCGCGACCAGCGCAAGAGCGTAGAGCACTATCTGCGCCGGCCACACAGCATCGTTGTAGCTGCTGAACACCTCGAAGAACTGCTCGCGGCTGAAGGGTAGCGCCATGCTCTAGCGCACCATGAAGACGCTGCTTTCGCGCACCGCGATCGCCTCGGCGCCCACGGCACGCACCTCGAACTCGATGCGATGGGTGCCCGGCGCGACCTCGTCGCGCTCGACGCGCACCCTCACCGGCACCATGCGGCTCGAGGCCGGCTCCACGGTGACCCGGCTGTCGCCCTTGATCTCGATGTCCTTCAGTCCACGCACGCCGATCTCGTACAGCCGCTGCTGCTCGGTGGTGTTCATGATCTGCAGCCGGTAGACGTTCTCGATCTCATCGCCGACCTCGCGCGCGAGCGCCGCCCGGTCGCGGATCACGTCGACCTTGAGCGGCACGCGCAGGTAGAGGCTCGCCGTCACGGCCGCCGCAATCGCGAGCAGGATGGCGGAATACACCAGCACGCGCGGGCGCAGCACGCGCGTCTTCTTCCCCTCCATCGCGTGGGTGGTCGAATAGCGGATCAGCCCGCGCGGCCGCGCGAGCCTGCTCATGACCTGATCGCAGCCGTCGATGCACGCCGCGCAGCCGATGCATTCGTATTGCAGACCGTCGCGGATATCGATGCCCGTCGGACAGGCCTGCACGCAGATGCCGCAATCGACGCAGTCGCCCGCGCCCTTGCTTCCCGCCTTGCCGCGCGGCTCCCCGCGCCCGCGGTCGTAGGTGATGATGAGCGTGTCCTTGTCGAACATCGCGCTCTGGAAGCGCGCGTACGGGCACATGTACTTGCACACCTGCTCACGCATCCAGCCCGCGTTGCCGTAAGTGGCGAAACCGTAGAACAGCACCCAGAACGCCTCCCAAGGACCGAAAGAGAACGTCAGCGCCTCGCTCCACAATTCCTTGATCGGGGTAAAGTAGCCGACGAAGGTGAAGCCCGTCCACAGCGACAGGAGAATCCAAACCGCGTGCTTCGCGCCTTTACGAACGATCTTCTTCTTGGAAAAGCGCTCCTTGTCCAACCGTATCCGGGCGTTGCGGTCGCCCTCGACGATGCGCTCGACCCACATGAAGATCTCGGTGTACACGGTCTGCGGGCAGGTGAAGCCGCACCACAGCCGCCCCGCCACGGCGGTGAACAGAAACAGCGCGAGCGCCGAGATGATGAGCAGGACCGCGAGGTAGACGATGTCCTGCGGCCAGAACACCAGGCCGAAAATGAAGAACTTGCGGTGCACGATGTCGAACAGCACTGCCTGGCGGTCGTTCCAGGTGAGCCAGGGCCCGCCGTAGTAGATGATCTGGGTGATCCACACCAGCGCCCAGCGCCAGCCGGCGAACCAGCCGTGCACCGCGCGCGGGTAGATCTTCCTGCGCACCTCGTAGAGGCTGGTCTCCTCCGGCGCTGCTGCAGCCGCGAGCTTGCTAAGCGGCGCGTTCATGCCACCGCCGGGCTCACTTGCGGTGCGGAATCGCGACCCCGCTGCGGGAAAGCGAGTAGACGTACGCGGTGAGCAGATGGATCTGCGCACCCGAGAGCTTTTCCTTGTGGGCCGGCATCAAATCCACGCGCCCGCGGCTGATGGTGTCGATGAGCCTGTCCTCCGCGCTGCCGTGCAGCCACACCTTGTCGGTAAGATCGGGCGCGCCCATCGCCGTGTTGCCCTTGCCCTGCTGCCCGTGGCAGGCGATGCAGGTCTTGTCGAAGTCCTCCTTGCCGCGCGCCGCGCGGATACTGTCGTGCGTCAGCCCGGAGAGCGAGCGCACGTAGTGCGCGACGTCCTTGACGCGCTGCTCGCCGAGCGCCTGTCCCCACGCCGGCATCATTCCCGTGCGCCCTTCGGCGATCGTGGTCTTGATCGCCTCGGGCGTGCCGCCCCACAGCCAGTCCATATCCGCCAGGTTCGGAAAGCCGCGCGCGCCGCCCCCGTCCGAAGCATGGCACTGCGCGCAGTTGTTGAGGAACAGCTTCTGGCCTATCCCGAGCGCATCGGCGTTCTTCACCAGCGCTTCGATCTCGGTTGCGGCGAACTTCTCATACAGCGGCCCATAGCGCTTGAGCGCGAGCTCCTGCTCCTGCTTGAGCTGCCCGACCTGCGACCAGCCGAGCGTGCCGCTCCAGCTGCCGAGCCCCGGATAAAGGATCAGATAGCCGAGCGAGAACACGATCGTGATGTAGAACAACCACGACCACCAGCGCGGCAGCGGGTTGTTGTATTCGGCGAGGTCCCCGTCCCAGGTGTGGCCGGTCGTATCGGCCGGGCCGGGCGCCTTGCGCACGCTCTGCGACTTGAGGAACAGCGCGCAGGCGACGACCGACACCACCGTCAGCACGCCGATGTAGATGTCCCAGAAGCCCGAGGTGAACTGGCTCATGCCTCGCCCCTCATTTCCGCGTCGCTCTCCAGGATGCTCATGGCCTGCAGCTCGAGGCTCTGCTTGCGCGAAGGCAGGTAGGCCCACCAGACGATACCGAGGAACGCGGCCAGGCAGAACAGCGTGACCAGCGTACGGATGAGATTGATGTCCATTAGTCGGCCCTCAGTTCGACCGCTTCACCGCGGTGCCCAGGCCCTGCAGGTAGGCGATCAGCGCATCGAGCTCGGTCTTGCCTTCGAGCTCGCCCGGTGCCTTCGCCACCTCCTCGTCCGTGTACGGCACGCCGAGGCGGCGCAGCGCGGTGAGCTTCGCCTGGATGTCGGCGGCGTTCGCGGGCGTGGCCGCGAGCCACGGATAGCCCGGCATGTTGGACTCCGGCACCACGTCGCGCGGGTTCGCCAGGTGCAGCTGGTGCCATACGTCGGAGTAGCGCCCGCCGACGCGGTGCAGGTCGGGGCCGGTACGCTTCGAGCCCCACTGGAACGGCCGGTCGTAGACGAACTGGCCCGCGACCGAGTACGGGCCGTAGCGCTCGACCTCGGCGCGGAACGGCCGCACCATCTGCGAGTGGCAGTTGTAGCAGCCCTCGCGGATGTAGACGTCGCGCCCGGTGAGGGCGAGCGCGCTGTAGGGCTTGAGGCCGGCGACCGGCTCGGTCACCGACTTCTGGAACGACAGCGGCACAATCTCCACCAGCCCGCCGACGGCGATCACCAGGATCACCAGGCCGATCATCAGCGCCTGGTTGCGCTCGATAAGGTCGTGAGTGAGCTTCATGCGTGTGCCGGCGCGGCCGCCGGTTCCGGAATGCGCGCCTCTTCAGGCGTCGCGGTGGAAATGGTCTTCGTCACGTTCCAGGCCATGATCAGCATGCCGGCGAGGAAGAACAGCCCGCCGAGCAGGCGGATCGCGTAGAACGGATAGGTCGCCTTAACGCTTTCGACGAAGCTGTAGGTGAGCGCGCCGTCCTCGCTCACCGCGCGCCACATGAGCCCCTGCATCACGCCGGCGATCCACATGGCGGCGATGTAAAGCACGATGCCGATGGTCGCGATCCAGAAGTGCACGTTGATCGCGCGCACGCTGTACATCTCGGTGCGACCGAACAGGCGCGGCACCAGGTAGTAGAGCGACCCCATGGTGATCAGCCCCACCCAGCCGAGCGCACCGCTGTGCACGTGGCCGATCGTCCAGTCGGTGTAGTGCGACAGCGCGTTCACGGTCTTCACCGACATCATCGGCCCCTCGAAGGTGGACATGCCGTAGAACGACAGCGAGACGATAAGGAACTTGAGGATCGGGTCCTCGCGCAGCTTGTTCCATGCGCCCGATAAAGTCATGATCCCGTTGATCATTCCGCCCCAGGACGGCGCGAGCAGGATGAGCGAGAACACCATGCCGATCGACTGCGCCCAATCCGGCAGCGCGGTGTAGTGCAGGTGATGCGGGCCAGCCCACATGTAGGTGAAGATGAGCGCCCAGAAGTGCACCACCGAAAGGCGGTACGAGTAGATCGGGCGGCCGGCCTGCTTCGGGACGAAGTAGTACATCATCCCGAGGAAGCCGGCGGTGAGGAAGAATCCGACCGCGTTGTGGCCGTACCACCACTGCACCATCGCGTCCTGCGTCCCGGCGAAGGCCGAGTAGGACTTCCAGAAGGTCGCGGGCATCGCGGCGCTGTTTACGATGTGCAGCAGCGCGACGGCCAGGATGTACGCGCCGAAGAACCAGTTGGCGACGTAGATGTGCGGGACTTTGCGCTTCCACAGCGTGCCGAAGAAGACCACGGCGTATGCGATCCAGACCAGCGCGATCAGGATGTCGATCGGCCACTCGAGCTCGGCGTACTCCTTGGAGGTCGTGATGCCCAGGGGCAGCGTGATCGCCGCTGCCACGATCACCGCCTGCCAGCCCCAGAAGGTGAACGCCGCCAGGCGCTCGCCGAAAAGCCGCACGTGCGAGGTGCGCTGTACCACGTAATAGGAGGTGGCGAAGAGCGCGCTGCCGCCGAAGGCGAAAATCACGGCGTTGGTGTGCAGCGGCCGCAGCCGGCCATACGAAAGCCACGCAACGTCGAAGTTGAGCTCCGGCCAGAGAAGCTGCGCGGCGATGAACACGCCGACCAGCATGCCGACCACCCCCCAGACCACCGTCATCACGGTAAATTGCCGGACGACCCTGTAGTTATACGTGGCTTCCGTGTGCATGGGCTATGACCTTTGGATGCCCCGATGTTAGGGACCGCGCGCGCGGGGCGTTTGACCTGAATCAAAACCCCGAAGAACTAGGCCGCCACCGCCGCGGCGTCGCATTTCGGGCGCTACGCTCGGGCCATGTACGTGGCCATACAACCGATCGTCGCGCTGATTGCCGGCGTGCTGATCCTGGCGATGCCGCGGCTGCTCAACTACATCATCGCCGTGTACCTCATCGCCATCGGCATCCTGGGACTCATACGATGAAAGCCGTATGCGTCGCTGTTTTCGTAGTGCTTGCGCTTGTCGCCTGCGAGCGCAAGGGACCGGCGCAGAAAGCCGGCGAAGCCATTGATCGAGCGGGCGAAAAGGCGAGCCGCAGCATCGAGAAGGCCGGCGAGAACGTGCGCGACGCCGTCAGGCGCGACAAGTAGCGTCAGGGCAGCAGTACCGCCGCGCCCTCGAGCGCTCCACATCTCAGGTCGGAGAGAGCTTCGCTGGCGCTTTCAAGCGGATAGGTCTTGATTGCGGTCCGCAGCGCCACTTTCTCTGCCACTTTCATGAAGCGCTCGCCGTCAGCGCGCGTGAGGTTCGCTACCGACTCGATGCGGCGCTCACCCCACAGCAAGCTGTAGGGGAATGACGGGATATCGCTCATGTGAATACCGCCGCAGATGACGCGGCCGCCTTTTCTCACGGCCTGCAGCGCCTGCGGCACGAGCGCGCCCACGGGTGCGAAGAGGATCGCCGCGTCGAGCGGCTCAGGCGGCGGCTCGGTGGAGCTGCCCGCCCAGCGGGCGCCGCATTGGCGCGCGAACTTTTTTCCTGCTTCGTCGCCGGGACGCGTGAAGGCGAAAACCGTACGTCCTTCGGCGGCGGCAACCTGCGCGAGGATATGCGCCGCGGCACCGAAACCGTAAAGACCCACGGTCTTGGCGTCCTCGGTTTTCACGTAACAGCGATAGCCAATCAAGCCCGCGCACAGCAGCGGCGCGGCCTCGGCATCGCCGTAGCGCTCCGGAATCGGCAGGCAGAAGCGCTCATCGGCCACGACGTATTCGGCGTAGCCGCCGTCCAGGTGGCAGCCGGTGAAGCGCGCCTTGTCGCAAAGGTTCTCCCGGCCGCTCGCACAGTATTCGCACGTGCCGCAGGTCCAGCCGAGCCAGGGCACGCCCACGCGCGCGCCGGTGTCGACGACGGTACCGACGATTTCATGCCCCGGCGTTACCGGGTAGCGGCACGCGGCCAATTCTCCGTCGACGATATGAAGATCGGTACGGCATACCCCGCAGGCGCGGACCTTGACGAGTACCTGTCCCGGCCGCGGTGTCGGAGGATCGAACGTCTCCAGACGCAAGCCGGAGCCGGGGGCGTGCGCCCGCATCGCCTTCATCGGCAATCGGGGTCCGTCCCTGATTTCGCCTTCGGGCGGTCGTCGTCGGCGAGGATGTCGTGCGCGGGGCGCTCGAGGTCGTCGAATTGCCCGGAGTGCAGCGCGCGCCAGAACGCCCAGCCGATCACGAATACGAGGGCGACGGAGAGCGGAACGAGGAGGTAGAGGCTTTCCATGCAGGGTTGGAGCCGAGCGGGCGCAGCGCGTTCAGCAGCACCGTGAGCGAGCTCGCCCCCATGGCGAGCGCGGCTTCCCAGGGGCCGATCCATCCGATCGCGGCGAGCGGCAGGGCAGCCGCATTGTAGGCGAGCGCCCAGGCGAAGTTCTGCCGCACGAGCCGCATCGCCCGGCGCGCCACTTCCAGGCTGCCGAGCAGCGCGTCGAGCGAGGCTCCGGTGAGCACCACGTCGGCGTTGAGCTGCGCCGCGTCCGCGCCGCTTCCCATGGCGAAGGAGGCGTCGGCGCGCGCGAGCACCGGCGCGTCGTTCAGCCCGTCGCCGACCATGGCCACGACGCGGCCGGCTTCCTGCAGCCGCGCCACGTACTCGATCTTGTCCTGGGGCGCCATGCCGGCCGCGAAGCGCTCGATGCCGGCACGGCGCGCGACCGCGGCGACCGCATCGTGCGCGTCGCCGCTCGCGAGGTGCACCGCGATCTTCCTCGCGGCAAGCGTGGCGACGAGCGCCTTCGCCTCGGGCCTGAGCTCGTCGTGCAGCTCGAACACCGCCAGCCAGCCGCTCTCGTCGGCGAGAAAAACGCGCGTGTGGAAGTCGGCGGCGCGCAGGCTGCCCGGCGCCGGCGAGCCGCACAGCTGCCGGCAGAAGGCTTCGGTCCCGATGCGCGCGAGGCGGTCTTGCACCTTGGCCTCGACGCCCTGGGCAGGCTCGTGTCGCGGCGCCTCGACGATCGACGCATCGCCGCGGGGAAAGGCGCGCGCGATGGGATGGCGGCTGGTCGCCTCGAGCGCCGCCGCGAGCCTCAGGCAGGAGTACGCGTCGAGCGTGCCGACGGCGAGCACTTCGCCGAGCGCAAGGCGCCCGGTAGTGAGAGTGCCTGTCTTGTCGAGCACCACGTCGGTGGCGCGGTCAAGCGCTTCCAGGGCGCGCGCACGTGTGAGCAGCGCCCCGCGCTTGAGCAGCGCCGCACCGGCGCGCGTGAGCACCGCCGGCGCGGCAAGCGCGAGCGCGCAGGGACAGGCGACCACGAGCACCGCGATCGCGATCCATGGGTCGGAGAAGTAAATCCCCGCCGCGGTCGCGGTGAACAGGATCGCCCAGGTGAGCCACCGGGCGATCACGTCGGCGGTGTCGACGAGCCGCGGCCGCGACGCGGCAGCGCGCTCGACGAGGCGAGCGATGCCCGCGGCGCGCGTATTGGCCCCCGCTCGCGTGACGCGCATGACGAGGGGCTGCTCGAGGTTCACCGAGCCGGCAATGAGCTCGTCGCCTTGCCCCTTGGCGATCGGATGCGACTCTCCGGTGAGCAGCGACTCGTCAGCGCTCGAGCGACCCGAGAGCACCACGCCGTCGGCCGGCACCTGCTCGCCGGGAGCCACCTGGATTTCTTCCCCGACGTTCGGTTTCCTGAGCGAACCGCAGCGCAGCAGCGGATCGAGCGCGCGCGCTGCGCGCCGACGCGCAGCGCCCTCGAGGTAGCGCGCGCCGAGGAGCAGGAAAGCGAGCATGCTGACGGAGTCGAAATAGACCTCGCCGCCGCCGCTGACAGTGGCCCAAGCGCTCGCCGCAAAGCCGAAGGCGAGGCCGAGCGCGATCGGCGTGTCCAGGCCGATGCGGCGCTGGCGCAGCTCCTGGCGCGCGCCCGAGAAAAACGGCCCGCAGGCGAAAAGGAGCACCGGCGCAGTGATGAGCAGGCTCGCCCAGCGCATGAGCGCCTCGGCTTCGGGCGTGAGCGCGCCATCGCCGATGTAGGCGGGAAATGCGTACATCATGACCTGCATGGCGCCGAACGCGGCGACGAACAGGCGCCAGAGCGCGGCGCGGCGCTCCCGGCGCTCGAGATCGTCCTGCCGGCGCGGCTCGTAGGGCAACGCGTCGTAGCCGACCGCCCGCACCGCCGCGATGATGCCCGAGAGGCCCGCGCGCGCCGGGTCCCAGGCGACGTGTGCGCGCTGGGTCGTGTAATTGACGTCGGCGCGCATCACGCCCGGCACGCGTCGCAGCGTCTGCTCGACGAGCCACAGGCACGCGGCGCAGCGCACCCGGTCGACGATCAGCGCCGCGTCGCTTCCTTCGAACGCATCGTCCTGATTCTCGAGCGCGGGCAGCTCGGCCGGCGCCGGTCCCGGCGCGGAGCGCGTGGCGTAGTAGCTTTCCAGCCCCGCGGCAACGATGGTGCGCGCGACGGCCTCGCAGCCAGCGCAGCACAGCTCGCGCGTCGCTCCGAGCACGGCAAGGGAGTGCCTGCCGGGCTCGACGACGGGCAGGCCGCAGTGGAAACAGGTGCTCAACCGCGGGTCAGCCTAGTCGGGGCGGCGGAAAGTCCTTTGACCTGCGTCAATTCGCAGCCGGTGCTCGCGGTAGAAGCGGGTGAAGCAGCCGACCTCGTCGACCGGCAAAACACCGGAGCGCCCCTCCGCGATCGCGTTGAGCCGCTCGCGCAGCCTTGCATAGGCCCTGCGCAGGGCGCGGCGTTCGTAGGTCATCTCGGTGAGCTCGCCACTCTCGTCGGCCGACGCGTCGAAGTAGCGCATCAGCTCGCGCGCGCCGTCCTGTGCGCTGACGTCGCAGCCGTGCTGCGCCAAGTGCGGGACCAGGCGCTCCAGGGTCTGGAGCTGCGCTTCTACGCTCATCGCGAGAATCAGCTACATGCAATGCCTGTGCCGGCGACCGGCCCGCCTTTAAGCGCGGGCTGCGCGCCCCCATCTAGCGCCGTATGAAATACAAGGATTACTACAAGGTCCTGGGCGTCGAGCGCAACGCAGCCGAGGACGACATCAAGAAGGCCTACCGCAAGCTCGCGCGCAAGTACCACCCGGACGTCTCCAAGGAAGCGAACGCAAAGGAAAAATTCCAGGAGGTGTCCGAGGCCTACGAGACGCTGCGCGACAAGGAAAAGCGCGCCGCCTACGACAGCCTGGGCAGCGGTTTCCGCGCCGGGCAGGACTTCCGTCCGCCGCCGGACTGGTTCGACCGCTTCGGCGCGGGCCACGGCGAGGACCTTGGCGGCGCCGACCTGTCGGATCTCTTCGAATCGCTCGGCGCCTTCGGCCGTGCGACGGGCTTCGGGCGCTCGCGCCGCGGCGGCACCATGGCGTTTCCGGGCGAGGACTACGAGGTGCCGGTGCGGCTCACTCTCGAGGAGGCTTACCGCGGCGCCGAGCGGCAGGTGCAGTTCGGCGGCCGCAGCTTCACCGCGCGCGTCCCGCGCGGCGCGACCGACGGCCAGCGCCTGAAGCTGCGCGGCAAGGGCGGCCCCGGAATGAACGGCGGTCCGCCGGGAGACCTGTACCTGCAAATCAGCCTGGCGCCGCATCCGCTCTACCGGGTGAGTGGACACGACCTGAATCTCGAGATGCCGCTTGCCCCCTGGGAGGCGGCGCTCGGAGCGCAGGTCGAGATTCCGACCATGGAAGGCCGGGTCACCCTGAAGGTCCCTGCCGGATCGAGGGCCGGCCAGAAGCTGCGCCTTGCCGGCAAAGGCCTGCCGAAGCCCGGCAGCGGCGCGGGCGACCTGTACGCCGAGCTCACCATCGCCGTGCCGGCGACGCTGACCGACCGCGAGAAAGAGCTCTACGAGGAGCTGCGCGAGGTGTCGCGTTTCGACCCGCGCGCCAGGTTCCGCGACTGAAGGTGGGCATGCAACTTGCCAGGAGCGCGCCATGACACTTACACCGGAGCAAACCCAGGAGCTGCAGCGCTTGGTGGATCAGCGCCGCGCCGCGTTGCTCGACGAAATTACGCGCGACCTGGGCAAGATGCGCGAAGACCGGCTGGCCGATGTCGCCGGACCGGTGGGCGACCCCGGCGACGAGTCGGTGGCGAGCCTGATGTCGGACCTCGACCAGGCCGAAGCGACGCGGGATATTTCGGAGCTGCGCATGCTCGAGGCCGCGCGCCAGCGCATCGCCGAAGGCCGTTACGGCCTGTGCAGCCATTGCGGCGAGGAGATCGGCTACGCGCGCCTGCGCGCCAGTCCCGCCGCCGAGCGCTGCATCACCTGCCAGACCCGGTTCGAGAAGACGCACGCGAGCGGCGCCGGAACGACCCTCTGATCAAGCCTTGAGAACGCACTTCTCGTAAAGCCCGGGAAAGGCGCCGCCCGGGTCGTACTTCGCCTTGAGCGACTGGTACGCTTCGCCGCCGTAGAGGCGCTCGAACTCCTCGCGCGGGAAGTAGCTGTCCGAGTACAGCGACTTGATGCCGCCGAGATCGATCACCTTGTTCTCGATCAGCCGGTTGAAGTAGCCGGCGCCGTGCGCCTCGCGCGTGCGCTTCACGTCCCAGAAGCCGAAGTTGACGTACCAATCGTGGCGCATCGGATAGAGCGCGAAGCTCGCGTCGCGGGCGACCGCACCGATCGGGCAGATCCACTGCGGCCAGAGAGCGATGTTCTTTTCGTAGAAATCGAGAAATTCGGCGGCGCGCGCGAGCGGGATGTCGACGTCCTGGATCACGGACTCGGAGTGCAGCCCGAGCAGGCGCTCGATTCTCCTGGTCGCGCCCACGCGGCTATTCCAGCGCATGATCCTCGTGTAATGGCGCGAGCCCAACCGGTTCTTTCCAAAAATGAATTTCCTGAAGAACCAGTTCTGGGCGAATACATTCTTCGAGCACCAGAACCAGTCGGTGTCCCAGCGCCAGATGTAGTCGCGGACCGAGAGATAGTCCTCGCGCTTCCCGGCGATCGAGCGGTAGTAGATGTTTTCGTAGGTGTAGTCGCTGGTGTAAGGCGCCTCGTCGGTGAAGCGTCCAAGCGAGATGAAGAGCTTGTGCGGCGAAAACACGGTGCCGTCGACGAAGTCGGCGTCGCGCGCTTCGAGGTGCTTCTCCAGCCCAGTGAAGAATTCCTTCGGATTCGAGAAGCCAAGATGCCGGAGATGCACGTACGGGCGGACCGGCACCGCGCTTGCCTTCACGCGCAACGCGTAGCCGAGCGTGCCGTAGGAATTCGGAAAGCCGTGGAAGAGCTCGGCGTGCTCGTTGTCGCGCGTGCAGGTGAGCACGCGCCCGTCGCCGAGCAGCACGTCGAACTCGAGCACGGTGTCGTGTACCAGGCCATAGCGGTGCGACGAGGACTCGATGCCGACGCCGGCGAGCGCACCGCCCAGCGTGATGGTCTTCAGCTGCGGCACGACCGCGGGCATCACGCCGCGCTCGAGGCAGGCGGCGGTGAGGGCCTCGTAGGTCACCATGCCTTCGGCCTCGACCCAGCCGGCGGCCGGATCGACCGCGAGCACGTCGCAGAAAGCGCCGACGTCGAGGCGCCGGGCCGGCGCCCGCGCCCGGTCGCGGAAAAGGTTGGAGGTGTCCTTCCTTAATCCGACCGCGCCGCTGCCGACCCTAAGCTGCTCTGCCAGTGCTTCTTTTTTCCTGGTATGCGTCGCGTTCGTAGAGGAAGTCCCGGGTCATGGGGTAGCTCGTCATCGAGACGTTCCCCTTGGAGAACACGATCTGGAAGAGATGCGTGCGGCCGTTGGGCAAGCGGAACATCTCTGCGCAGCCGTGGAGATAGACGCGCCAGATGCGCCGGAAGCGCTCATCGAAACGCTTCGGATCGAGCGCGCGGATGCGCTCCCAGCTGCGCTCGAACCGCTCGGCCCACACGTCGAGCGTGAGCGCGTAGTGGCGCCGCATGTTCTCGATGTCGAGCACCTCGAGGCCGGCGTCTTCCATCTCGGTGATCACGTCGGCGAGGCTGGGGATCCAGCCTCCCGGAAACACGTACTTGCGGATGAAGAAATCGGTGTCGAAGCGCCCGACGTGGCCGATGAAATGCAGCAGGCCGATGCCGCCCGGCTTCAGGTAGCCCGCGTGCGCGCGGATCACTTCCCCGAGCTGGCCGCGGCCGGCGTGCTCGAGGCAGCCGATCGACGCGACCTTGTCGAACTGCCGCCCCGCGTCACGGAAGTCGCCGTGCATTTGCAGCGAGCTGCCCAACCGCCGGCGCTCGATCTCCCGGCGCGCGTGTTCGGCCTGCGACCCGGTGGTGTTGATCGCGGTGACCTTCGCCCCGAAGTGCTCGTGCGCGTAGAGCATGAAGCCGCCGAAGCCGCTGCCGACGTCGACCACTTCCTCGCCGGGCTTGAGCAGGATCTTGCGCGCGACGTGCTCGCACTTGTTGCGCTGCGCCTCCTCCAGCGTGCGCGTGCCCTCTTTCCAGTACGCGCAGGTGTAGAGCATCAGCGGATCGTCGAGCCAGAGCTTGTAGAAGTCGGGCGGCAGCGCATAGTGAAACTCGGCGTTCTCCCTGGCATGGCGCCGGTTGGCGTTGGCGTGCCAGAACTCGTGCCAGCGGTTGCGCATGCGCACCAGCAGGGTCGGCTGGTCGATCCCGGCCTCCATGCCGGCGGCGAGCGCCCCGGGGAGGCTGCCTTCGATGTCGACATCCCCGTCGAAGTAGGACTCGAGCAGGCCCACGTGCCCGTAGAGGGCCATGCGCCGCTCCGCGCGCTCGTTGTTGAAGGTCAGGGTAAAGGCCGGAGGCGCCTCGGAGTTGCGGTACTCCGCGCCGCCCGGGAAGCGCACGCGGAAGGGCGTGGCGGTCCGCCGACCGGTCCGCTCGATTAGCGGCTTCAGGGTGCCTGACATGGGGGCGATTCTACATATGCCGAGGGAAGCATCGAAGCCCGGTTCGACGATCACGTGAGAGCTGGTGCAATACCCGCCATGAAGAGGCCTGCCAAGCTCGCCAGCGTACTTTTCATCGCTGCCGCGATCGGCCTGTGGGCCTGCCAGCATGCGGCGCAGAACGAAAGGCCCGCCGCGGCTCTCCAGCAGCTCATCATGGCATCCCCCTAACGGCGCATCGCCCGTGGCCGGGGTCTTGCATCTTCCCGGTCGAAAGGAATCAAGGCCATGAAGATCTGCGTCTACGGTTGTCCGGGGAAAGACGGCAAGAGCGAGCCGCATGTGTTCTATCTCGGCGCGCGCCGGCTGCCGGTAATCGCGATCCTGGGCCGCTGGGCCGATTCCGGGCACCGTTACTTCGAAGTCAAGGCAGACGACGGCCGCTATTTCGTGTTGCGGCATGCTCCAACCTCCGACCATTGGGAGCTCGCGGGGGTGTACCGCTCCGGCCGCCCCCGTGTAGCAATGCACACCTGAGCCGGTAAAAAAGTAAAATCGGGGCCTGAGCCCGGTTCCCCATTACCTCACCCCGCTGCTGGCGCCGCGCAGCGTCGCGATGGTGGGCGCGAGCGAGCGTCACGGCTCGCTTGGCGGCATCGTCTACCGGAACCTCGCGGCCGGCGGTCTGCCCGGGGGCCTTTACGCCGTCAATCCCAGGCACCGGGAGCTCTTCGGCAAACCGGCCTATCCAAGCCTCTCCAAGCTCCCGGGCAAGCCCGACCTCGTCGTAATCGCCACGCCGGCCCGCACGGTTCCGGACATCATCGAGGAAGCCGGAGCGGCGGGTATCCGCGCGGCGATCGTCCTGAGCAGCGGTTTCGGCGAGGCCGGCCCGGAGGGCCGAGCGCTCGAAGCGCGCATGATGCAAGCCGCGAAGCGCTACGGCTTGCGCCTGCTCGGCCCGAACTGCCTGGGGGCCATGCGCACCGATGTGGGGCTAAACGCCACCTTCGCGCGCGGCCCGGCGTTGCCCGGGTCGCTCGCGCTGGTGGCTCAATCGGGGGCGATCTGCGGCGCCCTCCTCGACTGGGCGAAGCATGCCCAGGTCGGCTTCACCAGCGTCGTCTCCCTCGGCGCCGGGGTCGACGTCGACTTCGGGGAGATCCTGGACTTCCTCGTCACCGACCCGGCAACCGGCGCCGTCCTTCTTTACGTGGAAGGCATCCGCGACGCACGGCGCTACGTGTCCGCGCTGCGCGCCGCCGCGCGCGTCAAGCCCGTCGTGGTGCTGAAGGTCGGGCGCTATGCCACCGGCTCGCGCGCCGCCTCGAGCCACACCGGGGCGATGGTCGGCGCGGACGCCGTGTTCGACGCGGCGCTGCGCCGCGCCGGCACGGTTCGCGTGCGCACGTATACCCAGCTTTTCGCCGCTGCCCGCATCCTCAGCCAGCCGCGTCTTCCGGAGGGCGAGCGGCTCGCGATTGTCACGAACGGCGGCGGACCGGGGGTGGTGGCCGCCGACAGCGCGACCGAGAACGGCGTACCGCTCGCCGAGCTCTCTGACGAGACGATAGCGAAGCTCGACAAGTGCATGCCGCCGCAATGGTCGCGCGGCAATCCCATCGACATCATCGGCGATGCCCCTCCGGAGCGCTTCGCGGCCGCCACGGCTGCTGCGCTCGCGGATCCGGGCGTCGACGCGCTCCTCGCCATGTATTCGCCCGTGGCCGTGACCGAGCCGGAAGCGGCCGCCCGCGCGGTCGCGGCCGCGGCCAAGGAGAGCACGAAGCCGGTGCTCGCAGCCTGGCTGGGCGACATCAATCCGAACGACAGCCGCACTTACATGGAGTCGCAGGGCGTCACGAACTTCTATACGCCCGAGAACGCCGTGGAGGCGTTCTCGTTCGTCTGCGCGTACCGCCGCAACCAGGCACAGCTGATGGAGGTGCCGGAGGCGCGCGGCGCCGACGAGCCCAAGCCGGACATGGCAGCTGCGCTCTCCATCCGCGATGCCGCCCTCGCGGAAAAGCGCACTCTCCTTTCCGAGCACGAGGCGAAGGCGCTGCTCGCCGCGTTCGGGTTGCCGGTGCCGCGCTCGATTCCGGTGTCGACGCGCGACGCCGCGGTGCAGGCAGCGCAGGAGATCGGCTTTCCGGTAGCGATGAAAATCCGCTCGCCGGACATCACGCACAAGACCGACGTGGGCGGCGTACGTCTGAACCTCCAGAACGCCGACATGGTCCTTTCGGCCTACGACGACATGATGCGGCACGTGCGCGCGCTCGCGCCCAGCGCGCGCGTCGACGGCGCGCTGGTGCAGCCTATGCTGCGTTATCCGCACACGCGCGAGGTGCTGGTCGGCGTAGCCACCGACCCGGTGTTCGGCCCGGTGATTTCGTTCGGCGCGGGCGGCGTCTCGGTGGAGGCGGTGCGCGACACCGCGCTCGCGCTTCCGCCGCTCAACGTGCCACTCGCCCGCGACCTGATGGCGCGCACTCGCGTGCACC
This sequence comes from Burkholderiales bacterium, assembly GCA_035550695.1. Classification (GTDB taxonomy): domain Bacteria; phylum Pseudomonadota; class Gammaproteobacteria; order Burkholderiales; family SG8-39; genus SCGC-AG-212-J23. The sequence goes on along the minus strand of DASZOS010000004.1, from coordinate 1,516 downwards.
GGCTGCTCACCCCTTACCGCGACGTTCCGAGCGCAGACCTCGACGCGCTCGTCGGCGTGCTGACCGGCGTTTCCGGCCTCGTGTGCGCGGCAGCCTGGGTGAAGGAGCTCGACCTGAACCCGGTGCTCGCGCACCCGGGCGGGGCGACTATCGCGGACGCGCGCGTCGTCATCGACCCGACGAGACGCGAGACCCCGACGCGCTACGCGCACATGGCGATCCATCCGTATCCGACCGAGCTCGAGGGCGAAATCCGTCTGCTCGACGGGCGTGCAGTGCGCTTGCGCCCGATCCGCCCGGAGGACGCTGCGCTGGAGCGCCGCTTTTTCGACGGACTTTCAGAGCGCTCGCGCTACCACCGTTTCATGCAGCACCTGCCGGAGCTGCCGCCGCGCATGCTCGCGCGCTTCACGCAGCTCGACTATGACCGCGAACTCGCGCTGGTCGCATTGTGGGAAGGGGAATTCATCGGCGTGGGGCGCTATGCGCCCAACCCCGATGGACGCAGCGCCGAGTTCGCGCTCACGGTCGGCGATGCATGGCAGGGCAAAGGCGTCGGGCGCGCCCTGCTTGCGCGGCTTTGCGATACGGCGCGCGCCGCCGGCTACTCGGCGCTGTACGGCTACATCCTGGCCGACAACCGCGACATGCTCGATCTCGCCGAGCGCCTCGGCTTCAGGGAAACTTCGCGTGATGGCACCGAGGTTGCTGTCATGCGGCAGCTTTGACCTGAATCAACACGGTTGGCGCTCTGCGCTCTAGCCTGTGACGGGGCAGAGCGAATCGGAGCGAACCATGTTCAAGCACATCTTGATCCCCACGGACGGCTCCGGCGTGGCAGCGAAAGCCATCCGCGCCGGTGTGCAGCTGGCGAAGGGAATGGGCGCCAGGGTGACGGGTTTTCACGCGGAGGAGCCGCGCCCGTTGCACCTGCACAACGCGGGCTACGCGGTGGAAAGGGAGCTGCTCAAGGAGTTCGACCGCCGCTCGCGCGAATTTGCCGAGCGCTGCGTCGCCGAGGTCGGGAGAGCGGCGAAAGCGGCAGGCGTTCCCTTCGAATGCATGGTGGTGAAATCGCAGCGCCCCGACCAGGCGATCATCGACGCGGCGAAGACGCGCAAGTGCGATGCGATCTTCATGGCCTCGCACGGGCACCGGGGCCTCGCGCGGCTGGTGCTCGGCAGCGTGACCAACAAGGTGCTGACGCACTCGAAGATTCCGGTGCTGGTGTTCCGCTGAATAGCCCGCCTTTATCGGTTGAATAAGCTTTTTCGATTTGCGCTATAGGGCGCGCGCGGCATAGGCTGCCATTCTTCCCAACGGAGGATCCATGAAAGCGCTCAAAGGCACCAAGACGCACGACAATCTCAAGGCTGCGTTCGCCGGCGAATCGCAGGCGAACCGCCGCTATCTGTATTTCGCCGCCAAGGCCGACGTGGAGGGCCAGAACGACGTTTCGGCGCTGTTTCGCTCGACCGCCGAGGGCGAGACGGGGCACGCGCACGGGCACCTGGAG
>DASZOS010000003.1:0-13867 GCA_035550695.1 Burkholderiales bacterium | reverse complement strand
GGACGCTGTTTCTCGATGAGATCGGGGATATGCCTTTGCCTCTTCAAGTGAAGCTTCTGCGGGCGCTGGAAGAGCGCAAAGTGCGGCCGGTAGGCTCGCACGAGTCGCACGACATCGACGTGCGGGTGATCTGCGCGACCCACAGGAAGCTCGAGGAGAGGATTGCCACGGGGGAGTTTCGCGAGGACCTGTATTACCGGCTGAACGTGGTGAAGCTCTACATCCCGGCGCTCGCGGAGCGGCGCGAGGACATACCGCTGCTGACCAACCACTTTCTCGAGCGGCTTGCCGAGCGCTACCGCAAGGGGCGCCTGGCGCTGGCGCCCGAGGCGATGGAGTTGCTGGTTTCGGCGCCCTGGCCGGGTAACGTGCGCCAGCTTCTCAACGTGATCGAGCAGGCGGTGGCGCTGGCGCCCACGGAGGTGATCCCCGAATCCTTGGTCCGGCAGGCCCTGGACGCGGGCGACACCACGCTCACGCCGCTGGACGAGGCGCGCCGCGCCTTCGAGCGCGACTACCTGGTGCGGATCCTGAAGATCACCGGGGGCAACGTCACCAAGGCGGCGCGCCTCGCGGGGCGCAACCGCACCGAGTTCTACCGCCTGCTGGAACGCCATTCGCTTGAGCCGGGGATGTTCAAGGCTGCCTGAATGCCCAGCGACGCATGAAGCCGATTCCTACGGCAATGATTCCGGCCAGGATCCCGACCACGTAGAAGCCGGTCACAATGCCGTAGCGGTCGGCAAGGAAGCCCATGATGAGCGGGGTGGTGAAATGGGACACACCCCAGCCGAGTCCGCCCAAGGCGAGCGCAGCGCCACGCTCCTCCGGCCGGCTCGATTCCGCGATCGTGATCTGGAAGTAAAGCGTCATTGCTCCCGAGCCGAGGCCAACGATGAGCATCCAAAGGCCGATCGGCACGGCGTGATTCAGCGTGGGCAGGAGCCCGACCGCCGCAGCCACAGCTACCCCGGAGACCACCGGCCAAGGGGATTGCGGTCCGGTGCTGACGAAGCGTCCGGCGATCAGCCCAGCTGCGATCGCGCCGACGGCGCGCAGGGATACCAGAATTCCGGAGGCTTCCTCGCCATAGCCGTAATTCGCGAGCAAAAGCGGGTAGAACGACACCGACAGCGAAAACGGAAGCGCCGAGAGGTAGGCGCAGAGCACCGAGTAATGGATGATGCGCTGACGCAGCAGGGGTCCATACGCCGCGAGCACGTTTCGCCCGGCAGGCGCGGGCTTGGGCGAGGAGCTTTGGGTGCCGAGGCCTGCCAGATAGGCGATCAGGCCGCTGGCCGCGAGCGCGCCGAAGGTCGCTTGATAGCCGGCCGAGCCAAGCAGGAACCCGCACAGGCCCACGCCGGCGATCTGCCCGAGGTTGGTCACCGCATTGAGCTTGCCGAGCTGGATGCCACGCGCGCCGGGCAACTCGGCTGCCATGGCCCAGGTGGCCGGCCAGAACGCCGCGCGCGAAACGATCAGCCCGAGCTGGCCGACCATCAGCATCCAGAACCCTTCGGAGATCATGAACCACAGGGCGGCGAGCACGAGCGTGCCGCACGAGCCGAGCATGATGCGCCTGCCGCCGATGCGGTCGGTATAGGCCCCGCCGACAAGGTTGAGCGCCACCTGCGCGAGCACCGGGGCGGAGAACAGCGCCCCGATCTGCGCGTTCGACAGTCCCTGGGATGCGGCATAAAGCGGCAACACCAGCCAAGTCATGCCCAACCCGAAATTCCAGGCCAGGGAGGCGATGAAAAAGAACGGGTGGGACACCCGCAATTATGGGTCTGCCCAGCGTAAGCGCGCGCCGGGGGTTTCGACTCATGGGCATGCGGGCCGGACCTGTTCTTGTTCTTGCGGTTTGCTTCGTTGCGCCAGCGCGGGCGGGCAGTTGCACGGCGCAATCCGGCGCCGATACCGTGGCGCTGGTCGAGCTGTACACCTCGAATAACTGCGCCGGCTGCCAGCGTGCCCAGACGTGGCTGTCGGCGCTGCGCCCATCGGCGCGCGTGTTGCCGGTGCTCCTGCATGTCGACGGGCGCGATTACGGCACCGAACCCATGCCGCAGCGGCCACGAAGGCTCACGCCGCAGCAGCGCCTGGCGCTGACCTATACGCCGCACGTGCTGCTGCAAGGGCGCGAGTTCGGGCTCTGGGATACGCAGGCCTTCGACCCGGCGCTGGCAGAGATCCTTCTCCGTCCGGCCGGGGCGCGAATCCGCCTCGAAATCCTCTCGCTCTCGGTCGAGGGTATCGACCTCGCGGTCGCCGCAGAGTTGGGGCGGGCCGGCGGATCGCACGCGGCCATGCTGTACTTGGCCGCGTACGCAGTCGGGCCCGAAAGCATCCCCCTCGTGCTGGAATGGCAGGGGCCGTTTGCCGTTCATTCGGTTACGCACGTGCGCCGCACGCTGCCTCTCCCGCCCGGCACGGCACCGAGTAATTCCGGCGTTTTGGGCTTCGTTCAGGACCGGCGTACCGCCGAAGTACTCCAGGCCTTGCGCCTGCCGGCCTGCTAACCAATCGGGCTGGGTTCGCGATTTTCCTTTATATTCGCGGGGTCACGCCCGGCCGGGGGGGTTGGGCGGCATAAGAGGAGCGTCCATGCAAGCGACGCAGATCCGGCAAAAGGACGGCGTCTTTTATTTCGTCAGCTACAGGGCCAAGGACCTGCTGGCGAAGGTGCGCTTTATCAGCCGCTTCTACGGCGAGGGTGAGCAGATCGAGCCCTCGCGCGTGTCGGCGGACGACGATATCGCGCAGTTCATCGCCAGGATCGAGCGCACCGACCAGGCGTTCCAGCGCACCATCTCGCGGGGCAAGGTGCGCCAGCTTAAGAATTTCTACGAGACTGCGGTCTCCCAGCCGCCGATCCCGGGCACGGTGCTGCTCTTCACCTCGGAGCGCCTGACGTTCCGGGCGAGCGGCGAAGGTGGCGTCGGCACCATCAACGAGCCGAGCTCGAAGTTCCTCATCATCGACGGCCAGCACCGCCTGGCGGCCCTGAATTTCTACCTGCACGAGCGTCCCGACGACGCGGCCACCATCAACGTGCCCTGCATCGTCTTCGACGGGCGCAGCGAGGACTTCGCCACCGAGATGTTCGTGATCATCAACTCGACGCCGACGCGCATCAACAAGAGCCACCTGGTCGATCTATACGAGCACGTCTCGTTCGCCGCACCGGATCGCAAGTTCGCCGCGCGTCTGGTGGAAAGGCTCTACAGCGAGGGCGACAGCCCGCTGCGCTATCGAATCAACCGCCTTGGCGGGCGCAGCCAGCGCGACAAATGGGTGCTGCAGGCCGAGCTCTTCAACGAGCTGCACCGCTGGGTGCGCGGCCGCTGGCGCTCCATCCAGCTTGCAGGAGGAAGCTCCAAGGAAGTGCCGCGCTACTACGGCGTAATCCGCGACTTCTTCAAGGCCGCGCGCAGCGTTTTCGGCGAGGCCGTGTGGGGCAAGGACGCCTACATGGTCACCAAGCCCGTGACCATCAAGGCGATGGTGCGCGTGTGCGCCGACCTCGCGCGCGAGGATGCCGAGCCGGAAACCGGCCGGCTCGCGCGCTGGGAGAATCGCCTCGCCCCCTGGTCGGACATGGCGAAGCAGTTTCGCGAAGAGGGCTTCTACGAGCGCTTCCCGGCGAAAGGCGAAGTCGAGCGCGTAGCGCGCGTGCACCGCGATCTCGCGCGCGCCGCGGGCATCGAGACCAAGAAAGCCTAGATCACCCCTTCCGCTGCGAGGCGGGCGATGTCTTGATCGCTGTAGCCCAGCTCGGCAAGCAGCGCCCGGCTATGCTGTCCCACGTCCGGTATCGCCTCAATGCGCGGGTCCATTCCTTCGATGTTGGCCGCCGGCTTCAGGACATCGATCTCTCCCGCGGCCGACCCGACCTTGGCGAAACGCCCGCGGGCCGCGAGCTGCGGGTGGCGCCAGAACTCCTGCATGCCGTTGAGCCGCGCGTTGGCGATGTCGGCGGCGTCGAGCTTTTGCATCACGTCGGAAGCCTTCATGCGCGAGAACACCGCTTCGATCTCGGCGTGCATCGCCTCTCTGTTCTGCCGGCGTGCGGGGCCCGAGGAGAATCGCGCGTCGTCTGCCAATGATTTCTTGTTCAGCACCGCCTCGCAGAACCGCGCGAATTCACGCTCGTTCTGCACGCTGAGAAAAACGCTGCCGCCGTCGCCGGTGCGAAACGGACCGTACGGCACGATGGTGGAATGGTGCGCGCCGGAGCGTGGCGGCGCTGAGCCCCCGTAGGCGGTGAAGTACGCGGGAAAGCCCATCCATTCGCCGAGCGATTCGAACATCGTGATGTCGAGCGTCGCACCTTCTCCGGTGCGGCCGCGCCGCAGCAGCGCCGCGAGAATCGAAGAAAACGCGTACATGCCGGCGGCGATGTCGGCCACCGGGATCCCGGCTTTGGCGGGTGCCTCGGGAGTTCCGGTCACGGAAAGCAGGCCCGCCTCGCATTGCACCAGCAGGTCGTAGGCTTTCTTTGCGGCGTAAGGCCCAGCCGGACCGTAGCCGGAGATGCCGCACCACACGAGCCGTGGATGCTTCTTTCTCAATTCTACCGGCCCGAGACCAAGGCGCTCGGCCGCCCCGGGGGCGAGGTTCTGCAGGAACACATCCGCCATGCCGAGCAGCCTTTCCAGGACTTCCGTCGCCGCGGGGTGCTTGAGATCGAGCGCGAGACTTTCCTTCGAGCGGTTCACCCAGACGAAGTGGGAGGACAGGCCCTTCACCGTTCGGTCGTAGGCGCGCGCCGGATCGCCCCCGCCCGGGCGCTCGATCTTGATGACCCGCGCGCCGAGCTCGGCAAGCTGGCGCGTGGCGAACGGGCCGGCGATCACCTGCTCCAGCGCCACGACGGTGAAGCCGTCCAGCGGCCTCATGCGAAATGCACGGTGAGCCCGTGCAGCGGCAGCCCCCGGATCTCGGTGCTCCAGGTCTCGCCCGGGGCTACGGGGTGCGCGTCGGTCAGCGTTCCGGTGCTCACGATTTCGCCGGCGGCGAGCGGCGCCGCGCCCTGCCGCGCGAGCAGATCGACGAGATGCGCCAGCGCCGCGAGCGGGCTGCCGAGCACGTTTTCGCCGCTACCGCGGTCGACCAGCACGCTCGCGCAAAAAAGCCGCGCTTCCGTGTGCGGCAGTCTGGCTTCTAGATCGGGCAGGTCCTCTCGCGGTACCGGCGCGCCGACGATGAGACGGCCGTGCAGGCCGTTGTCGGCGGCGCACTCAGCGAGGGTGACTTTCCAGCCCGGCTGGCGGCATTGCACGATCTCGATCGAATGGGCCACCCAGTCGAGGCACGAAGCGAGCTCCTCGGCGCGCGCCGAGCGCGGTGGCGTCCTCAGCCTGAAGAGAATCTCCGGCTCGATGCGCGGCTGAAGCAGTCCGTCGAGGGAAACACGGCACGCGTCATCCTTCGCGTGCAGCACGGTGCGGTCGTACACCGTTCCCCACATCGGCTCGTACACGCCGTAGAGCGGCCAGATGGTGCGGTTGGTGAACCCGATCTTCCGACCGAGCGGCCGCCAGCCCTGCCGCAAGCGTTCCTCGTGCAGCGCCCGCGCCTGCGCGTAGCCTTGCTCCGGAGTCATGCGCCGATTCTAGCGGGCGAGTTGCAGCCGGGGCTCGCGCGTGCCAAATTAGCTTCCATGGATCCCTCGCTGGCATGGGCTGTCGGCGGACTCGTGCTCGTCATCGTCGAGCTGCTGACCGGGACCTTCTACCTCCTGATGCTCGGGGTCGCCGCTTTCGGCGCGGCGGGCGCCGCCTGGCTGGGCTACGATTTCGCCGTCCAGGTGCTCGTCGCCGCGCTCGTCGCCGCTGCCGGCTGTTACGGTATTTACAAGTACCGCGCGAAGAACAAGGCCGAGCAGATGGCACCGCTCGATGCCGGCATGCCGGCGAGCTTCGAGAACTGGATCGATCCCGGCGCGCGGCTCGCGCGCGTGCGATACCGCGGCGCAAGCTGGGACGCCCGCGTGGAAGGCGGCGAAGCGCTTGAACCCGGTGCCACGGTATACGTCGTAGCGGCGAATGGGAATACGCTGAAGGTTGCCAAAAACCGGCCCTAAGGGAGGGTGGTCATGTTCTGGAAGCTCGCTGTCGTGGTCGGGCTCGCGGTGGTCGCCGCGCTGGTGCCCGCGCTGTCGCAGTACTGGATCTGGGTCCTCGTGTTCGGCGTCATCGTGGCCTTCGTCATCGAGGGCGTGCGCATCGTGCCGCAGCAGAGCGCTTGGGTAATCGAGCGGCTCGGGCGCTTTCACTCCATCCTCGAGCCCGGCCTCAACCTCATCATTCCGTTCCTCGACCGCGTCGCTTACATCCATTCGCTGAAGGAGGTGCCGCTCGACGTGCCCGAGCAGGTGTGCATCACCAAGGACAACACCCAGCTCGGCGTGGATGGCATCCTTTACTACCAGGTCACCGATCCCCGGCTCGCCTCCTACGGTTCCTCCAACTACGTGGTGGCGATCACCCAGCTCGCCCAGACCACGCTGCGCAGCGAGATCGGCAAGATGGAGCTCGACAAGACCTTCGAGTCGCGCGACGAGATCAACCGCCAGATCGTGCAGGCGCTCGACGAGGCGGGGCGCAACTGGGGTATCAAGGTGCTGCGCTACGAGATCAAGAGCCTGACGCCGCCCGAGACCATCCTGCGCTCCATGCAGGCGCAGATCACCGCCGAGCGCGAAAAGCGCGCATTGATCGCCAAGTCGGAGGGCCAGCGCCAGGAGGAGATCAACCTGGCCGACGGCGCAAAGCAGGCGGCGGTGCTGCGCTCCGAGGGCGAAAAGCAGGCGGCGATCAACAAGGCGCAAGGCGACGCGACGGCGATCCGGGTGATTGCCGAAGCCACCGCAGCGGGCGTGCACGCGGTCGCCGAGGCGATCGGCGACAAGGGTGGGCTGGACGCGGCGAACCTCAAGATTGCCCAGCAATACGTCGACGCCTTCGCGAGCCTCGCGAAAACCTCCAACACCCTGATTCTGCCCGCCAATGCGGCGGACGTGGCCGGAATGGTCGCGACCGCGATGACCGTGCTCGACAAGACGCGCCAGAGCCAGGGCAGCCCCGCTAGGGCGCAGTCCTAGCAGAAGGCCTAGTCCTAACGGACTATGCTTCGATGTTGATTGCGGCGACGCGTAGCCGCATCATGCCTACGTGTGTAGAGCACGCTCTACACACGTCGAACGAGTGGCCAGCACGCTGTTAGCAGCCCCGTCCGAGAGACCGATCTCCTGTTGACCGGTCCACGGTAGGGCCAAACAAAGTGTAGTCGCAGTTCGATCGTCGCTTGCACCAAGGGGGCGCGGCTAGCGGTCGCGCCCCTTTTCTTTGCGCTGCGTGGGAATCATTCTCGCCAGTCTTGAGCGCCCGCGCTATCGCCGCAGCCTGCAATTACTGTCGCTTTTTCAGGAATTTCGTATTGGTGCCTTAGCGACGTCGCGTTGCGACGTCGGTAGTACCGATGCAGCGGCGCGGCGGCGTGGCAACTGGGCTGCGACGACCGCTGCGAGCAGCGCAAGCCCGATCAGGTCGGTGATCCATCCCGGCTTGATGAGCAGGAACGCTGCCGCGATCAGAACGGCACGCTCCCACATGCGTGCGGGTGCGGCGAAGTACCCGTGAAGCCCGCCCGCCAGGCATGCGCAGCCCAGGGTGGCCGTGACCAGGGCGTGCACGCTCACGGTCCATTCTTCCCAGCCCTTGAGCACGAGCAGCGCCGGTTCATAAACGAACATGAACGGCACGATGAAGCCCGCGGCGCCGACGCGCACCGCCGCCCAGCCCGCGGCCCAAAGGTCCGTCTTGGCGAGGCTTGCGGCCGCGTACACCGCGAGCGCCACCGGAGGCGTAATGGCGGAAAGGATGGCGAAATAGAAGGCGAACATGTGCGCCGCCGGCGCCGGGGCGCCAAGCTTCATCAGCGCCGGCACCAGGAGCGAAACCATGACGATATAGGCCGGCGTCGTCGGCATTCCCATGCCGAGCACGATTCCGGCCGCTGCGGTGAGCACGAGCGCAAGGACCAGCGTTTCCTGCGACAGGCCGACGACCACCTGCGTGAAGACGATCCCGAGGCCCGTGATGGTCACGCAGGCGATGACGATGCCGGCGGCTGCGCAAGCCATCGCCACCGAGAGCGTGTTCCTTGCGCCGTCCTCCAATGCCTGCAGCACCGATTTCCAGTGAATGCCCGCGCGCGTGGCCCTGCGCAGCAGCGCCATGGGCAGACAGACGAGTGCGCCCACGAGCGCGCAGAGCGGCGCAGAGTAGCCGAGGATCAGCCCGAGGAGAATGATCAGGATGGGAATGAAAAGATGGCCGCGGTCCGCGATCACGCGCCCGAGGCGCGGCAGCTCGGACTTCGGCACGCCGAGTAGCCCTCTGCGCTTCGCCTCGAAGTGCACGGCGAAGAACACGGCGGTGTAATAGAGGATCGCCGGAATGAGGGCCCACAGCGCGACCGTGGCGTACGGCACCGCGAGGAACTCGGCCATGACAAACGCCGCCGCGCCCATCACCGGCGGCATGATCTGGCCCCCGGTGGACGCGGTCGCCTCCACCGCGGCCGCGAACGACGGGCGGAAACCGGTGCGCTTCATGAGCGGTATGGTGAGCGGCCCGTCGACCATGACGTTTGCCACCGCGCTGCCCGACACCGTACCGAACAGGCTCGAGCTCACCACCGCGACCTTGCCCGGCCCGCCCGCGGTATGCCCGGTAATCGACATGGCGAAGTCCATGAACAGCTGCCCGGTGCCGCTGCGCTCCATGAAAGCGCCGAACAGCACGAACAGCATCACGTAAGAGGCCGACACGCCGAGCGTCGAGCCGAAGATGCCCTCGGTGGAGAGATAAACCTGCTCGAGCAGCACCGGCAGCGTCACTTTGGTGCTCAAGGCGTAGGCGAGAAAGGCAGCCGCGGTGAGCGGCAGCGCCCAGCCGATGACGCGGCGCGTGCCTTCGAGCACCACGATGACCGCTGCGAGCGCCCACAGCTTGTCGGCGAGCGTCAGCTCGTCGATGTAGATGATGCGGTTCGTGAAGTACTCGTAGTTGAGGAAGATGTGCAGCACCAGGCCCAGGCCGGCGACGAGGAACGCCGCGTCGAGCGCGCGCCAGCCGAGGCGGCCCTGAGGGCGCAACGGATACAGCAGGAACACCAGCGTGGTGGCGAACATCAGGTGCGTGCCGCGGAAGATGACCGCCTCGGGCGGGCCGAAGGCGGCGACGTACATGTGATAGAGCGACATCGCGATCGCGATGGCCCCGATCGTCCACCGCAGCGTACCGCTGCCTGGCGCGGCTGCGGCCTTTTCCTCGTCCATGTCTCCTCCCCAAGAAAAAAGGGCGGCCCCGCCGCCCTTTTTCCTGCGTCACATGAGCGCTACATCGCCCCGGCTTCTTTGTAGAACCTGGCCGCGCCCTTGTGGAACGGCACGCCAATGTCGAGCGCCATGTCCTTGGCCGAGATGCCCTCGATGGCCTTCACCACCGCGGCCATGGCGCCGACGTTCTGCGCCATCGCCTTGGTCATCCCGTACACCGTTTGCTCGGGCAGGTCGCAGGCAACCACGATGTGCGTGGAGTAACCGATGACCGGGACATCCTTGTCCTGCTTCGGGTAGGTGCCGGCCTTGATGACGAGCTTGTTGTAGCCCGGGTTTTCCTTCTTCAGCGCGTTCATCGTCTTGTCGTCGACGGGCACGAGCTTCACGTCGCGCGCGCTCGCGAGGTCCATCACTGCCGACGCCGGCGCGGTGGTACCCAGCGTGAATACCTGCACGTGTCCGTCTTTCATCATCGATACCGCGTCGGTGTACGCGGCCTGGAAATTGGCCCTGGAAAGCGACTGGTAGCTGAGGCCATTCAGCTTGAGCACGGTCGCGGTCAGGATTTCGGCGGTGTTCCCCTTCGACTGGGTCACGAGGGCCTTGCCCTTGAGATCGGCCAACGAGTTCACCTTCGCATTGGCGAGCGCCACCACCTGGAAGTACTGCGGGTAGAGATTCGCCAGCTGGCACACCCTGGTGATCTTCTTCGGATAAGGCGGGCGGCCTTCGATGCCGTCGACCGTGGTGCTCGAGTTGCCGATGCCGATCTGCGCCTTGCCCTCGTCTACGCCGCGCACGTTGGCGATTCCGGCGCCGGGCGTCTGGGTGATCGCAAGGCCGGGAACCGCCTTCTCCCACATGCCCTTCAGCGCGCCGCCGAGCGGGATCCAGGAGCCGCCCTGCGGTCCGGTCATGAAAGTGACTTGTTGCGCCGCCGCAGGGGCGGCGAACAGGGTTGCCGCCGCAGCGGCGAACAGCGTCTTCTGCAGTGTCATTGCCATCCTCCTCGTTGGACGGCCAATTCTAGACCACTCGGCTAACCACCGGCTTGCCCGCGAAATGGCGCCGCAGGTTCTCGATCTGGCGCTCGCCCATGGCCCTGCGCGTCTCCAGCGTCGCGCTGCCGACGTGGGGGAACAGCACCGCGTTGTCCAGGCTGAAGAATTCCGGCGGCACGCGCGGCTCGTCGGCGAAGACGTCGAGCCCGGCGCCGGCAATGCGCTTTTCCTGCAGATAGCGCAGCAGCACCGGCTCGTCGACCACCGAGCCGCGCGCGATGTTGACGAGATATCCCTCGGGTCCGAGCGCATCGAGGATGGCCGCGTCGATGATGCGGCTGGTTTGTGCCGTGGCGGGCGTGACCACGATCAGTACGTCCGAATTCCTTGCGAGCGTGACCGGATCCGGGTCGTACGGGTACTCGACATCCTTGCGATTGCGGTTGTGGTAGCGGATCTTCATGCCGCAGGCGATGGCGCGCTTCGCGATCACCTCGCCGATGCGCCCGAGCCCGAGAATGCCGAGCGTCTTGCCGCCGACCGAGGTGGCGAGGGGATAAGGACCGCGTGCCGCCCAGTTGCCGGCGCGCAGGTAGCGCTCCGACTGCGGAAATTTGCGCACCGTATTGAGCACCAGCGCGAGCGCCGTATCGGCGACGCAGTCGTTCAGCACGTCGGGTGTGTTGGTGACGATGATGCCGCGCTTTTTCGCATCATCCAGGTTGATCTGGTCCACGCCGACGCCGAAATTCGAGATGATCTCGAGCTTGGGCAGCGCGTCCATCAGTTTTCCATCGACCGGCATGGGGGCGACGCTCGCGATGCCGCGCACCGTCGGCGCGTGCTCGCGCAGAAACGCTTCCCGGTCATGCGCCTCGGAAAGAACGTGGGCGTCGAACTCGCTTTGCAGCGTGGCCATGGTCGGGGCGTGGCCCCGCGAGGTGATGATGATGGACGGTTTCATGAGAAATGGTGACTGTCACTATTTTTGGAATTTGGCGGCGAGCGCTTCGGCGCCGCGCGCGAGCAGGCCCACGTCGGCGCCGACCGCGACGAACAGCGCGCCGCAGGCGAGCCAGTGGCGCGCATCGGCCTCGTTCGGAGTCAGGATGCCCGGCGCGCAGCCGCATTTGCGGATGCGCCGGATGGCTTCGTCGATCAGCGGCTTCACGTCCGGATGGGCGATCTCGCCGGTATGGCCGAACGACGCGTGCAGATCCGCGGGGCCGATGAAAATGCCGTCCACGCCCTCGACGGCGGCGATCGCCTCGATGCTGTCCAGCGCCGCGCGGGTTTCCACCTGCACCAGCAGGCAGGTCTCCTCGTGCGCGCGCCTGGCGTAATCCTTGATGCGACCGAAGCGCGTGGCTCGTGTCGTGCCTGCCACGCCGCGCAGCCCTTGCGGCGGGTAGCGGGTATAGGCCACGGCGTTGCGCGCCTCTTCCGCCGTCGACACATACGGGACAAGCAGCGATTGCGCGCCTACGTCGAGCACGCGCTTGATCCATACCATGTCGTTCCACGGCACGCGCACTATCGGCTGCGTCGGGTACGGCGCCACCGCCTGGAGCTGGCGCAGCAGATTCTCGAGGTCCGCCGGCGAGTGCTCGCTGTCGAGCAGGATCCAGTCGAAACCGGCGCCGGCGATGACCTCGACGCTGTAGTTGGACGAGAGGCTCGACCACAGGCCGATCTGCGCCTTGCCTGCCTGAAGCGCGCGCTTGAACGCGTTGTACGGCAGCTCCATCAATGGATCTCGGGCTCGGGGACCGCTGCGGTGCCTTCGAGGAAATCGAAGTCGCAGCCCTCGTCGGCCTGCTTCACATGCCGGGAAAAGAGCGCGCCGTAGCCGCGCTCGTATTTGCGGACAGGAGGTTTCCAGGCCGCTCGCCGCTTCTTCAATTCGGCTTCGTCGACCCTGAGGGAAAGCGTTTTCTGCTCGACGTCGAGCTCGATGAGATCGCCGTTGCGCACCAGCGCGAGCGGGCCGCCGACGTAAGACTCGGGCGCGACGTGCAGGACGCAGGTGCCGTAGCTGGTGCCGCTCATGCGCGCATCCGACACCCGCACCATGTCGCGCACCCCTCGCTTCAGCAGCTTCTTCGGCACCGGCAGCATGCCCCACTCCGGCATGCCGGGACCGCCCAGCGGACCGCAGTTGCGCAGCACCAGCACGCAATCGGCGTCCGCCTGCAGCTCCTCGCCGTCGATGCGTGCCGCCATGTCGTTGTAGTCCTCGAAGACCACGGCTCTTCCGACGTGCTTCAAGAGCCCGGGCGACGCGGCGGCGGCCTTGATCACCGCGCCGTTCGGCGCGAGGTTGCCGCGCAGCACCACCAGTCCGCCGGAGGCCCTCAGCGGGTTCGCGCGTTTCCGGATGACCTCTTCGTCGTGGATGCGCGCGCCCTGGAGGGCTTCGCCGAGCGTCTGGCCGCTGACCGTCCGGCAATCGAGCGCGAGGAGGTCTTTCAGCTCTGAAAGCAGGGCGCGCAAGCCGCCGGCGTAGTAGAAATCCTCCATCAGGTACGTGTCGCCGGAAGGGCGCACGTTGGCGAGGAGCGGCGTGCTTGCCGAAAAATCGTTGAAGCGCTCCAGCGGCAGCCTTAACCCGGCGCGTCCTGCCATGGCGACGAGATGGATGAGCGCATTGGTCGAGCCGCCCATCGCCATGAGGGTCACGATGGCGTTGTCGAAGGACCCCGCGCTCAGAATGTCGCGCGGCTTCAGGTCTTCCCAGACCATCTCGACGATGCGCTTGCCGGCATGCGTGGCCATTTTCGAGTGATTGGAGTCGGGCGCCGGGATGGACGACGCGCCGGGAAGCGCCAGGCCGAGCGCCTCGGCAATCGCCATCATCGTCGCCGCGGTGCCCATGGTCATGCAGGTGCCGGGCGAGCGCGCGATGCCGTCCTCGATCTCCTGCCAGTCGTGGTCGCTGATGTTGCCGGCGCGCAGCTCGGCCCAGTACTTCCACGTGTCGGAGCCCGAGCCGAGCTTGTGGCTGCGCCAGTGCCCGGAAAGCATCGGTCCCGCCGGGACGTAGATCGCAGGCAGGTTCATGCTGGTCGCGCCCATCAGGAGCCCCGGCGTGGTCTTGTCGCAGCCGCCCATGAGCACCGCGCCGTCGGCCGGGTAGGAGCGCAGCAGCTCCTCGGTCTCCATGGCGAGGAAATTGCGGTACATCATCGTGGTGGGCTTCTGCATCGGCTCGGCGAGCGACATCGCCGGCATCTCCACCGGGAAGCCGCCCGCCTGCCACACGCCGCGCTTCACTTCCTCCACGCGCTGCTTGAAATGCGTATGGCAGGGATTGATGTCCGACCAGGTGTTGACGATGGCGATCACCGGCTTTCCGGCGTAATCGCTGCGCTCGTAGCCCATCTGCGCGGTGCGCGAGCGGTGGCCGAAGGAGCGCAGGTCCTGCACGCCGTACCAGCGGTGCGAGCGCAGCTCCTCGGGTTTTTTGCGCGGCAACTTCGTCATCGGGAGAAGCGCGATTCTAGATCAAGTA
>DASZOS010000002.1:0-5706 GCA_035550695.1 Burkholderiales bacterium | reverse complement strand
CATCTCGCGAGGCGGGCGCAGGCGCGATTTCCGGCCACGCAGACCGGCCGTTTTGGCGCCCACATGCGGGTTTTTCTCGTGAACGACGGCCCCGTCACATTCTGGCTACGGGCGGGCGGCAAGGGCGAAGACCCGGCCGGGTTTGGCGTATCATCGTAGTCCGGCGCCAGGTACGCCGGCCGGAGTCATCGACATGGGCATTGGTTTTCGCGAACTGCTGATCATCCTCGCGATCGCGCTCCTGATCTTCGGGGCGAAGAAGCTGCGCAACATCGGCTCGGACCTCGGCGCCGCGGTGCGCGGCTTCAAGAAGTCCATGAACGAGGGCGACACCGAGGAATCCGGCAAGAAGCTCGCACAGGACGAGCGCCCGGACGCCGATTTCAGCGCGGCCAAGCGCGAGAACGCCGACTCGACCAAGAACGCGTAGCGGCCGATGTTCGAGGTCGGCTTCACCGAGATCATCCTGATCCTCGGCATCGCGCTCTTGGTGCTGGGCCCCGAAAAACTGCCGAAGCTCGCGGGCCAGCTCGGCCGCTGGGCCGGACGCGCGCGCGCGATGGCGCGCCAGCTGCGACAGCAGCTCGACGAGGAAGTCACGATCATCCCGAAGGACGACTTCGATCCCGCCGCGCCGCGCCGTGCGCCGGGGACTCCGCCGACACCGACGCCCGCAGCGCCTGCACAGCCGGCTCCTGCCGAGCCGACCGACCGGAACCCGCCGCCGGTGTCATGAGCGCGCCCGGATCACAGGACGAGCCGCTGCCGGAAAGCTCGCTGCTCTCGCACCTGTTCGAGCTGCGGGACCGCCTGCTGAAGTCGCTGATCGCGACGCTCGTCATCGCGCTGCCCTGCCTGTACTTCGCGAACGACATCTTTGCCTGGCTGTCGCGACCGTTGCTCGCACAGTTGCCCCAGGGCGCCAGCCTGATCGCGACCTCGGTGATGGCGCCGTTCATGACGCCATTCAAGCTTGCGCTGCTCGCGGCGATCTTCCTGGCCATGCCCGTGATCCTCTACCAGATCTGGGCATTCGTTGCGCCAGGGCTCTACCGGCACGAGCGCCGCTTCGCCCTGCCGCTGTTCGTCTCGAGCGTGATCCTGTTCTACGGAGGCGCGGCGTTCGCCTACTTCATCGTGTTCCCGGTCGCGTTCGCATTCTTCGTCGGCACCACGCCTGCGGGCGTGCAGATGATGACGGACATGACGCAGTACATGGACTTCGCGGTGCTGATGTTCTTCGCCTTTGGCATCGCGTTCGAGATCCCGGTCGCGACCGTGCTGCTGGTGCGCACCGGGCTCGTGAAGCGCAAGGCGCTCACGGCGAACCGCGGTTACGTCATCCTCGGCATCTTCATCGTCGCGGCCTTCCTCACGCCGCCCGATCCCGTGTCGCAGACCATGATGGCGCTGCCGATGTACCTCCTGTACGAGAGCGGCGTGCTGATGTCGCGCGTGCTGGTGCGCGACAAACCCGGGCAGGAACAAGCCGAATCGGCTTGATGCTGCACCGCAAAATAGCGGACACTCGCCGGACTCTCGGAGAAACCACGGCATGAATCACGACGTGCACATCCCGCCGGGAACGCTGCTCGGGCACCCCAAGGGCCTGTTCCTGCTGTTCGTCACCGAGATGTGGGAACGCTTCAGCTACTACGGCATGCGCGCCCTGCTGGTGCTGTATGCGGTGGCCGCCACGCACGCCGTCAACCCGGGACTTGGCTGGGCCGAGCCGCAGGCGCTCAAGCTCTACGCCTGGTACACGGGCCTCACCTATTTCACGCCGCTGTTCGGCGGCTGGCTCGCCGACAACTACCTCGGCCAGCGCAAGGCCGTGATCATCGGCGGCATCGTCATGGCGCTCGGCCAGTTCTCGCTGGCCGCACCGCTCGAAACGCTGGGGACGAGCGCCGCGTTCTCGCTGCCGGCGCTCGGCATCGCCTTCCCGGACACGCCGACCTCGTTCTACGCCGGCCTGCTGCTCCTGATCATCGGCAACGGCTTCTTCAAGCCGAACATCTCGACGATGGTCGGCGACCTCTACCCGCAGGGGGACGCGCGGCGCGACGGCGCGTTCACGATCTTCTACATGGGCATCAATACCGGCGCCTTCCTCGCACCGCTGGTCTGCTCGACGCTCGGCGAGGACCCGGTCTACGGCTGGCGCGTCGGCTTCCTCGCGGCCGGCATCGGCATGTCGCTGTCGGTCATCATCCAGCTCGCATTCTCCACGCGCTACATCGGCAATGTCGGCGTCGAGCCCGCGGCCAGGCGCTCGCTCAAGATGGCCGGCGGCACCAAGCACCCGCTGACGGCGGTCGAGCGCGACCGGCTGCGCGTGATCTTCGTGATCTTCACCTTCGTCGTGATCTTCTGGGCGACCTTCGAGCAGGCCGGCGGCCTGCTGAACCTGTTCGCCGACAAGTACACCGACCGCAGCGTCGGCGCGTTCACGGTGCCGACCGGCTGGTTCCAGTCGCTCAACCCGCTGTTCATCGTGCTGCTCGGCCTCCCGTTCTCGATGCTGTGGAGCAGGCTCGGCGAGCGCGGCAAGAACCCGGCGACGCCGGTGAAGATGTACCTGGGCCTGGCGCAGGTCGCGCTCGGCTTCGTCTTCCTCGTGATCGCGGTGTTCGAGATGCAGCGCACCGCGGACATGAAGTCCGGGATGGTCTGGCTGGTGCTCGGCTACCTGTTCCACACCACCGGCGAGCTCTGCATCAGCCCGGTCGGCCTGTCGATGGTCACCAAGCTCGCGCCGCTGCGGCTCGGCTCGCTGATGATGGGCGTGTGGTTCATGATCAACTTCGTCGCCAACACGCTGGCCGGCTACATCGGTGCCTTCACGGAGACGATGGGCGAGTATCCCTGGATGCTGGCGCTCGCGGCCGACGCCGGCGTCCGCCCGGAGCACGCCGGCCTGCTCGGCATCTTCGGCGGACTTGCCCTGGTGCTGGTCACGTTCAGCCTCCTGCTCTGGGCCATCTCCGGGCGCATCGTGCAGTGGATGCACGGCGCGGAAGGCAAGTGAGCCCCCGCAGGGCGCGCACCGCGGGCGCGCTCGCGCTCGCCGTCGCCCTCGTCGCCTGCGCGGCTCCGCGGCCGAGGGAAACCGCCGACGAGTTCGTGGTGCGCGTCAACGCCGAGCTGCAGAAATCCGGCCACGAGAACGCCATGGCCGCCTGGACGCAGCTCACCTACATCACGCCGGATACGCAGGCGCTGGCCGCGAAGTCCGACGAGCGGGTGCAGGCCGATGTCGCACGCCTGATCGAGGAAGCGCGCGCCTTCGAAGGGCGGGCGGTCCCGGAACATGCGGCGCGCACCATCCGGCTCCTCAAGTTCAGCCTGGCCGCGCCGGCGCCCGCGGATCCCGCGAAGCGCGCGGAGCAGGCGGAGATCGAGGCCCGCATGGTCTCCACCTACAGTTCCGGCAAGCACTGCCCGGCCGGCCCGGACAGCTGCCTCAACTACGAGCAGCTCGCGCAGAAGCTCGCACAGAGCCGCAACCCGGACGAACTGCTGGACGCCTGGCAGGGATGGCACGCGATTTCGAAGCCCATCCGCAGGGATTACCGGCGCTTCGTGGAGCTCGCCAACGAGGGCGCGCGCGGGCTCGGTTTCGCCGACATCGGCGACCTCTGGCGCTCCGGCTACGACATGAGCCCGGCCGAGTTCGAGGCGGAGACCGACCGGCTCTGGAACCAGGTCAAGCCGCTGTACGACGGCCTGCACTGCTACGCGCGCGGCAAGCTCCAGGAGCGCTACGGCAAGGCGCTGGTGCCCGACGGCAAGCCCGTGCCCGCGCACCTGTTCGGCAACATGTGGGCCCAGCAATGGAACAACATCTACGACCTGCTGGAGCCTTATCCCGGCGTGTCGGACCTCGACGTCACCGCGGAACTCGAGAAGCAGCGCTATGACGCGAGGAAGATGACGGAATCCGCCGAGTCGTTCTACGTCTCGCTCGGGTTCCCGAAGCTGCCGGCGGGTTTCTGGGAGCGCTCGCTGCTGACGCGGCCGCGCGACCGCGAGGTCGACTGCTATGCCAGCGCCTGGAACATGGACACGAAGGGCGACGTGCGCATCAAGCAGTGCATCCAGACGAACGAGCAGGACCTCTACACCATCTACCACGAGCTCGGGCACGTCTATTACTACCTGAGCTACGTCGACCAGCCCTACCTGTACCAGACCGGCGCGCACGACGGCTTCCACGAGGCGATCGGCGACACGATCAATCTCTCGATGACCGAGACCTATCTCGCGGACATCGGCCTGCTGAAGCAGGGCACGACGTCGGGCCGCGAGGCGCTGATCAACCGGCAGATGAAGGTCGCAAGCGAAAAGATCGCGTTCCTGCCCTTCGGCAAGCTCGTGGACCAGTGGCGCTGGGGCGTGTTCTCCGGCCGCATACCGCCGGACCGGTACAACCAGGCCTGGTGGGATCTGCGGCGCAAGTACCAGGGCGTCGAGGCGCCCGCCGCGCGCAGCGAGGAGGACTTCGACCCCGGCGCCAAGTACCACATCCCCGCCAACACGCCGTACACCCGCTATTTCCTGTCGTTCGTGCTGCAGTTCCAGTTCCACCGGGCGCTGTGCGAGGCGGCGGGATTCAAGGGTCCGCTGCATGAGTGCTCGATCTATGGCAGCGCGGAGGCCGGCCGCCGCTACCGCGAGATGATGGCCCTCGGCGCCAGCCGGCCGTGGCAGGATGCGCTGGAGAAACTGACCGGCACGCGCCAGATGGACGCGAGCGCGATCGTGGAGTATTTCCAGCCGCTGATGGGCTGGCTCGAACAACAGAACCGCCACCGCCAGTGCGGCTGGTAACAACAACAAGGAACACGCCATGAACGCGCACGATCCGGCGCAACTGACAGTTCGCGCCATCCTGCTTTCCCTGATCCTCGCGATGCTGCTCGCCGCGGCCAACGCCTATCTTGGCCTGTTCGCGGGACTCACTGTCGCGACCGCGATCCCGGCGGCGGTTGTCTCGATGGGCGTGCTGCGCCTGCTCGGCCGTTCGAGCATCCTCGAAAACAACATCGTCGCGACCGGCGCCTCGGCCGCAGCTTCGATCGCGGCCGGCACGATCTTCACGATCCCGGCGCTCGTGATCATGGGTCACTGGGCGCGCTTCGATTACTGGTGGGTGCTCGCGATCGCGGGACTCGGTGGCCTGCTCGGCGTGCTGTTCTCCGTTCCGCTGCGCCGCACGCTGATCCTCGACCAGAAGCTCCAGTTCCCGGAAGGCGTCGCGACCGCCGAGGTTCTCAAGGTCGGCGAGGACCCGAGCCGCGGGGTCAGGGTGCTGTCGATGGCGGCGGGCGCCGGCGCGCTGTTCAAGCTGGCGCTGTCGGGATTCCGGTTCTCGCCCGAGAACTTCACGATCGCGCGCTTTTTCGGCGAGCGCACCATCGCTTACTTCGGCATCAACCTGTCGCCCGCGCTTCTCGGCGTGGGCTTCATCGTCGGTTTCAACATCGGCTGCCTGATGCTCTCCGGCGGCGCACTGGCTTACTGGGTGTTCATCCCGATCTACAACCATTTCGTGCTGGACTTGAATCCGGCGCTGGCCCAGGAGCTCGTCGGCCTGTCTGCCGAGGACGCGGCCGGCCTCATCCGCGGCCAGCAGGTGCGCTACATCGGCGTCGGTGCGATGCTGATCGGCGGCCTGTGGTCGCTGTGGTCGCTGCGCAAGTC
>DASZOS010000001.1:0-9491 GCA_035550695.1 Burkholderiales bacterium | reverse complement strand
TGATCGCGGTGCAGACCGAGCAGAGCCTGCTGCGGCTGTTCCTCGCGGCCATCGTGCCGGGGCTGATCCTCACCGCACTGTTTCTCGCGACGGTCCTGGTGCTCTGCCTGCGCAGGCCCGAGCTCGGCCCGCTTGGCCCGGCCACCCCGCTGCGCGAGAAGATCGTCTCGCTCTCCGGCGTGGTGGAGACGCTGATCCTGTTCCTGCTGGTGATCGGGGGCCTGTACCTCGGCTGGTTCACGCCGACCGAGGCCGGCGCGGCGGGCGCATTCGGCGCGCTCGTGATCGGGCTCGTGCGCCGGCGGCTGTCCTGGCGGGACCTGGTGCAGTCGGTGGCCGAGACGCTGCGCATTTCGGCCATGGTGGTGCTGCTGATCACCGGGGCGGTGCTGTTCGGCCGCTTCCTCACGGTGTCGCGCCTGCCGTTCGAGCTCGCCGACTGGGCCGCCGCGCTGCCGGTCTGGCCTGGCGCGATCTTTCTCGTCGTGCTGCTCATCTACGTCATCGGCGGAATGCTCATGGATGCGCTCGGGTTCCTCGTGGTCACGATCCCGATCTTCTTTCCGCTCGCTGCCGTGCTCGGCTACGACCCGGTCTGGTACACGGTGGTGCTCACCATCGTCACGACGATGGGCGCGGTCACCCCGCCGGTCGGCGTAAACGTGTTCATCGTGAACGGGCTCGCACCCGACATCCCGGTGCATACGATCTTTCGCGGCGTGGCGTACTTCATGGCGGCCTACGTGCTGTGCATTGCAATCATGTGGCTGTTTCCGGGGACCGTACTGTACCTGCCGCAACTGCTGCTGCGCTGAGCACGCGCGCGGCGGGGCGAAGACGGAGGATGAGATGAAATCGAAAGCGAAGCGAGCGGTGAAACGCGGCAGCTCGAGCGTGGCGGGCGCAACCCGGCGTTTCGCCGAGCTGAATGCCTGCATCGCCTTTCTCGAGCGCTCGCATCGCCTAGCGCGGGTGCGCTCCGAGGTCGATCCGCGTCACGAGCTCGGCGGCATCGCGCGTCGCTTCGAGGGCGGCAAGTGCGTGTTGTTCGAGCGCGTGAAAGGCAGCGACTACCCGGTCTTCACCGGGCTGCTGTGGAACCGCGACACGGTCGGTGCGCTGTTCGGCCTGCCCGCGACCCGAGTGCCGTTTCGCATCGCGGAGGCGATCGTGCCCTGGAAGAACAACCGCGCCTCGGTCACCGGGCGACTCCTGCGCCGCGGCGCCGCCAACGAGGTGATCGAGCCGCAGCCCGACCTGGGATGCCTGCCGATCCCGGTGCACGCGCTCAGGGACGGCGGGCGCTACCTCGATGCGTCGGTGGTGCTCGCGCGCAACCCTCGGACCGGCGGGCTCAACATTTCGATCCACCGCATGATGGTGACGCGCAAGGACCGCATCACCTTCCTCATCGATCCGGGGCGCCACCTGGGCGAATACGTCGAGTACGCCGAACAGCGCGGCGAGACGCTTCCCGTGACGATCAACAACGGCGTCGGGCTCGCGCCGTGGATCGTCTCGACGCTGCCGCGCCTGGGCGATGGCAAGCTCGACATCGCCAATCACCTCGCCGGCCGTCCGATCGACCTCATGCAGGCGCAGACGGGCGAGGTTCCGGCCTACGCCGACGCGCAGTTCGTGATCGAGGCCGAGATCCTTCCGGGGGTGCGCGAATACGAAGCGCCGTTTGCCGAGGTGACCGGTTACTACGCCGGTCGCGACAGGCGCTGGGTGATGAAGGTGAACGCGATCACGCGCCGCTCGCAGCCCGTGTTCCACACCGTGCTCTCCGGGCTTGAAGTGTGGAACGCGGTGGGATTCACCGCCGAGGCCGCGATCTTTCACGCGCTCAAGGCGCGCATCCCGGAGGTCCGCGCCGTGTATCTGCCGCCGGGCGGCTGCGGGTTCTATCAGGCGGTGGTGCAGGTCGAGAACACCCGGCCCGGGCTCGGCCGCGATGTGATCGAGGCGACCTTCGCCGCGTTCCCTCCGCTGCAATGGGTCGTGGTGGTCGATACCGACGTGGATCTGTTCGACGCGGTCGACGTCGACTGGGCGATCACCACCCGGTTCAATCCGGACACCGACCTGGTGCTCAAGCCGGGCGCCGAGGGGCACATCCTGAACCCCATGGTGGCGATCAATCCGGACGGCAAGGGCGGCACGGTGACCAAGATGGGCGTCGACGCGCTGGTGCCGTTCGCCCGCCGCGGCGAGGTCTTCGAGCGCGTGAAGTTCGAGCAGGTCGATCTGCGCGACTACGACATCCTGGAGTCCTGAGTCCCGCGCGGCATTCGTCGATCGCCGCTAACCCTTGGTCGGCGCGTAAGCGGCGGCGAGGCGCTCGTACAGGCGCCAGCGCAGCGCGATGTCGTTCTGGGCGAGCTCGGCGAGCTCGAGGGCGGCGCTGGGGTCGAGAAGCTCCAGCGAGCGGTAGCGCGTTTCCGCGTAGGCGTAGTCGGTGAAGGAGATGCTGGGCGCCTTGGAGTCGAGCTGAAGCGGGTTCTCGCCGCGGGCGGTGCGGCGCGGATCGAAGCGGAAGAGCGGCCAATGACCGGAGGCGACGGCTTTCTTCTGCTGCCCGAGGCCCTTGTTCATTTCGATGCCGTGCGCGATGCAGTGCGCGTAAGCGATGACGAGCGAGGGGCCCTCGTAGGACTCGGCCTCGACGAGCGCCTTGACGGTCTGGCCGTCCTGCGCGCCCATGGCGACCTGTGCGACGTAGACCGTGCCGTAGGTCATGGCGAGGAGCCCGAGGTCCTTCTTCGCCTGGCGCTTGCCGGAGGCGGCGAAGCGCGCGACCGCGGCGCGCGGCGTGGCCTTGGACATCTGGCCGCCGGTGTTGGAGTAGGACTCGGTGTCGAGCACCAGCACGTTGACGTTGCGCCCGGCGGCGAGGACGTGGTCGAGCCCGCCGTAGCCGATGTCGTAGGCCCAGCCGTCGCCGCCGACCATCCACACGGACTTGCGCACGAGGTAATCGGCGAGCCCGAGGAGCCGCCGCATCGCCGCGGCGTCCACGGAGGACGGGTAGCGCGCCAGCGCGGATTCGAGCGTGCGCTTGAGCTCGGCGACCCGGCCGCGCTGCGCCGCAAGCTCGCGCTCGTCGGTTTGCGGCGCCGCAAGGATCGTGACGGCGAGTCCTTCGCCTACGGCGCTTCTCAAGCGCCGCGTGAGCTCGCGCGCCTGGTCGGTGAGCTTGTCGACGGCGAGGCGCATGCCGTAGCCGAACTCGGCGTTGTCCTCGAAAAGCGAGTTGGACCACGCAGGCCCCCTGCCCTGGGCGTTGCAGGTCCATGGCGTGGTCGGCAGGTTGCCGCCGTAGATCGACGAGCAGCCGGTGGCGTTCGCGACCAGCATGCGATCGCCGAAGAGCTGCGTCGCGAGCTTAAGGTAGGGCGTCTGGCCGCAGCCCGAGCAGGCGCCTGAGAATTCGAACAGCGGCTCGAGGAACTGCGAGCCCTTCACCGTCGAGCGCTTCGCCGATGCGCGGTCGACTTCGGGCAGGGAGAGGAAAAAGGCGAAGTTCGCGCGCTCGGGCTCGCGCAGCGGGCGCTGCTCCTGCATGACGAGCGGCTTCTTGCCGCTCTTCTTGTCGATCGGGCACACCGCGAGGCAGAGCTCGCAGCCGGTACAGTCCTCGGGCGCGACCTGGACGCTGTAACGCATGCCCGCGTAATCGGCGCCGCGATACGCGGTCGACTTGAAGGTCGGCGGCGCGTCGGCGGCGAGCTCGGGCTCGAAGGTCTTGATGCGGATCGCCGCGTGCGGGCACACCAGCGCGCACTTGTTGCACTGGATGCAGATGCGCTCGTCCCACACCGGGATCTCGGCGGCAAGGTTGCGCTTCTCCCATTTCGAGGTGCCCACCGGGAAGGTACCGTCGAGCGGCATCGCGCTCACGGGGAGCTGGTCGCCCTTGCCGGCGATGATCGGCGCGAGCACCTTGCGCACGAACTCCGAGGCGCCGGCCCAGTCGGGGGCGGAGATCTCCCCAGGAATGGGAGACTTGTCGGGAACGGCGACTTCCTGGAGGTGCGCGAGCGCGGCATCGATCGCGGCATAGTTCTGGCGCACCACCGCCTCGCCCTTCGCGCGGTAGGTCTTCGCCGCCGCCTCCTTGATCGCCGCGACCGCCCGCTCGCGCGGCAACACGCCCGAGAGGGCGAAGAAGCATGTCTGCAACACCGTGTTCACCCGCCGGCCCATGCCCGCCTCGCGCGCCACGCGGTCGGCGTCGATGACATAGAGCTTGAGGTCGCGGCTGTGGATCGTGCGCTGGATCGACGCGGGCAGCCGCTCCCACACTTCGCCCGCGCCGTAGGGGCTGTTCAGGAGAAAGATCGCGCCGGGATCGGCCGCTTCCAGGACGTCGACCCGCTCGAGGAGCTCCCACTGGTGGCAGCCGATGAATCCCGCGGCGCCGACGAGATAGCTCGAGCGGATCAGCCGCGGGCCGAAGCGCAGGTGCGAGGCGGTGGTCGACCCGGATTTCTTCGAGTCGTAGACGAAATAGCCCTGCGCGTAGAGCTCGGTCGCATCGCCGATGATCTTGATGGTGTTCTTGCTCGCGCCGACGGTGCCGTCGGAGCCCAGGCCGTAGAGGATCGCGCGCACCGTGTCCGCGCCCTCGGTCGAGAACGACGGATCGAACGGCAGGCTCGAGAAATTGACGTCGTCGACGATGCCGACAGTGAAGCGGTTCTTGGGCGCGGGCCGCTGCAATTCTTCGAACACCGCCTTCGCCATTGCCGGCGTGAACTCCTTCGACCCGAGGCCGTAACGCCCGCCGACGATGCGCGGACGCGCCGCGAACGGCGCTCGGCCGGCTTCGAGCTCCTCGTCCACCGCGGTGAGCACGTCCTGGTACAGCGGCTCGCCCGCCGCGCCGGGCTCCTTGGTGCGATCGAGCACCGCGATCGCTCTTACGCTCGCCGGCAGCGCCCGCGCGAAGTGCGCGGGGCTGAACGGCCGGAAGAGCCGCACTTTGACGAGGCCGACCTTTTCGCCGGCGGCGTTGAGCGCGTCGACCGCCTCCTCCGCGGCGCCGGCGCCCGACCCCATGATCACGAGGACGCGGGTGGCGTCGGCTGCGCCGTAGTAGTCGAACAGCCGATAGTGCCGGCCGGTAAGTGCCGCGAGCCGCTCCATCGCTGCGAGCACGTGGGCCGGGCAGGCGCGGTGCAGCGCGGCGGCCGCCTCGCGCGACTGGAAGAACACGTCGGGGTTCTGCGCCGAGCCGCGCAGCACCGGGCGCTCGGGCGAGAGCGAGCGCAGCCGGTGGTTTCCCACGGTCTCTTCGGGCACCATCGCCCGCAGCTCGCTCAAGCCCAGCGCCTCGATCTTGGCCACTTCGTGCGAGGTGCGGAAGCCGTCGAAGAAGTGAACGAACGGTATGCGCGAGGCGAGCGTGGCCGCATGCGCCACCGCGGCGAGGTCCTGCGCTTCCTGCACCCCTGCGGAGGCGAGCATCGCCCAGCCT
Organism: Burkholderiales bacterium; assembly: GCA_035550695.1. Lineage (GTDB taxonomy): Bacteria > Pseudomonadota > Gammaproteobacteria > Burkholderiales > SG8-39 > SCGC-AG-212-J23. The sequence goes on along the minus strand of DASZOS010000001.1, from coordinate 4,009 downwards.
GCGGTGCGCACCGCCATCACGTCGCTGTGATCGCCGAAGATGGAAAGCGCATGCGTCGCCACGGTGCGGGCGCTGACGTGGACCACCGCGGGCGTGAGCTCGCCGGCGACGCGGAACATGTCCGGGAGCATGAGAAGCAGCCCCTGGCTCGAGGTGAACGTGGCGCCCAGCGCGCCGGCCTGAATCGCGCCGTGCAGCGCGCCGGCGGCGCCACCTTCGCTCTGCATCTCGACCACGCTCGGCACCGTGCCCCAGAGATTCGGGCGCGCCTCGGCGGCCCACTCGTCCGCCGATTCGCCCATCTGCGAAGACGGAGTGATCGGATAGATCGCGATCACCTCCGAAAGCTCATAGGCGATGCGCGCCGCGGCCGCGTTGCCGTCCAGCGTGATCCATGGACGGGTCATGCGGGCAATGGTGTAGTCGCTCGGTACGACCGGGTTGACGTGGATCAAGCTGCCAGCGTTTGCATCAGCCGCAGCGCGAAGCGCACCAGGCCGCTCACTGCGAGCGCCACGCCGACCGAGATCGACACCAGCCCGAGCGCCTGTGTGCGGCCGACGGTCTTCATCATCACCGCGAAGGTGGCGACGCAAGGCACGTACAGCGTAAGGAACACCAGGAAGGTGAAGATCTGGGTCGAGTTCAGGTACGCATCCACGTCGAAGCCGCCGAGTGCCTGGTAGATCATGACGAGCGACAGTTCCTTGCGCAGGACGCCGAACAGCAGCGGCACGCCGAGCACCATGGGCAGCCCCAGCCACCAACTGGTCACGGGCAGGAGCGCGGTGTTGATGATCCTGTCGGCGCCCCAGTAGGTGAGCAACGCAAGCACCACGCTGCCGCCGACGAGGAGCGGCATGACGATGGTGAGCATCTCCTTGGTTCGCATCCAGGTTTCCAGGAGTAGCGGCCGCAGGCGCGGCAGCGCGTACGGGGGGATTTCCTGGATTTGGCCGACGGTGGCGGCGGCGTAGCGGCGCCGCAGCAACTGGCCCGTGAGCGCAATCACGGCCGCCGCGACGGCGAACACGCCCATCACGCCCCAGACGCCGAGATACTTGCCGGCAAGCGCGAGGATGATCGCCGAGCGCGCCGAGCACGGCACAAAGGTGATGAGAAGCGACGCGGTGGTGCGCTCCGCGCCTTTTGTCGTCGCGCCGACCGCGGAGAGCGCCGGAACATTGCAGCCCAGGCCGAGGAGCAAGGGCAGCGCCACGCCGCCGTGCAGCCCCAGGCGGTGGAACACGCGGTCGACCGCGAACGCGATGCGCGCCATGATCCCGGTCTGCTCGAGCACGATGAGCAGCAGCACCAGCGGCACCATGTAGGGCACCACGATCCCGACCAGCCCGACGAGCCCGTCGGCCACTGCGCGGCCGACGATCTCCGTAACGGTGACCGGCTGCCAGGCCGAGACCCACTGCACCAGGCGCGCCGAGGTGAGCGCGTCGAGCTGCACGCTCACGTCGAACACGATGTAGAGCACCGCCGCGAACACCGCGAAGCTGCCGACGAGGCCCAGCCGCGGACTCAGGAAAAGCTCGTCCAGCCAGTAACGCCAGTCGCGGCGCTCGCGCACCCCCGCCGGCCGCGTCGCCGTCTCGGCGAGGATCGCCGCGAGGTGGTGCCGGTCGGCGTGCAGCTCGTCCGGAAGGGGCAGCCCCGGCATTTGCTTCAGCTCGGCGCGCAGCGGCGCGATCTCGGGCAGACCCAGAAAAGCGCGATCGCCTTCGGCGATGCGCGTGGCGAGAAGAAGCCGCGGTAGCTCCAACCCTGGGGTCAGAGCACTTGCTCCGACCCCGTCCGAAAGCACTGGGGTCAGAGCACTTGCTCCGACCCCGTCCGAAAGCAGCGCGACGAGCGGCGCAAGCCGCTCGCGCAAGCGGCTCGACGGTGCAAGCGGCAGCGGCGAAACCGAGCGGCGCGCCGCATCGGCCACCGCCGCGAAAAGCTCGCGGATGCCGTAGCCCATGGTGCCGACCGTCGGCACCACCGGCACGCCGAGCCGGCGCGCGAGCACTTTCGTGCCGATGTGCAAGCCCTTGTTGCGCGCCTCGTCCATGCGGTTCATGGCGAGAACCAGCGGCCGGCCGAGCTGGAGCAGCTCCAGCGTCAGCTCGAGATGGCGCTCGAGCGCCGTGGCGTCGAGCACCTGGACGATGACATCGGGCCGCTCGGCGTCCGAGAGCAGGTATTGGAGCGCCGCGCGGCTGGCCTGATCCGGGTCGTGCAGCGAGCGCAGGCTGGGGAGCCGGACAACGCGCGCCTCGTCGAAGCCGATGTCGACGTCGCACTCCTCGTAGGCGCCGCCGGCCGCACGCCCCGGCCGCACGCAAGTGGCTTCCACAGCACGGAAAATCGCCCGCTTGCCGGCGGCCGGCAGGCCCACGAGCGCTATGCGCAGCCGCTTCTCGCCGCGGAAAAACGGGCGGCGGAGCGCGACGGTGGCGGTCTTCACGGCCCCCATCGTAGGGGGCGAACCGCGACGGCATTCGACCTAGATCAAATGAGACTTATTCTTCACATCAGCATCATAACCATCACCGCCACCATGACGAGCAGCATGACGACCACCATCAGAGGGCTTCGAGCGATGTGGCGCAGCAGGCCGAACCGGGCGCCTTCCGGCACCAGCGCCATGCCGCATCTCGGGCACTTGCCTGCCGCCCGCCCGCGGACCTCCCGATGCATCGGGCAGCGATAAACCGGCGGTTCGGTTTGCCCTTCGGTCATCGCCCCTCTCCGGAAAGCAGCACGGCCTTCTTCTCGTCGTACTCCGCTTTCTGGATGTCGCCGCGGGCAAATCGCTGCTCCAGGATGCGCAGCGCGGACGATTTGCGGTGCGTGCCGCGGCCGAGCGTATGGCGAAACATGCCGAAGACGCACAGGCCGGCCATGACGAGCATCATCAACGGGAAGATCCACCACCAGCCCCAGCCGCCGGCCCACCACATGTGCCAGGGTCCCGCCCAATAATCGGGTGTCATCGTCTTTCTCCTTCCACCGCCTTAGACGACGAAAGCGCTGAAAAGGGTACGGCTTAGCCCTTGCGGTCGCGGCCGAGCCTCGAGCGCGCCTCGCGCAGCATCTTCTCGGTCGCCGGCCAGTCGATGCAGGCGTCGGTGATCGACACCCCGTAGCGCAGCTTCGAGCGCTCGGCGAGCGGCTGGCTGCCCCACTCGAGGTTGGATTCGACCATCGCGCCGACGATCGAGCGGTTGCCTTCGACGACCTGGTGGATCACGTCGGCGAAGACGAGCGGCTGGCGCGCCGGGTCCTTGCCCGAGTTGCCGTGGCTGCAATCGACGAGGATCGAGCGCGGCAAGCCGGCCTTGGCGAGCTCCTCCTCGGTCAGCGCCACCGACACTGTGTCGTAGTTCGGCGCCGCGCCGCCGCGCAGCACGATGTGCGCGTAGCGGTTGCCGCGCGTGTAGGTGAGCGCGCAGCGCCCTTCCGGGTCGATGCCGAGGAAGGCGTGCGGCCGCGACACCGAGACGAGCGCGTTGATCGCCACCGCGCGGTTGCCGTCGGTGCCGTTCTTGATGCCGACCGGCATGGAGAGCCCGCTCGCCATCTCGCGGTGCGTCTGCGACTCGGTGGTGCGCGCGCCGATCGCGCTCCACGAGATCAGGTCGGCGAGGTACTGCGGCGTGATCGGGTCGAGCGCCTCGGTGGCGCACGGCAGCCCGAGCTCGTTGAGATCGATGAGAAGCTTCCTCGCGATGCGCAGGCCCTTCTCGATGTGGAACGAGTCGTCGAGGTCCGGGTCGTTGATGAGCCCCTTCCAGCCGACCGTGGTGCGCGGCTTCTCGAAATACACGCGCATTACGAGAAAGAAGGTGTCCTGCACCTCGCGCGCGAGCGCCGCGAGGCGCCGCCCGTAATCGAGCGCCGCTTCCGGGTCGTGGATCGAGCAAGGCCCGACCACCGCGAAAAACCGCGGGTCCGCGCGATCGAGGATGCGCTTGATGGTGTCGCGGCCGCCGAGCACCGTGCGGCGCGCCGC